>CAYZMU010000075.1:0-1634 GCA_964479595.1 uncultured Ruminococcus sp. | reverse complement strand
CAAAATGACGTCGCGTTCCCGCCGCTTCTCTCCGTCCTCGCGGTCATCGGTGTCAGCGTGCTGCTCTCCTCGCTCGCGCAGTGGCTCTGCGGCGTGCTCAACAACAAGGTCGTCTTCGGCGTCGTCCGCGATATCCGCGACCGCGCCTTTGCCGCGCTGCAGCACCTGCCCCTCTCCTACCTTGACCGCGTGCGCGGCGGGGAAATCGTCAGCCGGCTGATTGCCGACACCGATACCCTCGCGGACGGGCTGCTGCTGGGCTTCACCAACGCCTTCACAAGCGCCCTGACCATTCTGGGCACACTCCTCATCATGTTCGGGCTCAATCCCTTCATCGCGTCCATCGTGGTCGTCATGACGCCGATTTCGCTCGCGGCCGCCGCCGTCATCGCCAAGAGCACCTACAAGATGTTCGGCAAGCAGGCACGCGAACGCGCCGAACAGACCGCCTTCCTCAACGAAATGGTCGCTAACCGCGACGCGGTCGAGGCGTTCGGGCGCGAGGAGGAGACGATGGAGACCTTCCACGCGCTCAACGACACGCTCACGGCGACTTCCCGGCGCGCGACGTTCTTCTCCTCCCTGACCAACCCCGTGACGCGCTTTGTGAATTCTTTAGTCTACGCGGCGGTCGGCGTGGCGGGTTCCTTCGCGGCGGTGGCGGGCAAGATCACGGTCGGGGAGCTCTCGAGCTTTCTCTCGTACGCCAATCAGTATACCAAACCTTTTAACGAAATCTCCGGTGTCGTGACGGAACTGCAGAACGCCCTCGCCTGCGCGGGGAGAGTTTTCGCGCTGATTGACGAGCCTCTGGAGCCGCCCGAACGCCCCGGCGCGCGTATGCTGGAAACCTGCGAGGGGAACGCCCGATTCGAGGACGTCTGTTTCTCTTATGACAAGGACCGCCCGCTGCTGCGCGAGCTCAGCTTCACGGCGCGCCAAGGTCAGCGTGTGGCGATTGTCGGGCCCACGGGCTGCGGCAAAACGACGCTTATCAACCTCATCATGCGGTTCTACGACGCGGATTCGGGCGTCATTTCCATCGACGGCGAGGATATCCGGAATCTCACCCGCGAGAGTCTGCGCCGCAATATCGGGATGGTGCTGCAGGACACATGGCTCAAAACCGCGACGGTGCGCGAAAATATCGCTCTGGGCCGCCCGGGCGCCACGGAAGAGGAAATCATCGCGGCGGCGAAAGCGGCGCGCGCCCACAGCTTTATCACGCGCCTGCCGCGGGGCTACGACACCGTTCTGGAGGAGGGCAGCGGCGGGCTTTCGCAGGGGCAGCGCCAGCTCCTGTGCATCGCGCGGCTTATGCTCGCGCTGCCGCCCATGCTGATTCTCGACGAGGCGACTTCCTCCATCGACACGCGCACGGAAGTGAAGATTCAGAGCGCGTTCGCCAAGATGATGGAGGGGCGGACCAGTTTCATTGTCGCGCACCGGCTGTCCACCATTCGCGAGGCGGATTGGATTCTCTGTATGCGGCAGGGCAGAATCGTCGAGCAGGGCACACACCGCGAACTCATGGCGCGAAACGGCTTCTACGCGCGGCTTTACACCGAGTCGCAAAAGGCGCTTGGCGTCTGATCTTTTTGTACCCGCTCTTGGTCATCGGGAACAGTTTCGTT
>CAYZMU010000074.1:0-1659 GCA_964479595.1 uncultured Ruminococcus sp. | reverse complement strand
CAACACCCAAACATAACAACCCGCAATAACATATCCGGCTTCGGGAATAACAAAACTGCCCCCGCTAACAAACAGCGGGCGAAAAAAGCTTGAAATTCAGGGGGGAGTGTGGTATAATGAGAATGGAGCCGGAGGGTTTCGTGTAGGAAGGAGTGCGCGGCATCATGTGGTATCTGATTTTCTGGGGCGTGGTGATTGCTGCCACGGTGGCGGCGGAACTGTTTACGCAGCAACTTATCTGCATCTGGTTCGCGGTGGGCGCGCTCGGGGCGTTTGTCGCGGCGCTGTTTCATCTGGGCTTTGTGGGGCAGCTCGCGATTTTCGTGCTGGGTTCAGTGGCGCTGCTGCTGGTGACGCGGCCGATTCTGCGCAGGCTCCGCGTAAAGGACGCGGGGGAACTCGACACGCAGCGGGAAACCGGACAGCGCGCGGTCATTATTGAGGAGGTAAACCCTCAGACGGGAACGGGGCGCGCGCGGCTGGGCGACGTGGATTGGATTGCCGTCTCGGAGACGGGCTGTGTGCTGACAGAGGGCACGCAGGTGACCGTCAGCCGTGTTGAGGGCGCGAAGCTTATCGTCAAACCCTCTGTCTGACCGAAGGAAGGAGCAAACATTATGTATCTGCCGATTTTTGCCGGCGCGGCGTTTAGTTCCGGGGCGCTGGTTGTGGCGCTGATTGTCATTGTGGTGATTCTCATCGCGTTCATCATGAACCTCAAAATCGTGCCGCAGGCGAGCGTCTACGTGATCGAGCGGCTGGGCTCGTTCTTCCGCGAATGGAAGACGGGGCCGCATTTTCTCGTGCCCTTTATCGACCGTGTGGCGCGGATTGTCAATATCAAGGAGCAGGTGGTGGATTTCAAGCCCCAGCCCGTCATCACCAAGGATAACGTCACCATCCAGATAGACACCGTGGTCTTCTTCAAGGTCACGGACGCCAAGCTCTACACCTACGGCATTGAGAACCCGATGGCGGCGCTGGAAAACCTAACCGCCACGACGCTGAGAAACATCATCGGCGAGATGGAGCTGGACGCCACGCTGACCTCGCGCGACAGCATCAACTCCAAGATCACCGCGCAGCTCGATCAGGCGACGGACAGCTGGGGCATCAAGGTCAACCGCGTGGAGCTCAAGAACATTCTGCCGCCGAGAGAAATTCAGGACGCCATGGAGAAGCAGATGAAAGCGGAACGGGAACGCCGCGAAAAGATTCTGCAGGCGGAAGGCGAGAAGAAATCCGCGATTCTCGTTGCGGAGGGCGAAAAGGAATCGAAAATCCTGCGCGCGCAGGCGGATAAAGAGGCGCTCATTCTGTCGGCTCAGGCGCAGCAGCAGGCGGTGCTTTTGCGCGCGGACGCGGAGCGGCAGAAGAAAGTGCTGGAGGCGCAGGGCGACGCGGAGGCCATTGTGCTGACGCAGAAAGCTGCGGCGGAGGGCATCCAGAAGCTCAACGAGTCCGCGCCCACCAACGAGGTTATCAGGCTCAAATCGCTGGAGGCGTTTGCCAAGGCGGCGGACGGCAAGGCGACAAAGATCATTATTCCGAGCGATATTCAGGGCGTCGCGGGGCTCGCGGGGTCTTTGGGCGCGCTGCTTGAAAAGGACAGCGGCGCGGAGTAACTTTTAACGGACAGCCCACGAACCCCACGGCAGG
>CAYZMU010000073.1:0-1673 GCA_964479595.1 uncultured Ruminococcus sp. | reverse complement strand
CTGGGCAGCGAGGCGGCGTAGAAATCCCCCGCCCCGGGCCGCTCCAGAACGGTATACACAAAATACCGGATATCGTCCATCGCGTGGTCGTTTTCTTTGAGCGGCGCGTCCCTGGAGGCCTTCTCGTCCCAACTGTAGAGCGAAAATTCCCGGATAGTGTCCTTGCAGCGCGGGGAGATGAGAATCTCGCCGTTTCGCAGCGCGTCCGCCGTGCGGTGAATGCCGCTCAGCACATCGTTGTTCGCGGCGATGACGGCGAAGCGGCTGTGCCTGCGGATACAGGCGATGAAACTCGCGGCGGACGGGTCGCAGATGACCGCTTCGATACGCCGCGCCCCCGCAAGGGCCGAAAGCGCGCTGTAATGTTCCTCGTCCGTGCGCGGCCGCGCGGTTTTGCGCCCGTCGTAGTAGCTCTCCGCGAGTCGGTACCAGCAGCCCCGCCAAAGCCCCCAGAGCCCCAGAGACGTGGGGTTGAGCGTGCCGTAGTCGCAGGAGATGATATAGCGCTCCGGCTCTCCTGAAGGTTCGCGCAGATGGATTTGCGGGGAGAACATCGGGTAGACCAGCCCGCGCGCCGCCGCCCAGATACCCTTGACATAGCGGTCGTGAAAGGCGCCCGAATAGAGCCTGTCGTAGCGCGCCTTGACCGCCGGGCTCAGCGCGGGATTGTCGTCCATGCAAAAGCGCAGATAGAGCGCGTTCTTCTCTTCAGCCTCGCAGATCCATTCGCGGTAGAACCAGTGCGAGGGACGGTCGGGATTGCAGGAGAACCAGATTTTGGAACCCGGGACCGAACAGCGCGCCAGCGCCTGCTCCACAAACGACCGCGGCATGAGCGCGACCTCATCCAGCAGCACCCCCGCCAGCGTCATCCCCTGAATCAGCGCCGCGGAGGATTCGTCGCGCCCCCCGAAGAGCCAGTAGCGGTTTTTCCGCCCGCCCAGCTCCGCCTCAAAATACCCCGCCGACGCCCGCTCTTGAATGACAAAGCCCAGCTCTTTCAGCACCCGGGTGAGCGCGGGGAGAATGTTGCGCCGCACCGAGCCGATGGTCTTGCCGCAGAGCGCGAAGTTTTCGTTTGAAAAGCGCGCGAAGCTCCAGAGCGCGAACCCCAGAGAAAGCGCGAAGGTCTTCCCCGAGCGCACCGCCCCGTCGCAGATAATCGCGTCATAACGGGACGTTTCGGGGCTGCGCCACCACCTGAGCGCCAGAAGCTGCTTTTTGGAAAACGCGGGTGCGTCCAAGGCTCATTCGCCTCCCGCGCCGAGGGCTGTCAAAAGCGCTCCCGCCGCGCCCTCGGATTCGTCATGCCCCGCGCATTCCAGCAGCTTTTCCAGCGCGCGCTGCCGGTCAAAAAACTTGACCTCCACCCCGCCGTTCCGGTCTTTCTTAAGCTCCGAAACCTCAAAGAGATCCAGACTTTTCAGCTCTTCCGCCGCCACGTCCCCCATGCACAGCCGCGCCGCGTCGTTTGCCGAGCCAAACGCCAGCCTGCACAGCCCCGTGACCACCAGCGCGCGCAGCGGCAGCGGGGGCGACGCGCAGAGTTTCCTGAGATAGGCGCGGCTTTTGGGCTGTTCGAGAATCTGCCGCGCCGTCTCGCTGTCCGAAACGCCGCTTTCCCGCGCCGCCTCCTTGAGGTTGCCGAGTTCCAGAAACCGCCCGCAAAGCAG
>CAYZMU010000072.1:0-1867 GCA_964479595.1 uncultured Ruminococcus sp. | reverse complement strand
CAGTTACCGATAACACCCAAACATAACTTTTACGGACAGCATAACCTGAATGAAGGTATCGTTTACCGACAACACCAAAGCATAACAGTTACGAATCACTTCCGATACCGGGCGAAAAGAAAACAGTTTGCGAAAACGAATCTTCTCGAATCAAAAAACCGGGCGATTACACAGGGGTTATCCACCACATCCATTCACGAGGTGAAAAAAGATGAGGAAAGGTATGGAAAGAAAACGGGCGCGGAAGCCGCCCATGGCACAGACGGTGTTCACGCCGGCGCCGGTGCCGGAGACGCTGCCGGAGTACGAGCTTTATGAGGCGCTGCGGGCTGAAGTTCCGGTGATAGACGCGGCGATACGAAAGATTACAAGACTCGCGGGCGGATTTTCGCTGCGCGGGGAAAGTGAGCGCGCGACAGAGATTCTGGAGCGTTTCGCGGCGTCGGCGCGGGTAAACGGCATGGAGGCGTCGCTGGGGCTTTTCTGCGACCAGATGCTCGACAGCCTTCTGACGTACGGAAACGCCTGCGCGGAGCTCATCTGCGACGGGCGCGGAAACCCCGCGGGGCTTCGCACGGTACATCCCAAGGCGCTGCGCGTGCGGCAGGACAGCGGTGGGGAACTGGTGTTTGAGACGATGGACGCGCGCGGGGCGTACAGAGCGGTCGCCAATCCCGAACGCGTGCTGTTCGCGGCGCTCGACCCGCCCGCGGGCTCGGTGCGCGGGGTTTCGATTCTGCGCGGGCTCTCGGGGATAAGCGAGATTCTGCTGACGGTCTACCGCTGTATCGGGGCCAACTACGAGCGCGCGGGGAATATCCGCTACGCTGTAACCTATCATCCCGATGAGCGCGACGCGGGGTTTGCGAGGGAACACACCGAGGAAATCGCCCGCGCGTGGGCGGAGGGCACGGCGGCGGAGCGCTGCGGAGAGGCGCGGGATTTTGTCACCTGCGGCGATGTGGATATCAAGGTCATCGGCGCGGAAAACCGCCTCATGGACACGAATGTCCCCGTGCGCCAGCTGCTCGAGCAGATTGTCTCCAAACTCTCCATTCCGCCGTTTCTGCTGGGGCTTTCGTGGTCGACGACAGAGCGGATGTCGGCGCAGCAGGCGGATATCCTGACCTCGGAACTGGAGGCGTTCAGGCGCGCGCTCACGCCGGTTCTGCTCAAAATCGCCCGCGCTGTGCTGCGCGCGAGCGGGATTTACGAGGAGCCCGCCGTGGAATGGCAGCACATCAACTTACAGGACGAGCGCGAACTCGCCGAGGCGAGGCTCAAAAACGCGCAGGCGCGGCAGATTGAACTGCTCTGCGCACAGATGAAAGGAGAAGATTTATGTACGATTCCATCCGATTAGAAAAAGGCATGTACCATCTCGCGGGGCAGAGCTTTTCCGAGGCTCTGAAAAACCTGGACCCCGACGCGCAGTACGCGGGGACGCCGCTTGAGGATTTAGACGCGTTCGAGCGCCAGCTCAAGCGTTTTGACATCCGTGTGAGCGGGCCGGGCTGCGACCGTGTGGAGAAGTTCTTCACCACCACTCAGAGCGCGGTGCTTTTCCCCGAGTTTGTCCGCAGGGCGGTAAGGAGCGGTCTGGAGCAGTCCACGCTGCCGCATCTGGTGGCGGCGGTCGCGAAAGCGGACGGCACTTCCTGCGCAGGGATTTCCGTGAGCGAGGGTTCGGTCTCCTACGCCGAGGAGATAGCGGAAGGCGCTGTACTGAGCAAGACGGAAATCAAGGAGGCCGCGAAACAAGTCCCCATCAAGAAATACGGGCGGCTGATTACGGCGACTTACGAAACGGTACGCGCGCAGCGAATCGACACCTTCGGGGTCATGCTCCGCGCGGTCGGGCGAAAAC
>CAYZMU010000071.1:0-1965 GCA_964479595.1 uncultured Ruminococcus sp. | reverse complement strand
AGCGGATAGAAAAAAGGAGTTTTGAACTTGGCGGAAATCATTGACGCGGCGGATTACAGCGAAAACGAAATCCAGGTGCTGGAAGGGCTCGAGGCGGTGCGCAAACGCCCGGGAATGTACATCGGGACGACAGGCGCGGGCGGACTGCACCATCTGGTCTATGAAATCGTGGACAACTCTATTGACGAGGCGCTCGCGGGGTGGTGCACGCATATCAAAGTGGAGATTCTGCCCGGGGATATCATCCGCGTGACGGACAACGGGCGCGGGATTCCCGTGGGCATTCACCCGAAGGAGAAAATCTCCGCCGCGACGGTGGTTTTCACGGTGCTGCACGCGGGCGGAAAATTCGGCGGCGGGGGCTATAAAGTCGCGGGCGGACTGCACGGTGTGGGGGCGTCCGTGGTCAACGCGCTCTCGCAGTGGCTGGAGCTTACGGTCTGGGACGGCACGCACAGCTATTTTCAGCGGTTTGAGCGCGGCAAGTATGACGAGGAGATTAAAATCACGGGTGACAGCGACAAACACGGCACGATGGTGACGTTTAAGCCCGACCCGGAGATGTTCACGGAGACGACCGTTTTCAGCTATGAGACGCTGCTTTCCAGAATGCGCGAACAGGCGTTTCTGAACGCGGGGCTGACCATCGAGATTTCGGACCTGCGCGACAGCGCCGACCCCAAAGGCGAAACGCTCTGCTACGAGGGCGGTATCCGGCAGTTTATTGAACATATCCACAAGACGCGGGGATTGGTCGCGCTGGGCGGGGACGTCATCTATTTTGCGGGGACGAAGGACGACAGCGCGGTGGAAATCGCCATGCAGTACAACGACGGCTACAACCCCGTTCTGCTTTCGTTCGCGAACAATGTTCACACGATTGACGGCGGCACGCACGAAACGGGTTTTAAAAACGCGCTGACGAAAGTGATGAACGAGTACGGCAAAAAGTTCGGATTCCTAAAGGACGAGGAAAAGCTCATGGGCGAGGACGTGCGCGAGGGGCTCACGGCGATTGTGTCGGTGAAGCTCCCCGACTGCCAGTTTGAGAGCCAGACGAAGGTCAAACTCGGAAACCCGGAAGTGCGGACGTTTGTCGAGACGATTGTCGGCGAGCGGCTCATGGATTATCTCGAGGAGAACCCCGAAACGGCGGCGCTGATTTTTGAGAAGAACCTGGCGGCGCGGCGCGCGCGGGAGGCGGCGAAGAAGGCGAGAGAGACCGCGCGGAAAAAATCCGCGATGGAATCGAGTTCGCTGCCGGGGAAACTGGCGGACTGCTCCGAGCATGATTTGGAGTATTCGGAAATCTATATCGTGGAGGGCGATTCCGCGGGCGGTTCGGCGAAGGAAGGCCGCGACCGGCGCTATCAGGCGATACTGCCGCTTTGGGGAAAAATGCTGAATGTCGAGCGCGTGCGGATAGACAAAGTCTACGGCAACGACAAGCTGCAGCCGGTGGTGACGGCTTTGGGGACATCCATCGGGGAAGATTTTGATATCACGAAACTGCGCTACGGCAAGGTGATTATCATGGCGGACGCGGATGTGGACGGCTGTCATATCCGCACGCTGCTGCTGACGTTTTTCTTCCGGTATATGCGGGGGCTGATTGAGAACGGGAATGTGTATATCGCGCAGCCGCCGCTGTTCAAGGTGAGCAAGGGCAAGACGATTCACTACGCGTTCACGGACGAGGAGCGGGACCGCTATATCGCGGAGTTTGCGCAGAAAGGGGTCGCAAAACCCGACGTGCAGCGGTATAAGGGCCTGGGGGAGATGGACCCCAAACAGCTCTGGGAGACGACGATGGACCCGCAGACGCGCACGATGATACAGGTGCGCATGGAGGACGCCATGCGCGCGGACGAGGTTTTCTCGATCCTCATGGGTGACAAGGTCCAGCCGCGGCGGCGGTTCATTGAGACCAACGCCAAGTACGCGGTCAATCTGGACGTGTGAGGG
>CAYZMU010000070.1:0-1986 GCA_964479595.1 uncultured Ruminococcus sp. | reverse complement strand
CAAAGCCCTTGACACACCGCGCGCGGTTGTGGTATCATAAAACGGGAGGGAGAAGATGAAAAAACTGCTGCCGTTTCTGAAAGATTTCAAGAAAGAGTGCGTGCTGGGGCCGCTCTTTAAGATGCTCGAGGCGCTCTTTGAACTGCTCGTGCCGCTGGTCGTCGCGGAAATGATTGACGTCGGCATCGCGCGCGGCGACACGCCCTATATCCTCAAAATGCTGCTCACCATGGTGCTTTTCGCCGCCGTGAGCCTGAGCAATACTTTGCTGGCGCAGTACTTCGCGGCGAAGGCGGCAACCGGCTTTTCGGGGCAGCTGCGCGCGGCGCTTATGAAACGCGTGATGGCGCTGCCGCGGGCGGATTTTGAGGCCTTGGGCGCCTCGGAAATCATCACCCGCATGACCGACGACGTCAACCAGCTGCAAAACGGCGTCAATCTCACACTGCGGCTGCTGCTGCGCTCGCCCTTTATCGTCCTCGGCGCGATGGTCGTCGCGTTCACCGTCGATGTCAAAGGCGCGCTGGTCTTCGCGGTCGTCATCCCGCTGCTCTCCGTCTGCGTCTTCGCGATTATGGCGTTCACCGTCCCGCGCTACCGCAACATTCAGAACCGTCTGGACGGCGTGACACTGCGCGTGCGCGAAACTTTAAGCGGCTCGCGGGTGATCAGGGCCTTCGGGCTGCAGGACCGCGAAACTTCCGATTTCGCGCGGGAAAACGGCGCGCTCTGCGCTCTTCAGGAGCGGGTCGGGAAAATCTCCGCCCTGCTCAATCCGCTCACAACCCTGATTCTCAACGCCGGCGTCATCGCCCTGCTCTGGGTCGGCGGCGTGCGCGTCAATGCCGGGGCGCTGACCACGGGGGAGGTCGTCGCGCTCTATAATCTCATGTCGCAGATTCTCGTCGAACTTATCAAATTCGCCAATCTCGTCCTCACGCTGACGAAAAGCTTCGCCTGCGCGGAACGTTTAAGCGCGCTGCTCGACGCCGGAACGATTCAGCCCGAACCGGAAACCGCGCCGGATGTTCCACCGCAAAAGCGCGGAACTGTGTGCTTTTCGCACGTGAGCTTTACCTACCCGGGCTGTGCCGCGCCCGCGCTCTCGGATGTCTCCTTCACCGCGAAGCCGGGGGAATTTATCGGCATTGTCGGCGGCACGGGTTCGGGCAAGACCACTCTTGTCAACCTCATCGCCCGGTTCTATGAGCCCCAAAGCGGCGAGATTCTTCTGGACGGCGCCCCCGCGAAAGCCTTCCCGAAGGAGAATCTGCGCGCGAGAATCGGCGTGGCGGCGCAAAAATCCGCGCTCTTTCGCGGCACGATTCGCGAAAACCTCCTCTGGGGCGACAAAAACGCGTCGGACGATGATCTGACGGAGGCGCTGCGCGCGGCTCAGGCGCTCGATATCATAGAAGGCAAGGAAGGCGGACTCTCCGCAAAACTGGAGGAGAACGGGCGCAACCTCTCCGGCGGACAGCGCCAGCGGCTGACGATTGCCCGCGCGCTGGTCAAAAAGCCCGAAATCCTGATTCTCGACGACAGTTTCTCCGCGCTCGACGCCATCACGGAGAGCCGCCTGCGCGACGCCGTCACGCGCCTTTCTTACCGCCCGACCGTGTTTTTCGTCTCCCAGCGCGCCTCGGCGGTGCTGCGCGCGGACAAAATCCTCGTCCTTGAGGACGGCGTGCTGCAGGCGCAGGGCACGCACGAACAGCTGCTGCGAAACTGCGCGGTCTATCGGGAGATTTACGGCGCCGCGAGACAGAACGGAAAGGAGGACGAAAATGAAAACGTTTGCGCGAGTCCTGCGGGGGCTTAAACGCTACCGCTTCCGGATTTTGCTTACCTTGCTGCTCAGTGCCGTGACGGTCGTTTTCACGCTGGCGGTGCCGATTCTCGCCGGGCGCGGGATTGACCTCATTTGCGGGCAAAATGACGTCGCGTTCCCGCCGCTTCTCTCCGTCCTCGCGGTCATCGGTGTCA
>CAYZMU010000069.1:0-2001 GCA_964479595.1 uncultured Ruminococcus sp. | reverse complement strand
GCCAGACTCACCGGCCCGTGCAGATACCGGCAGGGCAGCGAGAGCCCCACAGTCCGCGCCCCCGCGAGCGCGTACGCCCCCGCGTCATTGCCCCCCGCGATCTTCGTCTTGGTCTGCCACGGCACATTGTTTTCCTCAAAAAGCCGCGACGCTTTCTCATAAAGCTCCCCGTCATAGACCGTCCGCCCGTCCGCGAAGGAAAGCACCGCCCCTCCGCCGAGCCCGCAGACCTGCCCGCTTTCGGGAATTTCCGCGATATCCGCCGCCGTCGTCGCCTCCAGTATTACCGCGATCTCCGGCCGCGCCGCACGCGCCAGAACCGTCGCGCCGCGCAGCCCCAGTTCCTCCTGTACCACAAACGCGAACATCGTGTCGTACGGCAGCGGCTCACAAAGCAGCGAGAGCAGCGCGCAGCAGCCGAAACGGTCGTCAATGGCGCGCGCCGCGAAGCTGTCCGTTAAAAGTTTTTTGCAAAACGGCGCGAACACCGCCCACGCCCCCGGCGCGACGAGTTCCTTTGCGTCCTTGTCGTCCCGCGCGCCGACATCTATCCGCATTTCGGGCAGCTCCAGCCCTCCGTCTTTGTCTTTGAGATGATGCACGGGCGTTGTCCCGATCACCCCGGGGATCTGCCCGCCGCGGCCCTCGACAACCACCTCGCGCCCCGCCAGAGCCGCCGGGTCCACGCCCCCCAGCGTATCGAATTCCAGCCGCCCGTCGGAACAAATCCGCGTCACCATCAGCCCGACCTCGTCCATATGCGCGGAGAAAAGCACCGTATGCCGCGCGGGTTTTGCGCCTTTCTTCCGTACAAGGATATTCCCGATGCCGTCCGTTTCAATGTCACCCATTTGCCGCAGCTTATGGAGCAGGAAATTGCGCACCGCGCCCTCGCGCCCGCTTGCCCCGGGCAGCACGGAGAGTTCCGAAAACAGCGCAAAATCAAAGTTTCCCATTCAGTGTGCCCTCCAAGAGCGCCTCGCTCCGCGCGAAAGCCGCGAGCAGTTTCGCGGTCTGCTCAATGTCGCCTAAGTCTGCGATTTCCGCGGGTGTGTGCATATAGCGCAGCGGAATCGAAACCGTGCCGCACAAAGCCCCCGCGAGTTCCGGCGTGTCCGCGTCCGTGCCCGTGCGCTGCGGCATGATCTCCCGGCTGTACGGTATGCCGTTCTGCCGGGCGGTTTTTACGAGCGCCTCGCTGAGCGCTTGCGACAGTACCGACGAAAACCCGATGGCGGGGCCGCTGCCGAGGGCGAAACATTCACGCGGTTCCGGTTCATTCTCACACGCGCCGAAAGTGGTGTCCGCGATAATGGCGATTTGAGGCTTCACCGTGTCGCCGAGGATCGCGGCGCCCCGGCCCGAACGTTCCTCCCCGCCGCTGAAGGCGAACACGACATCCATGGGCAGGTCTTTGTCCTTTTGCAGCAGTTCGGCGGTTTTCAGCAGCGCCGCGACACCCGCGCGGTTGTCAAGCCCCGGCGCGGAACAAAGCCCGTCTGAGAGCCGCACAAAGCGCTCCGCGAAAGTCACGGTGTCCCCGCGCCGCGCAAGCCCCTCAAGTTCCTTGGCGTCCGCCGCGCCGACATCGGCGTAAACGGGGCTGTCTTCTGGCTCCGCCGCGCCGTGCGACAAATGCGGCGGCATCGCGCAGATGACCCCGCGCAGCGGCTTTGTTCCGTGCACGGTGACGCTTTGCCCGGGCAGAATCCTTTTATCCACGCCCCCTATCGGGGCAAGGCGCAGAAAGCCCTCTTTCGTGATGTCCGTGACCATGAACCCCACGCGGTCAAGATGCGCGCACAGAAGCAGTGTCTGTGCGTTTTCGCGCTCTGCCCGCAGCGTCCCCAGCACCGAGCCGTTCTCAAAACGCGCGTCGGGAACAAACTCCCGCAGCATCTCCGCCGCGGCGGCCCCCGCGCTTTCCTCGCGCCCGCTTACTCCCGCCAGCGCGCAGAGCCGGGGGAGGACCTGACTCACTTCCATCTCATTCTCCTTTGG
>CAYZMU010000068.1:0-2001 GCA_964479595.1 uncultured Ruminococcus sp. | reverse complement strand
GCTTATAGAGCGCGGGCTCACGCCGCTGGCGGCGCGGGTACTGGCTGGGCGGGGGGTCGAAAACCTTGACCCGGCGCTTGAGACAAAAAATCTCTCCGACCCGTTTCTGATGGCGGACATGGGCAAGGCGGCGGAGCGGATTTTTGAGGCGGTGGGAAAGGGCGAAAAAATCTGGGTCTGGGGCGACTACGACTGCGACGGCGTCTGCGCGACTGTGATTTTGTATGAAAAACTAATTGAGATGGGCGCGGACGCGCGGTGGTATATCCCGACAAGAGACGAGGGCTACGGTCTGCGCGCGGAGAAAATCGAGGAACTGCGCGCGAATGGCTGCGATCTGCTCATCACGGTGGACAACGGCATTTCGGCGATTGAGGAGGCACAGAAAGCCAAGGCGCTCGGAATGGATTTAATCATCACCGACCACCATCGTCCGGGGGAGGTTCTGCCGGAGGCGTGCGCGGTAATCGACCCGTTTCGGCGGGACTGTTTCTCGCCGTATAAGACCGTCTGCGGGGCGGTTGTGGCGCTGAGACTCGCGGCGGCGCTGGACGCGGCGGATTATAGTGGGGCATTGGCGGATTTTGGGGATCTGGCGGCGCTCGCGACCATCGGGGATGTGATGCCGCTGACGGGCGAGAACCGATATCTGGTAAAACTGGGGCTAAAAAAATTAACTCAAACCGAAAGGACGGGGCTGGCGGCGCTTCTGGAGGCGTGCGGGCTGAGAGCGGGAAAGGAAATCACGGCACGGGACGCGGCGTTCGGGATTGTGCCGAGAATCAACGCCACGGGACGTTTCGCGACCGCCTCGCTCGCGGCGAATCTTCTGATGGAAAACGACCCGGAGAAGGCGCGAAAGGCCGCGGAGGCTGTCTGCGCGCTCAACCGCGTGCGAAAAAGCGAGGAAGAGAAGGTTCTGAGGGAGATTCACGAGGCGATACGGCAGAGCCCGAAAAAACTTTGCGAAAGGGTGCTGTTCTTCGCGGGGGAGAACTGGCACGCGGGGGTTATCGGGATTGCGGCGGCGCGGCTGGAGGATCGGTTCGGAAAGCCCTGTTTCCTGCTCACGAAAAAGGGGGAGGAATATCGCGGCTCGGCGCGGGGTTTCGGGGCGTTCTCGGTGTTCGGCTGTCTGCGCGCGTGCGGGGAGCTGCTGATACGCTACGGCGGACACCCGGAAGCGGGAGGTTTCAGCGTCTTAGAAGAAAATGTTCAGACTCTTGAGGCGGCGGTGCAGCGTTACGCGGCGCAAAATCACCCTCAAATGCCGCGGCTTACCCTGCGCGCGGCGTGCAAGGCAGAACCCGCGGAACTGACAGTTGAAAACTTAAACGGACTCAAGATTCTCGAGCCGTGCGGGGAAGGGAACGAGACGCCGCTTTTTGTGCTGGAGCGAGTGACGGTGACGGGCGTTTACGGCTTTGGCGAGGACAGGCACACCAAAATCACGGCTGTGAAGGACGGGCAGCGGCTGAATGTCAAAATGTTCGGGACAAGGCCGCGCGGCTGCGGGATTTGCGCGGGCATGACGGGAGATTTTCTGGTGTCGGCGCAGGTGGAGGAGTTTCGCGGAGAGCTCGCGGTGACGATACGGGCGGAGGATTTCCGGGTTTCGGAGCGTGAGAGAACGCGGGACATTGCCGCCATGAACGCCTACGATTCTTTCCGGCGCGGGGAAGCGCTGCCGTCGCTTGTGTATTACCGCAGAATGTGCCCTTCCAGAAAACAGCTGGAGGCGTTTTATAAGCTTACAGGGGCGGATCGGCAGCCGCTCGGCGCAATCGGGGCAAAACTGCGGGAAGGCGGCTTGAACGCTTGTTCGGCGCGAATCTGCGCGGACATTTTCGCGGAGACGGGGCTTTTGGAATATGACGCGGCGGACGACACGGTGAGGCGGCTGCCTGTGCGGGAGAAGAAGAACCTGCTGGATTCTGAGACGTACCGGGAGATTCTGGCGCTGGCGAAAATACCCGGTCCCGAGCCGTCAGGAGCTGCGCA
>CAYZMU010000067.1:0-2199 GCA_964479595.1 uncultured Ruminococcus sp. | reverse complement strand
AAAAGAAGGAGGGAAGAGCGTGCGGGAAGAAAAAGAGATACCGTGCAGCATTGATTATCTGATAGGGAAGATTCTGAAGGACGACCGCCAGTACGATATCGGGAAGCTCATCGCGGCGTATGATTACGCGAAACAGTGCCACGAGGGTCAGACGCGGTCCTCCGGAGAGCCGTATATCAATCACCCGGTGGCGGTGGCGTATATCCTGCTCGAGCTTGGGATGGACACCGACACGCTCTGCGCGGCGCTGCTGCACGATGTGGTGGAGGACACCGAGGCGACGACGGAAGATGTAAAGAAGCGTTTCGGGCACGATGTCGCCATGCTGGTGGACGGGGTGACGAAACTGGAAAAAGTGCCGACCTTCTCGCAGGAGCAGCAGCAGGCGGAAAACGTCATGAAAATCCTGCTGGCGATGTCGCAGGATATCCGGGTGATGATTATCAAGCTCGCGGACAGGCTGCACAATATGCGCACGCTGCAGTACCGCCCGGTTCACAAGCAGCAGAAAACCGCGTATGAAACCATGAACGTCTACGCGCCGATTGCGCACAGGCTGGGGATTACGGCGGTTCAGGAGGAGCTTGAGGACCTCTCGTTCTACTATCTGGATTCCACCGCCTACGAGGAGATTGAGCGGCTGCTGGACAACAACAAGGAAGAGCGCGAGGCGTTCATTGAGTCCATCAAGAGTAAAATCGCGGAACGCTTTCAGACAGAGGATTTCGTCACGCCGCCCGAGATTGAGGGCAGGGTCAAGAGCGTCTACGGGCTTTACAAGAAAGTTTATATTCAGCACAAAAATATCGAGGAAATTTATGACAAATACGCCGTGCGCGTCATTGTGACGACAGAGGCGGAGTGCTACAGTGTCTTGGGACTGATTCACGATATGTTCAGCCCCATCCCCAACCGCTTCAAGGACTATATCGCCAATCCCAAACCCAACGGTTATCAGTCGCTGCACACTTCGGTTTTGGGAAAGGAAGGGATTCCGTTCGAGGTGCAGATCCGCACTTGGGAAATGCACGCGGACGCGGAATACGGCATCGCGGCGCACTGGAAGTACAAGGAAAATATCCGGGGCAAGACGGACATGGATTCGCGCATCGCGTGGATCCGGCAGGTGCTGGAGACGCAGGCGACGAGCGACGACCCGGAGGAACTGGTCAACACCATCAAGAACGATATCGCGCCGGAAGACGTTGTGGTACTGACGCCGAAGGGGGATTCCATCAGCCTTCCGGTGGGTTCGACGGTGATTGACTTTGCCTATCATATCCATACCGAGATAGGACACCGAACCGTCGGCGCGAAGGTGAACGGAAAGCTTGTGCAGCTCTCCTATCAGCTCAGCACGGGCGAAATCTGCGAGATCATCACGAGCAAAGACCCCAACAAAGGCCCCAACCGCAACTGGCTGGATATTGTCAAGACCAATGAGGCGCGTTCGAAAATCCGCGCGTGGTTCAAACGCGAGCGAAGACCTGAAAATATCGCGGCGGGCAAGGCCATTGTGGAGCGCGAATGCAGAAGGGAGCGCGTAAACCCGACTGAAGAGGAGCTTTTTACCATTCTCAAGGAGGACCTGCGGCAGCCGCACTGCACGACGCTGGACGATTTCTACGCGATGATAGGCTACGGCGGGCTGCCCATTGAGAAAGTCATGCCGCGCATCCGGGAGAGCTGTCTGAAGCGCTTTAAGAAAAACGAGCCGGAACTTTCCGCGCAGACGAAACGGACGGTGGAAAACGGCGGGGTGATTCTGGACGGGCTGAGCGGCTGCGAGGTGCGGTTCGCGCGGTGCTGTTCGCCGCTGCAGGGAGAGCCGATTGTGGGCTTTGTGACGCTGGGGCACGGTGTTTCGATTCACAAGCAGAGCTGCGGCAAGTACAGAGACGCGCTCGCGAAAAACGACCCCGCGGAGATGTCGCGGTGGATTCCGGCGCGGTGGAGCTCAGAGGCGGCGTCGGCGCGCATGGCGGTGAAGATTGAGGTGCTGTGCGTCAACCGAATCGGAATGCTGGGAGATATCACGAATGTCATCAACGAGGCGCGGCTGCCCGTATCCAATTTTAACTATCACCAGTTAAAGGACGGCGACGCCATGCTGGAGGCGACGGTTTCGGTGACGTCGGCGGAGCAGCTGGGAAGTCTGCTCAAGCGGCTGCAGAATATCCGGGATGTGATTTCGGCGGA
>CAYZMU010000066.1:0-2457 GCA_964479595.1 uncultured Ruminococcus sp. | reverse complement strand
CGCGTAAACTCCGGCGGCTCGCAGAGCAGGGTTTTCGCGGCGGGGGCAAAGCGTTCGGTTTCGTCATCAAAGCCGCGGCCCTTGAGCGCCAGCAGCTGCCCGCCCACGCGCAGAAACGGCACCGCCAGCTCGCAGAGGACATTGCCCTTCGCGACGGCGCGGGAAACAGCGAAATCATACTGTTCGCGATACCGCGCATCCCGGGAAAGCTCCTCCGCCCGCGCGCAGACCGCCTCGCCGCCCAGACGCAATTGACGCAAAACGGCGGCGCAGAAATCTGCTTTGCGCTGTTCGCTGTCGAGCAAGGTGACGCGCAGCTCGGGGTTTAAAATCATCAGGGCGATTCCCGGCAGCCCCGCGCCCGTGCCGATATCGATGCCGCGGCGCCCATGAATCTCGGGGAGCAAAATGGCGGAATCGAGAAAATGCCGCTCAAAAATCTCCCGAATCCCGGAAACGGCGGTAAGGTTCTGGCGGCGGTTTTCCTCCTCTATCATGTCCGCGTACGCGCAAAACGAATCAAACTGAGCCTTAGAAAGCGCCGCGCCGTTGGCGGCAAAAAGCGCGGAGATCTCTTCGTAATCAAGGCTGCCCATTCGCGCCACCCGCTTTCAGCCAGACCGCCAGCACGGCGATGTCGGCGGGCGAAACACCGGAAATCCGCCCCGCCTGCAAGAGATTTTCGGGCCGCCGCGCCAGCAGTTTTTCTCTTCCCTCGCTCGAGAGCCCGCGCACCGACTCATACGGCAAATCATAAGGGAGCTTGACGCGCTCGGGCGACGAAAACCGCTCATTCTGCGCCTTTTCCCGCGCGATGTAGAGGTCGTATTTAATCTCCAGCGCGACTTCCTCCTCTTCGATTTCGTCGAGATTCAGCTCAATTCCCAGCACATCGAGCACCTCGCGCATCTCCACGCCGGGGCGGCGCAAAAGCTGTTCGAGCGGACAGCCGTCCGAAAGCGGCGCGGAGTTTATCCCGGCGAGATAGGCGTTGATTGCTCGCGAGGGCGCGACGTTTACCCCGCGCAGTTTCTCCCGCGCCGTTTCGATATGCTCCATTTTCGAGCGAAACCGCGCCCACTCGTCATCCGGAATCAGCCCGTACTTGCGCCCAATCGGGGTCAGACGCGCGTCGGCTGTGGAATGGCGCAGCGCGAGGCGGTTTTCACAGCGCGCGGTGTTCATGCGGTAGGGGTCGTCCGTGCCCTTGGTCACGAGGTCGTCAATGAGCGTGCCGATATACGAGGAATCCCGCGTCAGGGTAAGTTCCTCCTCGTCTTTTACATACGCGGAGGCGTTCACCCCCGCGATGAGCCCCTGCGCCGCCGCCTCCTCATAGCCGGAAGTGCCGTTTATCTGCCCCGCCGCGTAGAGCCCGTGAAAATCCCGGAACGCCAGCGTGTGCCGCAAACAGACGGGATTGAGACAATCATATTCAATCGCGTACGCCGAGCGCATGACCGCGATATGCTCAAACCCGCGCACCGTGCGCAGCATTCTGAGCTGGACGTCCTCGGGCAGCGACGTCGAAAAACCCTGCAGATACATCTCTTCGGTGTCCGCGCCGGTGGGTTCCACAAAAATCTGGTGCCGCTCGCGCTGGGGGAATCGCACGACTTTATCCTCAATGGAGGGGCAGTAGCGCGGCCCGACGCCCTCAATCAGCCCGCTGTAGAGCGGCGATTGCGAAAGACTTTCCCGAATGACGCGGTGGGTTTCCTCGTTCGTGTAGGCGATATGGCAGAGCAGATCGTTGCGCACGGAGCCCCGTTTCGCCGAAAACGAGAACGGCCGCGGGTTTTCGTCCCCCTTCTGCGGGCGCAGCACGGAAAAATCGATGCTTTCGCGGTGCACGCGGCAGGGCGTTCCGGTCTTGAAACGCCGCAGCGCGATGCCGTTTTCGCCAAGACTCCCCGAGAGCAGGCGCGCTGGCAAAAGTGAATCCGGGCCGCTCTCCAGCGACGTCTTCCCGATAAAGACCTTGCCGCGCAGGAATGTCCCCGCGCAAAGCACCGCCGCCTTGCAGTTCCATTCCGCCCCGAAGGCGTTTCTCAGCCCCGTCACACGCCCGGATTCATCGAACATAAGTTCGGTTATCTCGCTCTGGATGAGGTACAGATTCTCCGTGCGCTCGCAGACCGATTTCACCAGCGTGTGATAGGCGCGGCGGTCCACCTGCGCGCGCGGGCTGTGTACGGAGGCGCCCTTGCTGAGATTGAGCATTCGCATCTGCAGACAGCACGCGTCCGCCGCCTTGCCCATCACACCGCCCAGAGCGTCGATTTCCCGCACCAGATGGCCTTTCGCGCTCCCGCCCACGGACGGATTGCAGGGCATATTCGCGATACTGTCCAGCGATATCGTAAACAGCGCCGTTTTGCACCCGCGCCGCGCCGACGCGACCGCCGCCTCGATTCCCGCGTGTCCCGCGCCGATAACCGCCACATCAAAATTCCC
>CAYZMU010000065.1:0-2489 GCA_964479595.1 uncultured Ruminococcus sp. | reverse complement strand
AAACCAATCCTCGCCCTGCTTCACGGCGTAGAGAATCTCGTCCGCGATGACGTCGTTCGTCTCCCCCGTCACCCCGGAATCCTTCGCCGTCAGATACCGCGAAATCGTCATCTTTACGTACAAATCCGTCACGTCCGAGGGCTTGCTTTCCTCCATCTCCTCCGCGATGCCGTCGAGCGTCGCGGAAAGCTTCGCGCCCTCCGCCGTCTGCGGGTCCTCCTCAAACCCCGTGATGTCAATCAGCGCGTACTCAAATTCCTCCCCGAATGTCTGAATCACCGCGTCGTGCGTGTTGCCCAGAATGTCTTCCTCCGTATACTGCCCCTGCAGCGTCTTGAGCCGGTAATCGCGGAAAACCGGCAGCTGCACCGCCGCGAATTCCTCCGCGTTCTCCGTCTCTATCGCGTCATAATACCGCGCGACTTGTTGCAGGAGCGCCGCGGGCACTTTCCTGGAATCGTACTGCACGGGCACGGCGTAACTCTTTGTGTCCACCGCCAGCGTCGCGCCGTAGGGCAGGTCGTCCTGCGCTATCGTACTCCCCTCTTCGCCCCCGCAGCCGCTCAGCAGCAGCACCGCCGCCGCCAAAGGTATCAGCGCTTTTTTCATCTCAAGCCCCCCTTTCAGACGCCCAGCGCGTTCGTGACAAACTGAATCAGGCAGAACAGCACGAGCAGCACAAAGCCCAGATTCAGCGTCGCAGCCTTCACCCGCTCGCCGACCGGAATAAAAACCTCCGGGGGCGAAACGGTAAATTTCTTTCGGAACACAAGGAGCAGTATGCAGCCCGCGAGCGCCGCGCCGTAAATAAACGCCTCGTAGAGCAGCAGCGGCACCAGCATTTTGAAATTGCTGAGCAGTTCATTGATATCCCCGCTCATCACGATTTCCAGAATCCGGTCGAAATCTTTCACCACCAGAAACGGCAGCACGCTCCCGCAGAAGTTCATCGTCATGTGCAGCGCGATGGTATAGCGCACGCGCCCCGTGCGGACATAGATAAACGCGAAGAGCATGCCCATCCCCGCCGCGTAGAAGAACTGCGAGAAATTGCCGTGAAACAGCCCGAAGAGCAGCCCCGAAAGCACAATCGCCGTTCCGTCGCCGTATTTCCGGATTCGGTCTATCAGCGTCTTGCGAAACAGCGTCTCCTCCACCGCCGGCGCGCACAGTACCGCGATTGCCATAAAAAGCCACGCGTACGGCCCCGTCACGCCCTGCTCAATGAAATCCGTCCCCGTGTCCACAGAGAACAGCGCGCCGATGACGCTCGTCACAATCAGCCCGATGAGATTTCCCACAATCGAGATGCCCTCCGCCATGAGCGCGCAGAGCAGCCACTTTCCAAGCGAAAGCTTATGCTGAACGGGCGGGCTTTTGGGCTGATTCTTCACCACCGCGCCGAAAATCGGGAACGCCACACAGTACATGGGCGCGAACGAGAGCAGCAGAGTGAGCCACTGCGGGGGTTCGTCCACGAAAAACGAAACGATGAGCGACGCCGCGAACGAGACCAGCGAGCCCGTCACCGCGTACAGCACAATATTGAGATAGGCGCGCGAATAATCCCCGCGCGCGGCTTTCACTTCCGCCTTTGCTTCCATCAGTCAACGCCTCTTTCCCCCCGGTCACACCCCGGGCAAACAAAAGCAGCCGTCTCGCGACCGCTGCTTTGTGAGTACGGTTCGGTTCGGCGCGCGCTCTCACTTCTTGGGCGGGAGCGCGTCTCCGGTCTTGGGGTCAATGCCGCGCGAGCGCAGCTGCTTCTCAAATTCCTTGTTGAGCTTGTCAACTTTCTTACGCCGTCTCGCCTCCGCCGCGTTGACAGGCGCGGTCTCCTCGGGTTCCTTGGGCTTTTGCGGCGCGGGTTTCTTTTTCTTGTCCGGAACTTTGTATTCTACATAATCGATGGGCTTGCCCTCGTCCTTCTTGTCCTCCTCGGTTTCAATCCCCATCGCCTGCAGCACTTCGTCCATATCCAGCACCGGCGAATCCGTATTCCCCGCTGCGCCGTTCTTTACCGCCTCAAAGGGTGACTGACTCGGCTGCGCGGGCGGCGCGCTGTAGACCGGCTCATTGATGGGAATCGGGTTCCCAAGCGGGTCGTATGTCTGGAAAATCTGCCGTCCGTCCGCGGAATACCCGACAAAGAGCGGCTGCGGCGCCACGGGTTCTCTGCGCACCGGCTGCCGCGGAGCCTGATTGTAGACGGGCTGCGCGGGCTGAATATTCTGTATCGGCGGCTGCGCGGGCAGAACCGGCGCTCCTGTCGGCTGCGCGGGCGCGGTGGGTACAGTCTGGATATTGTTCGGAATCGCCGAACGCGGCATGGGTGTCGGCGGAGCCTGTCTCGGCGGCGCCTGCGGCACATCCAGAACCGGCACGGTCTGCGCCGCGGCGGGGGGCTGATTGTAAACAGGCGGCGCTTGTCTCGGCGGAGCCTGCGGTGTGTTGATTACAGGCTGCGCGGGCTGGCTGTACGCCGGCTG
>CAYZMU010000064.1:0-2494 GCA_964479595.1 uncultured Ruminococcus sp. | reverse complement strand
GCTGCGGGAATAACATAACAATTCCCGCAAACAAACGGCGGGTAGTAAAAAGCTTCGGGGACTGCTTTTACGAATAACACCCAAACATAACAGTCAGGATACCATAACCTGCTTCGGGAATAACATATCTATCCCCGACAGCAAAGAGCGGAATTAAAAAGATGTTGGAATGTGAAAAAGTATTGGAGATGCTGGCGGAGCGCTGCGCGAACGAGAAGGCGAAGACGCTGGCGAGGGAATTAAAGGCGCTGACGGACCGCGAAAGCGTGGAAATGGCGCTCAAAGAAACCGAAGACGCCGCCGCGCTCTGGGTGCGGTTCGGGCGGCCGGGGTTCGACGCGTTTGAGGATATCGAGGGGATTTTAGGACGGCTGCGCACCGGGGCGCGCGCGACGCTTAAAGAACTGCTCGAGGTCAGAAGGCTCTGCGGACAGATTGCCGCTTTGAGGACATGGCATTCGAGGTGCGAGGGCGTGCGCACCACGCTTTCGGAGCGGTTTGAGCGTTTAAGCCCGCAGCCCGCGCTGCTGGCGGCGCTGGAGCGGTCGATTGAGTCGGAGGAGCGGCTTTCGGATTCGGCGAGTGTCGAGCTTGGGCGGATTCGGCGGCAGATCGCGGCGGCGGGGAAGAAACTGCGCGAAAAGCTTGAGAAAACGCTGCGTTCGCCCGCGCTCAAGGACGCGCTGCAGGAGAGCATTGTCACGATCCGGGACGGGCGGTATGTGATTCCGGTGAAGGCGGAGTACCGCGGGCAGGTGGCGGGGCTCATTCACGACACCTCCGCGACGGGGCAGACGTATTTTATCGAGCCCATGGCGGCGGTGGAGGCAAACAACGATATCCGCCTCCTTGAAACCCGCGAACAGGAGGAGACCGAGCGGATTATCGAGGAACTCTGCGCGGCGTGCAAGGCGGCGGCCCCGGCGCTTTTGGAGAGTTATGATTTATGCGCGAAACTCTGTCTGTGCTTTGGGAAGGCGGCGCTGGGCTTTGACCAAAAGGGCGTGATTCCGTCGATTTCTCAAGACGGTTCGGTGACGCTCAAGAAAGCCCGCCATCCGCTGATAGACCCTCAGAAGGTTGTGCCGATTGATCTGGAGCTTGGCAAAAATTACCGCGCGCTGATTGTGACAGGGCCCAACACGGGCGGCAAGACGGTCGCGCTGAAAACGCTGGGGCTGCTGGAAGAGATGGCGGCGCGGGGGCTGATGATTCCGGCAAATTCCGGCAGCGAGGTCGCGGTCTTTCGGCGCGTGCTGGCGGATATCGGGGACGGGCAGAGCATTGAGCGGAGTCTTTCGACTTTCGGGGCGCACACGCTGAGGGAGATTGAGATTTTAGAGGCGGCGGACAGCGAAACATTGGTTTTGATTGACGAGCCCGGTTCGGGAACAGACCCTGTGGAAGGCGCGGCGCTGGCGGCGGCGACGCTGGACTGTCTGCTCCAGAAAGGCGCGCTGGTGATGGTCACGACGCATTATCAGGAACTGAAAACCTACGCGCTGCAGACTGACGGGGTGGAAAACGCCTGCTGCGAATTTGATTTGGAGACGCTAAGCCCCACGTACCGCCTGATTACGGGTTCGCCGGGGAAGTCCGACGCCTTCGCGATTTCCAAGTCGCTCGGAATGCCGAAAGAAGTCCTTGACCGCGCGGAAGGGATGCTCAGCGGCCAGAGCAAGCGTTTTGAGGACGCCGTGACGGAGCTTGAGAAAGCGCGGACAAGGGCGGAGAAACGCGCGGAGGAACTCGAAAGCCAGCTCAGAGACGCGAAAGAAAACGCGGAAAGAACGCGCCGCGAGCGGGAGGAATTTGAGGCGAAAAAGGCCAAGGAGCTCGAGGAAATCCGGGTGCGGGCGCGCCGGACCGCGGACAGGACCTCAGCGGAATCCGCCGCGCTGCTCGAGGAGCTGCGGGCGCTGCGGAAAGAGAAGGACGCGCCGGATTTTGAGGAGAAAACGCGGGCGGCGAAGAGCAAAACCGCCAAAACGCTCGAGAGCCTTTACAAAAACACGGACGCCGCGCGGGAGGATTACAAGCTGCCGCGCGCGCTGAAAATCGGGGACGCGGTGCGGGTGGTTTCCATGGACAAAAGCGGCTCGGTGATTGCGCTTCCGGACGCAAAAACGGTGCAGGTGCAGCTGGGCATTATGAAAGTGAAAGTGCCGATTACAGACATCCGGCTGGAGGACGCGCCCCAAGAGCCGAAATACAAGCCCGCGGCGGTGGTAAAACGCGCCGTGCCCGCCTCGGAGCGCAAATCGCGGCAAAGCCTTGATATTCGCGGGTATACGGTGGATGACGCGGCGTCAGAGATAGACCGTTTTCTCTCCGACGCGGTGATGAGCGGCTTTGAGAGCGTGACGATTATCCACGGCAAGGGCACGGGGCAGCTGCGCGCGGGCGTCTGGGAGTATTTAGGGCGCGTCAAGGAGGTTAAAAGCTGGCGCTTGGGCGCGTATGGAGAAGGCGGCGACGGCGTCACCGTGGTGAC
>CAYZMU010000063.1:0-2550 GCA_964479595.1 uncultured Ruminococcus sp. | reverse complement strand
CCCCGCGAGGTTTTCCCCCTGCCGGGAAGTTGTTCTCCCGTCACCCGGCGGGCTCGGCGTCTTCTTTCGCGCAAGGTTCTGTGCCGCCGTCCGCCGCGCCGCCCCTCATATGAAAGACCGCGCTGTCGGGCGTATGGTCCGGACAGTCCGCGCAGGCGCTCAGAAACACCTGCATATCCCGTATCATCTCATAAACCAGCCCCTGCCGCCGCGCGTCCAGCTCCCCCATGACATCGTCGAGCAAAATCACAGGGCTTTCCTCGCCCGCGCGCGAAAACGCCTGCGCCTGCGCCAGTTTCAGCACCAGCGCCGCGCTCTTGCACTGCCCCTGCGAGCCGAATTCCCGCGCCGAAAGCCCGTCCACACGCACCGAGAAATCATCTCTCCCCGCGCCTTTGGACGTAAAGCCCGCCCGCGCGTCGTCCGCCCGCGAGTTCTTCAGCGCCTCATAATATTTCTCCCGCAGACGCCCCGGCGCCTGCTCAAAATCCCGCCGCTCAAAGACATTCGAACGGTATCCGATTTTCAGCTTTTCCCGCCCGCCCGTCACCGTCTCATAAAGCAACTCGCAGGACGGCGCGACCCGTTCAAGATATTCCGCGCGGCAAAGGCTCAGCGCCGTGCCCGCCTCCGCCAGCTGTACATCCCAGTCTCTGAGCGCGTCTAAACTTGCCCGCCCTTCGCCTATCTTTCGCAGCACAGCGTTTCGCTGCGCCGTGAGCTTTTCAAACCGCCGCAGAATCCCGAGCATTTTCGGCTCAAGCTGCGAGCCGCTCAGGTCCATGAACGCCCGCCTTTTCTGCGGCACGCCCTTGATAATCTCCTGATCTTCCGGGGAAAACACCACGCACCGAAACCGCTCAAACAGCCCCGACGGCCCGGGCAAAGTCACGCCGTTTAACGCCACGCGCCGCTGCCTTACCTCGCCGCGCCGCGCGTCCAGCTCGATAAGCTGCTCGCGGTTTTTGTCCTCAAAACGCAGCCTGATATGAAACGTTTTCTCGCCCGCGCGGAAAAAATCGCTCTCCCGCGCCCCGCGAAAACTCCTGCAGCCCGTGCAGAGCCACACCGCCTCGAGCAGGTTCGTCTTGCCCTGCGCGTTGTCCCCTAGAATCAGATTGAGCGCGGGGTGGGGGGTTATTTTCAGCCGCGCGATGTTGCGAAAATCCCGGATCTCGAGCGCGGTCACCCGCATAGGAAACTACTGCGTCGGCGCGGCGCAGACAAGCTCAAAGCGGTCCGCCGTCACCACGTCGCCGTTTCGAATCTTCCTGCCGCGCTGCGTGCAGACCTCGCCGTTTACCTTCACAAGCCCGTTCTGGATCAGATTCTTGGCAAAGCCGCCCGTGTCGGTAAGCCCCCCGAGCTTTAAAATCTGTTCCAGCTTGATAAACGGCGTCTTGATTTTTACCTCAATCCGTTCCATTTACCCTCTCAGCTGCACGGGCATGACCACCGCGATATAGTTGTCGCCCTGCGCCTCCATGATTTTGACCGCGCGGTCGGGCCCCGTGAGCATCATCCTCAGCGTCTCGCCGCGCACCGAACGCACCGCCTCTAAAAGATAGCGGTTGTTGAAACCGATGGTGAATTTCTCCCCCGACACCGTGCAGGGAATGCGGTCGTCAATCGCGCCCAAGTCATTGGCGCAGGTGATGGAAAGGCCGTCGTCCTCCACGCGCACGCTCGTCGGGGTGCGGGTTTCCTGCGTGATATACAGCGCGCAGCGTTCCAGACTCTCGATAAGCTCCCTGCGCCCGACGGTCAGTTCCGTGCGCTCCCCCGTCGGAATGCTGCGGCGGTAGTTGATAAATTCGCCCGCCAGAAGCCTTGTATAGATGGTATAGCGGTTCGCCTCAAAAATCGCGTGGTTCTGGTCCAGCCGGATCTGGCACGGGCTCTGGTTCTCGTCCTCGCTGTCGCTGAGCAGCCGCTGGATCTCCCGCAGCGCCTTCGCGGGCACGACAAAACGCGTGTCGTCATGGCCCTTGAACGGCTCGGAGCGAATCGCCATGCGGTAGTTATCCAGCGCCACCAGCCGCAGCGTCTCCTTCTCAATCTCCACCAGCTCGCCCGTGAAAATGGGCTTGGTCTCGTCCGGCGAAACCGCGTAGACCGTCTGGTCAATCATCCCCTTGAGCAGAGCCTGCGGCAGAAAAATCCCCTCGCTTTGCTCCACATCCGGCAGTTCCGGGTACTCCGCGGCGTCCATGCAGGAAAGTCTGCACTCGGTCTCGCCGCAGCGAATCGTCATTCTCCGCGCGCCTTCATTCCCGTCCACGTCCAGAAAGAGCAGCCCGTCCGGCATCTTGCGGATGATATCCGAGAACAGCCGCGCGCTGACCAGCACCACGCCCGGCGTCTCCACGCGCGCGGGAATTTCCGTGCGGATGCCAAGTTCCAGATCATAGCCCGTAAGCTCCAGCGACGTCTCCTTCGCGCAAAGCCGTATCGTGGCGAGCACCTCCAGCGAGGTCTTGTCCGAGGCGGCCTTCGATACCGCCCCCAATACCTCATTCAGTTCCGTTTTCTGACAGTTTAACCGCATAT
>CAYZMU010000062.1:0-3267 GCA_964479595.1 uncultured Ruminococcus sp. | reverse complement strand
TCATGCGGGATAAAGTAGTCCTTCATGAACACCGAGAACTCCGAGGCAATCCCCAGCGCCCGCGCGTCGGTGTAGTTGGCAATAGTCGCCTCGACAGAATCTGCCTTCAGCGGATTCCCCGCGCCCGTGGAATCGCCCACAAGCAAGGTGACGTCATCAATTCCCTCTCCGCCGCTCAGTTTGGTGGAAGCGAGGGCGGTCTGGAGCGCGGGCACAGCGCTGGTCACCGCCATCACCGCCGCCGTCAGTCCGCTTATCAGTCCGTTTCGCGTTCTCTGTTTCATAAGGTCCTCCTTTTCTCCGGCTGTCTTTTTCGGTTCGCGAATACTTCGCTTCTTATATTATAGCACATCCGCGCGGGCATGACAAGGTTTCAAAACGCAGAAAATCAAACATGATTTTTGTGCAGTTTGCACAAATCGGAGGGGGTCGGCTTTGGGAATCTTCTACAGCGCGGTGAGGACTCTCCCCAGATTTTCGGAATGTTCGTTCCGGAACGCCTCGTACCGCCCCTCCTCAATCGCCGAACGGATTTCCCCCAGCAGGTGGTTGTAAAACCAGAGATTGTGCTGCACCGCCAGCCGTCCGCCGAGCTGCTCGCCCGCCTTGAAGAGATGGCGCAGATACGCGCGGGAGAAGTTTTGGCAGGTGGGGCAGCCGCAGCCCTCCTCAATCGGGGCAGGGTCGGTCTCGTAGCGGCGATTGGTCAGGTGCATGATTCCCGACCATGTAAAAACCGTCGCGTGACGGGCGTTTCGGGAGGGCATGACGCAGTCAAAGAGATCAATCCCCCGCGCGGCCGCCTCCACGATATTTTGCGGCGTCCCCACGCCCATGAGATAGCGGATTTTGTTTTCGGGCATTTCGGGCTCGACCGTCTCAATAATATGGTACATCACTTCCGTCGGCTCCCCGACCGCGAGCCCGCCTATCGCGTAGCCGTCCAAATCCAGCGCCGCGATCTGCCGCATATGCGCGGTTCGCAGATCCTCGTAGGTGCAGCCCTGATTGATGCCAAAGAGCATCTGCTGCGGATTCAGCGTCCCCGGTTCGGCGTTTAAGCGGCTTAGTTCCGCCTTGCAGCGGGAAAGCCACCTTGCCGTCCGCGCGCAGCTTTTCGCGGCGTAATCATAATCGGCGGGGTTCTCCACACATTCGTCAAACGCCATCGCGACGGTCGAGCCGAGCGCGGACTGAATCCGCATACTCTCCTCAGGCCCCATGAAAATCTCCCGCCCGTCCACGTGGGAGCGGAATGTCACGCCCTCTTCGCGAATCTTGCGCAGCTTCGCCAAGGAGAATACCTGAAAGCCGCCGCTGTCGGTGAGAATCGGCCCCTTCCAGCCCGTAAAGCCGCGCAGCCCGCCCATCTGCCGGATAATACCCTCGCCGGGGCGCACATGGAGGTGGTAGGTGTTGCAGAGCATGACCTGACAGCCCAGCGTTTCCAGGTCCCGCGCGGAAAGCGCGCCCTTGATGGCGCCCGCCGTCGCCACGTTCATAAAACACGGCGTCTGCACGTCTCCGTGCGGGGTGTGGAAAATCCCGCGCCGCGCGTGCCCGTCCTTTGTCAGAAGTTCAAAGCGCATAACCCGCTCCTTTCGCCGTTTTCGGGGTTAAAAAAAATCCTCACGCGGCAGGGGAGCTTTGATTCGGACAGCCCTGTGCTGTCGGGCCCCTTCCAGCCCGTAAAGCCGCGCAGCCCGCCCATCTGCCGGATAATACCCTCGCCGGGGCGCACATGGAGGTGGTAGGTGTTGCAGAGCATGACCTGACAGCCCAGCGTTTCCAGGTCCCGCGCGGAAAGCGCGCCCTTGATGGCGCCCGCCGTCGCCACGTTCATAAAACACGGCGTCTGCACGTCTCCGTGCGGGGTGTGGAAAATCCCGCGCCGCGCGTGCCCGTCCTTTGTCAGAAGTTCAAAGCGCATAACCCGCTCCTTTCGCCGTTTTCGGGGTTAAAAAAAATCCTCACGCGGCAGGGGAGCTTTGATTCGGACAGCCCTGTGCTGAGGAAGAAACGAAACAAAACAGTTGTGGGGATTAACCGTGGAGCCAAAGCCCCACGGCTCAAGTATACCGCCCAAATCCGCATATTCTGTGAACAAACCGTGAATAAAAGATGAACGAGAGCGGATTTTCTTCCCTAATCCGTCATTTTGACGTCCCCGTGCGAAGTGAGAATTCCGCTGGGAAGCACGTCCACCAGCCCGAAAGAGGGCGGCAGACCGTCCCTGGGACGCGCCGCGCTGCCGGGGCTGAAAAAGGTGATGCCGTCGGTGAAAGTCTCCACGCGCTGATGAAAATGCCCGAAAAACACAAGGTCCGCGCTCTGAGACTGCGCGAGGCGGATCATGTTCTCCTCAAAATCGCCCCGCAGCTGCAGATGCCCGTGCACGACCACCGCCTTGTGCCCGTAGGGGAGCGGCACGGTCTCGCGCAAGGGCAGATCGCTGCCGTAATCGCAGTTGCCGCGCACGGCAATCAGCCGCGGCGCCAGATCGGGGTAGTCGGAGCGGAAATTCTCCACCTCGTATTCGCCGTCCCCGCAGTGGATAAACAGGTCCGCGCGCCAGTGCGACAAAATCAGCTCACGCAGAATATCGTACCGCCCGTGGGTATCGGACATCACCAGAATCTGCATACTCAAAGCCTCCCGCAGTGCTTGACACGAAAGGGGAAATATGGTACAATGGTTTACAAAAAAGGGGGTTTGCGGCGTGAAAATCGAAGGTATCGGCGCGGATGTGAAACTCATACGCAGAAAAGGCAAAACTATCACCGCGCGGGTCTATCCCGACGGCGCCGTCATCGCGCGCGCCCCCAAATCCTGCCCTTTGCCCGAAATCGAGGCGTTCCTGTCAGCCAACGCCAAACGGCTGGAGGACGCGCGGCTGCGGCAGCTGAAACTGCGCGGGGAGGCGCTCAGGGAAGGGATTTTCACGCAGGAAGATCTTACGGAAATGAAACGCCGCGCGGGGGAAATCATCCCTCAAAGGGCGGCGTACTACGCGGAACAAATCGGGGCAGACTACCGCAGAATCACCATCCGCGCCCAGAAAACGCGCTGGGGGAGCTGCTGCGGCGACGGCAGCCTCAATTTCAACTGCCTGCTCACCCTCGCGCCGGGGGAAGTCCTCGACAGCGTCGTCATTCACGAGCTCTGCCACCTGAAAAGGCGCGACCACAGCCCGGCGTTCTACGCGGAGGTGTACAAATATATGCCCAAAGAGCAATACGACCGCTGCGCGCGGTGGCTTAAGATTCA
>CAYZMU010000061.1:0-3325 GCA_964479595.1 uncultured Ruminococcus sp. | reverse complement strand
AATGTCACCGCGGCGCCGCCTCAGACCGGGGAATCCGCCCCGATTGACCTCATGTGCCTGGGCATTGTGATGGCGGCTGTGGCGTTCTGCTTCCGCAAACGTTCCAAAGATAATTAAACTTGTTTCATAAGTGCCTCCGACTCCTGCTTTTGCGCCCCGTGTTTCGCGGGGCGCCTTCTTTTCACGCGAAATGTGTGGAAACGGTGAAAATTCGCCGATTCCGGGCGCTGTTCACAATTTCTTCATGAAAACGCCGTCAAAATGTGATAGAATAGTAATAACTACGCGGCGCGGAAAGGGGGGAACGGCGTGGCGAAAAAGGAAAAGCAATTAACAAGCATCCGGAAGATGCGGCGCATCAAGGCGCTGCTGATAGCGGGCTACGCCGTGATTGTCGCGGGCGCGATTCTCCTCGTCTCTGTTCTCGCGATCCGCAAGACCGACACGGTCCTCAAGAGCAAGGTAAGCTCGCTGACCTCCTCGCTCAATGTCCAGATGAAGCTCAATATGGAGAGCTATATCGCGCGCATGGAGTCCATCGCCACGCTGGCTTTCGCGGACGAGGACTGCTACACCTACGACGCGACCGACCCGGGAAACGACGAGTTTGAGGCGCTCGCGACAGAACGCTCCATCTCCGAGGAACTCTACAGCCTCTGCATTATGGAGAATTTCGTGGATTACGCGATCGTCTACCGCGACAACCACCCCGTCGGGAAGATGTCCAACGGCACGGTGGCGCTGTTCGGCGACAGGCTCTTTGAGGACCTGCACGCCATGATTTCTCAGGAACGCACGCGCGACGGCTGGTCCGCGGGCTACAGCGGGGATTTCCGGCGGGTGTATTATGTAAAAGAAATGCACGAAAACGCGCTGCTGGTCATCTCCTTCTACACCTCCGAATTAGAGAGCGTCTTTGACAACCCCGAAACGCTGAGCGATATGTCGATTCGGCTCACGGACGGCAATTATGATATCATTTACTCTTCTGACGAGGCGGACGAGCTTGGCGCGGCGCTCCCTCAGGACATTCTGGACCGTGTGAGCGGGCGCGACGACGCCACCATGATGGACGATTCCTATCTGGTCACCATCAACCGCTGCTGCGACGACTGGAACGTCATCTGCTCGATTCCGACACGGATTATCCTCAACGAGAAGAACGAAATGCGGGTTTACATCTTCCTGACGGCGGCTGTGGCGGGGCTTTTCGCGATTCTGCTGGGCATGCTTTTGTCCATCAAGCTCTCCGATGTCGCCACGGAGATGGTCACCTCGCTCGACGTCAAGGCGCATATGGACCAGCTCACGGGCCTGCTCAACAAGCGCTCCTTTGAGGAGGAGACGCAAAACCGCCTAAGCGACACGTCACAGGAGCAGCGTCACGCGCTCATTCTGCTGGATGTGGACAACTTCAAGGGCGTCAACGACACCTTGGGGCACGCCTACGGCGACAAGGTACTCTCGCGCGTCGGCACGACGCTCATGACCGTCTTTTCCTCGGAGGATTATCTGGGGCGAGTCGGCGGGGACGAATTCTGTGTGCTGATGAACTTCGCGCCGCAGGCGGGGGACGCGCGGGAACTGGCGCGGGCGAAATGCGAGGCGCTCTGCGGGGCGTTCCGGGATTACTACACGGGCAGCGACGGCGGCTACAAAGTCTCCGTAAGCATCGGCGTGGCGCTCTGCCCCGAGCACGGCACGAGCTTCAAGGAACTCTACACGGCGGCGGACACCGCGCTCTACCGCTCCAAACGCGGCGGCAAGGATACCTATACGTTCTATGACCCCTCGATGGGAGGTGAATCCTGATGCGGAGGCGAATCGCCTGTCTGGGCGCGCTGCTCGCGGGCGCGGTTTTGCTGGCGGGCTGCGCGGAGGATACGGTCGTCAACTCGCAGAGCGCCGTCACGGAGATCTCCCTTTCGTGGTGGGGCAACGACGCGCGGCACGAATACACCCTCGCGGCGGTGGAGCAGTTTGAGGCGCTCCACCCCGAAATCCGCGTCAGCTGCAGCTATTCGGAGTGGTCGGGCTACGAGGCGCGCAGCAAGGTCCGGATGGCGTCGGGGACGGAAGCGGACGTCATGCAGATAAACTTTGACTGGCTGGGGCAGTATTCTCCCGACGGCAGCGGCTTTTACGATCTGGAGAAACTCACGCTGGGGCTTGACAATTTCGAGCCCGAACAGCTCGACTACGGGCGCAGAAACGGTGTCCTCAACGCGATTCCCATTGCCATGAACACCGAGACGGTCTATATCAACCAGACCATCTACGAAAGCTACGGGCTGGACGTGCCGCGGACTTGGGACGACCTCTTTGAGGCCGCTGAGGTCATGCGCGGCGACGGCGTCTACCCCATCGCGGGGGCGGCGAAATCCGTCTGGCTCTACCTCATCTCCTACGAGGAGCAGCATAGCGGGGAGAGCTTCTTTTCCCCCGAAGGCGAGCTGCGGTTCGGGGTCGACGAATTTGAGGATATGATTCTCATGTACCGTCGCATGACGGAGGAAAAAGTGCTGCCGCAGGTGGAATATTTCGGGCGCACGGAGATCGACAACGGCAATTACGCGGGGACGGTTTCGTGGGTCAGCGACGCGGTCAACTATTTTGACAAACGCGGGGAAAGCGGCGACACGATTGTCGCGGCGCCCTACACGGCGATGGAAGGGCAGCGCGAAGGCGAGGGCTGGTACGCCAAGCCCGCGACGATGTACGCCGTCAGCAAGGACACCGAACACCCCAAAGAGGCGGCGCTGCTGCTGGATTTCCTGCTCAACAGCGAGGAGATGGCGCGGCTGCAGGGCGTGGAGAAGGGCATTCCATTGAGCCGGAGCGCCCGCGCGTGTCTTGAGGCGGAGGACAAACTAAACGGGCTGCAGTACGAGGCGGCGCGGAAACTGGACGAGACCGAGGGCATGAAGGAAATGGAACCTGTGTTCGAATCCGAGGCCGTGTCGGACGCGTTTGTCAAGGCCTGCGACGAGGTGATCTACGGGCGCAAGGACGCGCGGGAAGCGGCGGAAGATTTCGAGCGGACTTTTTCGGAAGAAAGCGAAAAGACCCCCCGTTAAAGGACGGGGGGATTTTTTGTGTCTTGAAACAGTTGTGAAGGAATTTGCGAAACTGACATAAAACACGCCGCCCGGGCGCAAAATCGGGGGATAAAAAGCGCGGATTTTCGGCATTCTGACGAAAAAACTTTGGAACACTTGCGCGGGCGGGCGGTTTCGTGGTAGAATGAAAACGCCGGAAACGGGCAGAAAATGAAAAAGGGGGAAACCAACATGGAAACCAAGGATATGCAGCGTTCACCCGCGCG
>CAYZMU010000060.1:0-3465 GCA_964479595.1 uncultured Ruminococcus sp. | reverse complement strand
GATCGGAGAAGAAACGGTCGGCGGTGCGCACGCCGTTTTGGTCGGCGGAGACGGTGATTTCGCTCACACGGGCGGGGCCGGCACCCGGAATGTTTACAAGGTCCCCGATGTCCTCGCCCAGAAACCCTTGATACTCCGCTGTCCGGACACGAAGAGCTCTGGCGGAGCGGTCAATCCGGTAGCGCGGCGCCAGCGCGGGATTGCGCGCGAAACGTTCGTCAAACGCCATTTGCGCCACGCTTTCGATTCCGCCCGCGTCCGGGTTTACCGCCGTGAAGGCGCCGGGGGTGCCGTCGATGTCCGCCATTTCCACGCGGCTTATAACGTTTCGGAAATCCGTCTCGCGCGTCAGAACAAGTGTTCGCTTGGGAAGTTCAACAGCGGAATCCCCCGCGCGGGGCAGCACGCAGACCGTATTGCTCCCGCGCAGGTAGGGCTGGCCGCCGTTTAACTGATAATTGAAGACGCAGAGCGCGTCCCAGAGGTTCGAATGCTCCGGGATAAAGATATACTGCCCGCCGCCGGCAGCCTCCCAAGTGACGGTTTTGGGCGCGTTTTGCATGAGCGCGTCAAGGGTCACATCGCCGAGCACGCCGGGCGGGGGCTGGATTTTCTGGAGCGCGGCGGCGTAATTCCACGAAACAAGGCTCAAAACCCGCGTGCCGTTTTTCAGGATTTCGCGCGCGCGGACCGCGAAGCCCTCGTGGACAATTTGCCCGTCAAACGTGACTTTTACGTCTCCCGGTTCGGCGGAAAGCGGCCCGGGAAGGGCAAATTCCGCGGTAAACACAGCCAAAGGGCTATAGCGGCGGCGCCGCAGAGAAAACCGCACAGCCTGTTCAAATTTTATCAAACTGCCGTCGCTGAGCTTTAGTTTACAAAGAAATTGCGTAACTACTCCCCCTTCCACTGCCCGCGCAGCAGCAGCGTACATTCCGTGACATGGGCGCAGGGTTTCGCGTCCGCGTGAATCCGGACAATCCGCGCGTTCTCAAAACTTAGCCCCTCGAGCGCGAAGTCGAAAGGCGTGCGCGCCCGCTGCGCCGCAAAGAGGGTCTCAAGCGCCGCGCCGTCGGAACGCGGAATCCTAAAGGAGAGCGAAATCCCGCAGTCCTTCGCGCCGAACACTTCACAGGACGTTTCGCCGTCGGTGAGAACACGCTGGGAAAGCGCGGACTCGCTGACGATTTCAAACGCCTCAACCGGGAACGTATATTCGCCGAACGTGACCTCCCGCGCCACGGCGGCGGTGTCAAGTCTGTAAATCATTTTGCTCCTCCTCTGCCCGCAGCAGCGCGGAAACCTCGATTTTGCCCTCCCGCACATAGAGCGCCAAACTCATATCATACCGCAGCTCGCCCAGCGACGCGCGCAGAATCGAAAGCCCCATCAGCCGCAGAACGGGCAGCACCGTCAGCTCAAAGAGAATGCTTGTGCGGGCGGGGAAGCTGTCCGTGCGCGTGTGCAGCCGAATCCGCAGCGTCAGGATTGCCGGGAAATATTTTTCCGAGAATGGCTCGCTCAGCTCGAAACGCTCGATGCCGACGGTCACGAAACATTCGCTCACAGGGAGCTTGGCCTTGGGGTAGCGAAATTCGTCGTAGACCTCCGCGCCCGCCTCGGTGAGCGCGCGGGTGATTTGCTCGGTAACCGTTTCAAGATACGCCATGTCTGACCCCCCTTCTATACGGCGCGGAAGGCGAAATTGTTATCTTTCAGGAGATTCGCGGCGTTTTCGCGATAGGCGAGGGCGAGCCTTTGCGCCAAATCGCAGCTGCCCTTTGCGGAGGCGGGAATCTCCCCCGCGTAGGTGGGCAGGGCGGAGCCGCGCGCGCAAAGTGTTTCGTGGTAGAGCAGGTTCGCGACGGCGGCGCAGTAGAAACTGATTCTCGGGTCGGAACTGTCCGCGCCGTCTTTCAGTTCCCCCGAGACTTTGAGTATCGCGGCGTCCACGAAGTCGTCCCACTTGCCGCAGTCCTCCACGCACGCGAAGATGAGAAAGAGCTTGCGGATTTTAGCGGTGACAAAGCCCTCCATGCTCGGTTTCCTCCTTTGACGTTTTGAAATCGGCGACATTCTCCCCCTTATGACAAAGCTGCGCGGGCTGGGTTTGCGGGTCCGTTTTCAGCAGCTGTTCGCGCAGGTCCATCAGCTCGAATAAATCCATGTCCTTGCAGAGCCGTGTGAGAATCTCCCCGCAGCGGTCCTTTTCGCAAAGTTTCGCGATATCGCGGGTGAGCATCGGCGCGAACGCCTCCCGCGCGCGGGCAAGTTCCTCCTGAAGGCGCGTAATTTCGGCGTTTTCGGGGCTCTGCGCGCCGCCCATGGTCTTGACCACGCCCGCGCGGCGCTGGGCGGGAATGGCGACAAAACTCCATTCGTACACGTCCGTGACGCCGTCAAGGGTCATGTAGCAGGTCTTCCCCTCGTAGACGCGGCCGGGGATGTGCGGGCAGCTTTTCTTGAGGCGGTTCGTGCCGCAGACGGAGCAGACGCGCCTGCCGCAGGAAAACGACACCGAAACCTCGCGCTTGATGCCCGCGTCAATCTCCGTGATGAGGTCTTGGTTGGCGCGCGTGCGCGGCATATAGGCGCAGGCTTTCAGCGCGCGGTAGGGCTGGCCGGTGAGCGTTTTGCGGGCCTCGTCCGTGATAATTTCGGTCTTGAAAATCCGCGCGGTCTGGTTGCCGGATTTGGGGTCGTGGTCAAAAATCCCCGTCACCCCGACGAAACGCTCGCGCAGCTCCTCGAGCGCCTCCTTCGAAAAACAGTCCCCGTCGCGGTCCACCTCGCTGTCGCAGAGAATCAGGTCGAAGAGATAGACCTCCTCCTCCTTGAATTCGCGGCGCGTGAAACGGTTGAGCTCTTTGAGCAGCTGCTCTTTTTCCATCAGGATTCCTCCCTTTCTAAAAGCCCGGGCGCGCCGGTATGAGAACGCGCCCGGTTTTGATTCGCGAATTTTCAGCCGGTGATGCTGACAGCGGCAGCCGCGCCGCTCATGAGGGGTTCAAAGCCCGCGCGCAGCGAGACGGCGATGCGGTCGAGCTGGCAGTCAATCAGCCTGTCGGTTTCCAGCAGGACATCCGAACCCGCGACACACTCCAGCGCGAAATCCTTCGACACCCCGAGTACCAGATTTTCCCCGACAGAGGCGTCCTTGATAAGTTTCGCGCCGAAGGGCAGCGTCAGCGCGCCGTCTTTTTCCATGACCCGGTCGGACAGCTGCGCAAACGCCAAAATCTTGGCGGCGTTGGCGGGCGAGGCGACAATCGTTGTGAGGTCAAAATCCGTGAACTTGCCGTAGAGCGCCGTTAAATCCTCGTAGCTCAGAGCCGCGGAGGTGACTTTGGCGTCTTCCGAAAGCGATTCGGTCAATGTGGAAACCGCCGCCGCCGCGACCGCCGCGCCGAGTTTTCGCCCGACCGCGCGGAGCATGACCCCGAAGGTGTCGATTCGCTGCGCGCG
>CAYZMU010000059.1:0-3601 GCA_964479595.1 uncultured Ruminococcus sp. | reverse complement strand
GCTGCGCGTCAGGCTTCGTCATTTCGTACAAAACGGAGGCACTTTCTTTGTGCAGAAGAGAGAAATTTTTGAGGAATTTTTCCACTGCTGCACGAAAGCGTGCCATTTTAACACCTTCTTTGACTATATATGGGGGGCACCTCCCCGCGTTATCCGTGTTCCGTTTGAAAGGATCAGCCGCCGTTTTTTCCGAAGGGGAAATCCCCTCCCCGTAAGGGGAAAGAAAACGGATAACCCCCTGACGCCAAAATCGGGAGAGGGCAGCCGCGTCGGGTAGCAAAATCCCCTCCCCCGTCAAGGGGAGGGCTCAAGAGAGCGCCCCCCGGCAGGGAAAGAAACCTCCCACGCCATGACGTAAAAACTATGGAGAAGGGAGGCGATGGCGGGGACGATGGAACTACCCCCGACCGCAAAAATCGGGCGGCAAAAAGGTTGACAAGGCAAGGTGGAATGTGGTAATATGAAAGAGGAGAAATATACCTAAGGGGGCTTCCGATGAAAACAAGATTTTTGGCCCGTCTGACAGCCTTCGGCGCGGCGGCGGCGCTTTGCGGTACGGCGCTTGGCGGGGTGCGCGGCGCGGCGGCGGCAAGGGAAACGTGGAAGTTTGATTTCGGCGGCGCGGGCACGGCGGAGGGCTATACGGGCGTTTCCGCGTCCGTTTCGTACAGCACCGAGCTGGGCTACGGCTTTTCCCCGGGCACGGCGGTCAGTGACGTGAGCGCCTCGGGTTCGGGCGCGCTCAGCGACGCGGTGCGCTTTACAAACGCCACGCCGTCGGGCGGCTACACCTTCTGCGCGGATGTTCCCGCGGGGCTTTACGAAATCAAGGTCACGCTGGGCGATACCGAACGCACCAGCGTCGCGGCGGAAGGGATGTACCAGCTGATGAACCTCACCGGCGACGGCGCGACGGACACTTTCAGGATTCCGATCACGGACGGCACGCTCAATCTCTGCGTCTGCGCGGGCAAGGAGGGCTACGCTTTCACACTCTCCGCGCTTGAGATTACGAAGATATCCGATCAGACACAGACCGACCCCACCATCTGGATTTGCGGCGACTCCACCGTCTGCAACTACTACCCCCGCGAGACCTCCGCTCAGGCGGGCTGGGGGCAGCTGCTGCCGGAATACCTGACCGGTGACTGGGACGTGCGCAACATGGCGGCGAGCGGTCAGTACGCGAAGGGCTTTGTCGACGCGGGACAGTTTGAGCCTGTCAAAGCGTACGGCAAGGCGGGCGATATCTACGTCATCTCCATCGGCATCAACGACACCAACTACTCAAACGCCGAGGAATACTATAACGTGGTCTCCGAGATGGCAAAGACCGCGTCCGACTTAGGGATGCGCGTCATTCTGGTCAAACAGCAGGGCAGAAACGGCGACGCGCAGCGCAGCCCGCTTCTGACGGGGCGCTGGTTCGGCGGACAGCTGGACCAAATCGGCGAGGAGCAGGGACTTCAGGTCGTGGACCTCTTCACGCTCTGGCAGAACTACTGCATTGAAATCGGCGCGGAACAGACCAACGCGCTCTATATGCCCGGCGACACACTCCACCCATGCCGCGCGGGCGCGGAGGTTCTGGCGCGGTTTATGGCGGAGGCAATTGAGAGCGGCCAGCCCGCGGATTTCCCCGACGGCACTTATGTCATGTTTGAAAACGCCGCCACGGGTCAGACGCTGAGCGTTCCCGACGCGGCAAACGCCCAAAACGGCTCTTCCGCCGGTCCGGGGCTTTCCGCGGGACTGACACCGGAGAATGTCTGGCGGCTTGAGGACGCGGGGGACGGAAATTACCGGATTTATTCCATGTTAAGCGGCGGGGAGCGTTTCCTGCTCGATGTCTACGAGGGCAAACCCGCTGACGGCACCGCAATCGGCGTCTGGGAGAACACCGACTCCGACGCGCAGGTTTTCCGACTCCTCAAAAACGGTGACCGCTATGCCCTCGCGACGGCCGTCTCAGGGTTTGAAAGCGCCGTGAAACTGACCGAAAGCGGCGCGCAGGAGTGGGCGTCTGACGGCTCTGAAGAGACACTCTGGAATGTCCGGGAGGTCACTTACAACCCGCGGGAGCCGCTGCTGCCGGGCGATTTAGACGGCGACGGCGCGCTCACGGCGAAGGATTATACGCTCCTGGCGCGCGGAGCCGCGGCGGAGAATGCTGTGCGGGCGTCGGACCTTAACGAGGATTTTGCCGTCACGCAAGACGACAGCGCGCTGCTTGGCAATCTGCTCACTGGGAGGGAAAATGCCCTTCCTGACGCGGTTTTTCTCGCGGCGCAGCAGTCCTTTGCCGGCGGCATGACGGAAAGCGTCAACGAGGGCTTTTCCCTGGACGCGTACTTAAACCTTGACAACGCGAAGGAAAGCCTTATGACTTTCGCGGTGAGAGTCCCGAAAGCGGGGAACTATCTCTGCACGTTCCGCGTCGCGAACGCCTCCGCGAACGACCGCGCGGTGATGATTCGTGTCAATGCCCAAGCGGACCGCTGGCGGCAGAGCTTTCTGACCACCGGGGCGTGGACGAACTGGGAGGAGCGCGCGATTGTGCTGCCGCTGGACGCGGGCGTCAACCGGATTACGCTGCTCTCGGACACCGACGAGGGCGCGCCGAATCTCGACACGCTGCGTCTGACCTTTACGGATGAACCCGTCGCGGAGCCCTATGTCCCCGATTCGCAGCCGCAGGGGCCCGATGACGCTGGGAAAGTGCTCTATATCGCGAGCGATTCCACCGCTCAGAGCTACCGTGAAAGCTACGCGCCGCAGCAGGGCTGGGGGTATTATCTCGGGGAATATCTCCCCGAAACCGTCACGGTCAGCAACCACGCCATTGCGGGACGCAGTTCCAAGAGCTTCTACGACAACGGCCGGCTCGACACTATCTTAGAGCAGATCAAGGCGGGCGATTTCCTGCTGGTGTGTTTCGGCATCAATGACGGCGCGGCGTCGCAGCCCGAACGCTACGCGCCTGTGTGCGGAGACGCGCAGAATCCGGCAGAGGGGTCGTTTGAGTTTTACATGACCAAATACATTGAGGGCGCGCTCGCCAAGGACGCGACACCGATTCTCATGAGCCCGACGCTGTCGATAAAGAACGCGTCACAGCCGTTCTCGGCGGGCTACCGCAATATCGATTCCGCCTGCCTAGCACTCGCCCAAAAATACGATATTCCGTACTTTGACTTGGGCGACGCGATGGCGCGCGGCTTTAACGAGCTGCCCTATGACACGGTGTACGGCTACTACATGGGCTCTGTCACAGAGGGCGGAACGGACTTCACGCATTTCACGCAGGACGGCGCGAGTGCCGTGGCGCGCATCATCGCCGACGGCATCACGCCCTATCTGAACTGACGCGCGGCGGACGGTTCCCGAAAAAAGGAGGGGCTACTCATGACCCGAACGAAAAAGTTTTTAAAACCAATGGCGGGATTTTGCGCTCTGGCGCTTTCCGCCGCGCTGACGCTGCCGCTTTTTGGCTCGGAGAACGCCGCGGCGGCGAGCCTTGATTACCCCGCGCAGCTGATGAACATTGCCGTGAACGACGCCTCGCTGGTGCTGAGCGAATCCGCGCAGACGGACAATTCCG
>CAYZMU010000058.1:2515-3619 GCA_964479595.1 uncultured Ruminococcus sp. | reverse complement strand
TGACGAGCGCGCGGCAAAGGCGCTGTGGGAGAAATACGGCGACGCGGCGCGGCGTCTGAGCGAGCGAATCTTGGGCGACGCAAACGACGCGGAGGAAACCGCCAACGAGGCGCTGCTGCGTGTCTGGGAAAGCCCGCCGCGAACGGGCTCTCTGCGCGCGTATTTCCTCACCGTCACGCGCGCGCTCGCTCTGGACCGCGCGGAGGCGGCACACGCGCAAAAACGCGGCGGCGGGCAGGCCGAGGCGGTGCTGGAGGAACTCGGGGAAATTCTGCCCGACACCAGCGCCGAAACGCCGCAGGACCGCGAGCTTGCCGACGCGCTGGGGCGGTTCGTGGGGACGCTGAGCGAAAAGAACCGGGTGATTTTTCTGGAACGGTTCTGGAATTTTCGCGAAATCCGCGAGATTGCGCGGATTCTGGATATCAGCGAGGGGGCGGTCAAGATGTCCCTGCGCCGCGCAAAGGACAAACTGCGCAAGTTTCTGGCGCGCGAGGGGTATTTTTAACGTCGCGCGCGACGCAAAAAGGAGGTCAGAACGGTGAAAAGATTTGATTTATTACGGGGGCTCGGGGAAATCCCGGAGCAGGCCGTCGAGGAGATGGAACAAAAGGAGCAGCAGCCGCGCAAAAGTTCCAAATCCCCCCTGCCGTGGATACTGGCGGGGTCGGGAGCGGTCGCGGTCGCGGTCGGGGTGGTCTGCGTGTCCGCCGCGATGAGGCGCAGCCGTCTTGACACGCCGGAAGTCCCGCTGGACAGCGGAAACGCGCTGGAAACCTACACGGGGACTTTCCCATTGGAAGAGCCGGAGGCGGAAGTTGCGACCGCGCGCACCGTGGCGGCGGGAGAGGATTCCTACGCGGCGGAGTACGGCGCGGACGAAGACGGCGGCGGACTTTTGACCGGCGCGGTGACAGGCGGTTTTGCCGGCGGAGAATACGCGGTATCTGAGCCGTCAGACGGGGATGTGACCGGCGCTATAACGGGCGGTTTCGCGGGCACGGCGGAGATTCTGCGCAGGCTGGAAAACCTCGACTTTACCCCGGGCGCGGCCGAGGGCGAGGCGGAATACGCTCTGGAAGACGGCGCGGGAACGCGGTATCT
>CAYZMU010000058.1:0-2415 GCA_964479595.1 uncultured Ruminococcus sp. | reverse complement strand
CGGACAGCCGTTCTGCCGGTAGAGACGCGCGATTGGCTCTCAAGGGAGTTTGCGCGTGAGTTCTTGATTTTACGGCGGCGTTTGTGGTATAATGTAGGCGCGGGCGGTTTTTCCGCCGCGGAAAGGAGCAGCGCTTATGTTAAACGTTCTTACACGCGCCGCGGGAGAGCTGGGCGCGAATTGCCACATTGTTTCGGATTCTCAGGGCGGCGCCGTTCTGATTGACCCGGGCGGGGAACCACAGAACCTTCTCTCGCTGCTGCGCGAAAAAAATCTCAACGCGCGCGCCATTTTGCTAACACACGGGCATTTTGACCATTTCGGCGGCGCGGCGCGGATTCAGGCGGAAACGGACATCCCGATTTATATTCACGAACTTGACAAACATATGCTTTTCTCCGCGCGCGACTGCTTGGCGGAGGCGCTGGGGCTCGCGGACGCGTACGAACGCCCGGAGGGTGAAATTTTAACAATTGCTGAGGGCGACACGCTGCGGTTCTCGGACGAGTTGGTCTTTACCGTGCTGCACACGCCGGGGCACACGGCGGGCGGCTGCTGTTTTCAGGCGCAGAACCTGCTTTTCACGGGCGACACGCTGTTTTTTGAGAGCGTGGGGCGGGTCGATTTCCCGACGGGCAATTCCAAGGCCCTGCGCGCGTCGCTGCGGCGTTTAGCGGAGCTGCCCGGGGATTTTTCGGTCTTTTGCGGCCACGACATGAACACCTCGCTGCGCCACGAGCGCCTGATGAACCCCTATATGAGCGCGGATCCGGCGCGGCTATGACGATTCACACGGACCTGCCCAAACCGCTGGAAGGCGCGCGCTATGAGATTGAGGCGCTGCTCAAAACCTTCCGTCCCGCGGAAAAATTTTCTTTTGCTACAGGCGCCAACATACCGGATGATCCGGAGCTGCTCTCCGTCTCGGTCCGTGAGGGCTCGCGTTTCGGTGCGGCGCTGCGCTGTGAGACGCGTCTTGGGGGCAAAGCGCTGATTTTTGATACCCCCGCGCCGGACGAAAAGGCCGCTTTGCTCGAGCTTGCCACGGCCGCGCTCTACCGCCAGCTGCGCGCGCTCACGGGGCTCAGACCCCCTTGGGGAATGCTCACGGGGATTCGGCCCGTCACGCTCCTGCGAAAGAACGCGCAGCGTCTGGGGAGTTTAGAGGCGGCTGTTTCGGGGCTTATCCGGCGCGCGGATGTCTCCCCGCAGAAGGCCCGCCTCGCCGCGCTGACACTGCGCACACAGGCTCAGACGCTGCGGGAGACGCCCAAAAACGCGGTCGGGGTTTATCTCTCGATTCCGTTCTGCCCGAGCCGCTGCCGCTACTGCTCCTTTGTGAGCGCGGATGTCGCGCGGACGGGCGGGGAAATACTGGAACACTATCTCGACGCGCTGATTCGCGAAATCGGGGAACTCGGGGCGTTTGCGCGGCAAAAGGGCTTTGTGACCGACACGCTCTATGTGGGCGGAGGCACGCCTACGGTGCTCAGCGCCCCTGAGCTTCAGAAACTGCTTGAGAGCGCTTTGGAGGCTTTCGGGGCGCCAAAGCGGGAATTTACGGTGGAGGCGGGGCGGCCCGACACCGTCACGAGAGAAAAGCTGGATGTCATGCGCGGGCTCGGGGTGAGCAGAATCTGTGTGAACCCGCAGAGCTTTTGCGACGCCGCCCTTGAGGCCGCGGGGCGCCCGCATACCGCGCAGCAGACTGTCGAATGCTTTGAACTGGCTTGGTCGCGCGGGTTTGACAACATCAATATGGATTTTATCGCGGGGCTGCCCAAAGAGACGCCCGACAGTTTCGCGGCGGGGCTGGAGCGGGCGATTGGTTTGGGCGCGCGGGGCATTACGGTGCATACGCTCGCCATGAAAAAGGCGGCGGATTTTTACGGCTCGGTGAGCGCGCGCGAGGGCGCGGCGGCGGCGCGGCAGATGACGGATTTCGCTTTTGAACGGCTGCTGAGCGCGGGCTACGCGCCCTATTATCTCTATCGCCAGAAAAATACGCTCGGCAATCTTGAGAACACGGGCTACGCGAAAAAAGGCGGGATAAGCGCCTACAATGTCCTGATGATGGACGATTCCGCGACGATTCTCGCGGCGGGCGCGGGCGCGATGACCAAGTGTGTGGGAAAAAACAATCGTGTGGAGCGTATCGCGTCGGCGAAGTACCCGAGGGATTATCTCGCGGGATTTGACGAACTTTTAGCGGCGAAAATGACGAAACTGCGCGCTTTTGATTTCTGAGCGATGAGGGCGCGGCGGCGGCTCGGCAATCTTGAGGCTACGCGAAAAAAGGCGGGATAAGCGCCTACAATGTCCTGATGATGGACGATTCCGCGACGATTCTCGCGGCGGGCGCGGGCGCGATGACCAAGTGTGTGGGAAAAAACAATCGTGTGGAGCGTATCGCGT
>CAYZMU010000057.1:0-3845 GCA_964479595.1 uncultured Ruminococcus sp. | reverse complement strand
CCCAGCACCGCCCAGACCGCCGCGCGCTGATTCCGAAGCGCAAAACCCAGAATCCCGAGCGCCGCGCTCAGCGCCGCCCACTGCCCCAGCAGCGGCAGAGCCCTTTTCATCGCGCGGGTTTTCGAGCCGTTTTGGTGCGAGAGCGCGCCCGTTTCATAGCACAGCACCGCGCACTCGCCGAGGAACACCCCCAGCACCGCCGCGAGCAGCGCGTTTTCATTCCGCAGCGAGAGCGCCCACCAAAGCGCCGCCTGCAGCGCGCAAAGCCCCGCAACGCCCAGCAGAATCCGTTTCACAGCTCGTCCTCGTCTTCCGGTTCTTCTTCCGGCTCTTCGTCGTCCTCTTCCTCGTCTTCCTCGTCGTCCGGCTCGTCAAACTCTTCTTCCGGTTCGTCCGGCTCGTCTTCCGGCTCGTCCTCGAGTTCTTCCTCTTCAAACTCCTCCGGCTCGTCAAGCTCTTCCTCGGGTTCGTCAAGCTCGGTGTCATCGTGTTCGGGCTCCAGACGCTCCGCCTCCAGTGACTCGCGCTCCTGCCGGGAGATTTCCTCCTCGCTCAGCTGCTCCACATCGGCAATCGCGGCGTCCTCCTCATGTTCCGTGCGCGTGAACGCCACAACCTTGCTGTCTCCGGGCAGCCGCATGAGCCGCACGCCTTTCGCGGCCCGGTTCATGACCCGGATATCGCTCGCGCGCAGCCGTATCAGCACCCCGTCGCTCGAAATCATCACAATATCGTCCGTTTCGTCCACGACTTTGATGCCGCAGACCTCCCCGCGCTCGCTGTCGGTTTTATAATTGATGACCCCGTAGCCGCCGCGGTTGCGCAGGGGGTAGCTTTCAATCTCGCTGCGCCGCCCGAAGCCGTTTTCCGTGACCGTCAGAAGCGCCGCGCCCTCGCGCACCCGCGCCATGGACACAATCTCGTCGCCCTCGCGCAGCCGCATGACTCTGACCCCGTGCGCGCCGCGTCCCTGCGGACGGATGGAGGTTTCCGGCGTGCGCAGCGCTCTGCCCTGTCTGCTCGCGACCATAAGCTCGTCGGAGCCGCCCGTGAGGCGCACCCCCGCGATCTCGTCGCCCTCCTCAAGAAGAATCGCCCGTATCCCGTTTTTGTGAACGTTTTTGTAGGCGGGCAGCGGCGTGCGCTTGATCTTGCCGTTTTTCGTCACAATCACGATATAGCTGTTGTCGTCAAATACGCTGATTTTCATCATCGCGGCAATCTTTTCGTCCGCGCCCAGAGGCAGGAGGTTGACGATATTCGTCCCCTTGGAATCCTTCCCGCCCATCGGGATTTTGTAACATTTTCTGTCAAACATGACGCCCTTGTTCGTGAAGAACAGCACATGGTCGTGGCTCGACGCGACAAACATCTCCGAGGCGAAATCCTCCTCGCGGCGGCGAATCCCGCTGACACCTTTTCCGCCGCGCTTCTGGGTCTTGTAGACCGCCATGGGCACGCGCTTGATGTAGCCGAAATTCGTGTACGTGACGACACAGTCCTCCACGGGGATAAGCGCCTCGATATCCATCTCCCCGCTCACGCTCTCAATCTGCGTGCGCCGCTCGTCGCCGTATTTCTGCCGTATCTGCTCCAAATCGGCGCGGATAATCCCCAGCACGCGCTCGCGCTTGGAGAGAATGTCGCGCAGGTCGTTGATCTTTTCGCAGAGCTCGCGCACTTCCGTGAGAATCTTGCCGCGCTCAAGCCCCGTGAGCTGCCCGAACCGCATGGCCGTGATGGCGTCCGCCTGCTCTTCCGTCAGCCCCTTGGCGGGGTAGGGGGTTTCACCTTCCAGTGTGCGCCCCATCGCCTCGTGATAGGCGGGGTCGTCGAGCACTTCGCCAAGTTCCACGTCCTCGAAACGCTCCATCAGCCGCTCCTTGCTCTGCGGAATGTTCTCCGAGGAGCGCATGATCTCCAGCACCTCGTCGAGGAACTTCAGCGCGAGCAGAAAGCCCTGCAGCAGATGGGCGCGTTCGCGCGCTTTTCTCAGGTCAAACCGGCACGCGCGCTCCACAACCTCGATTTGAAATTTTAAGTATTCGTCCAGAATCTCCTTGAGCGACAGCTCCTTCGGAATGCCGTTTACCAGCGCGAGCAGAATCACGCCGTAGGTGTCCTGCAGCTGCGTAAACCGGAAAAGCTGGTTGAGAACGAGATTCGGGTTGGCGTCCTTTTTCAGTTCCACGCAGATGCGCAGCCCGTTTTTGTCGGATTCGTCGCGCACCTCGTGAATCCCTTCCACGCGGTTCTCTTTTCTTAAATTATCTATCGCTTTGATGAGCTCCGCCTTGTTGACCATGAAGGGTATCTCATGCACCAGAATGCACGGGCGGTTTTTGAGCTGGGTGATCTCCGTTTTGGAGCGCACCGTCAGCTTCCCGCGCCCCGTGGCGTACGCGGCGCGAATCCCCGCGCGGCCCATGATAATCCCGCCGGTGGGGAAATCCGGCCCCTTGATAAACGTCATCAGCTCGTCTAAAGACGCGTCGGGGTGGTCGATGAGATAATCGAGCCCGTCAATCACTTCCCCCAAGTTGTGCGGCGGAATGTGCGACGCCATCCCCACCGCGATGCCCTCCGAGCCGTTGACCAGCAGGCAGGGAAAACGCGAGGGCAGCACCACGGGCTCTTTGAGACGGTCGTCGTAGTTGGGCTGGAAATCCACCGTCTCTTTCTGAATGTCCGTGAGCATGGAGACCGAGATCTTCGTCATCTTTGCCTCGGTATAGCGGTACGCCGCGGGCGGGTCGCCGTCCACCGAGCCGAAATTGCCGTGTCCGTCCACAAGCGGATAGCGCGTCGAGAAACTCTGCGCCAGCCGCACCAGCGCCATATAGACCGACGAATCCCCGTGCGGGTGGTATTCGCCCAGCACCGTTCCGACAATGTCCGCGCACTTTCGATAGGGTTTCTCCGGCGTCAGGTTCTTCTGGAACATACTGTAGAGAATGCGCCTGTGCACGGGTTTGAGCCCGTCGCGCACGTCCGGCAGCGCCCGCTGCGTAATCACGGACATCGAATACTGCAGAAAGGACGAACGCATTTCATCTTCTATATCGCGGTGAATGGTTGTGGCGTCTGTTGTGTCGTACAAGGCTCCTTCTCTCCTCTCACTTTTCCTTCGCGCGGGCGAAAATCCCCGCCACGGTCTTTGCCTCTTCCTCGCTCAAATCCTTCTTCGGCAGCACATAGAACGTCTGCCGCACGAGGTAAATCATAAAATACTCCGGGTATTCCAGCGTCTTGGTTTTCTCCCCGAGTTTTATCTCCGTGGGCTCAATCTCCGGCGCCGTCTCTTTGGGCTTGTCCGGGAAAATCTCCCGGAATCCGTTGCCCTCGGGTTCTTGCTGTTTTTCGGGTTCTTCAGGCTCCTGCGGCGTTTCGGGTTCTTCCTCCTCGTCCGTTTCCGGCGGGCTGTCGGCAATCACGGGAATCTCATTGGGGCAGTCCCTTGTGGAGATAATGACCCTGTCCTCATAAATCTCAATCTCATAGAGATCGTTTTCAATATCCTTGAGCCCGTTATGCACGGTTCTGCGCAGTTTCAGCGTGTTGTACCACGTAATCAGCGTGAGCGCCACGCAGACGACCACCAGCAGCAGCGAAAACGTCTGCGAGCGGTCGACCAGCACCGCGCGCACAAACTCCGCCGCCAGCGCCAGCAGAATCACCGAAACCACAATGTTTTTCGGGAATACATACCGGTGCTGAAACCGCTTGAACGCGTCATCAAACATCGCCAGCGGTATATGATACCGCCGCCTCAATATCGGTTCTTCTTTCCCCATCTTTTTAATTCCGACCTTTGTTATTCGTAATACTTATCTCGTCCCCGTAGC
>CAYZMU010000056.1:0-4244 GCA_964479595.1 uncultured Ruminococcus sp. | reverse complement strand
AGAACCTGCTCGTCTTCCTCTATACCATCGCGACGGAGATTCTCTATCGTATCCGAAATTAGGCGGTGCCGGGCGTTTCCGCGGAGAGCAGCCCCATAACCGCTCCCCTTCAGCCCAATAAGCAAAAGGTGACGCAAAGCCTTGACGAACTCTCCCGGCGCTGTTCCTTCTGCGGAGATTCTCTGTCGTATCCGAAATCAGGCGGTGAAATATGCGCAAGTTTTTAAGCATTCTTCTTTGTTCATCCATCGCGGCGGTGCCGGGCGTTTCCGCGGAGAGCAGCCCCAAAGCGGCCCTCCTTCAGCCCGACAAGCAAAAGGTGACGCAAAGCCTTGACGAGCTATCCCTCGCCTCTGAAAACGAAAACCTCGCGCTCTATTATTCGGAGGACGCGGATCTGTTCGCGCTCAAAAACCGCCGAAACGGCTATGTCTGGTGGAGCGCGCCGCCCAAAGCCTTCGCGGACGAAACAGCGAGCGCGCTGAATCAGGCGGAAAACGCCTCCTCATTTACGCTGACGGCGCGGGACCTCGAAAGCCGGACCCAGAACGTGGAGCGTTCCGCCGAGGGCAGTGTGAAAATCAGCAAAGTCAAAACAGAAAACGGGCTGAGCCTGCGCTATGATTTTACCAAATCCGGTGTGGAAATCCCCGTGACGCTGACGCTCAAAGAGGACTGCCTCGCCGCGGAGATTGACACCGCGGAAATTGCCGAAAACGGGGAACTGAAAGCCGAGAGCCTCACCTTTCTGCGCGCGTTCGGGGCGGCCGGGCCGGAGGAACAGGGCGCGTTTGTGATTCCCGACGGCTGCGGCGCGCTGATTGATTTTCCGTCAAGCAAAAGCGCGGCGGCGTACAGCGCGGAGGTCTACGGCGCGGACCCGACAGCCGTTTCGGCGACCGCGGCGCAGCCGTCAGAAACGGTTTCGCTGCCCGTAATCGGAATCTTAAAAGGGGAAAACGCGCTCATGGTGACGGTGGAAAAAGGCGACGGCAGCTGTGAGATTCTGGCGGACACCGCCGCGCAGTCCGCCAGCGCGTATTCAAGATGCGGCTTTTCGTTCCGGCTGCGCGAGAGCGATTCCTACTACCTCGGCACGGAGGACAACCGCGCCTTTGATACCTTGAGTGAGGAAATCCCCGAAAGAATCCTGAAAGTACTTTACTACCCCGTGGACGCCGAGAGCGAATATAATTCAGACGGCGGGGAGGAACTCGATTTTGTCGACATCGCGGCGTGCTACCGCGCGTATCTGGTGCGGGAGCGCGGGCTTTCCCCCAGACAGGAAAGCGCGGCGGTGCGGCTCAATTTCGTCTGCGGGTATCTGGAGCAGAGGCAGTTTCTGGGGCTGCCCTACAAGGCGAAAGCGGCGGCGGCGGATTTTTCGGAGATTGAAAACATATTAAACGAACTTGAGGGCAAAGGACTTGAAGATTACGCGGTGACGCTCTGGAACAGCACGGACGCCGCCATTTCCGGGAAAGTGGAGCGGAAAGCCAAGCCCGCGAAAGTCCTCGGGGGGGAGAAAGCCTTCTCACACCTGCGCGAATATCTGAGCGAGCGGGAAACAGAACTCTGCGCGGGGACGGACAATCTGTATTTCACCACCGGCAAGGGGTTCTTCACACTTTTGGACGGCACGGTGCGCGTGTCGGGGGCTTTCGCGCGCGCGGGGGATTACGACTTGGTCTACGGGCTGCCCGTCAGCGGGAGCAAAAAACGCGCGCCGCTCTCGCCCAAGGCGTACGGGGAGGTCTTTGCGGATATCGCCGAAAACTATCCCGCGGCGGGCATTTCCACGGTGAGTTTTGGCTCGCTCGCGTCAAGACTGGTCTCGGATTTCTCCAAAGACGGGGTTATCCGGGACGAAACGGAAGAGATTCTCGTGAGCGGCTTCGAGCAGTTCCGCGAAACGGGCGGAAAGGTCGTCTCCTACCGCCCCGGGGCGTTTCTGCTGCCCTGTTCGGATATTCTGGCGGGGCTGCCCATAGAATCGAGCGGCTGCGATATTTTTGACGCCGACGTCCCGTTTTATCAGGCGGTCTGTTCGGGGGCGCTGCCCTATTCCTGCGAATCGGCAAACGCCAAGGCGAGCCCCGAAACCGCGCTGGTAAAAACCCTTCTGACGGGCGGCGCGCCGGCGTTTACGCTCACGGGGGAGGACGTTTCGGGCTTTGAGGATTCGCCGCTCGAGGCGCTCTGCTACGCGGGCACGGACAGCGAAACCTTAAACCAGATAGCGCTCCGGTCGGCGGCGGCGCAAAAAGTCATGGACGCCGTGAACGGTTCGGCAATGACAAGTTTTACGGAAGAAAACGGCGTCTTCACGGTCCTGTTCGAAAACGGCGCGGAGATAGCGGCGAATCCGGACAAAAAGACCGTAACGGTAAACGGCGAAGAATTAGAATTTTGAACGAAAGGGCGGTGAGCGGCGTGAAAAGCGGCTACGCGAAGAAAAAGGCGCGCAGGGGTTACGGCTTTCTGGCGCCGTGGCTTATCGGGACGCCGGTGTTTTTTCTCTTTCCGCTGCTAAGATCGCTCGCGTTCTGTTTCATGGACAACACGGCGCTCAAACCCGCGTCGGGGGGCATGACAGCGGCGTTTCTGCCGCTTGAGAACGGGGAGTTTCTCAGAAACTTCCGCGACGTCTTCACCGCCGACCCCAATTTCAAGGACGAACTGCTCGGGGTGCTGCGCGACACGCTCATTTCCACGCCGCTCATCCTCATTTTCTCGCTCTTCATCGCGGTGCTGCTTGATAAAAAATTTAAGGGAAACGCCTTTTTCCGCGCCATTTTCTTCCTGCCCGTCATCATTGTGAGCGGCCCGGTCTACAGCATCATCAGCGGAAACATGGAGAGCACGGGCGCGTCGGGCGGATTCTCCACGCTCTTTGAAACGGATCTGGCGGACAGGGTGCTCAAATTTCTGGGGCTGATGGAGGAGACGGGCGAGGGCGCGCTCATCAACGCGGCGGCGGACAATATTTTCGGGCTGATCTGGTGCTGCGGGATTCAGATTCTCATCTTCCTTTCCGCGCTCGAAACCGTCCCCAAACAGGGCAAGGAGGCGGCAATGCTGGAAGGCGCGTCGGGCTGGGAGATTTTCTGGCGGGTGACGCTGCCGCAGATAGCGCCCATGGTCACGGTGGCGCTGATTTTCACGGTGATTGACTCGTTCACGCGCACGGACAACGCGGTCATGCGGCACGTGATAACGCGCCTGCGCGAATGGGACTACGCCTATTCCGCGGCGATGGTCTGGAGCTATTTCGCGATTGTGCTGGCGGCGCTGGGCGCGGCGGTCGCGCTGACAAGACATTTCCTCGAGGGGAGGCGGAAAGCGTGAAGAAGAAAGCGGGCGAACCCCGAACATACCTGCGCCGGAAACGGGCAAAAGATTTCGCGTTCGCGCTGCTGCGCGGGGTCATTCTGGCGGGGCTTTCGCTGGTCATTCTGACGCCGCTGCTGTTCATGATAAGCTACGCGTTCCGCGCGCGGGCGGACATGAACGACCCGACCGTGATGTGGATTCCAAAGCATCTGACCTTGGATGTCATGCGGGAAACGATTCACGCCATGCATCTGGACAGCATTCCCAATAATCCGCTCCTCAACACGATTTTCATCACGACACTCTGCGCGGCGGGGCAGGTTTTTTCGTGCGCGCTGGCGGGCTACGGGTTCGCGCGGTTTGAGTTCGCCGGACGAAACATTCTGTTCGGAATCGTAATCCTGATGATTCTCGTGCCCGCGCAGGTGATTTCGATTCCGCTCTCCATGACGATGCGCAATTTTCTGTTCGGGGCGGTCAATCTGCTGGATTCGCCGCTGGCGCTCATTCTCCCGGCCATGACGGCAAACGGGCTGCGCGCGGGGCTGATGATTTATCTCTTCCGGCAGTTTTTCAAGGCCCTGCCGACGGAGCTTGAGGACGCGGCGGCCTGTGACGGCGCGGGGGCGGCGCGGACGTTTTTCTCGGTCATGCTGCCCAACGCGAAAGCGGTCTGGCTGACGGTGCTGCTGTTTTCGGTCGTGTTTTACTGGAATGATTTTTACTTAAGCGGGGTGTTTTTCAGTTCCACGCGCACGCTGCCGCTGGAACTTGTCAACCTGCCCACGTCCATCGCTTCGGAGATTTACCACAGCCCCGGAGTCAGTATCGCGCCGAGGGAACAGATCGTGTGGCTGGAGGCGGGCTGTTTGCTGGCGGTCGCGCCCATGCTGATTCTTTACGCGGCGCTG
>CAYZMU010000055.1:0-4375 GCA_964479595.1 uncultured Ruminococcus sp. | reverse complement strand
AAAGCTGCAGCTCGACGAATTGGTCACAAAGTCCGTTCTGATTTTCATTTTCGTTTCCTTTCCGTGCCGCGTTCGGCACACACCCGTTTTCAGACGGCGGCGCGCTGCGCCTTCTCCGCCCGCGCGCAAAGCGCTATCTGCGGCAGCAGCGGACATCCGCCCATACAAAGCTCCCTGTCCTCACAGCCGGGGCAGGAACCGCGCAGGCTCCCCCGGAAGCGCTCAAACTCCGGGCTGTTCCACGCCTGCTCAATCGTTTTCCCCCGCAGCGAAACCCCGAAACGCTCCTCTTGATCGAAACTGCACGGGGTCATGACCATCCGCGCGGAGATATAGCACGAAAACCGCGCCCCCTCGCAGGTGTCCAGCGTGATTTTCGCCAGGTCCGGGCAGCGGTTGAGAATCAGCGGCATCGCGCACGCGTCAAAGCCCACCTTGAACGGATAGTGCTGGTGGTTGACCAGCTCGCAGAAATCCGCAAGCCCCGGCGTGTCCTCCGTCAGCGTCTCCGAGTTCTCGCCCTGCCCGACGGGCTTGTGGGTGAGGAAAATCACCGCGTTGACGCCGTCGGGGAAACCGCCCCCGCGCAGCCTTTCCACCGCCTCGGGCAGCGTGGACCTTGAAAGCACATAGTGGATGTTCGTCACACAGCCCGCCTTGGAAAATCGCGCAATCGCGTCCTTTGTGTAATCGCTGCGATACCAGCTCACGGCGACCGCCCCGCAGTATTCCCGCGTCAGGCGCACCTGCTCGTCCGTCAGTCCGAAGCCGGAGGTCGTGTAGTTGGGAACCAGATCGTTCTCTTGGCAGATTCGCAGAATCCGCTCAAAATCGCGGTGCAGGTTCGGGTCGCCGCGTCCGCCGAGTGCTAACTGGTTGGTCCTGTGGCGGCATTCCCTCGCAATCCGCTCGAAATCCTCCGCGCTCATGTCCGGCTGCTTCACCGAAAACCCGCTCTGATAGCACTGCACCCCCGCCGCGCGGCACAGTCCGCTCTCCCCGTGCGCGCAGTGTCCCATGATCCCTACGTCAATCAGATGCGGAAACGACCCCATAAACGGGTCTTTTCCCGTGTCTCTGCCCTTCTCGTCCAGCACGCCCGTGCGCAGGTAAAATCCTGTCGCGCTGTCGAAGTAGTATCGGAACCGGTATTTTTTGTCATGAATCGTGTATTTCATACATCACCCTCACAAACCGCGCACCCCCTCAAAGGGGCGGCTTTCCTGTTTCTGACGGCGGTCCTGCTGATGACCGTCGGCTCGATGACCTCCTTTCTCTTCCCGCTGCACACCGGCGTGGACCAGAACTGCTTTCTCACTGTCGCGCGTCTTTGGCTGAGCGGCAAAATCCCCTACGCGGACGTCTGCGAGCAGAAAGGCCCCCTGCTCTACCTGCTGCATATCCCCGCCGCGCTCCTGCCCTCGTTTCTGGGCGTGTACTTTGTGCAGATTGCCTTCTGGACGGCGATTCTCGCGGCGTTCGCGCGCCTGTGCCGCATTCTTTCCCCCGCCATGCCCCGCAAACGGACGCTTTTGGCGGCGGCCTGGAGCGCGCTCGTAATTGTCACGGCGTACTGCTATTCGGGCGGGGACAACGCGGAGGAATACTGTCTGCTGCCTGTCAGCATCTCACTCGGCGACCTGCTCTTGGAGGCAAACCGCGAAAAGCACGGATTTTCGTGGAAATTCCTCCTTCGCGGCGGCGCGCTGGCGGGCTGTGTGCTCTGGGTCAAGTTCTCCATGCTCGGGTTTTATCTGGGGTTTTGCGCCTGTGTCGGGTTCTGGGCGCTGCGCGACGGCGGGCTCAGAGAGGCGTTCAAATCCGCAGGCGTTTTTCTGCTCGGCATGGCCATCCCGTCTGTGCCGATTCTGCTCTATTTCGGCTTTGCTCACGCGCTCGGGCCGCTCCTCGAAGTGTATTTCTACGACAACGCCGTACTCTACCCGCGCGGGCGTTCGCTGTGGCTGAGAATCCGCGACTACGCGGCCGATCTGGCACGCAATCCCGTGTTTTTCATCATGATCGCCATAGGGTTCCTCGCCCTTTTCAAGGGCAGATTCTCCGTCAGCAAACGCGGACGCGCGGCAGCCGCCGTGACCTTTCTGGCGCTCTATCTGCTCCTCTACGCGGGCGGCGTGCGCTACCGCTACTACCCGCTGATTCTGGGCGCGTTCGTCCCTACCGGCTTCGCGGCGCTCTTTCAGGAGGCGAAAAAACCCCGCCCCAAGGCGCTCTCCGCCGTGTTTCTGGCCTGTTATCCGCTGCTGCTTTTCGCTTTCGGCAACCGCGTGCGGTATCTTTTCAAGCCCCTCGATTTCTACCCGCAGATTCAGTTTGCCAAATTGATTGAACCCGGTTCCGTGCTGCTCAATTACGATTTTTTAGACGGCGGCTTCTTTCTTACAAGCGGCGCGCAGCCCCCGCCCGGGCGTTACTTCTGCCGGCTCAATATCCCGCGTGACAAACTTCCGGAAATGTACGAGGAACAGGAGCGCGCCATCACCGGAAAAATCGCGGATTACGCGGTCCTGCGCAAGACGCCCGATGAAACTTGGGAAGAGCGGTACCCTTTCGGGCCGCTTTACGAAAACTATGAACTCAAGGCGGAATGCTCCGACACCATCGCGGGCTACGACTACCGCCTCTACGAAAAGAAACCCTGAACAAACAGCGCCTGACACCCGGCTTTCCTTCATTATAAGGATTTTGCCGGCTCCTGTCAAGCGCTGTGCGATTTTTTGTGTGTTCGCCGCTCCAGAAATATATTTTCCTTCACAACTGCCCGTGTTTCGAGGCGTTCAGACCACCCCGTCCGCTATCAGCATCGCGTCCCCGAAACTGAAGAAGCGGTATTTCTCCTCCACCGCGATTTGGTAGGCGTTCATGGTCTGCTCATAGCCCGCGAACGCCGCCACCAGCATAATCAGCGTGGATTCGGGCAGGTGAAAATTCGTAATCAGCCCGTCAATCACGCGGAACGTATAGGGCGGGTAGATAAAAATCCCCGTGTCGCCCTCGCAGGCGCAAAACTGCCCGTGTTCCGCGAAGGCGCCCTCCAGCGTGCGGCAGGCGGTCGTGCCCACGGCAATCACTCTCCCGCCGTTTTCTTTCACGCGCCGGATTTTCTCCGCCGTCATTTCCGGAATCGTATAATGCTCCGTGTGCATATGGTGCTTGCGGATATCGTCCTCGCGCACGGGGCGGAATGTCCCGAGCCCTACGTGCAGTGTCACGAAAGCCTGTTCCACGCCCGCCTCCGAAAGTTCCGCGAGCAGCTCCTTCGTAAAATGCAGCCCCGCTGTCGGCGCGGCGGCGGAACCGCTCTCCCGCGCGTACACGGTCTGATAGCGCTCCTTGTCGTCGAGTTTCGCCGTGATATACGGAGGCAGAGGCATCTGCCCTATCTCGTCCAGAACGGCGTAGAGACTCCCCTCGCACGCAAAATCCACGATTCGCCCGCCGTCCTCCGTGACGCCCTCCACGCGCGCGGAAAGCTTATCCCCAAAGCGGAAACGCGTCCCCGCTTTTGCCTTTTTCGCGGGCTTGCAGATAATCTCCCAGCGCTTTGGCGCCAGGGGCCGCAGCAGCAGAAATTCTATCGGGGCGCCGTCGCTCTCCCGAACGCCGTAAAGCCGCGCGGGAAGGACCCTTGAGTCGTTGAGGACCAGCAAATCGCCACGCCGCAGCAGTCTGGGGAGCTCGTAAAAATGTCTGTGCGCCACGGCGCCGCTTGACCGTTCCAGACACAGCAGCCTTGACGCGCTGCGCGGGTTCACCGGCGTCTGCGCGATGAGCTCTTTTGGCAATTCGTAAAAATAGCTGCTCTTTTTAGTGTAATCCGCATCCATATGATTTCGCTTTTCGTCAGTCAAAAACGTAAATGCCCTCCTCGTTTTCCAGAAGAATCATTTCGCGTTCATCCACCACCGTCACGGCCTCCTCATCGCCCTCGTAGAGCGCGTCGAGCGAAAAAACCACGTCGGAAAATTCCCGCGCGTCCGCCTTCACCGAATCCGCGAACTCCTGTTTGAACATTCCCGCGTCGACGTAGTTTTTCAGGAAGCCGTCAATATCCGAGTCCCCGTCGTAGTACGAAACCGAAAGCTTGGTAAACCCCCAGCTCTCGTAGCCGTCCTCGTCAAACTGCCGCGCGCGCCGCTCAAAAGCCGCCTGTCCGTCGCTGCCCTGCGCCTTGTAATACGCGTCGGTCTGTGTCAGGAGCGGCGGGTAAACCGTTTCGCGGTACGCCTCATAGTCGCGTTTCTGCAGCGCGTCGAAATAGTCAAGCAGCAGCGCGGCGGCGCGTTCGTCCACACCGTCATTCTCAAGTTCGATGGTCCGCCCGCTGTCCGCAATCCCCATATCGGCGGAGTTT
>CAYZMU010000054.1:0-4751 GCA_964479595.1 uncultured Ruminococcus sp. | reverse complement strand
TCCCTCCGCTTGTACATCGCTTTGCTGGATTTTGCAGCGTTCGCGCAGCGCGGTAGGGTAGTTATCCGCCAGAAAGCGCAGCAGCCGCGCCGCGAGCGCCTCCGTTTCGAGAATCTCGTCCCGTATCGCGCCCGTAAACGCCAGCCGCAGCGCCGTTTCCTCGTCATCAAATTTCGGCCAGAGCACCCCGGGGGTATCCAGAAGGTCCAGCCCCGGCGCGTGAATCCACTGCCGCGCGCGCGTGACACCGGGTCTGTCCTCCGCCTTGGCGCGTTTCGCTCCCGCGAGGCGGTTTATCAGCGAGGACTTTCCGACATTGGGAATCCCCAGAATCATCGCCCGGATGGGCAGCCCCGTCATGCCTTTCTCCTTGAGCGCCGCGCGTTTGGACGCCAAAAGCCGCTCCAGAGCCGGTATGACAGCCTTGACACCCCGCCCCGTTTTGGAATCCGTTGCGGCGGCCGCGTACCCCCGCGCCTCAAAAAAGCGCAGCCACTGTTTCGTCACCGCCTCGTCCGCCATATCCGCCTTGTTGAGAACCACAAGGCAGGGCTTGGAACCGATGAGCGCGGGAAATTCCGGGTTGGCGCTCGCGGCGGGAATCCTCGCGTCGAGCATCTCCACGACCGCGTCCACAAGCGGCAGGCTTTTCGCAATCTCGCGCCGCGCGCTCGCCATATGCCCGGGAAACCACTGAATATCCCTCATGTCGTCCATGGTTTTTGGCCGCTATTTGACCGCCCCGAAATCCGAAAGCGGGCTTATCCGGAAGATGACCTGCCCCATAATCTCCTTTTCGGGAATCAGCGCGACCTGCGGGTGGCGGCTGTCCTTGGAGACGCTGCGGTTGTCGCCCAGCACAAAGACATACCCCTGCGGAACTGTAATGGGATAGGATTCAAACGCCCCCTCGTCGCGGGTGGTCAGCGCGTCGGTGTAGGGCTCGTCCAGAACCTGCCCGTCCACCGAAACCTCGCCCTTGGAAAAATCAATATCGACTTCCTGTCCGCCCTTGGCAATCAGCCGCTTGACAATGCGCTTGCCGAGCCCCTGGTTCTCCTTGAGTTCGCCCGCCTCGTCAAAGGTGTACGCCGTTTCGCTGTCGATAATCAGGATATCCCCCGTGCTGTAGTCGCGGCTCATGCGCTGAAAGACCAGCCTGTCGCCGTCCATGAGCGTGGGAACCATCGAATCCCCTTCCACCACCGCGATACAGACCACATAGGTGAAAAGGAGCATGACCACAAACACGGAAACCAGAATGGTCTCCACCAGTTCCAGCAGTTCCGAGACGACTTCCCTCATCCCCGAGGGCTCGTTTTCCTCCGGGGTCTGTTCCGCGGCTTGTTCTTCCGGCTTTTCCTTGCCGTGTTTCATGTTCTCATCTCCCGCCTAAATTAAGACGCCGAAACGGTCCGTCCACTTTGCGCAAAGGTCGCTCTCGCGGTAATAGCGCCAGAACGCGACGCCTATTACGCGGTCCTCCGGGACAAGCCCGACCGCGCCCGAACGGCTGTCCGTACTGTGGGAGCGGTTGTCGCCCATGACGAACACATAGCCCTCGGGAACCGTGAAGGGATACGTAAAGCCGCCCTCGTCGCGCGTGGTGAGCCCGGACGTGTATTTCTCCGAGAGCACCTGCCCGTCCACCGAGACCAGCCCGGTATCAAAATCAATGTCGATTTCCTGCCCGCCGCGCGCGATGACCCGCTTGACAATCACGATCTGCAGCCCCTGTGTCTCCATCAGGACCTCATGGTCAGGGTCGAGATACACGGCGCCCTTGGTGTCGTCAATGACCACGATGCTGCCGGTTTTCGGTGTGGAAAAGGTGTTGAGAACCAGCATCCGGTCGCGGTCGCAGAGCGTGGGGTACATGGAAGTGCCGTCCACCTCCACGGTGCGCAGAAAATACGCGAAAATCAGGATAAAGACAAAAATGGTGATGAAAATCGTTTCAATGACGTCCAAGATATCGGACAAGAGCGAGGATTTTTCTTCGCCCTGTCCGCCTTCGGGTTTCGCTTCCTGCTCAGACATCGCGCTCTCGCCTCCTCGCGCGTTCGCTCACGGCGCCGCCGTGAAAACAAAAGGGGACTGCAAGAGCCCCCTTTCGCTTGTTCGCGGTCAACGAATCTGTCCCTTGACTTTCGCCGCCTTGCCGACTCTGCCGCGCAGATAGTAAAGTTTCGCTCTGCGCACCACGCCTCTGCGCACAATCTCGACCTTGTCCACGGCGGGCGAATGCACCGGGAACACACGCTCAATGCCGCACCCGTGCGCGACTCTGCGGACCGTGAACGTCTCGCTGATGCCGCCGTGCTTCTTGGCGATGACCGTGCCCTCAAAAACCTGAATGCGGCTCTTGTCGCCTTCTTGGATGCGTACATGCACCCGTACCGTGTCCCCGACGTTTATCTCGGGTACCTCCGTTTTCATGCTTGCCTTGCTGATCTGCTCCAACGCGTTCATGCGTTTTCCTCCTTACTGTTTTGGATGTTCTTGCATGACCGTGCCCTTTCGGGGGAGCCTCAGGGAAATGCAGCGGACCACCCTTTGTCAAATGTAGAGCCCCGTCAAGAGCCCGCACCCGACCTCGCCGTTTTCAGGCGGATATTCAAATGCCCTCTTATTATAGCATATTCCCGCGAAAAATGCAAGCGCATTTCGCGAATCTTTCCAAATCTGACATTTTCCACAGAAAATTTCAAGAATCGCGGAAAAATTTGTGCGCGGCGGAGAAATTCCGGCGCCTTCGCTCAGAATTTGGGCAGCTTCTCAAAGGATTGTTCCAGCTCCTCGTCCGTCGGGACATAGTCTGTCATGGTGCCGTCGTTATAGCTCTGGTAGCCGTAAAGATCAAAGTACCCTGTGCCCGTGAGCCCGAAGACAATGGTCTTTTCCTCGCCGCTCTCCGCGCAGCGCTTTGCCTCGTCGACGGCGCAGCGAATCGCGTGGGCGCTCTCCGGCGCGGGCAGAATCCCCTCCACGCGCGCGAACTCGACCGCCGCGGAGAAGACATCGGTCTGGCGGTAGGAACGCGCCTCCAGAAGCCCTCTGTCACGCAGCTCCGAGAGTGTGGTGTTCATGCCGTGATAGCGCAGCCCGCCCGCGTGGTTGGGCGCGGGAATGTAGTCGCAGCCGAGCGTATACATCTTCGCGAGCGGACAGATGCGGCCCGTGTCGCAGAAATCGTAGGCGTATCTGCCGCGCGTCAGGCTCGGACAGGAGGCGGGTTCCACCGCGATAAAGCGGAAGTCGTCCTCCCCGCGCAGCTTTTTGCCCATAAACGGCGCGATCAGTCCGCCGAGATTGGAGCCGCCGCCCGCGCAGCCGATGATGATGTCGGGGTGGATATCGTATTTTTCGCAGGCGGTCATGGTTTCCATGCCGATGACGGATTGATGCAGCAGCACCTGATTGAGCACACTGCCCAGCACATAGCGGTAGCCTTCCCCGGAAACAGCGCACTCGACCGCCTCAGAGACCGCGCAGCCCAGACTGCCGCCCGTTCCAGGGTGCTCGCTTAAGATTTTGCGCCCGATTTCGGTTTCCCGCGAGGGCGAGGGCGTGACGGACGCGCCGTAGGTGCGCATCACCTCGCGGCGGAAAGGCTTCTGCTCATAGCTTACCTTCACCATGAAGACCTTGCAGTCGAGCCCGAAATACGAGCAGGCCATGGAGAGCGCCGTGCCCCACTGCCCCGCGCCCGTTTCGGTGGTAATGCCCTTGAGCCCCTGCTTCTTGGCGTAGTAGGCCTGCGCGATGGCGGAATTTAACTTGTGGCTGCCGGAGGTGTTGTTGCCCTCGAATTTATAGTAGATTTTCGCGGGCGTGTGAAGCCGCTCTTCCAGGCGGTAGGCGCGCATGAGCGGCGAGGGGCGGTACATTCTGTAAAACTTGCGGATTTCCGCGGGAATCTCAATCAGGCGGTCGGTGTCGTTTAGCTCCTGCCCGGCCAATTCGCGGCAGAAAACCGCCGACAGTTCGTCCAGCGTGGCGGGCTCATGGGTCGCAGGATTCAACAGCGGCGCGGGCTTTTGCTCCATATCCGCGCGCATATTGTACCACGAAGTGGGCATTTCGGATTCATCGAGATAGATTTTATACGGGATTTCCTTCGCGCACATAAGACTGCTCCTTTCAAAGAGCCGCTGACGGCTCCGCGTTTTCTCCATTATAGCAAAATCCTGTCAATTTGTCAAGAGCGGGGATAAAAATCACGCTGTTTTTGTGAAATCTGCAAAAATTCCGGCAAGGGGCTTGACAAGGGTCTGAAACTGTGCTATAATGGGAAAGCACGGTGGACGGGCTCGTAGCTCAGCTGGGAGAGCGCCGCGTTCGCAACGCGGAGGTCGAGGGTTCGATCCCCTTCGGGTCCACTGCACAGCGCGGAGTGGAGCAGTCCGGTCAGCTCGTCGGGCTCATAACCCGAAGGTCGGTGGTTCAAATCCGCCCTCCGCAACCAATTGCCCTCGCGGGATTCTTTCCCGCGGGGGTTTTTGCCGCCCTTTTTCGCCGTCATGTTGCACAAATTCAAAGATGATTTTTGTAAAGGTCACACAAAGCGCGCCGGAAATTCCCGTTTTCCGACGCGCAGTTTTGCATTTTTTTGATAAACTGATGCTTTCGCGCAAGATCATTCCGCGCTTTCGGGCCCCTGTAGAGTGAAAAATCCCATCAATTTCCCCGGATGGCGCGCCTTGGGCTAAAGGACGTCCCCAAAACGCGCAGAAATCAAAGATTTTTCA
>CAYZMU010000053.1:0-4932 GCA_964479595.1 uncultured Ruminococcus sp. | reverse complement strand
GCGGCGTAGAAGGAGAAACTCTCCCCGACTCCCGCGCGGCACAAAAACCCGCAGGAAAACAGCAGCACAAACCCGGTGCAGAAAATGCGCAGCGGAGAGGGCAGCGCGCGCAGACGCTCATAGCCCAGAAACGTCTCCAGCGCAAGCGCCAGCGACAGAAACACACCCCACAGCACACCGTTCAGACTGCCCGCCGCCACACCGCCCAAAGCGCCCAGAAACACGGTGCTAAGCAGCGATTCCAGAAGGCGGGAGGAGGGCTTTGGCAGTGTATTTCGCCAAAAGCGCGTGAAAGAAGGCGCCATTTGCCGCAGAAAGCCGTGCAGCGAGGGCGCGGCTCGCAGCGGTCGGCAGGATTCCGCGTCGGGAAAGCCCAGCATTCTGAGGATCCCGCCGCCAAACCGCAGCGCCCCTCTCAGCGAAAAGAACACCGAGAAATAAAAGGCGGCGAGCATCAGCGCGCATTCCACCGCCGTGCGGCGCCCCGGCAGAGCCTTCAAATCCTCAAGCAGCGCGTTCATCGGGACGGCAAGCAGCACCGTCTCGGAAAGCCCCAGCACACATCGCTGCGCCCCCTGCGCCAAAGCGTAGAAATTCACCCGTCTCCTTCGCGCGGTTTTTTCCGTCGCGCAGGGTGCCAAGGCGCGGACCTGCACGCGCGGCATACAGAACAGGTGCCCGAGCAGCCGCCCCAAAGAAGGCGAATCCTCCGCGCAGCACAAAAACGCCGTCAGCGCGAAGAAAATCAGGGTAACGCGGTCGCGCGCCTGAGAAAGCAAAAACGCCCCGCCCAGCAAAACAGCCGCCTCAGACGCCGCGCACAAAATCTGTCTTGCCCTGCCCTTTCGCCTCGAGGAAAGCCACGCCCCGGCGGCGCTCAGGATAGTCAGCAGCAGCAGCCGCACACCGCCTGTACAAAGCAGATACGCGCAGCCGCCCAACGCCAGAATCACCGCGCTCGCTTTGGCGGGCGTCACAAGCGCGAGCAGCGTCACGGGGACAATCAGGAACAGCAGCAGGGGCAGGCTTGTGACAAACATCTCCCTCCCCCTTTCAGCCGCCGAGCGTCTGCCGCAGAAATTCGGGCAGGTCCGCCGCCGACGTCATGGTGGAGAGCACCTCGCAGAGCGCCTTGGAAGAGAGCCTTTCGGGGAAGGAGAGCTTTCTGAGCAGCGCGCGGCGTTTTTGCGCGGAATCTTCCCGCCCGCAAAGCCCTGCCTCATAGAGCGCAAGGGGTGTGATATCCCCCTTCGGGCGTTCCCCGGAAAAGACTCCGGCGCGTTCAAAAGCACGCAGCAGCGTGTCTTTGTCCATGCCCTCCACACCGAGCAGACCTTCCTTGGAAGGGCGGCGTTTTCTGGGCTCCACTCCGTGAATCCCCGGGATATAGACATCATAAATCTCCCCGTCCACGGCGCCCTTGAGATAGCCGCGAATCTGAAAGCCCGCCGCGTCCGCGTCCGTGAGAATCACAATCCCGCAAGTGCGCGCGTAATGGCGAATCAGCTCCAGCAGGGCAGGGTCCTTATAAATCCCGAAGCCGTTCGTGACCAGAACGACCGCGTCTATCACGGAGAGCAGCCGGATTTTGTCGTACTTGCCCTCCACCACAATCGCCCGCGAGACGGCGGGTTTGCCGCTCATTGCCCCGCCTCCGCGCCGCCGCGGTCCACGTGCAGCATTCTGACAATCGCGGTCTCGAGCAGCAGTCTCGGCGGCGTGCGGCTGGATTTTATCGCCCTGTCGGTATCACGCAGAATCTCGACACAGGTGCGCAGCTGCTCTGTCGTCATCCCCGCGCAGTCCCGCGCGGCGTTGCGCACGGCGAATTCCCGCGCCTTGGGGTAGCCGAAATCCCGCGCGATATCGGCAATCGTTTTGGAGGCGAGCGATCCGGCTTTCGCGCGGTACATATCCAGAAACGCCCCGCTGAGCACGGAGAGCAGCCCCAGAATCGTGCCGGTGTCTTCCGATTTCGCGGTGAGGTCATTGAGGATCCCGAACGCCTGCTCGGCATTGCGGCTCGTAACGGCGCGGGCGAGCGCGAAAATATTGCTCTCGGGGACCGTCGTCACCAGGTCGTCGAGCATTTCTTTTGTAATGGGCTGCCCCGCCGCGCAGGCGAGGAGTTTGTCAAGTTCGCGCTCCGCCAAGGCGCTGTCGCAGGCGCACCGCGAGGCGAGTTCCTGTGCCAGTCGGCGTTCCAGAACGCCCCCGCTTTCCGCCGCGCGTTTTTCCAGCCGCTGTCCCAGAACCGCCGGCGTTTTCTTCTCACAGACGCAGAGCGCCCCCTGCTTTTCAAAAAAGGTCGTGTATTTCTTATACTTCGCCGAAAAGACCGGCGCGCCGCGCTTCACCTCATAAGTCGGCAGCGTGCGCATGGAAACCAGAACGGTGGCGTTTTCCGGAAGATTCCGCAGAATCCTCAGAAACTCTTCCGACTGTTTCGCGGAGAAACTGTCCGGGTCCAGATCGCGGATGACAATCAGGTTTCTGTCGGCGAACATCGGGCAGAAAGCGCAGGCGTCCTCTAAACGGGTCAGATCCAGCGCCTGCCCGTCAAAAACGGTGTCGGCGAGTTCCGAGCCGGGCGCCAATTTCCGCGTCAGACGCTTTTCCGTCCGCGCGACTTCCTCGCTGTCCTCCCCGCAGAGAAAAATGACTCCGGGCGCGGAGGTGCCTGCGGCGCGTATCAGTTCCGTGGCGGTAAGCTTTGGCACGCGTACCCCTTCCCTCTCTCAGATTTCGGCACCGGAAAAATAGACGCCGTACCAGATAAGAAACATATAGACAGTCCAGATCTTGCGGCTGTTGTCCGCCTTCCCCGCCCTGTGGTCATCCAGCAGTTTTAAGAGCGCGTCGGTGTGGAAGAACCGCTTCGCGTCGGCGGAGGTAAAGCTCGCCTTGACGGTCTCGTAGCAGGCGTCCTCTTTGAGCCACACGCGAATCGGCACCGGGAAACCCAGCTTTTTCTTCGCGGCGGTTTTCGCGGTCTGCGGCGGGGTGTCGCGCTTTGCCGCCAGCCGCAGCGCGTATTTCGTGACGTACGGCGTGTCCTTGTCGGTCGTCGCCTTTCTGGTCACGCGGAAGCGCCTCGGGATTCTCTCCGCCAGACGCATCACCTCGCGGTCGAGAAACGGCACTCTCAGCTCCAGCGAATGCGCCATGCTCATTTTGTCCGCCTTGAGCAGAATATCCCCGGTCATCCACAGGTGCAAATCCACATACTGCATCTGCGTCACGGGGTCCATGCCCTTTACCTTGTCAAAGAAAGGCTTGGTAACGGCGCTCGGCTGCGGCGCGTCGGTCTTGATTTTCAGGAGAGCCTTGCGTTCCTTGGGGGTAAAGATATAGGCGTTGCCGATATAGCGCTCCTGCAGAGGCGTGCCCTTGCGCACCAGAAAGTTTATCCCCCTGTGCGCGGGCAGCTTCCCCGCCACCTTGGCTATCACCTTGCGCACCTTCATGGGGATTTGCTCGTAGCGGGTGGATTCAGGCTCGCTGTAGACGTTGTAGCCGCCGAAAATCTCGTCCGCGCCCTCCCCCGAAAGCACGACTTTCACCTGCTCCGCCGCAAGTTTGCAGACAAAATAGAGCGCGATGCAGGACGGGTCCGCCAAAGGCTCGTCCATCTGATACTGCACTTTGGGCAGCACATCAAAATACTCCTCCCGGGTGATGACGTGGCTATAGTTTTCCTTGCCGATGGCCTTGGAAAAGTTCTTCGCCCAGCCGATTTCGTTATATTTTTCGTCCTCGCCGAACCCGACCGTAAAGGTCTTGTCCACATTCGCGACCGCCGCGACATAGCTGGAATCCACCCCGGAGGACAGGAAGCTCCCGACCTCGACATCCGCGATTTTATGCGCCTCCACCGATTCGCGGAAGGTCTTGGAGATTTTCCCCACCCAGTCGCCCAGCAGCGGCTCCTCGTCCGGCGAAAAACGCACGTCGCCGTAGCGCATGGTGCGGAACTTCCCGGATTCGTAGACGAAGAAGTGCGCGGGCGGGAGTTTTTTCACGCCCTTGAAGAAAGTGTCGTCGGTCGGGGAATACTGAAAGGTCAGGTACTGTTCGAGCGCGTCGGTGTTCAGCTCCTTCTCAAAGCGCGGGTGGTCCAGAAACGCCTTGATTTCGCTCGCGAAAAGGAAGCTGCCCCCCGCGAGGGTGTAGTAGAGCGGCTTGATGCCGAAGAAATCCCGCGCGCCGAACAGTCTGCGGCGCTTCACGTCCCAGATGACGAAAGCGAACATCCCGCGCAGCTTCCCCGGCAGGTCCAGACCGTATTCCTCGTAGCCGTGCAGCAGCACTTCCGAATCCGTCTGCGTGCGGAACGTGTGCCCCGCCGCGATGAGCGCCGCGCGGATTTCCCTGTAGTTGTAAATCTCCCCGTTATAGATGAGGACGAGGGAGCGGTCCTCGTTGAAAATGGGCTGGTCGCCCTGTTCGGTAATGTCGATGATGGAAAGGCGGCGGTGACCCAGCGCGATGCCGCTGTCAATGTACGTGCCGCCCGCGTCGGGACCGCGGTGGCGGATGCGCTCCATCATCGCCTCAAGTACTTCTTTGGGGTTTTCGATATCGTTTGTGAATCCGACAATGCCACACATAATCCGTTCTTCTCCTCCTTGGCACAGCCCTTTTGCCGCGCCACTTCTATTATACTACTTTCGGGCGCGTTTTGCAAGGGGGCAGTGAAAGTGCCTGCCCCTTTCCCGAGCGTATGTTCGAATTGCACAAGAACGAACTTTCATTTCCGCCTGTTTTGAGCAAAACGCCGAAATCTGATTTTTCGCTTGCAATGCCCTCCGGAATCGTGTATAATAAGATAACGCGCGGGAAAGCTTGTTCTTATCATCTCATCCGCGCGAAGAACGGAACGGAGGAATGAAAATGCCGCAGGAAGAGTCCCAAAAAATCTGCCCGATTTGC
>CAYZMU010000052.1:3539-4954 GCA_964479595.1 uncultured Ruminococcus sp. | reverse complement strand
TTCTGGAGGAGAACACCGCCTCTTGACAAAAACAAAAATATTGTGTATAATGGGAAAAACGGCTATACGCCGTATGATTGCGAGCCTAGGAGAAACTTAAAAAATGAAACAGGAAAATATCTTTCTGGTGCTGGAATGCCTGAATCGTTTTACCGACCGGGATCACGCCGTGTCCATCCGCGACATCAGCGACTACCTGGAACGCGAATACAACCTCACTTTGACGCCGATTACCATCCGCCGCTACATTGACTGCCTTACCCAGAACGGCCACGCCATCGAGGAGGAGCGGCACGCGCACAACACCGCCTACTACAAACTGACCGAGAAGCAGTTCACATTTAACGAAATACGTTTCATTGTCGATTCCATCAGCATCAACCGCTTTCTCAGCTACAGCGAGAAACAGAATCTTATCCACAAATTCGAGGGTTTCTGCTCCGACGCGGAGGTCCGCCAGCTCGTCAGCCGCGTCTCCATCGGCAACGAGAGCCCGCGCACGGGCCAGCTGCTGGAAAATCTCGAGAAAGTCCACAGCATTATCTCCGAAAACCGCCGCATCAATTTCCAGTACGCGCGCGTGGGCGATAACGGCGAGGTGGAATTCTACGACAAGCCGCGCAACATCCTCCCGCGCAAGGTCGTCTACTTCAGCGACCGCTTCTATCTCAAATGTCTGGACCTCGGCACGGGGCAGGTGCGCACCTACCGAATCGACCGGATGCGGGATATCCGGGGCGGCGAGGTCTATGAGGAGAAAGTGCTGCTCCCCGAACCCGAGGGCGCGGTCGTGGATATGTTTGAACCGGACAGTTTCGCCGATGTGCGGCTGCGGGTGCGGCGTTCCCTGCGCGACGAGATGGTGGAGATGTTCGGCACGAAGGCGACCATTATCCCGCTGGAGGACGGCTGGGACGAGATGCACATCCGTATGGGAATCAGCAAGGGGTTTTTCCGCTGGGTACTCAAATACGGCGCGAGCATGGAGCTGCTCTACCCGCCGGAACTGCGCGAGCGCATGCGCGACGAATTAAGGGCGACACTCGCTGTCTACGAAAAATAAAAAGGCCCGTGCCCGGAAAGGACACGGGTTGCTCTTGTGAGATAAACGCCATGAAAAAAGCTGCCGGAAAAACCCGACAGCTTTCTTTTAACCGCGATTGTAGCGTCTGTTGAAACGCTCGACACGACCGCCCGTATCGACAAGCTTCTGCTTGCCCGTGAAGAACGGGTGGCACTTGGAGCAGATTTCAACTTTGATATCCTTCTTTGTGGAAAGCACCTCAATGACATTGCCGCAGTGGCAGGTGATGGTCGTTTTCTCACATTTCGGATGAATGCCCTCTTTCACGCGATTCACCCCTTTCGTTTTGATTCAGCGCAGTTTCTACGCACCGATACCGCGCGTCCGCCCG
>CAYZMU010000052.1:0-3439 GCA_964479595.1 uncultured Ruminococcus sp. | reverse complement strand
AAGCCGCGATTACAGGCTGCTGAGTGTGTTGTCGTCGGAGCCGCCCTTGGATTCTTCCTCGGGGTTATATTCCCCGGCCGCGTCCGCCGCCGCCGCGAGCGCCTGCAAATCGTCCACAGCGCTGGCAGCGGACTCTTCCGCGGGTTTCTCCTCAGCCTTTGAAGCCTCCGCGGGCTGTGTGCCGCCTTCGCCCGCGCCGCTCTCGCTCTGTGCGCCGCTCTCGCCTTCTTCGCTATCCTCGCCCTTCTCGTCATAGTCGCCCTCGAGGAAACCGACCATGTTCATCTGCTTGACGGGAATACGCTTGAGCGGGGAGTAGACAAACTTCGGGCAGTGCGAGGACGCCTCTACCATGCCTTTCTTCGTGCACAGTACTTTGTCCCCGTCTTTTGTGCGGCTGCCGAAATCACAGTACTCGCACTTCGGCTCAATGGCCTTGCCGAAATACTTGCCGCCCTTGGAAAAAATATCGAAAAGTCCCATTCTGGTCACCTCATCATCCGGGCGGACCGCCGACAGCGCGCCGCGCCCATGCTATTTCCTCTATTATACCACAATTTTTCGCGTTTGTCCATACCTTTTGAAAAAAATGGGGAAAGTTTTCAAAATTTTTGTGCCCGAAAGCGCAAATTCCCCCAAACAGCGCGAACAAATCACAGTTTTTCGATCGTTTTCACCAGATAATCCAGTATTTTGCCAATGTCATTTAACGTAAGTGCCCCGTCCAAGTCGCAGTCCCCGTTCGCTGCCTGCTCCCGCGTCACCGTCACAGCCTCATCCCCCGCGACCGCTCTGCTGAGCAAAATCCCGTCCGCTACGGTCACGTCGCCGTCCAGATTGAAGTCCCCGAGCAGGATTTCGGGAGCTGCCGCGGTCGTGGTCTGAGTCAACGATTCCGTCGCCGTCGTGGTCGTGGTTTCCGAAACCGAAACGGTCGTCGTGGTCTGCTCCGCGGAGGTCGTTGTCGTTTCTGTAGGCGTAATTTCGGGCTCGGTCAGCAGCACCAGATAGTTTACACAATAAGCCGCCTGCCCGTTGGCGCCCAGATCCAGTCTGTCGCCGGCTTTGAGTTCCTTGCGGTAAAGCGTGAATGTCACCGTATCGCTGTCCATCGCGGCGAGAAGATCTGTCTGTTCCCAGCCGGCAAGCCAATCCGGAACCGTCTCCACGCGGGTGTCGAGCCCCGCATAGACCGCGCAGTCCGCCGCCGCGGTAAAGGACGCGACCGTCTCCAGCGTGCTGTTCTTGGCGTCACAGGCGGTCTGAATCAGTTCCGCGCCATTTAGCACTTCCGGGAACGACGAGAAGGTGAAATCCCTGTCGCCGAAAACTTTCGCGCCAAGCCCCGCGCTGTCAAGAATCGCCCACGCGGGCGCCGTGCTGTCAAAGACCGTCAGATTGCTCACAAAACGCCCGTTCAAAGGCAGTGTCTCTTTGCCGAACACGAAGGAATTGACGTTGAGCAGAAAGCCCTCGCCGCCCGTAAACTTGAGATAAAGGCTGTGAACGCCGGAAATTTTCGGGATATTAAATTCCGCGCTCTCCCATGTCTGCCAGCTGTCGGTCCCGGGGAAGGTCACGCTCGCCGCGGGCTCGCCGTCAAGGCTGTCAAGATAGAGTTCCATTCCGGCTGCCCCGCCCGCGCCGCGAACGGTAAAGCTCAACGCGCCGTCCTCAAAATCCACGCCGCGGTACATCGCCCAGTCGCCGTTTTCGATATAGGCAATATTTTCCCCGCCCTCGGGGCATTCCTCCGTCTGAATCCCGTTCTGCTCCGCGAAGCTTTCCGCCTCAATCGTCTCAAACGCGGAAACGGTCTCCATCGGCGTCTCGGGCGAGGGCGTCACCGTGCCCTCAGGGAACGCCGAAACCGTCAGGTCATTGATATAGTACTCAATATTGGTGTAGCCCTGTCCGCAGTAGTCGCCGTTCGTATCCGTGGGGTCTTGAGGGTTCAGCCCGCGGGCAATCTCCCATTCGTCGGGCATGCCGTCGTTGTCGGTGTCCGTAATGGTCTTTTCCAGCACCGCCTCGGGGTAGGTGTAGCTGACGCCGCACTGAATCTTGTAGCTGTCGATTTTCTGTCTGTCCGATTCGGTCGCGTCGTCATAAGCCGCGGTGCCGGTGTGCGTGCCCGTCCCCGTGCGGGTCTCCTCCGCGCACTGTTTGTCCACAGCCGTACGCAAATCCGGCGCGATACCGTTGCCCGCGAAAGTGACCACGTGCTCATAGGCGTCCTCGGCGCTCTCGCAAGCGGCTGCTGTGGAGAGATTCTCCCCGTCCGAAACCGTCTCAAACGGCGCCGCGGCGCGCAGGTTATCCTTGGTAATCCCCAGCCCGTCCTTGACCGTAATGCCGTTCCAGTTGTCCGTCGTCACATCCGCGTAAACGCTCCCGTCGGGCCAGAGCATACGGTTCCCGGCAAGCCAGATGCCGAAGTTTTCGGGCTTTGTGGAACTGTCCACATCGACATAATGGCGTCCGCCGGTCGTCCCCGCGCCCATCTTGAGCGTGTTGCCGACGTAGTTTAAGTGCCCGATCGTGCCGTAGGCGGTCTGATACGCCCAGTTGTAGATGACATTGTTCGTGAAATCCGCCGTCTCCGTTCCCGAGACCTTCCCGCGGAAGTTTCTGGAAACATTGTGCACAATCAGGTTGTGGTCGAAGGTGCTGTAGCCTTTGCCCATCATCATGCCGAAGCCGTGAATGCCCTTGCTGTGGCCGCCCCACGAATCCGCCGGGCCGATGATGGAATACTGCACGGTGTAATATTCGTTATTGGAATAAAGCCCCCACTGTTCGTCCGTGGTCCAACTCATGGAGCAGTGGTCGATGATGGAATTGGAGCCTTTCGCGCCGCCCCAGGCGTCATTGCCGCCGCTGCCGGCTTTGTAAGGGCCGGGGCGGGAGCTTAAAAACCGGCAGATGATGTTGTCGCCGCTCATGCCGAGCTTGTAGTTTTTGAGCGTCACGCCCGCGCCGCCCGGCGCTGTCTGCCCCGCGATGGTCACGCTGTCGCTGACCAGGATATTCCCCTGCAGTTCAATGGTGCCGCTGACGTCAAAGACCACGACGCGATGGGACTTGGAAACGGCGTCGCGCAGCGAACCCTCGCCGCTGTCGTTTAGGTTTGTGACATGATAGACTTCTCCGCCGCGCCCGCCTGTGGCGTATTTTCCGCCGCCCACAGCGCCCGGGAAAGCGAGCACCTTACCTTCCGCGCGCGCGTTCTCAGCTTTTTCGCCCGGCGCGCCCGCGCAGCACAGCACAACCGCCCCCGCGCAAAACCCCGCCAGCGTTCTCAGAAACCTCTTTCTCACAGCCAAAACCCCCCGTACATAGAATTCTCTTCTTCTATCATACCACATTTCCCCGCCTTTGTAAAGATTTTTCCGCCTTTTTCTGCCCGACCTTTGTTGTCGGGGGGTAGTTTGCCTTT
>CAYZMU010000051.1:0-5528 GCA_964479595.1 uncultured Ruminococcus sp. | reverse complement strand
GGGGCAACCGATACATTCCCCGCAAGGGGAGAAAACCCCTCAGCCCCCGGCAACAAAACCTGCTTCGGGGACAACAAAACTACTTCCGATAACAAAGAGTGCGCGACAAAAGGCGGATAGAAAATCCCTCCCCCGGGAAGGGGGAGGGATCGTTGTACGCGTTCGCCGAAAGGGGAGAGAGATATCACTCCGACATCTTGACAAGCGCGGCGTATCTGTCTTTCGCGGTCTCCTCGGATTTCGCGAAGAGCTCCTTGGCGCGCTCGGGGAAGGAACGGGTCAGGGCGCTGTAGCGGGCCTCGCCCATGAGGAAATCCTGATAGGAGTCCGTCGGCGCCTTGGAATCGAGGATGAACGGGTTCTTGCCCTCGTCGCGGAGTCTGGGGTCATAGCGGAAGTTGTTCCAGTAGCCGCACTTGACCGCCTTCTCCATCTCGCTCTGGCAGTTCTGCATGCCGCCCTTGATGCTGTGCATCTCGCAGGGCGCGTAGCCGATAATCAGCGACGGGCCGTGATAGCTCTCCGCCTCTTTGATGGCGCGCAGTGTGCCGTTCATATCCGCGCCCATGGCGACCTGTGCGACGTAGATGTAGCCGTAGCTCATCGCGATGTCCGCCAGACGCTTCTTGGCGATGGATTTGCCCGCCGCCGCGAACTGCGCGACCTGCCCGATATTGGAGGATTTCGACGCCTGTCCGCCGGTGTTGGAATAGACCTCGGTGTCGAACACCATCACATTGACATCCTCGCCCGACGCCAGCACGTGGTCCAGCCCGCCGAATCCGATATCATACGCCCAGCCGTCGCCGCCGAAGATCCAGACGGATTTCTTCGCCAGGTAATCGCGGTTCTCGTAGATCTCCGCGCAGGTATCGCAGGTGTCTTTCGTCGCCTCAAGCTCTTTAATCAGCGCCTGCGCGTCCGCCTCGTTGCGCTCGCCGTCCTCCGCGGAATCGAGGAACGCCTTCGCCGCCGCCTTGAGGCTCTCCGGCGCTTTCTCGCCCTCCGCCACACAGCGGACCTTCTCAATCACGCGGTCGCGAATCGCCTTCTGCCCGAGATAAATCCCGAGGCCGTGTTCGGCGTTGTCCTCAAACAGCGAGTTAATCCACGCGGGACCTCTGCCGTCGCTGTCGGTCGTGTAGGGGGAAGTCGCCGCCGGACCGCCCCAGATGGACGAACAGCCGGTCGCGTTGGAGACATACATTCTCGAGCCGAAAAGCTGCGTGACAAGGCGCGCGTAGGAAGTCTCCGCGCAGCCCGCGCACGAGCCGGAGAACTCCAGATACGGCTTCTTGTACTGGCTCGAAATCACCGTCGCGTTCGTCGCCACTTCCGGCTTCTGCGTGACTTTGCTTACACAGTAATCAAAGACGGGCTGGAGCGCCTCCTGAGACTCTCTGGGCACCATCTTGAGCGATTTGGTCGGGCAGACGCCGACGCACACGCCGCAGCCCATGCAGTCGAGCGCCGAAACCGCCAGCGTGTAGCTGTAGTCGGTCTTGACAATGGGCTTGGGGGCGATCTGAATATTGGACGGGGCGTCCTTGACTTCCTGCTCGGTGAGCGCGAAGGGACGAATCGTCGCGTGCGGGCACACAAACGCGCAGCGGTTGCACTTGGCGCAGGTCTGCGGGTTCCATTCCGGGACCATGACCGCCACACCGCGCTTTTCATACGCGGAAGCGCCCTGGCAGAACGTGCCGTCCGCGTGCGGCGTGAAGGCGGAAACCGGCAGCGAGTCGCCCTGCATCTTGCCCACGGGGTTCATAATCTCCGTCACCATCTTGACGAGATCTTCCGGCCCGTTCGTTTCCTGTGTCTGGGGTTCGTCCTGCGCGTTCGCCCAGTCCGCGGGCACCTCAATCTCGACATACGCCGTCGCGCCCAAGTCAATCGCCTTCTCGTTCATCTCGACGATTTCCTTGCCCTTTTTCATGAACTTCTGCGCTTTTTCCTTCATGTAGCCGATGGCGTCGCTCTGCGGCAGAACGCCCGACAGCGCGAAGAACGCAGACTGCAGCACCGTGTTCGTGCGCTTGCCCAAACCGATGTCCGCGGCAATCTGAATCGCGTTGACCGTGTAGAGCTTGATATGGTTGTTGGCGATATAGCGCTTGGTCTCGGCGTTTAAGTGCTGGGAGAGTTCCTCCGGGCTCCACTGGCAGTTAATCAGGAAGACGCCGCCGGGTTTGACATCATTGACCATCTTGTAGCCCTTGGTGATGTAGGAGGGGTTGTGACAGGCGACGAAATCCGCCTTGTTGATGTAGTAGGGGCTCTTGATGGGCTTGTCGCCGAAGCGCAGGTGCGAAATCGTGATGCCGCCCGTCTTCTTGGAGTCGTACTGGAAGTACGCCTGCACGTATTTGTCGGTGTGGTCGCCGATGATTTTAATGGAATCCTTGTTCGCGCCGACGGTGCCGTCGCCGCCCAGACCCCAGAACTTGCACTCAATCGTGCCCTCCGCCGCCGTGTTGGGCGCGGGCTTTTCCTCAAGCGACAGCTCCGTCACATCGTCCACAATGCCGATGGTGAAGCTCTGCTTGGGCGAATCCTTGGCGAGTTCCTCGTAGACCGCGAAAATGCTCGAGGGCGGGGTGTCTTTCGAGCCCAGACCGTAGCGTCCGCCGATGACTTTCACATCGCCTCTGCCCATCTTCGCGAGCGCCGCGACAACGTCCAGGAAAAGCGGCTCGCCCAGAGAACCCGGCTCCTTCGTGCGGTCGAGAACCGCGACCTTTTTCGCGCTCGCGGGGATCGCCTCGCAGAGCTTTTCCGCGGAGAACGGCCGGTACAGACGGACTTTCACCAGCCCGACTTTTTCGCCGTGCGCGTTTAAGTAGTCGATGACTTCCTCCGCCACGTCGCAGACCGAACCCATCGCCACGATGACTCTGTCCGCGTCCGGCGCGCCGTAATAGTTAAACAGCTTGTAGTCTGTGCCGAGGCGAAGGTTTACCTCGTCCATATACGCCTGCACGATATCCGGCACGGCGTCGTAGTAGGAGTTGCACGCCTCGCGGTTCTGGAAGAAGATGTCGCCGTTTTCGTGCGAGCCGCGCATGACGGGGCGTTCGGGATTGAGCGCGCGCGCGCGAAACGCCTTGACCGCGTCCATGTTCGTCATTTCCTTGAGCGTGTCATAATCCCAGACCGAGATTTTCTGAATCTCGTGGGAAGTGCGGAAGCCGTCAAAGAAATTGAGGAACGGCACGCGGGATTCGAGCGTCGCCAGGTGTGCCACGGCGCTTAAATCCATGACTTCCTGCGGGTTGGTCTCCGCGAGCATCGCGAAGCCCGTCTGGCGGCAGGCGTAGACGTCGGAGTGGTCGCCGAAGATGTTGAGCGCGTGCGAGGACACGCAGCGCGCGGAAACGTGGAAGACGCAGGGGAGCAGCTCGCCGGCTATCTTGTACATATTCGGAATCATGAGGAGCAGCCCCTGTGACGCGGTGTAGGTTGTTGTGAGCGCGCCCGCGTTGAGAGAACCGTGCACGGTGCCGGCAGCCCCGCCCTCGGACTGCATTTCTTCCACTCTGACCGTGGTGCCGAAGATGTTCTTGACGCCCTGCGCGGACCACTGGTCAACATAATCCGCCATCGGGCTGGAAGGCGTGATCGGATAAATTCCGGCGACTTCCGTGAATGCGTAGGAGACGTACGCGGCGGCGTTGTTGCCGTCCATCGTCTTCTTTTCGCGTTTGATGGGTGTCATGGCAAAGAAACCTCCTGTGATTGAAAGAATGGATGGGGACCTCTTTAGTCTCCCTTCCCCTTATTATAACACATTCCCGCGCGCTTGTAAAGCATTTTCCACAAATTTTCGCCGATTTCACCGAATTTTGTCCGCAAAATGGCGAGGGCGTCTGTAAGCACTGACAAACTGAACGAAAGAAGGAGCGTGAATTTGTGCAAAACGCCGAAAATCTGAAAAAAGCTTGACGAAAGCGTGGAAGATGATGTATAATGAAGGCGGTGAAATAAGTATATTTCACTCGTTTTGTTGTCTCCTTTCTTTTGTTCTACACATTTTTGTTTCATCTCATTTTGGCAAGCGGGGTCATGCTCTTGGCTCCGCTCTTTTCTGCGCGTATGACAAAAACATCTGTTCTTTTTAAGCGTTTTGTAACGGAATTGAAACTTGAAAAGCGCGCCTTACTGTGGTATAATAAAAGCGGGCGAACACCCCGAAAAACAGAGAACAGAAGAAGGAGCGAAACATGAGCAGAAACAACGGACTTTCCGACACCAAGGAGATGCCGGCGCAGAAGGGCAGAGGCGACCCCAGACGCGGCACCGCCCCGACACCGCCGCCGCCCGCGCGGTATTTAGAGCCCGGGCAGAACCCCCAGACGCGCAGACCGCCGAGAAGTTATGATGACCAGGATAATGAGGGGCGCCCCGTGGTACAGCGCGCGTCCATGAGAGACCCCGCGCCGACGCCCGGCTATGACTACGAATCCCCGCCGCCGCCGCGCAAAAACTCCGCGCCCGCGCCGCAGAAGAAGCGCAAAAAGAAGCGCAGGAAAAAGCATGTCTCGCCGGTCAAGCGGATTTTTACGGCGCTGCTGACGCTGGTCATCGTGCTGTTCGGGATCTATTCCGGCACGGTGCTGCTCGCCGCGCACCAGATAAACCGCGAGGAGACCGGCACGCGCAGCCTCAATCCCGGCGCGGCGGAAAAAGACCGCAAGGTGCGCAATATTCTGCTCATCGGGACGGACAGCCGGGGCAGCGACCGCGGACGGGCGGATACCATTATGCTTCTGAGCTTTTCCTCGCGCAACAAGACGCTCACGCTGACTTCTCTGCTGCGCGATTCCTACGCGAGCATCCCCGGGCACGGCACGGACAAACTAAACGCCGCCTACGCCTACGGCGGGCCCACGCTGCTGATGGACACGGTCTGCAACAATTTCGGCATTGCCGTGGACGACTATATCACCGTCAATTTCAAGGGGTTCGCGGCGCTCGCGGACGCGCTGGGGGGCGTGACGGCGACGCTTTCGGAGAGCGAGGCGCGGGAGTTAAACAACATTCTGATAAGCGAGGTCAACGCGCTCATGGGCGACGCGGCGGATTCGGACCTGCTGCCCGGCGCGGGGACCTACACGCTAAACGGCAAGCAGACGCTCTCGTTCGCGCGGATCCGGCACGTCGGGAACGCGGATTTTGAGCGCACGCGGCGGCAGAGATTCGTGATGACGTCGCTCATGGCGTCCGCGAAAAAGTTTTCGCCAAGGGCGCTTTCGGATATCCTGACGGAAGTGCTGCCGAAAATGACAACGAATCTGTCGGCACCGGATATTTACGGGCTTTCGCTGACAGTGCCGGTAAAAATGCTCATGTATGACACCCGGCAGATGCGGCTGCCCGCGGACGGGACTTTCTCGGACCAGACCGCGCAGGACGGGCAGATGGTGCTGGCGGTGGATTATGACGCGAACCTGCAGCTTTTCAAGGAGGCGGTCACGGACCCGGTGGAGAAACTGCCCATGGAAGAGGGCAAAATCCCGGACTGAGGG
>CAYZMU010000050.1:0-6321 GCA_964479595.1 uncultured Ruminococcus sp. | reverse complement strand
CGGATACGATAGAGAATCTCCGTCGCGATGGTATAGAGGAAGACGAGCAGGTTCTGGATGAGGCTCAGCAGGAGCGTGAAGAGAAAGAACAGCACCGCCATGCCCGCCAGAGTCAGCAGTACCGCGCCGAATGTCCGCGCCGCGGAATAGCCGTGCGCGGAACGCACCGCCGAAAAGAGCAGCAGCGCCGACCAGCACACGCCCAGAAGCGCGGGGACTTCGATAAAGACCGCCTCGTCGCGCGTCAGAACATTCGAAAGCGCGGTGCAAAGCAGCGAACTTAAAATAAACGGTGTGAGCGCGTAGGCGCTGTAGATTAGGACCGTTTTCGCCCTTCCCTCGCCGTCGAGGAATGTTGAAACCGCCGTGTTCGCCAGCACCCACGCGCCGAACACCAGCACGCTTTTAGTCAGATACGGCATGACCCGGAAGACACTCTCCGGCGCGCCGCGAAACCCGAACCCCGCCGCGCGGTCCGAGAGCACCAGCGCCAGAAACAGCCCCGCTATCAGCGCCGCCGCGATGGAAAGCGAGCCGCCCTTGCGGTATTTTAACTCGTCAAAGCCCGAAAACGGGTGCGTCACCGCGTATCGCAGCCCGCGCAGCTGTTCTCTCATGACGCGGCCCTCCTTTTGCGGTGTCTGCGATAGAGATGTACTCCAAGCCCCGCCGCGCAAAGCGCGCAGACCGCCCCGAAAAGTACGGGGAAATGCGCCCTCAGAAACGCCGCCCGCGCCCGCGCGAACGCCTTGTCGTAGGTCTGGGCGTCGCCCGCCCTTTTGGCGTAATCCATCGCGCGGGAATACTCGCCGAGGCTGTAGCAGGCGTTGGCCGCCCCGAGATTCGCCGCGCGGCAGTTGGCGTCCCGCCTCAGCACCGCCTCCCACGCCGCCAAAGCGTCCTTATAATCGCCTGTGCGCGCTGTGGCGCCCGCTTTGTGGACCAGCGCGCCGAATTCCGTCTGCTCAAAGACCGTGATTGTGCCGTAATCCGCGTCGAGGACATAGACCTCCTCGCAGTGCTCCCCGCGCGTCTCCAGCGCGCTCACATTGACCGAGAAAGCCCCGAGCCGCGTGCCGCGCGCGCCGAAGATGAACCGCAGGTTTTCCTCGTCGTCGTACTGAAAAATCCGCCCGTTCTGCGCGTCCAGACAGTTGACGCTGCCGTCCGCGCCGATGTCCACGTCCACAATCTGGTTGCGGTAGGTGTTTCCGCCGTACCAAGCGGTGTTCAAATCCCCCCAGACGGTGGAGCCTCGCAGCAGATTGTGCCCTTCCGGGTTCACTTTCTTGATGGCGTCCGTGCGCTCGTTGGGCGAGGAAGTGGAGGTGTAGATAAACATTCCCTCGCGGTCCAGGTCGAAGTTGTCAAAGGCGGTCGGGGTGAGTCTGCGCCGCTTCGCCCGCGCGCTCTGGGAGGAAATCGCCCCCACAAATCGCGACAGCACCGCCGCCGGGGTTTTCTCCACGCTGTTTGCCCCGAAATAGCCCAGAAACGTGCCCTTTTGGTCAAAGCAGACCGCGCCCTTTGTCGCCGCCGCGCCGCTTAAAATGATATAAATATTGCCCGCGCTGTCGCTTAAAATTTTGTCCGGGACGAAAGTCCCCTCGCTGTCAAAGAGCGGGGAATCGGGCTTTGTGAGGACCAGATTTACCTCGCCGTTTTCGTCCGCTACCAGCGCGCGGCTGTTTTCGCTGTCGGCGATGTAGAGATACCCCGTGTACGCGGAAACGTAAACCCCGGTCGGGGATTGGAGCGTGGTACTTGAGCCGTCGGGCAGCGTAAAATGGTCAAGGATTTGTTCTGTTTTGGTGAGTTCGCTGTCTGTTTTTACAATCCGGTTTCCGCCCGTGTCCGCGATATAGAAATGTCCCCCCGCCTCGCAGAAGTCCCCCGGCGAGGTGAAATCCGAGACCCCCAAATCCCGCCCCGAAACCGCGCGACTGGGTTCGTAGCCGGCAAGCGTCGGCACCGCTTCGCCCTCGCCGTCGTAGAGATAGGCCCGATAGGGCGCTTGTGCGGCGGCTTTGAGCGGCAGGGAAGAAAGCATCAAAAACGCCGCGAAAAGGGCGCAAAAGCGTTTCATTTCCTAGCCCTCCCCGACGCCCGAATGCGCCATGGTCTCCATGACTCTACTCTGCGCCGCGATAAAGAACAGCAGAGGCGGCAGAAACAGCAGCACCGCCGCCGCCATGGTCACGCCCTGCCGCGCGATGCCCGCCGACGCCGCCTGCCGGATCACGTCCGGCAGCGTTTTCTTCGCCTCGTCGTAGACCAGACTCCCGCCTGTGATGTTCCACGCGCTCTGAAACGCGAAGATGGCCGCCGTAAGCAGCGCGGGCTTCTGGTTGGGAATCGCGATTTTCCAGCAGATCGTAAAAAGATTTGCCCCGTCGACTTTCGCCGCCTCAATCATGGAATCGGGCAGCGACGCCATGCTCTGCCGCATGAGATAAACCCCCATCGCGGAGCCGACCGTCGGCAGAATCAGCGCGGACATCGTGTTGATCATGTGCAGCCGCGAGAGCACCATATACTGCATAAGGTAAATGACCGAACTATTGTAGAGCAGCGCCAGCACGACCAGAGCGTTCAAGGCTTTGCGCCCGGGGAAATTGACTTTCGCCAGACAGAACGCCGCCATCGCGGAGAACACGCACTGCAGCACCGTGACGCTTGCCGTCACGAAAAGGCTGTTGAACACGTAGCGCGAAAAGGGCACCATCAGCTCGCTCAAAGAGCGGTACATCTCGCGGAAGTTGTCAAGGGTCGGGTTGGCGGTGTACCATTTGGGCGGAAAAACGAACATCTCCCCCACGGGTTTGACACTGTTGACCGCCATGAGCCAGATGGGCAGCGCCATCAGAACCCCGAGCGCCAGCAGCACCGCGAATATCGCCACATCCCCGCCGTGCTTTTTCCCCGCGGGTCCCAAAACGGCGCGGAGTTTTTTCTCTTTCATGTTGCCGCGCCCCTTTCAGTCCATGTATTTTGACAGCATCGCGCGCACCACGCGGCTGACAGCGAACATCAGCACAAACAGCAGCAGACAGACAGCGGCGGCGTAGCCCATCTCAAAGCGCACCCAGCCGTAGTCGTAGGCGTGCGTCATGAGCGTGTGCGCGGCGTAATCCGTGCTCGGAAAGCCCACCAGCGCGCGCGCCGTCGCGTCCACCGTGAACGCCGAAACAATCTGCATAATCGCCGCGAACATCAGCGAGGGCGCCATCGCGGGAATCGTGATATACCAAAGCTCCTGGAACCGGCTGCGCATCCCCTCAATCGCCGCCGCCTCGTAATAGCTCGGGTCGATGTTCTGCAGCCCCGCGCGCATGGCGAGAAAGCCCGCCCCCATGCTCGACCACAGCTGCACCAGAATGACGACAAACAGCACCGTCCGCGAATCGGTGAGCCACTGCACGCTCTTGTTGATAATTCCAAGATTTAACAGAAACGAATTGAGGATGCCGTAATTGTCCCCGCTGAAGATAAGCTGCCAGACCGCCACCCCGCCCGCCGTCATGGAAGGCGCGTAGAACAGCAGCGTGAAGAACACGCGGAGCGGCCTGGAAAGCCCGTTTATCATCCACGCGAGCAGAAAGCTCATCACGAACCCGAACACCCCGGCGAATAACGCGAAAATGAGCGTCACGCGGATGGATTTCAGGAAGACCGGGTCGTTTGTAAAGAGATTATAGAAATTGTCGAGCCCGACCCAATCCGGCGGATAGTTGACCAAATCAAAATCCGTCAGCGACACGGGCAGCGAGAGCAGCACGGGCAGCACCGTAAAGACCGCGAAAAGCACGAAAAACGGCGCGATCATGAGGTATGCCTCGCGGTTTTGCCAGATTCGTTTCCATAGCGTCCTGCCTTTTTTCGCCGTCATCCGCCCCCACCGCCTTTCCCGCGCAGCTGCGCGTTTTTGCGCGCGATTTCGTCGTTCATGCCGCTTGTGTAGTAGAGCAGCGTGTCGCGCGGGTTCTCGCCCTCATTGACCGAGGCGCGGAACGCGTTCATGAGATCTCTCGTCACGGCGTAGGAAGAGGGGAGAATCGGGATTTCGTCGAGCGCGTCATGCTGCGCGCGCAGAATTTCCAGTTCGTCTTTTGACCAGCCGAGCTGTTCCACAACCGCGAAATCCGCCGCCTGATAGCGCCCCATGCGCCCTAAAAGCCCCTCGAGCCGCCGCGCGAAGGCAAGCTGCGTCTCCTGAGAGGAAAACCATTTGACATATTCCCACGCCGCCTCCTGTTTGTCCGCGTTCTTTGAAAAAATCACCGCGCCCGTGCCCTGCGAATTGGAGGCGTGGCAGATTTCGCCGTTTTCGTCTTCCAAGCCGGGCATGACCGTAAAGCCCCACAGCCCCGAAATCTCCGGCGCCGCGGCGGAAAGCTGGTTCGCGAAGGCGTAGTCCGCGACTAGCAGCGGATATTCCCCCGAACGAAAGGTGCTGAACGGGCTGTAGACCTGCTCCAAACGATAGTCGCTGTAGAATTTCGTCCATAGTTCAAAGCAGCGAATCGCCGTGGGGTCCTCAAAAGAAGTCGCGGTCCGGTCGGCGTTATAGTAGGTTAAATGATTTTGCAGCAGCAGCGTGGCGAAGGTGTGCCCCGCCTCCGTCGCGGGCGCGGCGTCCATGCCCGGCAGAATGAGCCCCACGCCCAGATGCCGCCGCTGCAGCGCGGGCAGCGTTTCAATCAGTTCGTCCCATGTGCGCGGCAGCGTCCCGATTCCAAGCCCCGAAAGCACGTCCGCGCGGTAGAAAAGCGTCGTGAACGCGCGCGTCAGCGGAATGCCGTAGACCCCGCCCTCATAGCTGTAGGGAATCAGAGCGCTCTCGCCCAGACGGTCTTTCTCCTCGTCAAAGCCCTCCAGCGCGGAAAGCTCGGTTAAAAGCCCGCGCCCGGCGAGATTGACGGGCAGCTCCCCGCCCAGAAACAGCGCGACATCCGGCGCGTTGTCCGAAAGCGCCGCCTCGACAAGCCCCCCCGCGACCAGATTGACCGAAACCGGGGTTTTCGGGTGCCGCGCCGCGAATTCGCTCTCGGTGAGTTCCTTGACCGCCAGCGCCTGCTCCCGCCCGAGATTGACCCAGACAGAGAGCGTCTCCTCCGGGTCGTCAATGGGGGTCAGGACCTCCGGGTCCTCCTTGAACGAGCGCAGAAAAGCCCTGACCGCGAACACCAGCCGCCGCCAGAAACTTTCCCTGACCGGCGAAAATTCCTCCCCCTCCGGCACAAGCTCTAAATAATCTATCTCCAGCGGGCGGTCGCGCGCCTCGCTCAGAAACGCCGCCATCGCGGAGAGGTCGTCCTCCAGCGCGCTCAGGCGCCTCGGAATCTGCCCGGGCTTTTTTACGCATTTATCAAGCGTCACCCGCACGCTTTCGAGCGCCGACGCCTCGCTCCCCTCGGATTCGGAGAGTTCCTCAATCTGTTCGCGCGCGGTTTTCAGCTCCCCCGAAAGCCGCGTAAAATCGTCCAAAAGTGTCGGGATACTCTCCTCGACATAGTAGTCGTTGTAAGGGTCCGGGTCGGGGCCGGTGACCATCAGAATCTCGCGATAGCAGGCGTTTAATTCCGAAAGCGTGCCTTCCAGTTTTGACAGAATCCCCCCGATTTCGCCGATGGTCACTTCCATCGTGATCTCGTGTGTCTGCCCGCCCTCCAGATAGAAAGACGCCCCGCCGCCGATCTGCGTGAGCGACCAGTCGCTGTCGTAGTAAAACCGCGTGTTTTCAAAGCCTTCGGGCACTTCCCCGTCAATGAGGACGCGCCTGCCCGACTCCATGCCGCGCCGCACATTCTGCCGCGCCTTCACCCCGAGGCGGTAGAGGCCCGAGTTTTCTGGCGTCACCTGCCATGTGACGCTTTGGCCGACGCGGTTGAAATTCTCCCCGCCGAAAGTGTTATATCGCACCGCGCCGGGTTGAGACGGCGAAACATCGCCCCCGCCGTCAGACGCCGCGCAAAGCGTTCTTGCGGAAGTCCGCACAGCGTCCTCGCCCTCTATCCGGATGACTTCCCCGCCGCTCCCGAGCTGCTCCGAATCGGGCGCCGGAGAGTTTTGGGGGTTCTCCGGTTCACCGAGCGTCAGCGTGTCCAGTTCCAGATTCGCCCGTATCCCGCGCAGAGTCACGGTGTGCCGCCCCGCGCTCAGCCAGAAACGCGGGGGTTCGTCCGAAAGCGCGCTCTCCGCCCGTAAATACGCGCTCTGCCAGAAATCCGGGTCCTGCTCCTGCACGCGCCGGATTTCGTTGCCCATGCTGTCAAAACGCTTTTCCCCCTGCGGCACGAAAACTTTTGGCAGAATCATCTT
>CAYZMU010000049.1:3365-6444 GCA_964479595.1 uncultured Ruminococcus sp. | reverse complement strand
TTCCCTTGTCAAGGTACATGAAATCCCCTCTCCTGTGTCGGAGAGGGGTAAATTGTGCGCGGTTTTTTAGCCATCGCGGGGGAGATCTCCTCTATCGGGACAGAGGTTTTACACCCCTTCGCGGACCACCGCGCATTCCGTAACGCCGTAATACAAAAGCGCCGCTATCTGCGCGCGCCCAAGCCGCTCCCCGCAAATCGCGACGGGCACGGCGGGCGGACAGCCAAACTGAAGTTCCGCGCAAATCCGCCCCTCGCATGCCTCGGCCGCCAGCCGCTCCTTCGGCGCGCGCGCCGCTTCGCCGGGCGTCATCACCATTTCGGGCTCGCGCACGGGTGCTGCGGGTTCAAGAATCGGCGCGCGGGGCGGCAGTTTCGAAAAGGCGCTGTACAGCCGCCGCAAATCCTCCGCGGAATTGTCCGGCGACACCATCAGCACCAGAAAATCATGATCGGCAAACTCCCCCGCAATCCCGTTTTCGCGCAAAAGTTTTAACAGTTCATCCCCGAAATAGCCCCGGGTTTTGGGCGCGACGGTGATTTTGAGCGGCTCGTCCCCGCAAAGCACCCAGCCCGTCCGCCGCAGCGCCGCTTTGAGCGCGTTTGTCTCCTCCGCGCGGCGCAAAAGCCGTTCCGAAAAGTCCTCCGCACGGCCCAAAAACGCGTCGAGCGAGCCGAGCGTCAGATAGGACGGGCTGGTCGAGCCGAAAAGCCGCAGCGCCTCCCGCGCGTTTTCGTTAAAAAATTCGGGCGCGGTTTTGGCGATATGCAGGTACGCCCCGCCCGTCAGCACCGGCAAGGTCTTATGCGCCGAATCCACGCACAAATCCGCCCCGAGGTCCATGGGGTGGCGCGGCGGCTCCAGAAATTTCAGGTACGCACCGTGCGCGTTGTCGCAGAGCAGCAGCACATCATTTTCATGGCAAATTCGCGCGATTTCGCCGATTTCCCACATCGTCCCGAGATAATCCGGGCTGGTCAGATAAAGCGCGGCGGGTTTTCTTTCGCGCAGAAATCTTTCCACCTCCTGCCCCGGCAGTTTCACCGAAAGCGCGTTCGAACCGTCCGGCACGGGGAGCCAGGCGATCTCAAACCCGATGAGCACGGCGGCGGAAAGAAAGCTCGCGTGGACATTTCTTGCCGCCGCGATGAGCGGTTTTCTGCCCATCTGCTCCGCCCTAATTGTCGTGAGCCAGAGCATGGCGCGAATGCCGTGCGACGAACCCTCCGTGCTGTAAAAAGTCCGCGCCCCGAAGATTTCCCCCGCGTTTTCCTCGCTCTCTTGAATAATCCCGTCCGCCTCATAAAGCGCGTCCGCGCCCGGCACCTCCGTAATATCATACGGCGACAGCAGCCCCTTGTGCCCGGGCATATGAAACCGCGCGGGGTCTGAAGCGGCGTAATCGCGCAGAAACGCAGCAATCGGCGTGTTCATTGCCCCGCCGCCATCGCGCATTCCAGCCTTTTTCGGAACATCTCGCAGCCCATGGGATAGACCCCGCTGACGCTTCCGCTCGCGTAGTAGGCGTTCGCGGCGCACCCGCCCGCGCAGAACATCCTCGCCCAGCATTTGCCGCATTCCGCCCGCGTCAGGACATTGGTTTTGGCAAATTCTTCTGTCAGCGCGCGATTGACAACGCCCGTTTCCAAATCGCCGAGCCGGAACGCCTCCTCGCCCACGAACCGGTGGCAGGGGTAGAGCTCCCCCGCGGGCGTCACCGCGAGATATTCCGTCCCCGAGCCGCAGCCCTTTAAACGCTTATAGACGCACGGCCCGCGCTCCAAATCCAGCATATAGTGATAGAACGTGAACGGCCGCCCCTCCTCGCGGCGCCGGATCATGAGCGCGGCGAGCTCCTCGTAACTGTCAAAAACCGCCGGCAAATCCTCTTTGGTGAGCGCGTTGGGGTCGTCCTCCGCGCAGACCACCGGCTCCATGCTCAGGCTCGTAAACCCCAGATCCAGCATACATCTGATATCGTTGATGAAATCGGGGTTCTGGTGCGTGAACGTCCCGCGCATATAATAGCTTTTCTCCCCGCGCGCCGCCGCGAACCGCTGAAACTTCGGCACAACCCGGTCAAAGCTCCCCTGCCCGTGAAAATCCACCCGAAAGCGGTCGTGCACGGACTTTCTGCCGTCCAGACTCAGCACCACATTGTCCATCTCGGCGTTCAGAAATTCCGTCACCGCGTCGTCCAAAAGCATGCCGTTTGTCGTCAGCGTGAAGCGAAAATGTTTCCCCGTCTGTTTCTCAAGCGTTCTGGCGTACGCGGTGATTTCCTTGACGACCCCGAAATTGAGCAGCGGCTCCCCGCCGAAAAAATCGACTTCCAGATTGTGCCTACCCGCGGAACGCGCCACCAGAAAATCCAGCGCGCGTTTCCCCGTTTCCGCGGTCATCAGCGCGCTCTCGCCGCGGTATCTGCCGCCCCCCGCGAAGCAGTACGCGCAGTTTAAATTGCAGCTGTGCGCCACGTGCAGGCAGAGCGCCTTGACAAGCCCCGGCTCCGGCGGCGCGCTCAAATCGGAGAAATCGTCTTTGGAGAACAGCTCCCCCGCGTCGATAAGCTCCCAGATTTCCGCCTCGCATTCCGCGTTCTGAGCCCCGAAAGCCCCGCGCGTCAGTTCCTCGCCCGCGTCGTCGCGTTTTGCCATCTCGGTAATGATATCGAAGGCGGTTTTATCCAGTTCATGCACCGCCCCGCAATTGCCGTCCACCGCGAAATACCGCCCCAGACATTCAAATGTGTGTACCATGTTTCACCTTTTCCCTGATTCCAACCATATCGAAAACACACGTATTTACGCGCTTTTGCAAACACGCCGCGGCAGAAAAACCGCCCGCTCCCGAAAGGGAAGGCCGGGCGGCGTCCGCAAAATTATTTTTCCCGCGCGTCCGCGCGCTCGCACCGCTGGTTGGCGATGCCGCAGCTTGTCTTGCACGCCGACTGGCAGGATGTCTGGCATTCGCCGCACCCGCCGTCTTTCGCGCTCTGACGAAGGCTGCCCTTCGCAATCGTCCGAATATGACGCATCTTTCTTCCCTCCTTTGCTGTTGCCTGTTCTCCTGCCGCGCC
>CAYZMU010000049.1:0-3265 GCA_964479595.1 uncultured Ruminococcus sp. | reverse complement strand
ACCACCGCCCGCGCGCAGATTCCCGTTACAAGCCCCGCGAGCGCCCCCCAGAGCAGCAGCGGCGGCAGATAAACCACCGGTGCGAGACTTCCCGCCGTGAGCGCCGCGCAGAGCACCTGCCCGCACTGAAACAGCAGCGCCCCCAGCACGCTCAGAAGCGGCATTTGTTTTACGGTCAGGATTTTTCGCAGCGAGAGCATGCCCGCCAGACAAAAAACCGACCCGCAGGCACTGTAGAGCAGCGCGGACGGATTCGCCGAAATCAGCGCCGAGAGCAGCACCCGCGCCGTGACCAGCAGCGCCGCTTTCGCGGGCGAAAAGGCAAACACCGCGTAGACCGTCACCACGTTCGAAAGCCCCAGTTTCAGCCCGGGAATCGCGGGGACCGGCGGCGGAAACGCCTCCTCGACCACCCAAAGAATCAGCGCGACGGCCGTGAGCAGCGAAAGTCTCGTAAGCTCCCGAATGGGGGTTTTTTTCGCCACGGCCTAATCCCCCTTTTGGAAGCGCACCACAAGGCGGTTTGGCAGGCACACAATCGGCATGGCGTCCGCGCGCAGCGGCCCCATGCGCACACAGGTTTTGTCCGGACAGCCCGCCTCGCTCACGAAAATCTCGCCGTCCTCCACGCAGACGATATTATAACTGCCGTTGGGCGCGGGAATGTTCAGCCGCGTGTCGGGCGTTTCGCGAAGATCGAGCGTATAAAGCACTTCGCCGCCGCTCTCAATCTCCACGACCGTTTCCGCGCTTTTCCGGCTCAGCAGCAGCGTCAGCACCGCCGAAACCGCAGCGACCATTCCCACAATCCCCCAAAGCAGCGCGATTTTGCGCCGTCCGGGCTGTTCCTGCCCCTCGTTCATGGTTTCACGACTTTCACGGGCAGTTCGGAGCGGTTCTCGAAAACAAGCCCCGGCGTGAGGAGAATCTCCCCCGCGTCCGTCACAAGGAGCATCTCAAAGCCCCCGTTCTGCCGCGCGTATTCCAAGGCGCCATCCTCCCCCAGCACAAACAGCGCCGTGGAGAGCGCGTCCGCCAGCAGCCCGTTTTCCGCGACCGCCGTCACAGACGCAAGCCCCGACCGCGCCGGCGCACAGGTGCTAGGGTCAAGGATATGTCCATAAATCTGCCCATCCTCGCCCTCAAAATAGCGCTCGTAATTGCCGGAGGTGACGACCGCGCATTCCCCGACCGAGAGTATCCCGAGCGTCCGCGACGGCTCAAAAGGATCCGCCACGGCGACTTCCCAAGCCCCGCCGCCTTCCTTTTGCCCGAGCGTGCGCACATTGCCGCCGAGATTCAAAACCGCGCTCTGTACGCCCTCGTCCTTTAGGACTTCCAAAGCCGCGTCGGACGCGAAGCCCTTCCCGACCGCGCCGAAATCCAGCCCGAAGCCCTCCGGAATGGTGACAAAATCGCCCGATACCGTGATTTTTGAATCGTCCACTTTCGCGCGCAAATCGGAAAGCTCCGCCGAGGATGGGATTCTATATTCCCCGCCGCCGGAAAACCCCCACGCGCGCGCCGCGGGCAAAAGCGTCAGCGAAAGCGCGCCGCCGCTCGCCTCCGAGACCGCCCCCGCCGTCTTGAGAATCTCAAGCGTATCCGCGCGGACGCGAACCGGTTCCCCGCCCGCGCCGTTCAGCGCCGCCAAGTCGCTGCCCGCGTCCGTCACGGAAATTTCCCGCTCGATTTCTTCCACGCGTTCCGCCGCGTGTGAAAGCGCCGCCTCACTGTTTTCGCCCCAAGCGTCCATTGTCATATAGGTGTCCATCGCGAAAAACGCTTGGGTGTGCTTCTCTTCCGCGCAGCCCGTCAGCGCCAGCACGCCGGGAATAGCGCAGAATACCGCGATTTCAGCCCTTAGCCTTGGCGTCTTTCTTCCCGCTTTCCTTGTTCTCGCTCTCAAAGAAGCGGTGTACCAGCGCCGCGAGTGCCGCGCCTGCGAGCGGACCGACGATAAAGACCCAGAGCTGAGCGAGCGGGGTCGTGTTGCCGTCCATGAGCGCCGCCACAACCGCCGGACCGAAGCTGCGCGCGGGGTTGACGGATGTGCCCGTCAGACCGATGCCCAGAATGTGCACCAGCACGAGCGTAAAGCCGATCACCACGCCCGCGAACGAGCCGTGATTCGCCTTCTTGGAAGTGACGCCGAGAATGACCAGCACAAAGATGAACGTCAGCAGAATCTCGACCAGAAGCCCCGCGACATAGCTGCCGTTTACGCCCGCCAGGCCGTTCGTGCCGTACGCGCCCGTCTTGTCCTGAACGTCGCCGAAGGTGAAAATCAGCGCGAGCAGCCCCGAACCCGCGAACGCGCCCACGGCCTGCGCAATGATGTAGCCGATGAAATCCTTGACGCTCATGCCGCCCGTGAGCAGCACGCCCAGCGAAACCGCCGGATTGATGTGGCAGCCCGAGACATTGCCCACACAGTACGCCATCCCGACAATCGTCAGGCCGAACGCCAGCGCCGTTAAGATGTACCCGCAGCCGTTCGCGGCGTCGCAGCCCACCAGCATGGCCGTGCCGCAGCCGATGAGCACCAGCGTCATGGTGCCGATGCACTCAGCGATGTATTTCTTGAAACTTTCCACTTTCCTCACCTTTCTTCGGGGCTTTTTTCGGCCCCCGTTTGTTCCTCGAGCGCGAAGAGCGCGGCGGCGTCCTCCTTGCGCACGGGTTCTTCCACTTTGCGGACTCTCGCGCGAATCTGCCGCTGCCCCAGCGTAAACTCGAGCAGATCCCCCGGCTTTACCTCAGCGGACGCGCGCGCGGGCCGCCCGTTTAACAGCACTCTCCCCGCGTCGCACAGCTCGTTCGCGACCGTCCTGCGCTTGATAAGTCTTGAAACTTTTAAGAATTTGTCCAGCCTCATATCCCGACCCCGAAAGCCGCTTTACGATTCCTCAGGCGGCCACACCTGATTGACGGCCTCCTTGAGCGCCTTCGCCGCGCGGAACACCGGTGCCTTGCGCGCGGGTGTGCGCATGGGCTTGTGCGTGCGCGGGTTGCTCGCGTTCTTTTCCTTGCGCTCGTGCAGCTCAAAGGTCCCGAAGCCCGGCAGATGGACTTTCTCTCCGCTCGCGAGCGTCTCCGACAGCACCTCGCTAACTAAATCGAGCGCCCATTCCGCGTTCTTTCGGCTACAGTTGCCTTTTCGCGCCAGCGCGCCTACCAGTTCATACTTTGTCATTTCGGTTAACCTCCACATTTCTTTTTCTGTTGCTTTTTACCATTGCTTTCGCCTAAGTTTCGTTTTCCC
>CAYZMU010000048.1:0-6834 GCA_964479595.1 uncultured Ruminococcus sp. | reverse complement strand
ATAACTGTTCCCTCCCCGTAGGGGAGGGAATCAAAGAACCACCCCCGTCAGGGGGAGAGAAAAATCAGTCCCGGCAGGGGAGAAAACAGTTTGCGGCAACACCCAAACATAACAACTCCGCCAACATAACCTGCTTCGGGGATAACATTACTTCCACCAACAACATAGAGCGGATATAAAAGAGGAGGGGGAAAGTGGAGAATCTGTTCGGGTTTGACGCGCGGCTGCTGGAGGCGGCAAGGCGCGCGGAGGACACGCTGGAGGGCGCTTTTCGCGAAATAGACGAAACCGCGCGGGAGTGCTGTGAGAAAGTGCTCTACGCCATGCAGAAAAACCGTGTCAGCGCCGCGTGTCTGAGCGGCACCACGGGCTACGGGTATGATGACTTGGGACGCGACACGCTCGATAAGGTCTACGCGGACGTGTTTCATACGCAGGACGCGCTGGCGAGGCATCATTTCGTTTCGGGAACGCACGCGCTTTCCGCGGCGCTGTTCGGGGTGCTGAGACCGGGCGACACGCTGCTGAGCGTAACGGGGGCGCCCTACGATACGCTGGAGGAAGTCATCGGGCTGCGGCGCGGGAGCGGCTCGCTCAAGGAATTCGGTGTCAAGTACCGCCAGTGCGATTTGCGTCCCGACGGCAAGCCGGATCCGGAAACCATACACGATGCCGCGAAGGGCGCGAAGATGGCGTATATCCAGCGTTCGAGAGGCTATTCGCTGCGCGCGGCGCTGACAGTTGAGGATATCGGGGAGATTGTCAGAGCCGTAAAGAGCGCCAATCCCGATATCATCGTGCTGACGGACAACTGCTACGGGGAATTTACGGACACGAAAGAACCTTCCGACGCGGGCGCGGACCTGCTCGCTGGCTCGCTTATCAAGAACCCCGGCGGCGGTGTGGCGCGCGGGGGCGGCTATCTCGCGGGACGTGCGGACTTGGTGGAACAGTGCGCGCGCTCCCTCTTCTGTCCGGGCACGGGGCGGGAGACGGGCTGCTCGCTCGACACGCTCAGGGAGATGTATCTGGGGCTTTTTCTGGCGCCCGAAATTACCGCGAACGCGCGCAAAACCGGGGCTTTCGCGGCGGCGCTCTTTGGGGGGTTCGGGGTAAAATGCCTGCCCGAGAAAATCCCGCAAAACGGCGACATCATAACCGTGCTGTGTCTTGAAACCCCCGAAAGAGTCAAGGCTTTCTGCGAGGGGATACAGGCCGGGTCGCCGGTGGACGCGTTTGCCGTGCCCGAGCCGTGGGATATGCCGGGCTATGACGCTCAGGTTATCATGGCGGCGGGGACTTTCACCGCCGGGGCGTCCATAGAACTTTCCGCGGACGCGCCTCTGCGCGAGCCGTACGCGGTCTATCTGCAGGGCGGGCTTACCTACGGCGCCGCCAGAGCGGGGGTGCTGCGCGCGGCACAGACAATGCTTGATAAAGGGCTGCTGCGGTTCTGAGACGGCGGCCTGAAAACAAAACCCACACCCAAACCTACAGGAAAGGAGTCTGAGCAATGGCACAGGACGAATATTCCATGAACGAGTACTTCAGCGAAGGGCTGGAGGATGAGGAAGCCCCGGAAACGAAAAGGGAGGAGCGCGGCGGCGGGGAGAAAAAGGAGAAAAAGAAAGCCCCGAAGAAGAAGCGCGGGGGACGGGCCAGAACGGTGCTGATTGTACTCTGCGTGGCGGCGGTGCTAATCGTGCTTATCTGGCTGCTTATCTACCTGCGGGTGCGTTCGGACGACGGCGCGCGGATAGCGAAGAAGCTGTCGCTCTCGGTCGGTGCGAGGGTTACCGACGCCGAAAAGAGCGCGAATGTCACGCTCACAAACCAGAGCGACTACGCGGTGCTGCAAAACGCCGCAATCAGTTCGGGGGCGTACGCGCAGAGCCGCAAAACCTGCGATCTTGAGGGCGTAAAGCTGCCGCAATGGGCCATCCTCTGCGGCACGGACGGGGAGAACCTGCAAAATGTCGTGTACTATAATTTCGAGGCGCTGGAAAAGAACCTGTTCGGCACACCGCGCAAGGCGTATATCGAGACGAATCTGATACCGCAGGGGGCGGATGTCCAGACGGCGGAGGATACGCTTGACCTGCCCGCCTACAGTGTCACCTACGGCGCGGACAAGACGGAAACGCGCGTCTACCGCTACTGCTACGAGGACCCGGACAACCATTCCGACACCGTTTCCTATGTCATCACCGCTGTCTGGGGCGAGGACGGCAAGCTTCAGTCCGTCACCGACGCGCGGATAAACTATATTGAAAGCCTGCTGTTCGGCACGCCTTCTTAAAGCGCCGGGGATTATTACAGAATGGATACAAATTAACCGCAAAGAGGAAAAAAGATTGACAAGCGCGGGCAAACATGGTAAAATAGAGAGGAATAAGGACACGGGGGAAGCAAGAGGAAGGGAAGGAGAACTCGAATGGACGAGACGAACCTTTGCTGGGGCTGTATGGAACCGCTGCCGCAGGGGGAATCCGTTTGCCCGCGCTGCGGATATGACAAAACCGCCGCAAGGCTTTCAAGCGACCTAGAGCCCGGCAGCAAGATTGACGGGCGCTATCTGATAGGGAAGAGACTCAAGCAGAACGGTGAGGGCATCACCTATCTCGGGCTGGACCTCAATTTCGGCTGCAAGGTGCTGGTGCGCGAGTATCTGCCGCTGCAATTGTGCTCGCGCGTGGCGGGCTCGCCGCTCGTCAATGTGGCGCCGGACCACTTGGCGCAGTACAAGGCGCTGATGATAGAATACACCGAGCTCAACAAGGCGCTTGCCAAGCAGCGCGGGCTGAGCCACTTAAACCCGGCGCTGGACCTCATCTCGGAGAACAACACGACCTACGCGGTCTACGAATATCTTGAGGGCAGGACACTGCTGACGTATCTGCGCGAGAACGCGGGGGAACTGAGCTGGAAGACGGTGCGCAGGATTTTTCCCCCGCTCTTTACGACACTGAGCATTCTGCACAACGCGGGGATTCTGCACCGCGCGCTGAGCCCCGACACGATTTTCGTGACGAAGGACGGCGAGCTGAAGCTTTCCGGGTTCTGCATTTCGGCGGTGCGCACGGGCGAGAGCGAGCTGGAGGCGGAACTCTACGACGGCTACGCCGCGCCGGAACAGTACGGCACGGTGCAGCAGCAGGGCACATGGACGGACGTCTACGGCATCAGCGCGGTGCTGTACCGCATTCTGACGGGCTGCAGGGCGACGGACGCGCCCACGCGCATGGACTACGACAGCCTGGTACCGCCCGCGGACATCAACCCCGAAATCCCGAAAGGCGTGTCGGACGCGATTATGCGGGGCATGGCGCTGGAAAGCTCGCAGCGCATTCCCACGGTGACGGACCTTGTGACGGAGCTTTTTGAGGGCACGGAAGAGCCCCCGCGCGCCGCGGCGCCCAGACGCGCCGAACCTGTGGAAGAAATCTACGAGGAGCCGCCCGTGAGAGAGCCCGCTCCGAGGGAAAGGGAAGATGTCTACGCGCGGGAAGGCGAGGAAGAGGCGGCCGCGCAGCCTTCGGTCTTTGAGCGCATCCGGGCGCCGATTCTCATCGCGGTGCTGTTCTTCGCGATTGTGACGATTGTGGTGCTGGTGTTTCTGCGGCTGCTCAACCGCTACGGCGACCAGCCGCTTGACGAGGGCAACCGCTGGTCCTCCATGGAGGGCAGCAATGTCGTGACGGCGGCGCCCGCGGATTCCAGCAGTGTCCCCGACTACGACAGCATCATGCCGCAGCTGGTGGGGATGAACTTCCAGATTAAGAAGGACGCGATGGCGGGCTGGCTGGAACTGGAGCCGGAATACGTCTTTTCGGAGGAATACCGCAAGGACACCATCATCGAGCAGGAGATTGAGGAAGGCACGCCGTTCATGAGCGGCAGCACCGTGAAAGTCAAGGTGAGCAAGGGCTCTTCCAAGATCGCCATACCGGATTTTTACGGCTGCACGCTGGACACCTACCTGACAAAGCTTGAGGACTTAGGGTTTGAGCCCGCGCGGGAGGGCGACGACTACGCCGCCACGACCAAGCGCACATGGGGCAAGCCCGCGACGACCTCCGCGACCACGACAGCCCCCGCAAGCGGCAAGCGGGTCATCTACAAGGCGAAGGTTGACTACCACTACGCAAACGGCAATGTCTGCGGGGTAGAGCCGGAAGTCGGAACAATTGTCGATGTGATGGAAGACTACGAGATCATCGTCTACTACGCGAGCAATCCCGTCTACACCTATTCCACCTCTTCCACCTCGTCCACCTCGAGCACGCGCTACTCATGGAGCGCCTCCACCACTTCCACGACGACGAAGGCAGCGGTGACAGAGGCACCCGCGGTCACACAGCCTCCCGCGACAGAGGCGCCCGCGACGCAGGCTCCCGCGGTCACACAGGCGCCGATGGATAATAACGGCGGCGCGCAGTAGCTTTCGCGGGGATAAACCAATCAGGAAACCTTTGAGGGACGCTCTTTGGACAGGGCGTCCCTTTGCGTAAAAAGCCTTGACAGGGCGCGCGAAATGTGATAGAATAGAGAGGTGCCGGGGTGTAGCGCAGCTGGCAGCGCGCCTGCTTTGGGAGCAGGATGCCGCAGGTTCGAATCCTGTCACTCCGATTTGACCCGCTTTCCCTTTCCCCGGGGGGCGGGCTTTCTTTTGGGAAATGGCAAAAACGGGCTTTGAAGGGCGTTCATTTTGGGCAATATGCACAATCGGAGCGCGAAAAACTGTGTGAAGTCCCAAAAATTTCGGCGAAACGCGCAAAATCCTTGCAATTTTGCCCCAGCTATGATAAAATAAATATAAGGCGAAGTGTGCCCGGAGACTGACGGCCGGACATACGGCAAAATGAAGGGAAAGGACGCGGGGAGAATGAACGAGAACACAGCGCCGGCTGAGGCGCAGGACGAGAAGGCGTTTCCTCTGTATGTGTTCCACCAAGGGAAGAATTTCCAGGCGCAGAAGTATTTCGGGGCGCACACGGAGGGGGAATTCACCGTATTTCGCGTATGGGCGCCCAGAGCGGTGAGCGTTTCGCTGGTCGGGGACTTCAATGAATGGGACCGCGCGCGCAACCCCATGGGCAAGGCGGCCGATGAGGTGTGGGAGTTAAAGGTTCCCAAGATGCCGCAGTACACTATCTACAAGTTCAGCATCGAAACGCGCTCGGGGAGGATTCTGCTCAAGAACGACCCGTACGGGCGGCATTTCGAGACCGCGCCGCAGAACGCCACCAAGCTCTTTGAGTCGGAGTATGTCTGGCACGACGAGGCGTGGGCGGAGGCGAAGCGGAAGAAGAACGTCTATAAAAGCCCCATGAATATCTATGAGGTGCATCTGCCGTCGTGGCAGACGTTTCTGGACGGCAAGCCGCTGCCCTATCTCGAATTCGCCAAGCGCATGGTGGAGTACATGAAGGAGATGTCCTACACGCACATCGAGTTCATGCCGCTGTCGGAATACCCTTACGACGGCTCGTGGGGCTATCAGGTGACGGGCTATTTCGCGCCGACGTCGCGTTTCGGCACGCCCGACGAGTTCAAGCAGATGATCGATATGTTCCATCAGGCGGGCATCGGGGTCATTCTGGACTGGGTTCCCGCGCATTTTCCCAAAGACGCGCAGGGGCTCTACGAGTTTGACGGCGAGCCGCTCTATGAATATACAGACCCTTTGAAACAGGAACACAAGGCGTGGGGGACGAGAGTCTTTGACTACGGGCGGCCGGAAGTCTGCTCCTTCCTCATTTCCTCCGCGCTCAACTGGCTGGACGAATACCACATTGACGGGCTGCGGGTGGACGCGGTGGCGTCGATGCTCTATCTCGACTACGACCGCAGGGACGGCGAGTGGCGCCCCAATGTCAACGGGGGCAAGGAGAACCTGGAGGCCATCGCGTTTCTGCAGCAGCTCAATCAGGCGGTCTTTGAGCGCCACCCGGATGTGCTGATGATCGCGGAGGAATCCACGGCGTGGCCGCTGGTGACCAAGCCTACGGATATCGGCGGGCTGGGCTTCAACTTCAAGTGGAACATGGGCTGGATGAACGATATGCTCTCCTACATGAAGATGGACCCGCTCTACCGCGCGTTCAGCCACGACAAGCTTACCTTCTCGTTCTTCTACTGCTTCTCGGAGAACTACATTCTGCCCATCTCGCACGACGAGGTCGTCTACGGCAAATGCTCCATGCTCGAGAAAATGCCGGGGACTTATGAGCAGAAATTCGCGTCCTACCGCGCTTTCCTCTGCTATATGTTCGCGCACCCGGGCAAGAAGCTGCTCTTTATGGGGCAGGAATTCGCGCAGGTGAAGGAATGGGATTACCAATCCGAGCTGGACTGGCAGCTGAAAGACAATTTCCCCTCGCACGGGGCCATGCTGTCGTTCTCCAAGGCGCTCAACAAATTCTATCTTGAAAATTCGCCGCTTTGGGAAAACGACGACTCGTGGAAGGGTTTTTCGTGGATTAGCAACGACGACTACCGCCAGAGCGTCATCGCTTTCCGGCGCATTGACGACAGCGAAAACGAAATTATCGTGGTCTGCAACTTCGTCCCGGTAAAGCGCGAGGACTACCGCATCGGGGTTCCTTATGAAGGGACGTACGCGCTGGTGTTTGATTCCGACGCGCTCGCGTACGGCGGAAGCGGCGAGGCGAAGGCAAAGGTCAAGGCGGAGGAATTCGGCATGCACGGGCTCGACCAGTCCATCTCGCTGACACTGCCGCCGCTCTCGGTGCAGTACTACCGTGTGCCGAAGAAGCCGAAACCCAAAAAGGCCGCCGCCAAGAAGGACGAAACGGCGGAGAAGCCCAAGAA
>CAYZMU010000047.1:0-7440 GCA_964479595.1 uncultured Ruminococcus sp. | reverse complement strand
CGAGAGCCCCTCGGGTTTGAGCCGCTGAAAAAAGTTTTTCTTCTTCGGGCTTTCCTCGCCCTCTTCCGGCTTTTTCTCCGCCTTTTCTTCCCCGCCTGTCTCGTCCGCGGTTGCTCTGTCGGTCTTAGATTCGTCTTTGCCGGCTGACTCAAGGGTTGCTCTGTCGGTCTTGGCAGAGTCCGTCTCCGGCGTTTCTGTTGTCACGCCCGCCGTATCCGCCGCTGTTTTCTCAACCGTCACGCCCGCTGTATCCGACGCTGTCTCCGGTGTTTCCTCCGCTGTCTCCCCTGCCGTATCTTCCGCCGTCACTCCCGCTGTGTCTTCCAGTGTTTCTGCTGGCGTCTCCTCCGGGGTTTCCTCCGCCGGCTTGACCGAAGTATCGGCGGTGGGCAGCACTTCCTTTAACTGTTCCTCGCTCAGGTCGTCCCCGGGCTTGGGGGGCACGGCATCGGGCGGGGGCGGAGGCTTGGAGCCGCGCCGCAGAACGGGGATAAAGGCATAGTAAATTTCAACGCTCCACTTGCCGTCGCCCACAGACGCCTTCACGCGAATCGGCAGCAGGAAAATCACGGCGAAGACGCCGAGAATGATGAGAAAAACCGTCAAATCGCCGCACCTCCTTCGCCACTGCCGCTCATACATTCCTATTATACCACCTTTTTCGCGAAAATGCAAGCCCTCCGCCGCGAAATTTCCCCCGCGCGCGTGTCCCTTGAAAAAACGGCGGAATTATGGTATAATGGAGCGGAAAGGGGAAGATTGCATGGACCGGCTGAAAGATATTTGTAAAGTCATTGAATCCATGGACGCGGACGCGCTGCTGCTGACAAGCGATGTCAATGTCCGCTACGCTACAGGTGCCACCGGGCTTGAGGGGCTGTGCCTGATAAACCGCGGCGGCGAGGCGCTGTTTCTCACGGACGGGCGCTATATCGAGGCGGCGCAAAACGCGCTCGCTGGGACAGCCTTCACGCCGAAACTGCCGCGCGGGCCGCAAATCGACGCGCTCGCGGAGGAGCTAAAACATTTTAACATACAAAAGCTGCTCTACGAGGACGGCCGTGTCACCGTGCGGGAGCGCGCTGCTTGGGCGGAAAAATTCCCCTGTGAGCTGGCGGGCGCGGGTGACGCGGTGGAAAAACTGCGCGCGCGCAAGACGGCCGGGGAAATCGAGCGGATAGAGCAAGCCCAGCGTATCGCGGAGGCGGCGTTTGAGCGGTTTCTGCCGACCCTGCGCGAGGGCGTCACCGAGCGCGAGGCGGCGGCGCGGCTGGAATACGAAATGGCGATGCTGGGCAGTGAGAAGCCCTCGTTTGAGACCATTCTGCTCTTTGGCGAGAACACGAGCAAGCCCCACGGCGTGCCGTCAAAGCGGCGTCTGCGCGAGGGCGATCTCATCACGGCGGATTTCGGCGCGGTCATCGGGGGCTATCATTCCGATATGACGCGCACCTTCGCTTTCGGGCACGCGACGGAAGAACAGCGGCGGGTTTATGAAACGGTTCTGGCGGCACAGCGGGCGGCTTTGGAGGCGGCAAAAGCGTCGAACCCCTGCTCCGCCATGCATTTCGCGGCGGCCGACGTCATTGAGAAGGCGGGATATGGGGAATATTTTACCCATTCTCTGGGGCATTCCGTGGGGCTTGAGATTCACGAGTCGCCCAATGCCTCGCCGAGGTCGAAAGATACGCTTGAAGACGGCGTGGTCATCACGAACGAGCCGGGCATCTATCTGCCGGGGAAATTCGGGGTGCGGATTGAGGATATGCTGCTGATTCACGGCGACGCGCCGGTCAATCTGACGAAAGCGCCCAAGACATTGATTCTGGAGCGCGGCTGAGGCGGGGGTTGGAGTCCGCTTTTGTGCCCGGTGAAACGAAACCATTTGCGCCCTCCCCCCGGTATTTCTTTCCCGCTCCGAAAGGAGAGCGAAAACGCATCGGCAAGGGAGAGAAAAACCCGCTCCGGCAGGGGGAGAAAACAGTTTGCGGCAACACCCAAACATAACAACTCCGCCAACATAACCTGCTTCGGGGATAACACAACAGCTCCCCAAAACAAAGGTCGGGCAGTAAAATCTCCGTTCCCTCCCCGTAGGGAGGGAACCACAGACTTCCCGTCAGGGGGAAGAAAACAGCTTGCGACCACACCCAAGCATTACGGTTCGCGCCAACATAACCTGCTACGGGGATAACATAACAGCTCCCAAAAACAAATGTCGGACGGAAAAACCCGCGCCCGCCCCGTAGGGGTGGGCGCAAAACGTCCCTCCCCGGAAGGGGGGATTCTCGCGGCTTGACAAGCGATGAAAAAAGATGGTATAATATTTCGGTGAGACGCGCGCCGGGGGAGCACGCCACCCCTCTCCCCCGTAGGGAGGGAACCACAGACTTCCCGTCAGGGGGAAGAAAACAGCTTGCGACCACACCCAAGCATTACGGTTCGCGCCAACATAACCTGCTACGGGGATAACATAACAGCTCCCAAAAACAAATGTCGGAAATAAAAAAGGATATAGTATGCTGGATAAAATCATTATTCGCGGGGCGCGCGAGCACAATCTGAAAAATATTGACGTGGAGATTCCGCGCGACAAACTCGTGGTTTTCACGGGGCTTTCGGGCTCGGGGAAATCCTCGCTGGCGTTCGACACCATCTACGCGGACGGTCAGCGGCGCTATATGGAGAGCCTTTCCTCGTACGCGCGGCAGTTTCTGGGCCAGATGGAAAAGCCGGATGTGGACAGCATTGACGGGCTCTCCCCCGCCATCTCCATTGACCAGAAAACCACCTCGAAAAACCCCCGCTCCACCGTCGGCACGGTCACGGAAATCTACGACTACCTGCGCCTGCTCTACGCGCGCGTCGGCATTCCGCACTGCCCGCGCTGCGGCAGGGAGGTTCTGCGGCAGACCCCCGACCAAATCGCCGACAGCGTCTTGGCTCTGCCGGAGGGGACCAAATTTCAGCTGCTCGCGCCGATTGTGCGCGGGCGCAAGGGCGAATACGCGAAGGAACTCGAATCCGCGCGCAAATCCGGTTTCGTGCGCGCGCGTGTGGACGGTATTGTTTACGACCTGAACGAAAAAATCAAGCTCAACAAGAATGTCAAGCACCATATCGAGATTGTCGTGGACCGGCTCGTCGTGCGCGGGGGGATTCGCTCCCGCCTCACCGACAGCATTGAGACAACGGTCAAGCTCGCGGACGGGCTGGTGCTGGTGGACGTCATAGACGGCGAGGAGAAGCTCTATTCGCTTTCCTACGCCTGCCCCGACTGCGGGATTTCGCTGGAAGAATTGACTCCGAGAATGTTCTCCTTCAACAACCCCTACGGCGCCTGCGAAACCTGTTCCGGGCTCGGGGTGCTGACGGAATTTGACCCCAGACTCCTCATGCCCAACCCCGCGCTGAGTATCCGCGAGGGCGGTTTTACGGCGCCGGGGTGGAATTTCAGCGACCCCAAATCCGTCGCGAGTATGTACGCGAACGCCATCTCGAAGGAATACGGCGTTTCGCTCACCGAGCCGCTTGAGAACCTCCCCAAAGAGCAGATTGACCTGTTTCTCTACGGCACGGGCGAGCGGTCCCTTGAGTTAAAACAGGCGAAGGAATACGGCGGCGCGGTCTGGCACCATCCGTTCGAGGGGCTGCTGAGCAACCTGAAGCGGCGGTATGAAACGGGTTCGCAGTCGGTCAGGGAGGAGCTTTCACAGTACATGACGCAGCTGCCCTGCCCCTCCTGCCACGGGCGGCGGCTCAGGCCCGTGTCGCTCGCGGTGACGGTCGCGGGGACGGATATTGACACGCTCTGCAGAAAAAATATCCGCGAGCTGATACGATTTTTTGACGAAATACCGCTTACGGAGCGCGAGTGGCTCATCGCGCGGCTCATTGTGAAGGAAATCCGCTCCAGACTGGCGTTTCTGCGCGACGTGGGGCTGGAATACCTGACGCTTTCGCGCGCCGCCGCCACGCTTTCGGGCGGGGAGAGCCAGCGCATCCGCCTCGCGACGCAAATCGGCTCCTCGCTCATGGGCGTGCTGTACATTCTGGACGAGCCGAGCATCGGGCTGCACCAGCGCGACAACGAAAAGCTCATCGCCACGCTCAAAAACCTGCGCGACTGCGGCAACACGGTCATTGTGGTGGAGCATGACGACGACACCATCCGAGCGGCGGACTACATTGTGGATATCGGCCCCGGCGCGGGCATTCACGGCGGGGAAGTCGTCTGCGCGGGGACTTTGGAGGACATCACGCGCTGCGAGAAATCCGAAACCGGCGCGTACTTAAGCGGGCGCAAGCGTGTGGAGGTCCCGCGCGAGCGCAGAAAAGGGAACGGAAAATTTTTAACCGTACACGGCGCCCGCGTCAACAACCTGCAAAATATAGACGTTGCCTTTCCGCTGGGGGAATTCATCTGCGTGACGGGCGTTTCGGGCTCGGGGAAATCCTCTCTGGTCAGCGAGGTGCTGGCGCGCTATCTCGCCGTGACCTTAAACCGCGCGCGGCTGCCGCTGCCGGAAGGCTTTTCGGACGGTTCCATGTCGGTGGAGGGAGTCGAACATCTCGACAAGGTGATTCTCATTGACCAATCCCCCATCGGGCGCACGCCGCGCTCCAATCCCGCGACGTACACGGGGCTTTTCGGGGATATCCGGGAACTCTTCGCGCAGACGCCGGACGCCAAAAAACGCGGCTACGGCGCGGGACGCTTTTCGTTCAATGTCAAGGGCGGGCGCTGCGAGGCGTGCGAGGGCGACGGCATTGTGCGGCTGGAAATGCACTTCCTGCCCGATGTCTACGTCCCCTGCGAGGTCTGCGGCGGCACGCGCTACAGCCGCGAAACGCTGGAGGTTAAATATAAAGGCAAATCCATTTACGATGTGCTGGAGATGACCGTGGACGAGGCGCTCGCGTTCTTTGAGCCCATCCCGAAAATCGCGCGGCGGCTGAAAACGCTGCGGGATGTGGGGCTCGGGTATATCAAGCTCGGGCAGAGCGCGACCACGCTTTCGGGCGGCGAGGCGCAGCGGGTCAAGCTCTCCACGGAACTGGCGCGGCGCGCCACCGGCAAAACGATTTACATTCTCGATGAGCCGACCACGGGGCTGCACGACGCGGATGTCGCGGGGCTTATCGCGGTGCTGCAGAAGCTGGCGGACGCGGGGAATACGCTGGTGGTCATCGAGCACAATATGGACGTCATCAAAGTCTGCGACCACATCATCGATCTGGGGCCCGAGGGAGGCGACGAGGGCGGCAGAATCGTCGCGCGGGGCACGCCGGAGGAAGTCGCGCGCTGCGGGGAATCCTATACGGGGCAGTTCCTCAGACCGCTGCTGGAGGCGGGGGCGCAAAGCCCTTGACAAACGTGTGCCGATGTGCTATACTGAAGGCAGCCGCGAAAGGCGCGCGGTGTGACAGAATGGTATGTTTGCAAGGCAGGATAGAAGGAGGAATCCGCTATGAAACATTCGGACGAAAACGCGGTGCCCCGCAAGCACAAGGGTCTCAGAATTGCCGGCATCACGGTGGGTTCGGCGGCGGTCGTCTGCGCGGGCGCGTTCGGGGTGTATCACTTCTCCCCGTATGTGCGCAATCAGGTCAAGCTGCTGGTGAGTTCCCCGCAGGACTACTACACTTGGGTTGTTGAGGAAAACGCCGGCGAGTGGGGGCGCGCGGCGCAGGAGAGCTATGACAAATACACCGCCAAGCTTGAAAACGGCGTCTCCGATGAGGTGAAACTCGAATACCGCCTCGGCGCGGACGCGGTCTCGACACTGGAAACGTATCTTCGCACGGAACTTGGCGGCGAGGGCACGGACGAGCAGGTGGACAAGCTTGTCAAACGATTGAACGAAATCAAAGCGGTCGCGGTGGACGTTCATTCCGCCGTGAAAGGTCCCGCGCAGAGCGGCACTGTTTCGGCGCAGATAGACGGCGAACCCGTCCTTACGATGGAAACCGCCCTCAACACGGATCCGTACGCGGTCTTTCTGCGGGTGCCGGAATTGAGCGAAAAATGGCTCGGAGTCAACATCACGGAAGCCTTTGACACAGCTATGAAGGGCTATGAGATGGTCAACGGGGAAGGTACGGCGGACGAGATGGGTCTGCCGCCGCTGCCTGACTCGGATCCGACAGCCTACCTCACGCCGGAGGAACTCGGGGAGATGCTCCCGCGTTACGTCAAAACGGCCGCGCTCGCGCTGGGCGATGTGGAGATGACGAAGAAAAGCAGCGAGAATGTCGGCAATCTGACGCTCGAATACACCAAGCTGACCGCCGCCGTGGACGCGAACGAGGCCAAGGGGCTGCTCACCGCGCTCATTGACGAGGCGGCAAACGACGCGACGCTCAAGGCCATCGTGACAGAGCGCGCGGGCGCGTGCGGCGCGGAGGACTATACGGCGTATTTCGACGACGCGCGCGAGGAGATTGCGCAGACCGGAATGGAGGAGACGCCCTTCACGGTTGCCTTCTTCGTGAACGCCTCCGGGACCATCAGCGGCTTTACGCTGGACGCCTCCGACGAGGGCGAATATCCCACCAGCGAAACCGTCCGCCTGCTGGTCGGCGCGGACAAGGAAAACGTCGCGGGCGAATTCCGCACGGAGATTGTAACACAGGATTCCGCCAACAGCCTCGGGCTGACTTACAGCGGCGTCTACGACGAGGGTGAAAAATGGAGCGGGGATTTGAATTTCAATATGCAGATGTCCGCGGAGCCCGAATCCGATGTCACCGTGAAATGCGCGCTCAAGGACATGGAACGCGTCAGCGAGGAGAACGGCTACTATAAAGGCACGGTGGACGTGAGCGTCAAGGACGCCACGCCTGTGACGCTGGTGCTGGAATCCGACGGCGTGAGCCAGAAAATCGGCTACAGCGCGGTCGGCAACGGCATGGACATGGGCACGCTGGAACTGACCTTTGCGGAGACCGACGGCGCGGACATCACTTTGCCCGCGGAATCCGACGCCATCATGTACACCCCCGATTTGGAGGAATACCCCGGCGACGCCTACGCGAGCGAGGAGGATATCCAGAACTTCATCCGCACCTTCCTGCGGAAGGTCTTTGGCGACGCGCTGACGGAAGAGGAGATTGACGAGATTGCCGAGGGCGCGCTCTATGAGCCCGCGCCCGAGGACGATTTCACCGACGGCTTGGACAGCGATTTGCAGGACCCCTATTATGACGATTCCGACTGGACGTTTGACGACCCGGACCAGACATATGATGATTCCGACTGGACATTTGACGACCCGGACCAGACATATGACGATTCCGACTGGACATTTGACGACCCGGATTGGACTTATGATGATTCGGACTGGACATTTGACGACCCGGACCAGACATATGACGATTCGGACTGGACATTTGACGACCAAGGCGGTGAGGCCGGCGCTCAGGGCGGCTTCTCCGATG
>CAYZMU010000046.1:0-7807 GCA_964479595.1 uncultured Ruminococcus sp. | reverse complement strand
TTTTTCGGGTTTCTCGCCGTAACCGCTCAAACCTTTCGCCCTGATAATGGCGGGGTAATCGACGGCGCAGCTGTCTAAATCGACATTGCCCTCAATCCCCGCGACTTTCCCCGTCCCGGAATACTGCCACATACCGTAGGGGCTGACCGAATAGGTGCAGCGCGCGCCGTACTGCGCCACCCAGAGCGCGTAGCGGTCGGAGACTTCCTTGGAAACGAAATGCGTCAGCCAGTAAGTCGAGCAGTAGAGCCCCGCGAAATAGCCCGCGGCTTCCATTTCCCCGCAGAACGCCCGCACGAGGCTGTCGCAGACATCCCGCCCCTTGTCAAACTGCCGCCGCTCCTCCAAATCGTAGTAGAGCGGAAATTCCAGCGCCCGGCCGTTTAGGACTTTCAGGCAGGCCCTCGCCTCTTCCCGCGCGTGTTCGGGGCTCGTCGCGTAGGAATACCAGTAGGCGCCCACGGCCAGCCCGGCGGCTTTCGCGCCCTTGTAGTTTTGCTCAAAGCGCTCGTCCTTCTGCGAGGCGACCCGCCCGTAGCCCGCGCGCAGAATCGCGAACGAAATCCCGTCCGCTTTGACTTTTCCCCAGTCGATTTCGCCGTTGTGGCGGCTCACGTCAATCCCTTTCATAACGCTCCCCTTTCTTTCTCACCCCGGACGGCCCGCCGCGCAAAACCGCCCCGGTCACGAAAACTTATGTTCGACAGCAAACGCGGCGTAAAGGGGAATCTATGTTCCCCTATTTCTATTATACCACAGAAATCCGGATTTGTCAAGAACGGATGTTCGTGAAGAAAACCGCGCAAAACGGCGCTTTCCGGGAAAGTTTTCGCCAAAGCCCCGAAAATTTCGGCAAACTGCCCGGTTTCAACAGCGAATCTTTGTTCGAATTGCCCGAAAATTTGCGAAGACCCCTTGCGGCGCGCCCCCGAATATGGTATAATAAAGGGGAAGGGGAAACCCTTTGAAACTATCTGGGGGGGATTTTTATGGCGTGCTTTTTAGTGCCCGCGGCGGAGGCGGTTGTTACGACCATTCTAACGAAAGTGGCCGCGAAACGCGAGGCGGAAAACAAAACGGCGGACGGCGAATTAAAGCTGTCAAAGAAACTTGGCTGGCTTAACAATATGCTCTGGGGCGGTTCGGCGCTGCTGGCGTTTGAACATCTCTGGCACGGGGAACTGGTACCGATCTTTCCGTTTCTGACCGGCGGGTTCAGCGAGATCTTGACCGAGATGGCGACAGTCGGTGTCGCGATGGCTGCCGCGGTTACGGCGGTCTGGGGCGTGATGGTCGCGGTGACAAGTAAACTCGCCAAACGCGCGGATAATGCTCAGGAGCCGGAAACATGACGCTGCTGATTGCCGTGCTGTGCGCGTCTGTTACGACAATTCTCTGGTATATAAGCGCGCGGGCGAGAACGCTCAAAGTCGGCACGCTCGCGCTGATGTACTGGGGCGCGTCTCTGATGTGGCTGTGTGACGCGGTTTTCGGCTTTCTGAGCGAGGGCGCGGCGTTCTTTTCCCCGGGTGCGGAACAAATGTTAAATGATACCTTTTTAGGGCTTTCCGCGGCGGCGCTCGGGCTCGTCATCTGGCTCGCCGTTGTGCTTGTCAAAGACCCAAACGGCGTGCTGCGCGGCGCGCTCTCCAAAAGGCGCTAGATGGAACGCAGGGAACTTTCGGCGCTGCTGCGCGCGGTGGCACGTGGGGAGATTGACCCCGAAAACGCCGCGGAGCAGATCGGGGACGCGCCCTTGCTGGAACTTTCCGACGCGATGCCGGATTTGCAGCGCGGGCTGCGGCAGGATGTCGGGGAAGTCATTTTCGGCGCGGGGAAAACCGGCGAACAGATCGCGCGAATCGCCGCCGCGCTGCGCGAAAACGGACAGGAGCGGGTGCTGATAACGCGCCTTGACCCCGAAAAGCTGCCCTTTCTGGAGGATTTGAATCCGCTCTATGACGAGACCGCCCGTGCCGCGCTGATAGGCGAAATGCCCAAACCCGACGGGCGCGGTTTTATCGCGGTGGTCACAGCCGGCACCAGCGATTTGCCCGCGGCGCAGGAGGCTGTCTTTACCGCGAAGGCGCTGGGCAACGAGGTGCGCCAGATTCACGACGCGGGGGTTGCGGGGCTGCACAGGTTGCTTTCGAAGGCGGATGTGCTGGCTCAGGCGCAGGTGGTCATCGCTGTGGCGGGCATGGAAGGCGCGCTGCCTTCGGTGATCGGGGGGCTGGTGCGCTGTCCCGTCATCGCCGTGCCGACAAGCGCGGGCTACGGCGCGTCGTTCGGGGGCGTCTCGGCGCTGCTTGCCATGCTCAATTCCTGCGCGAGCGGCGTGACGGTCGTCAACATCGACAACGGCTTCGGCGCGGCGTTCGCCGCCAGCAGGATAAACCACATCGGCACTTGACAAAAACGCCTTTATGTGTTAGAATAAACTTGTGCTGCCGCCGTGGTGGAATTGGCAGACACAGCGGACTTAAAATCCGCCGATCATTGCGATTGTACCGGTTCAAGTCCGGTCGGCGGCACTGAAATTTTAACTTAAGGAGGAGCGTTATGGGATTTCTGCAGGGCAAAACGGCGATTATCACAGGCGGAGGGCGCGTCGCGCTCAGTGACGGACGCTCGGGCTCGATAGGCTACGGCATCGCCACCGCTTTCGCCAAGGAAGGCGCCAATATCGTGATTACGGGGCGCAATGTCAAGAAGCTTGAGGACGCCAAGGCGGAACTCGAGAAGAACTACGGCATTGAGGTGCTGTATGTCGCGGCGGATGTCAACGCCGGCGCGGACAACGAAACGGTCGTCAACGGCGTGGTCGCGCAGACAATTGAGCGTTTCGGGCGCATCGACGCGCTGATTAACAACGCGCAGGCGTCCGCCTCGGGTGTGCCGCTCGCGGAGCACACCACCGAGCAGTTCGATCTGGCGGTCTATTCGGGGCTCTACGCGGTCTTTTACTACATGAAGGCCTGCTACCCCTATCTGAAAGAGACGAAGGGCTCGGTCATCAATTTCGCCTCGGGCGCGGGGCTGTTCGGCAACTTCGGCCAGTGCGCCTACGCCGCCGCCAAGGAAGGGATTCGCGGGCTTTCGCGTGTCGCGGCGACGGAATGGGGCAAGGACGGCATCAACGTCAATGTGGTCTGCCCGCTCGCGTGGACGGCGAAGCTCGAGCAGTTCCAGAATGAATATCCCGACGCCTTCACCAAGAACGTGCAGATGCCTCCCATGGGGCATTACGGGGATTCCGAGCTGGAAATCGGGCGCGTCTGCGTGCAGCTGTGCAGCCCGGATTTCAAGTACATGACCGGCGAGACGCTCACGCTCGAGGGCGGCTTGGGGCAGAGACCGTAAGAAAAAACGAACACCGTTCCAAAGCGGAACGGTGTTTTGCGCGGAGAAGAAGGGATTTGAACCCTTGCGACCCTTTCGAGCCCTACTCCCTTAGCAGGGGAGCCCCTTCACCACTTGGGTACTTCTCCTCAAGCGGCCGCACGGAGAAAAAGCGCGGAGCGGAGAGGGTGGGATTCGAACCCACGGTGCGCCAAAACGCATCACCGGTTTTCAAGACCGGCTCCTTAAACCACTCGGACACCTCTCCTCGCGGAATGTGCGTTATTATTATACCACACCCGCGGCGGTTTGTCAAGGGGTTTTCGGGAAATTTTTCGGCGCCGCGCCGGGAAGAGAGGAAGTGGTTCTTTGCTCGAAAAACTGCTTGTGTGGTTTGTAAAAATTTGTCCCGAAGCCATTCAGAACCTGTTTTACCGATACGAGAGCATCTGGCGCTACTGCTATTACGGCGCGTGGACGACGCTTATCTCCTACGTTACCAAGCTTCTGGGGCAGTTTGTCTTCGGGCTCTTTGACCTGACGATGTCGCAGACCGTGCCCAATCTGGTCAACACCGCGTTTTCGTGGGTGATTGCCGCCTCCTTCGCCTTCGTGGTCAACAAGAAATACGTCTTTCACAGCACGATTTCCGACCGCGCGGGACTGCTGCGGGAAATGGGCAGTTTCTACGGCGCGCGCCTCGCCTCGCTGTTTCTGGAGATGTTCCTGCTGTGGCTGACGACCTCGCATTACAGCCTCAACTACCCGCTCATGGCGATTCTCGTGCAGTTTATTATTTTAGCGATGAATTACATTTTCAGCAAGCTCGTCGTCTTCAAGAAGGGCAGCGAAAAGGAAAAGGAATAAGAAAAGCACCGCCGGTTCACGCCGACGGTGCCTTTTTACGGGCTGTTATGGTTTCTTGCGAAGGACGAACGCGCCCACACCCGCGACTGCCGCGAGAATCCCCACAGGCAGCGCGATGGGCAGAACCTCACCCGTCGCCGGGCCGGGAACCTTCCCCGCTGTCGCCGCTGTTCCGACCGCCTGCGTGGTGGTTGTGGTGGTCGTTGTGGTCGAGCCGGCGGAACTGCCCGCGGGCGTCGTATCCGAGCCGCTTGTTGTGGTGGTCTCGGAATCGCCCGAGCTCGTCGAATCCTCGCTGTTTGCCGTGGCGGTGGTCCTGCTCGCGGAGTCCCCTGTCATGTTGGTGTCCTGCGTGGAGGTCTCCGAACCGTTCAGATCCGTCTTGCCCGGGGTTGTGGTGGTTTCCTCGTCCGTTGTGGTCGTTGTGGTCGTGGTCGAGGTGCTGCTCGGTGTCGTGGTTGTCGTCGTTGTTGTCGTCGTTGTTGTCGTGGTGGAGGGTGTGGTGCTGGTTGTCGTAGTGGTGGTTGTTTCGGTCGGCGTCGTGGTGGTCGTTGTCGTAGTGGTTGTTGTCGTTGTAGTCGTAGTGGTAGTGGTTGTCGTAGTAGTCGTTGTGGTCGTGGTTGTCGTGGTTGTTTCGGTCGGCGTGGTCGTGGTTGTGGTAGTTGTCGTGGTCGTCGTTGTTTCGGTCGGCGTCGTGGTGGTCGTTGTCGTAGTCGTCGTGGTAGTCGTTGTTGTCGTTGTCGTCGTGGTGGTCGTTGTTGTGGTCGTCGTTGTTGTCGTGGTGGTGGTCGTTGTAGTCGTTGTCGTCGTTGTCGTCGTGGTGGAAGTTTCCGCCGCCGCGTCGCGAATCACCAGTGTGCCGTCCTCGTCAATCTCCGCCGCGCCTGTCGTCACCGCACTGTCAATGGAGGCAATCTTGCCGTCCTTGACGGTGAAGACCACATCCGAAACGACCGTGTAGCCGTCCGGAGCCGCTGTTTCTTTCAGCGTGTAGGTGCCGTCGGGAATATCCGTAATCGTCCAGACTTCCCCCGCCTTGGAAACCCACGAGTCAATCTCGTTGCCCTGCGCGTCGTAGAGCGAAAGATGCGCGCCGTCCAGTTCCTCGGAACCGGTGATGTCGGTCTTGTTGATGGAGATGGAAGTCTTTTCGCCCTGAGGCAGCGTCCCCGTGTAGGGGTAGAAATGCGCCTCGCTGTCGGAATACGCTTTCGCGGCAATCACGCCGCCCTCGAAATTGCTGCTCCCTAAGTTCTGCACTTCCGCGTTGGGGGCGACCATATGTCCTGACTGTTCGTAGGACTTGATGATGCCCGTGGCGTCGGGGAAGTTGTAGAGCAGATTCATGCCGGTCATGTTGACCTCGCCCTCGTGAATCGCGCCGGAGAGGTTCTTGAAGCTGTTGTCATTCCAGATGGGCTGGCCGTTGATGGTTACACAGATTTTTACCCCGCTCGCGTTGAAGAAGCCGGAGCTGTACGGGTCGCAGGCGAAGGTCACGTCGGTGTCGCCGATCCCCGTAAAGGAAATCGTGTAGCCCCCGCGCGCCAGGTCCTCAATCGTGAGCCCGTCGGGCTTGGAGCTGTCGGTGATGTTAATCGGTACGGTTATGGGCCCAAACGGGCCGACGGGATTGAGCTTGTCGAGCAGCTCGCGCGGAAAGACGATGTTCTTGTCCGGGAACTTCGCGAGGTCGAGCGTATACGAGCCGACATAATCGCCGAACCCCCAGTTCATGTAGCCTATCCCGTCCTCCGTCGCGGCGGCAGCCGCGGCCGCAATGGAATTTGACTGCGCCGCAACCGTTGTGTGAACCGCGTCCCAGTCCACATACTCGGGGTTGCGCACCCACTCGCCTTCCTGATACTGGACATTTTCGTTTTCAGTGTTGTAGTAGACGACATCGCATTTTAAGTCGTCCGCGCCCTCAACGTCGGCTGTGGCAAAGTAGTTGTTGATGTGGAAGCCGCCGCCGCCGCCCAAAAACTCGCCCAGATAACTCGGGTTTACCGCCGCGTCACCCCAGCCGTCCGCTGTGGTGAAGCCGTTTTCGATGGCAATCGCGCCAACGATGTGGTTGTCGCAGGTCAGGTCCCCCGAGACCACGTAGCAGAATTTTGACAGAAGGCCTTCAATGCTTAGGTCTGTCAGACGGTCGTTCGGGTCCGCGGTAGTCTTCGCGAGCACGGGCATCAGTACGGTAGAAGCCCCGACAGCGGCCGCCCCGGCGACGCCTAGCATTCGCCGGTTCCATTTGTGTTTCAAAGCTCTCACTCCTTTTCTTAAATTTGTTGATGTTCCTTGAGCGTGTCACCCGCTCGCTTACCTCCCATTATACCAGATTTCCCAGCCTTTGTCAAGGGCTCGGAGATATTTTGCACAGGCGGAAAACGCGGTTCATATTCCGCGAAATGAACAAAAACGCGCCCCGAAATTCGTACAAATTGCCAAAAACTTCCGGGGTACTTGCATTTTTTGCCGAAATGTGTTATACTACAAGATAGTAGAATAGGGAACCTGCCAGTCAAGGAGGCAATGCAATGAACGCGACACAGCAAACGGTCCTGAACGGCACTCCGTGCATCAAGCTCAGCGCGGGGGGTTACGAGGCGTACGTCGCCTATGAAATCGGCTCGAATGTGCTGCGGCTTCGCGACTGCGGGCGCGGCATTGACGTGTTCCGTTTTCGCGAGGAAAACACGCCTGAGATTCTTTCCGCGTCCCCGGAGGTCTGGGGGCTGCCGACGCTGTATCTGCCCAACCGCTTCGCGGACGGCACACTGAAGACTTCCGACGCGGTCTATCACCTGCCCGTCAACGAGGCCGAGCCGTATCACAACCACATTCACGGCTTCCTGCACAAGAGAAAGTACAGCGTGGTCTCGCAGAGCGCGGACGAAAACTGCGCGATTGTCAGGACGCGGTATCTCTACGACGAGAATGACCCGTTCTTTGCGTATCTGCCGCTGCGGTTTTCCGCGGAACTGACTTTCACGCTCAGCGAGTGCGGGCTGGAGCATCAGATCGCCATCACGAATCTCTCCGATAAAATGCTGCCGATTTCCGTCGCGACGCACACCACCATCGCCGCGCCGTTTTTAGACGGCGCCGACCCGCAGGATATGCGCCTTCATGTCCCGATTGGAAAGCGCTGCGAGCTCAACGAGCGCTGCCTGCCCACGTGGCGTCTGCTGGATCTGAAGCTTTCGGATTTGGAATACAAAAACGGTACGAAGTGCCCCGTGCTGCAGAATCTCGACAACGATATGTATCAGGCGGAGTACGGCAAGCTCGACGGGCAGAAATTCTACGGCGTGGTCGCGGAGGATATCCGCAGCGGCCGCAAGATCTGCTACGAAGTCAGCGGGGAATATAAATTCTGGATTATCTGGAACGACAAGGGCTTCAACGGCTATTTCTGCCCCGAGCCCATGACCGCCATGATTGACGCGCCCAACAGCCCGCTGCCCGCCCAGACGACGGGTTACCGGGAACTGCGCCCCCACGAGGTCTTTGAGGCCCGCCAGCGGTTCTTCACCGAGTAATGTGACCATACATAAACAATCGCCCCGAGGGTTTATCCCCCGGGGTTTTTTAT
>CAYZMU010000045.1:0-7922 GCA_964479595.1 uncultured Ruminococcus sp. | reverse complement strand
AAATCTGCGGGCTGACAAGAACAGAAGACGCGGTCTGCATGAATGCGCTGCGCCCGGATTATGTGGGGTTTATTTTCGTGCCGAACCGCTCCAGAACGGTTTCGCACGAGCAGGCGGCGCGGATACGTGAAGCGCTGGACCACAAGATTCCCGCTGTGGGGGTCTTTGTGAACGCGCCGATTGACGAGATTGCCGCGCTCGAGAATGCGGGGACCATTCAGTATGTTCAGCTCCACGGCGCGGAAGACGACCGCTATCTTGCCGCGCTGCGCAAGCGCTGCCGTCTTCCCGTCATACAGGCGTTCCGCATAGGATCTTTGGACGATGTCCGGCGCGCGGAGCGTTCCCCGGCGGACGAAATCCTGTTGGACAACGGCGCGGGCGGAACGGGGGAGCGGTTTGACTGGTCTTTATTGCGCGGTGTGAAGCGACCCTTTTTTCTGGCGGGCGGGCTGACGCCTGAAAACGCTGCGGAGGCAATTGCAGCGTGCAGACCGGCGGTTCTGGATGTCAGTTCCGGGGTTGAAACGGACGGGAAAAAGGATTACGAAAAATGCGGGCGCTTTGTGCGGGCTGTACGCGGCGCGCGAACCGAATAGAAACGGAGAGAAACCATGGGGAAAGGACGCTTTGGCATTCACGGCGGGCAGTATATCCCGGAAACGCTGATGAATGCCGTGATTGAACTGGAAGAGGCTTACAATCACTATAAAAACGACGCGGAATTTGAGGCGGAGCTGAACCAGCTGCTGGAAGAATACGCGGGCAGACCCTCAAGGCTCTATTTCGCGCGAAAGCTGACAGAGGCTCTGGGCGGCGCGAAAATTTATCTGAAACGCGAGGACTTAAATCACACAGGTTCGCACAAGATAAACAATGTGCTCGGCCAGGCGCTGCTCGCCAAAAAGATGGGGAAAACGCGCCTGATCGCGGAGACGGGCGCGGGACAGCACGGTGTCGCGACAGCGACCGCCGCCGCGCTGCTTGGGATGGAATGCGTCATTTTTATGGGCGAGGAAGACACCAAAAGGCAGGCGCTCAATGTCTACCGAATGCGGTTGCTGGGGGCTGACGTGAAACCCGTGACAAGCGGCACCGCGACTTTGAAGGACGCGGTTTCGGAGGCGATGCGGGAGTGGACCTCGAGAATTTCGGACACGCACTACTGCTTGGGCTCGGTGATGGGACCGCACCCGTTTCCGACGATTGTGCGTGATTTTCAGGCGGTCATCTCGAAGGAGATTAAGAGCCAGCTGCTCGAAAAGGAAGGCAGACTGCCCGACGCTGTACTCGCTTGTGTGGGCGGGGGCTCCAACGCGATGGGCTCGTTCTACCACTTCATTGACGACAAATCCGTGCGGCTGATAGGCTGTGAGGCGGCGGGCAGGGGCATTGATACTTTCGAGACTGCCGCGACCATCAACACGGGCAAACTCGGTATTTTCCACGGCATGAAATCCTATTTCTGTCAGGATGAATACGGTCAGATAGCGCCGGTGTATTCGATTTCGGCGGGTCTTGACTATCCCGGCATCGGCCCGGAGCACGCATATCTGCACGATATCGGGCGGGCGGAGTATGTCGCGATTACGGACGAGGAGGCAGTGGAGGCGTTCGAATTTCTGTCCCGCACGGAGGGCATTATCCCCGCGATCGAATCCGCGCACGCTGTCGCCTACGCAATGAAGCTTGCCCCGACTCTGCCCAAAGATCAGATCATGGTCATCACCATCTCGGGGAGAGGCGACAAGGACTGCGCGGCGATTGCGCGCTACAGAGGGGAGGATCTCTATGACTAGGATTCATGCCGCCTTCCGAAACGGAAAGGCGTTTATCCCCTTTGTCACTTGCGGTGACCCGGATCTGGAGACGACCGCGCGCATTGTTCTCGCCATGCAGGAAAACGGCGCGGACATCATTGAACTCGGGATCCCTTTTTCCGACCCTACGGCGGAAGGACCTGTGATTCAGGGGGCAAACCTGCGCGCGCTGCAAGGCGGTGTCACAACCGATAAAATTTTTGACTTTGTGGAGTCTTTGCGCGGGGAGCGGGGCATCACGGTGCCTTTGGTGTTTATGACCTACGCGAATGTGGTCTTTTCCTACGGCACGGAGCGCTTTCTCTCCCGCTGCGCGCAAATCGGAATGGACGGGCTGATTTTGCCGGATGTGCCCTTTGAGGAGAAACAGGATTTCGCGCCCGCGTGCGCTGACGCGGGGATTGATTTCATCTCGCTGATTGCCCCGACTTCGGAAAACCGGATTGCCGCCATCGCAAAAGAGGCACAGGGCTTTGTCTATGTGGTGTCGAGCCTCGGTGTGACAGGGGAACGCAGCGAAATCAAGACGGATGTCGCCGCCATCACCGCGAAAATCAAGCAGGCGACGGACACGCCGTGCGCCATCGGATTCGGGATATCCAATCCCAGGCAGGCCAGAGAAATGGCGGACTGCTCCGACGGCGTGATTGTGGGTTCCGCCATTGTGCGCATCATTGCCGAACATGGCAGGGATTCCGCGCCTTTGGTCGGGGCGTTTGTAAAGGAAATGAAAGAGGCTATTTCGTGACCAATTTTACGGGAGGAAGAATCAGATGAATCTAACTTTTGAGCGAAAGCTCGCGATACCGATGGAAGTCAAGGAAATGTATCCTCTGAGCGCGGCTCTGGAGCAGATTGTGGAGCGCCGCGCGGTGGAAATCCGCAAGATTTTTGAGGGCGACGATGACCGCGTGCTGCTCATTATCGGGCCGTGCTCGGCGGACAACCCCGACAGCGTGATGGACTACATCAGCCGTCTGCGCGAGGTTCAGGAAAAGGTGCAGGACAAGATTTTCATCATTCCACGCATCTACACCAACAAGCCCAGAACCACCGGCGCGGGCTACAAGGGACTGCTCCACCAGCCCAATCCCAATGAAAAACCGGATATGTTCAAGGGCATCATCGCGACCCGTGAACTGCATATGCGCGCGCTTAGGGAGACAGGCTTTTCCTGCGCGGACGAAATGCTCTACCCGGACAACTACAAGTATCTGGATGACCTCCTCGCGTATGTCGCTGTCGGGGCGCGCTCTGTCGAGAATCAGGAGCACCGTCTGGTTTCCAGCGGGATTTCCGTGCCGGTCGGCATGAAAAACCCCACAGGCGGCGATCTCTCCGTGATGATGAACGCCATCACGGCGGCGCAGCACGGGCACACCTTTATCTACCGCGGCTGGGAAGTGCATTCTCAGGGCAACCCGCTCACGCACGCGATTCTGCGCGGCTACATGAATAAGCATGGCCAGTCGCTCCCCAACTACCACTACGAGGACATCAAACTCCTCTGCTCGCTCTACGCGGCGGGAGAATTCCAGAATCCGGCGGTCATTATTGACGCCAACCATTCCAACTCCAACAAGCAGCCTTTGGAACAGCCCAGAATCATCAAGGAAGTGCTGCACCTGCGCCGCTACAGCGAGGAAATCCGCAAGCTGGTGAAGGGCTTCATGGTGGAGAGCTATATCGAGGACGGCGCTCAGAAAGTGGACGGCGGCTGCTACGGCAAGTCCATCACGGACCCCTGCCTTGGCTGGGAAAAATCTGAGCGGCTGATTTACGAGATCGCGGAAAAACTTTGAGGAATGATTGTTGACAAAAAAATGACCGGGCAGCTCTCCGAAAAGGCGGAACTGCTCGGTCTTTCCGCCCCGGTGACGGTTTTTGAGAGCGTTTCGTCCACAAATGACGCGCTGTGTGCGGCGGCTCTGGAGGGCGCGGAACATTTTACGGTTTTCGCGGCGCGGGAACAGACCGCGGGAAAGGGCCGGCAGGGCAGGACATTCTTTTCCCCAAAGGGCAGCGGGCTCTATCTCAGCGTGCTGCTCAGACCGTCCTGTACCCCGGAGCAGGCGCTCGGGCTTACACCGATGGCGGCCGTCGCTGCCGCGCGAATGCTGGAATCGTGCGCGAAGATACCAGTGGGAATCAAGTGGGTCAACGACCTGCTCTGTGAGGACAGAAAAATCGTCGGGATTCTCGCGGAATCCCAATACGCGGCGGATTCGGACACCTTGGATTTCGTTATTTTGGGAATCGGCGTCAATCTTACGCCGCCCCCGGGCGGGTTTCCTGAGGACCTGCGCGGCATTGTGGGCGCGGCTTTCCCGGAGGGCACAGATACCGAGCGCGCATTTTTGGAATGCGGCGCGGAGCTTTTGCGGACGCTGCATGAGGAATACGAAGGATTCCCTCAAAAGCGGTATCTGGACGGATACAAGCGCCGCCTCTGTTGTCTCAACCGCCCCGTCTCGGTGCTGGAGAATGGAATAGAGCGGCGCGGGGTGGCGCTGGATGTAGACGACGACTTACGGCTTTTGGTGCGCTATGAGGACGGAACCAGCGCTTGGCGCGGCACGGGGGAAATCCGAATCAGACTGTGAAAGGGGAGCGGCGTGTGGCAAACGAGGTTCTGGAGACAATACGCAATCGGCACAGCTATCGCGGGGAATACGCGCGGGAGAAAGTCCCCCGGGAACATCTGCGGCAGATTATGGAGGCGGGACTCGCGGCGCCGTCGGGGTGCAACAAGCAGAATACTTCTCTGATAGCCATAGACGACAGCGCGCTGCTGCGAAGGCTTCTGTCGGTCATGAAACCGCGTATCTGCGCGACAGCCCCCGCGCTTATCTGTGTGCTGACGCAGCGCCGTGCCGCGTACCGTGACGGGAATGGCACCGAACGCTGCTACGCGACACAGGACTACGCCGCCGCGATTGAGAATATGCTCCTTGCCGCCTCCGCGCTGGGGTACGCGAGCTGCTGGATTGAGGGCTATATCACCGACGCGGACCGGCAGGGCGAACGCATGGCGGAAATTCTCGGCCTCCCGCCCAAGTATGAGCTTATCTGTGTGCTTCCCGTAGGCAGGCCCCTTTCCGAGCCGAAAGTGCCGCCCAAGCGTGCTTTCGAACAGCGTGCGTGGTTTAACCGCGCGTACGATTTTCTGACGCCGATTGCCGGGGCCTCTCCCGAAAATTCCCCCGAAGCGCTTCGGTTTTATCGTGACTTTTTCCCGGAGCACGGCGGCGCGGTTTCGCAGGGACTGGCGATTTTCCGAGATTTTAAGGATAGCGGCGAACGCACGGAGACACTCTCGGAGTACCGTGAAAAGATTTGCTCTCTTGCCAATTTCCTGCCGTTTATGCGCTCTTTTCTGCCCATGACGGATGCTCTGGATTTCGGGTTTGACTGCTTTCTGGAAAAGCTGCTCGGCACGTTTGACAGTGTGGAAAGCCGAGCCGATTTTATCAGGGAAAACTGCCTGGATATGTTTGTGAATTCGGATTTCGAAGCAAAAGATTTGCTCTCTGAGAATTTCGGAGAGGACAAATTCGGGACATGGCACCGGGTGGAGAACGGGCGTGTGCGATTGGCGGAAGGCTTGTCCCCCGCGCGCGCGATTCACAACTATGTGCACAACGCGCTTTGGGCGCTCTCGGCGCGGGCGGCGCTGCTGGAAGAAAAAAGATAACAAAAAAGCGGCCGTGACAGACACGGTCGCTTTTGTGCGAAAGGAATCAGTAATCCATTCCGCCCGCAGGCACAGCAGCGGCGGGAGGTGTGGGCTCCTTGATGTCGGTGACAAGGCTCTCTGTTGTCAGAACCATTGCCGCGACAGACGCCGCGTTCTCCAGCGCGGAGCGGGTGACCTTGGTCGGGTCGACAATTCCTTCGGGGATCATCTCGACGTACTCCTCGGTGTAGGCGTTGAAGCCGTAACCCGTCTTGCCCGAGCGGCGGATGTTTTCGATGATGACAGAGCCTTCCAGACCCGCGTTCGCGGCGATCTGACGAATCGGCTCCTCGAGCGCGCGCAGAATGATCGCGGCACCCGTCTTTTCATCGCCCGTCAGCGAATCCACAAGCGCTTTCACGTCTTCGCAGGCATTGAGCAGCGCGACACCGCCGCCCGCGACAATGCCCTCTTCGACGGCCGCCTTCGTGGCAGCAAGGGCGTCCTCGACGCGGAGCTTCTTCTCCTTCATCTCGATTTCTGTCGGCGCGCCGACCTTAATCACGGCAACACCGCCCACGAGCTTTGCCAGGCGTTCCTGCAGTTTCTCCCGATCAAAATCGGATGTGGCGTTCTCAATCTCAGAACGAATCTGCGCGACTCTCGCGGCAATCGCCTCGGAATCACCCGCGCCGTCCACGATAATCGTGTTCTCCTTGGAGATGACGACCTGACGCGCGCGCCCGAGTTGTGTAATCTGCGTGTCCTTGAGTTCCAGACCCAAGTCGGAAGTGATGACCTCGCCGCCGGTCAGAATCGCGATATCCTGCAGCATTTCCTTTCTGCGGTCGCCAAAGCCCGGCGCCTTAATCGCGACGCACTTGAAGGTTCCGCGCAGATTGTTCAGAATCAGCGTAGTCAGCGCCTCACCCTCGACATCTTCCGCGATGATGACCAGACGCTTGCCGCTCTGCACAATCTGCTCGAGCAACGGCAGCAGCTCCTGAATCGAGGAAATCTTCTTGTCCGTAATCAGCAGGTAGGCGTCGTCATAAACGGCTTCCATCTTGTCGGTATCGGTGACCATATAGGGGCTGACATAGCCGCGGTCAAACTGCATCCCTTCGACCACTTCGCTGTAGGTTTCAGCGGTCTTGGATTCCTCAATGGTGATAACGCCGTCCTTGGAGACTTTATCCATTGCCTCGGCGATAAGCTTGCCGATTTCCTCATCCCCGGAGGAAACGGTCGCGACTCTCGCGATATCATCATTGCCCTCAACAGACTTGGAGTTCTTCTTCACATTATCCACTGCCTGTTTGACCGCCTTGTCAAGGCCCTTCTTGAGAATCATCGGATTGGCGCCCGCCGCGATGTTCTTCATGCCCTCACGGACAATCGCCTGCGCGAGCAGGGTTGCCGTCGTGGTGCCGTCGCCGGCGGCGTCGTTTGTCTTGACCGCGACTTCCTTGACGAGCTGCGCGCCCATGTTCTCGAAAGAATCCTCAAGCTCGATTTCCTTGGCAATCGTCACACCGTCGTTGGTGATGAGCGGTGCGCCGTACTGCTTGTCCAGCACCACATTTCTGCCCTTGGGCCCGAGGGTGATTTTCACCGTGTCCGCGAGCTTGTCAATGCCCGCCTGGAGCGATTTTCTCGCGTCTTCGCCGTACTTTAAATCCTTAGCCATGATTCTTCTCCTCTCTTACTCCACGATTGCCAGAATGTCGGACTGCTTCAGAATGGTGTATTCCTGTCCGTCCAGTTTCACTTCCGTGCCGGCATATTTGCTCAGCAGCACCTTGTCGCCGACCTTGAGGTACATGGTGACCTCTTTGCCGTCCACAACGCCTCCGGGACCTACCGCGACGACTTCCGCGACCTGCGGCTTTTCCTGTGCCGACGCCGTCAGAATGATGCCGCTCTTTGTGGTTTCTTCGGCTTCGGTCATCTTGATGACGACTCTGTCTGCCAAGGGTTTGATAGTCATAACAATTCCTCCTGTTCACTTGAAAGACCCGCGCGGGCCGCGCGCCCGCAAAGCCTTCGTTTAGCACTCCGGTTGGGAGAGCCTTAGCACTCTTTCTTCCTGAGTGCTAATTCTATTTTACCACCATTTTCGGAAAATGCAAGGGTTTTCGCGAAATTTTCACAGATTTTGTAGACCTGCACAAAACTTTTGCACATTTTCCCCGCGTTTTGTCACCTTTTGTACCAAGTTCCAGATACGATACAAAGCAAAGCGGAGAGCGCGCTTTCAAGAAACGGCACTCTCCGCTTTCTGAATATCCATAGATTTTATCTGCCGCTGATGGTCATATCCGCTCATTTGGTCAAACCATTTCTTGCCGTGTTTCGCGTCCCGCTTTCAGCATAGAAACGCCCCGGAGAGTTACTTCCCCGAGGCGTTTTTGTATACCCTATTT
>CAYZMU010000044.1:0-8699 GCA_964479595.1 uncultured Ruminococcus sp. | reverse complement strand
ACGATTCCAACCTGCGCGATATTGTCGGCTACCTCACCTACACCTGGACAAGGGAGAAGGAGAGCGACACAGCAGAAGAGGATAAATACCCGGAAGATCCCAAGCAGAAATTCATTGTGGAAACCACCGGCCGTATCCGCTATAACCTGAAACTTCAGTACACGCCGCTTATAGAAGACGACACACCGCAAACGGAACTTGGCGACAAGTTTGTCGGAGGCGACCAGTTCTTCCAAGTAACGGGCGGGGAATTCGTCAGTCAGGGCGTGACAGCGTGGGCTTACTACACCCGAGACGCGTTAAATAAAGCGCTGGTCACAGACAAAAAACCTGATGGCGGCGGCGAATACTACGAATGGGATTCCGTTTACAAGCCTTCTGTCGGTACCGCGCAGCTTGACAGCGGAACGAGTTATGGCAGCGCGGAAATCGCAAACGGCGGTGAGTCTCTTGTCGCGAACACCCCGTATATCAAGGACCCTGTCAACGGCGCGCTCGCGCTGGAGATTACCATCAACGACACCGACCTTTCGATTCTTCAGGGACACGGCTCCGAGGAAATCACGCTGCCGTTTACAAGAACTTATGACGACCCCAATGACAATGATGAAACTTTAGCCGCCGATGCAAAGGACGAGCAGTACGAGCTGACCTTTACGGTGGACGCGGGTTCGGCAGTCGATTCGGCGACGCAATCGGGCAAGCACACGGTTATCGGCGTGCTGAGCAAGATTGAACGCGGCGGTCAGGAACTGACTCCCGTCCAGCTGCCCATCGGCACTTACACCAGCGGCAGCTGCGAAGGCGTGATGTTCTGCGGGCGGTTCCTGCAGATTGACGGCGTGGAAACAGACAGCACGAAATTCAAGTTCGAATACTTCCCAAAAGATGTTTACGATGTGAACGAAAACGCCGCTGCCGCGAATGAAAAAGCGGACCCGGAATATCTGCTGAATAACAATGGAACAGACTATAGTCCGGCAAATATGGCGGATTCGAAATCCATTCAGGATGAAGGTCAAGATACTCCGCTTTCCGGTGTTTTTAACCTTGGCACTGCGGACAGCAGTGGCAACAAAGGCAAGCACTTGGATGCGGAGGACGAAAACTCGAGGGAATACACCAAAGACCGTCTGGGGATACTGAAGCTCTCCACGCAGGGAGCGCAGCTGCCCTCGGCGGGCGGAAAGGGAACTTTCCCGATCATGCTCTGCGGATTGGCTCTGCTGGCGGCGGGCGGAACTGCCCTGCTGCTGCGCAAACGCAAAGCGCGTTCCGAAGCGGGCGGTGATGCCGATGGCTGAGGCGCACGCGAAAGTGAAACGACGGCGGGGCTTGAGAGTGCTGGGCGCGGCGGCGGTCTGCGCGCTGATAACGGCGGCGGTCACGCTCCTCGCAAACGCTTTCTTCCCTGTCCTGCGCGTCCGCGGCAACACCATGAGCCCGACACTTTTTGACGGCGACGTGGTGATAGCGGCGAAGCGCGCACCCTTGCAGCGGGGCGACATCTGTGTTTTCCGCGAAGGGGAAAGCCTCCAGTGCAAGCGCGTAATCGGCTTGGGAGGCGACTCCGTGGACATTGACGAGCAGGGCTCGGTCTATGTCGGCGGGCAAAAACTCGATGAGCCCTACCTCAGCCAGAAGACGACAGCCGCGGGGACGCTTGAACTTCCCGCGTCTGTACCGCAGGGCAGCTACTTCGTGATGGGGGACAACAGGCGCGCGTCTGTGGATTCCCGCAGCGAGGCGGTAGGCTTTGTCAATTCGAACGCGATGGTGGGGGAGATTGTGCTTCGTGTCCTTCCCCTGCCGGGCATTCCGGCGTAATTTGAGACAAAATCTGTGAGAAAGGAAGTTTCCTATGAAAAAGATCATACAAAGGCTTTTGGCGGCAGCCGCTTCCGCCGCCATGCTCTCGTCGCTGGCGCTCCCGGCGTTCGCGGCGGACCCGGGGAAGAGGTTCGGGACACAACTGCCCGCAGAATCCGGCGATAATAAAATCACATTGACAGAGCACGAGGGCGTCAAACCGACGAGCGACCCGCATTTCGGCGCCTATCAGATTTTCACCGGTACCATGCACGCGCCTGATCCGAGCAAACCGGATGAGTTGAATCAGCATCCGACCAATCCCGGCGACACGAATGAGACAGAGGCACTGGAAGGCATTGAATTCGGCAACGCTTTTGGTACGCTGGATAAAGATCAAACAGATGCCTACGCGGCAACCCTGAAGAAAATCGAGAGTTTTGTGATCGCTTTGGCGAACGCGTCGAATGGCACCGGCGCCTACGCGGAATATCAGTACGCGTTCAGTGATTTTAAGGGGTTTGAGAATTTTGTTGACGGCGGCACCGGAAAACTGAATACCGAATACTACAACGAGGATGGATCAACACCGAATATAAGTGTCCTTGCCAAGGCGGTGGCGGAAGTCGTCGCGGCGCACAACAACAGGGAGTGGCTCGAGGAGTTCTGCGATATCGCGCTGGGCTTCGGGCACAAAGCTAGCACAACGGACTTTGATGTTCCCGGGTTTGTCAATCAGTACTATTACTTCAATGATAAGACAGTGAGCGGGGTAGGCGACGCGCAGCAGACCACGTGGAGCGTGACCCTTGATCAGAGCGGCTACTACATGGTCGTGGATATGTCCAATCTGGGCGAAGGCGATGAAGACAGGGCTTTCTCCGCGCGTATGCTCCTTGTCGCGGGCACTGTCACACAGGATTTGAAGGAATCCGTCCCGGAGATTGAAAAGCAGGTTCAGGACGGCGAAACTTGGGGTGAGGACGCGACCGCGGGCGTCGGCGAGACCGTGGAATTCCAGATTACGGGCACCCTGCCGAGCAACTACGACCTCTTCGCCGGCGGCTACTACTACGCTTTCCACGATACGCTCACAAACGGGCTGAAGCTGAGTCAGGACCCAATCACGATTGAAGTCGAAGGTCTGTGGGAAGACACAGGCACGGGAACGGGCGCCGCTGACCCGGATACATGGGTATGGAACGCGAAAGCAAAGCAAACAATCACAGGAGGCAGTGTCGCGCCGGCTGAGCAAGATGTTGACCATACCCAGCATATTACGGATGGTAACGCCTACACAATAGAAACCAAGGACAACGGCTTTGACATCGTATTCCCCTGCCTGAAGGAAATCTATATTACAGATGGCGACACCCACTATATGCTGGGCTGCGGCAACGGGGGAAAAGAAGTCTCAAAGATTACCGTGAGCTACAGCGCGACTGTGACAGAAGACGCAATCATCAAGACCGGGAACGTGAATGCGGCGACTCTGGAATATTCCGACAACCCGCAGGCGTACGACGACCATGACACAACCCACGAAGATACGGCGACTGTCTATACGCTGGGGCTGGATATCACGAAAGTGGACGGCACGAAGTTTGTCGCGAACGGCGGGGCTGAGGGTTCCACGCTCGCGGGCATCAAATTCGCGCTGCTGCGCGGGGACAGTGAGAAAGGATATGAAATCGCGACTTTCAAACAGGTCGATGCCAGCGCAGCACCCGATGACCCGGCGGCAGGCGGCTTTGCGGGACAGAAATATTACAGCATCACCGCGTGGACGACTCTGACCTTGGATTCGGAGAAGGATCTTGCTAAGAGCGCGCAGGCTTTTATCGCAGAAAACGCGGCCGCTGAAATCACGACAGACGAACAGGGCAAGCTGCTGATTTCGGGTCTGGACGACGAGGTGGCTTATACGCTTGTGGAGGTGGAGACACTGCCGGGCTATAAACTCGCGAAGCCGTTCCAGTTCAGCTACAAGGTGCCGGAGAGTGCCAACGAGCTGGCTCTTGAGGAAGATGCCGACTGCGCGGTCAGCGGCGACACCGCGATGAGCTATGACAAGTTTATCAAAGACACCACCCTCGAAGGTACGATTGAAGGCGATGACGGCGACGGCGCGGGCGACCTGCTTATGGCGAACTTCAATGTGGCGGATCTCCCCGCGACGGGCGGTATGGGCAACAGTATTTACTATATCATCGGCTGCGGCGCGCTGGTGCTGGCGGGTGTGATGTTTGTGCTTTCGCGCAAAAAGCCCGCGAAAGCCGCAAGTTAACTGATTTGAACTGAATCTGCCGCGGTGAGGGGTCTTTCTCCCCTCATCGCAGCAGCAAGGAGAGACCTTTATGAGACGGCGCGTTTTTACTATCCTCGGGTGGTTGATGCTGCTCATGGGTCTGTCCCTGCTGCTGTACCCGACGGCAAGCAATTATGTAAAACTTGTGCGGCAGCGCCGGGCGATTGCGGCGTATATGGATTCCGTATCGGTCATCTCCGAGGACGACTACTCCGAGCTGTTTGAGGCGGCGCAGGCGTTCAACGAAAAGCTCGCGCGCAGCGGCTACGCGCTCGGGGAACTCCCCGCGGACGTGCTGGCGGAATACGAATCGCTTCTGGATGTTTCCGGGACGGGGATTTTAGGTTATATCAATATCCCGAAGGGCGACATCATGCTTCCTGTCTACCACGGCACGAGCGAGGCGACGCTGCAGGTCGGCGCGGGGCACGTGGAGGGCTCGTCCTTCCCGATAGCCGGGGAGTCCGTGCACGCGGTCATTTCCGGGCACAGAGGGCTGCCGGGCTCCATGCTCTTCACCAACATTGACAAGCTGGAAAAGGACGACACCTTCAGCGTTTATGTTCTGGACGAAATGTATATGTACCGCGTGACGGGAGTTGAGACGGTTCTGCCCTCGCAGCTCAATCAGCTGTTCGTGGCGAGCGGGCAAAACCAGTGTACGCTGGTGACCTGCACGCCCTACGGCATCAATTCCCACAGGCTGCTCATCCACGCGCGCCTGCTCAGCGAGGAAGAGACGGAGCGGGAATTGCTCGCGCAGCCGAGCGCGGGGGAAGTCCCGGTTTGGGTTTTGATTGCGGTTTTTGAAGTGCCCGCGATTCTTATCACCGTGATTATCGCGGCGCGGCGGGCGAGAAAAGAGAGGTGACACCGTCATGAATCGGATTTTCGGAATCTTCGCGGCGTTTCTGACCGCGGCGGTCGGCTTCCTCGGCGGGAGGTTCTCCGCGCGTGCCGCCGAGCACGTCATTGAGGTTCAGTTTGTGACGGAAAGCGGGCCTGTGGAGGGCGCGGCGTTTTCGGTCTACGAAGTGATGGATGTTTTCGGGCAGCTTACCGGAGATTTCGCGGATCTGCCCATAGACGTGGGCGATTTGTCGGATGTGGAGAATGTGAACGCCCTGACCGGCACGCTGGCGTCCTTTGTGGCGGACGGCACAGGCACGCCCGCGGCACAGGGCGAGACCGATTCCATGGGGCGGGTGCTGCTCACGGTGCCGGAGGAAGGCGTCTATCTTCTGACGGAATCCAGGGGCGAGGCAGGCGGAAAGATTGTCGCGTCCAGCCCCGCGCTGGTCTCGGTGCGGGACGATTCGCCAAACCCTGTGGAACTCTCCGTCAAGTACAGCATTGTCGGCAGCAGCGGCGAGAGCAAGCCCTTCAGTGTCGAGAAAGTCTGGACGGGCGGAGACGGCGCCTCGCGCCCGGATAGTGTCACGGTCCGGCTGCTGCGCGGCGGGGAAGTCTACGACGAAGTGGAACTTTCCGAGGCAAACGGCTGGTCGTACACGTGGGAAGGGCTCTCCGTAACAGAAGACTGGAATGTCGCGGAGGAGAATATCCCGGCGGGGTACAGCGTTACGGTGACGCGCGATGGGCAGGTTTTCACGGTCGAGAACACCTATATCGAGACGACGACCTCCACGGAATCGACCACCACGACCGCGCCGGGGGAAACCACAACGACGACCGCGGCTTCTGAGACGACTACGACGACGAGCGCGGAAACAACGACCACCACAACGACTACGACCGCGACGGCCGTTACGCAGACGACCGCGCCGCCCAAACTTCCGCAGACCGGGCAGCTCTGGTGGCCTGTGCCGGTGCTTTTCGCGGGCGGGCTGGTGCTGTTTGTGACAGGTCTTGCGGCGCCGCGCACCGTGAAAGACGATGAAGAACGGTAAGCGGATTGCGCTGATGATAGCGGGCGTGCTGCTCATGGGCGGCGGCGTGGGGCTGACGGCGTACAACATTCATGAGGATTCCATGGCGGCGTCCGCTTCCACAGACATCGTGCGCGCGATTGACGAGGCACGGGGGAAAAGCGAAAAGGAACAATTGCCTGTGGGGGTAACCGGACAGCTGGCCGAGGAACCCGAGCCCCCGAAGGACGAAATGCCGACCGTTGAGATTAACGGGACGGCGTATATCGGGACCCTTCACATCCCCGCGCTGGGGCTGGATTTGCCGGTCGCGGCGGACTGGGATTATAAGCAGCTGAAAGTCTCGCCCTGCCGCTACGAAGGGACTCCGCGCGGAAATGATCTGGTGATCTGCGCGCACAACTATTCCAGCCACTTCGGCAAGATCAAGGATTTGCAGGCCGGCGACGCGGTCGATTTCGTGGACGCGGCGGGGGAGCGCTACACCTATCAGGTGCAGGAGAGCGAAGTGCTGCCGCCCACGGCGATTGAGGAAATGCTCGAACCGCGGTGGGATTTGAGTCTTTTTACCTGTACACTCGGCGGACGCACGCGCGTGACGGTGCGTTTAAACCGCACAGAATCCTGAAGAACAGCGAACCGCCCCCTTTTTGAGCCGGGCGGTTTTGTGTAACCGACACAGGAAGGATTTATCATATATGATTTACGCCATCGCGATTGTGCTTCTCATTTGCCTTTCCGCGCTTTTTTCCGCCGCCGAAACGGCGTTTTCGAGCGTCAACAAAATCCGTCTGAAGCACGCCGCGCAGCAGGGGGACCGCACCGCCGAACGGGCGCTGAAGTTAGCGGAAAGCTTTGACCGCGCGCTGACCGCGATTCTCATCGGGAACAATCTGGTCAACACCTGTTCCGCCTCTCTGGGCACTATTTTATTCACCAGATGGCTCGGCGAGGGCGGTGTCGGGATTGCCACAATCTGTATGACCGTGCTGGTGCTGATTTTCGGCGAAATCCTCCCCAAATCCTACGCCAAGACCCACGCGGAACGCCTCGCGCGGCTCTTCGCGGCGCCGCTCAACGCCCTGATTTTCCTGCTCACCCCGGTCATCTTCCTGTTCAACCGCTTATCGAAACTCGTGCAGGGCAAGGGCGGCGAGCCAACTGTCACGGAGGACGAGCTCAAAGTCATCGTGGAGCAGATTGAGGAAGAGGGCGTCTTGGAAGAGAGCGAGAGCGACCTTGTGCGGTCCGCGCTGGAGTTCGACGAGATTTCCGTTTCGGAGGTGCTGGTGCCGCGCGTCAACGTGACCGCCATCCGCAAGGACACGCCGGTGCCGAAAATCAAGGAGATTTTTCTCTCGGAACGCTATTCCAGACTGCCCGTGTACGAGGAGACGCTCGACGACATCACGGGGTTCATCACGGAGAAGGATTTCTTCGCGCTTTTGGAGCGCGGGGAGCCGGGTATCGCGTCCATTGAGCAGAACATCATGCGGCTGCCCGAATTCGCCCGTATCAGCGAGGCGCTGCGGCAAATGCAGCGCGACAAGGCGCATATCGCGGTGGTGCTCGACCAGTACGGCGGGACAAAGGGCATTGTCACCATGGAGGACATTATCGAGGAACTGGTCGGGGAGATTTACGACGAGGCGGACGAGGTTGTGCCCATGATTACGAAACTGCGCTCGGGCAGCTACGAGGTCTCCGGGGAGATGGGGATTGCGGATTTGCTCGAGACGCTCTCGCTGCCGCCCAACCGCGTGGAGACAGATTGCACCTCCGTGGGCGGGTGGCTGATGGAAATCGCGGGGCACATCTTAAGCGCGGGCGAAGTCGTGGAGGGCGACTGGTTCCGCATCAAGGTCCTGCAGTGCAAGGACCAGCGTGTGCAGCGCATTCTGCTCACACTGCGCGAGGAAACCCCGCGGCAAGCGTAAAAAAGGCGGCGCGCCCCATTCGCGGGACGCGCCGTTGTGGTTTTCAGGCGGGTTCGAAGTTCTCCTTGCCGACCCCGCAGACGGGGCATACGAAATCATCGGGCAGGTCCTCAAACTTGGTGCCGGGAGCGATGCCGTTGTCGGGGTCGCCCTTCTCCTCGTCGTAGACGTAGCCGCAGATCTTGCAGACATATTTCTTCATGCTCTCACCTCCTTTTTTCTGCCCGACATTTGTTGTCGGGGAATGTTATGTTATGCCCGAAGCGGGCTATGGTATCGGAGTTGTTATGTTTTGGGGTTATCGCAACCGTTTTTCTGCCCGACATTTGTTGTCGGGGGTTGTGATGTTATCCCCGAAGCAGGCTATGGTATCGGAGTTGTTATGTTTTGGGTGTTGTCGGAAACTGTTTTCTTCCCCTTCCGGGGAAACGGTCCGAGTTCCCTCTCCTTCGGAGAGGGAACATGAATGCCGGGGGCTGTTATGTTGTCCCCGCAGCTTTTTTCTGCCCGCTGTGTGTTTTTCGGGGTTGTGATGTTGTTCCCGAAGCAGGCGATGGTATCGGAATCGTTATGTTTTGGGGTGGTACGCAACCTGTTTTCTTCCCCTTGTCGGGGAAACGGTCAGGGCTCCCTCTCCTTCGGAGAGGGAACAAGAATGCCGGGGGCTGTTATGTTTGGATGTTGTCGGAAACTGTTTTCTCCCCCTGCCGGGGGCGGGCTTTCTCCCCCCTGCCGGGGGAAACGGTCCGAGTTCCT
>CAYZMU010000043.1:4969-8901 GCA_964479595.1 uncultured Ruminococcus sp. | reverse complement strand
TAAATTCCCCCGATAACAAAAAACGGGCGACAAAAAGTCGGAAATAAAAAGAAGGAGGGTAAACTGATGAACACGAAGAAGGAAGTAGTGGCAATGCTGCTCGCCGGAGGGCAGGGAAGCAGGCTGTACGCGCTGACGCACGATATGGCGAAGCCCGCTGTACCGTTTGGCGGGAAGTACAGGCTGATTGATTTTCCGCTCTCCAACTGCACGAATTCGGGGATTGACACGGTGGGGGTACTGACGCAGTACCAGCCGCTGGTGCTCAACGAGTACATCGGCAACGGCGAGCCGTGGGATCTGGACAGAATGAACGGCGGGGTACACGTTCTGCCGCCGTACGAGAGCCACTCCGGGGCGTCGTGGTACGAGGGCACGGCGAACGCCATCTATCAGAACATCAGCTTCATTGAGCGCTACGACCCGGAATACGTGGTGGTACTCGGGGGCGACCACATCTACAAGATGAACTACTCAAAGATGGTGGCGTTCCACAAGGAGAAGGGCGCGGACCTGACCATCGCGGTGCTGGACGTGCCGAAATCCGAGGCGTCGCGCATGGGGATTATGACCTGCGACGAAGAGATGCGGGTGGTGGACTTTGAGGAGAAGCCGAAAGAACCCAAGTCCACGCTGGCGTCCATGGGCATTTACGTGTTCACGTGGAGCAAGCTCAAGAAGTACCTGATTGAGAACGAGAACGCCAACACGGGCTCGAAAGACTTCGGCAAGGACATCATTCCCTCCATGCTGCGAAACGGCGAGAACCTGTTCGCGTACACCTTTGAGGGGTACTGGAAGGATGTGGGGACGCTCGATTCGCTCTGGGACGCCAACATGGATCTCCTCGCGCCGAGCGAGCCGCTGGATCTCTACGACAAGACATGGCGGATTTATTCGCGGCACAACAACCTCCCTCCGCAGTACATAGGGCCTGACGCGCAGGTGGAGAACTCGATGATTACAGAGGGTTCGGTCATCTGCGGGAACGTGGATTTCTCGGTGATTTTCGGCGGCGTGACGGTGGAAGCGGGCGCGACGGTCAAGTACAGCATCGTAATGCCCGGCACGGTCATCAAGGCCGGCGCCGTGGTGGAATACGCGATTGTCGGGGAAGACTGCGTCGTGGAAGCGGGCGCGCATATCGGGCGCAGCCCGGAGGAATATGTGGACAACCGCGACGACTGGGGCATTGCCGTGACGGGGCACAGAATTACGGTCTCGCAGGGCAAGGCAGTCGAGCCCAAGCAGATTCTTTCGGAATCCATCTGAATACAAACGGCAAGGAGGGTACACGCAATGGGAACCAACAAGAACATTCTGGGGCTGATTTTCGCCAGCGTCCACGATGACGTGATTTTCGATCTCACCAAGCTGCGCACGATGGGTTCCGTGCCGTTCGGAGGGCGCTACCGCCTCATTGACTTTCCGCTTTCCAACTTTGTCAATTCCGGGATTTCGCAGGTCGGCGTCATCACCAAGAGCAACTACGGCTCGCTGCTCGACCACGTGGGCTCGGGCAGAGAATGGGATCTGGCGCGCAAGAAGGGCGGTCTGCACCTGCTGCCGCCGTACAGCCTGTCGTCCTCCACGGTCTATAACGGCAAGCTCGACGCGCTGGGCAATATCTGGAGCTTTGTGGAACACGCCAACGCGGGCTATGTGGTGCTGACGGACTGCAACGTGGTCACGAACATTGACTACCGCGCGGCAGTGGACGCGCACGCGCAGTCGGGCGCGGATATCACGGCGATTTACGCCAAGGGCTATCACGACCAGAACGCGCAGGGCTCCGCGACGATCTTCGGCATCGGCGGGGACGGCTTTGTAAACGATGTGATGATTGACCCGCCCATGACCGGCGCGTGCAATCTGGGGCTTGACATGTACATCATGAGCAAGGATTTCCTCAGGGATGTCGTCAAGGAGGCCATGAGCCGGGGCAAATGCAGCCTGCGCAGGGACGTGCTGCTCGACCGCGCGGCGGGGTATAAGATTCTGGCGTATGAACACGAGGGGTATTATTCGAGAATCGACTCGCTGGCGAGCTATTTCGCCGCCAACCTGGACCTGCTCGACACGGGCAAGCGCGACGCGCTGTTTGTAAGCTCGCGCCCCATCTTCACCAAGACCAAGGACAAGGCGCCGGTGCATTTCGGGCTGGATTCGAAGGTGAAGAACGCGCTGATAGCGGACGGCTGCGTCATTGAAGGCAAGGTTGAAAACAGCGTGCTGTTCCGCGGCGTGCGCGTGGGCAAGGGCTCGGTCGTGCGCGACAGCGTCATTACGCAGGAAACGGTGATCGGCGAGCGCTGCTCGATTCGCAATGTCATCACCGACAAGAATGTCACCATCGCCGACGAGCGCCAGCTGACGGGTTCGGCGGGATATCCGCTGTTTATCGGAAAAGGCGCGGTCATCTGACCCGGGGCGCGCGAAAGGAGAGGTTTGCATGAACATTCTTTACGCCGCGAGCGAGGCAAGACCGTTTGTCGCCTCGGGAGGACTCGCGGATGTGGCGGGGGCTCTGCCCGCCGCGCTCAACGCGAAGGGCTGCGACTGCAGAGTGGTGATTCCGCTCTACAAATGCATTAACGATGAAATGCGCGCGAAGATGACTTTTATCGCGTCGATTACGGTGGACGTGGCGTGGCGCAAGCAGTACTGCGGGATTTTCTCGGCGGAACACGGCGGCGTCACCTACTACTTCATCGACAACGAGTACTACTTCAAGCGCGACGGCATTTACGGTTTCTACGACGACTGCGAGCGCTTCGTGTTTTTCAGCCGCGCGATTCTGGAAATGCTGCGGGTGATAGGCTGGAAGCCCACGATCATCAACTGCAACGACTGGCAGACGGCGCTCACCCCGGTCTATTATCAGATCTTCTACAAATATCAGGAAGGCTTTGAGAACATCCGCACGGTCTTCACAATTCACAACATCCAGTATCAGGGCAAGTACGGCAAGGAAGTGCTCAATGAACTGATGGGGATACCCATGTACCACACCCACCTGCTGCTCTATGACGGCAACGTGAACATGATGAAGGGCGCGATTGAGACGGCGGACAAGATTACCACCGTAAGCCCGAGCTACGCGTGGGAGATTCTCGACCCGTGGTACTCGCACGGACTCGACCGCGCGCTGACCAACAAGCAGTACAAACTCACAGGCTTCTTAAACGGCATCGACACCGACAGCTACAACCCCGAAACGGACGAGACGCTGACCCCGCCGTATGAACACTACAGCATCAAGGACATGAGCGGGAAACTCGCGTGCAAGCGCGCGCTGCAGGCGGAACTGAACCTGCCGCAGGACGACCAGCCCATTATCGGCATCTGCACGCGGTTCGTGGCGCACAAGGGCATTGACCTTATCCGCTACGTTTTCGAGGAAATGATTCACGACGGCTTCCACTTCGCGATTCTGGGCAGCGGCGAGCGCGTCTACGAGGATTTCTTCAAGGAAATGCAGTGGCGGTATCCGCTGGCGGTTTCGGTGACGCTGGGCTTTGTCCCGACTCTGGCGCGGCACATCTACGCGGGCTGCGATATGTTTTTGATGCCGTCTCAGAGCGAGCCTTGCGGGCTGGCGCAGATGTACGCCATGCGCTACGGCACGATGCCGATTGTGCGTGAAACGGGCGGGCTGCGCGATTCGGTGAAGGATTCCGGCGGCGAGGACGGCGGCACGGGCTTCACGTTCAAGACCTACAACGCGCACGATATGCTCGGCGCGTGCAGACGCGCGATGGGCGCCTACAACAACAAGGAATTCTGGGAGAAGATTCAGCGGCAGGCAATGGAAGCGGATTTCAGCTGGGCGTCCTCCGCGGAGCTCTATCTGGGGCTCTACAGAGAGCTTGAGAGCTGGAACAACTGACGCGGGATTTTAAAACAGCGAAACGGCAAATGATACGATACGC
>CAYZMU010000043.1:0-4869 GCA_964479595.1 uncultured Ruminococcus sp. | reverse complement strand
ACGGATTCATGCGGCGTTATGAACGCGCCGCGGAAAGGGGTAAAGGTATGGTCTATTCCAGCGAAGTAGAAAACATGTGTCCCGTGGCGCAGGGTGTCGCGCACGGCGCCGCGCCGATTCCCGAGGAGGCAAAGTGGGTCAAGGCGACGGAGATTAAGGACATCTCCGGGTTCACGCACGGCGTGGGCTGGTGCGCTCCGGAGCAGGGCGCCTGCAAGCTGACGCTCAATGTCAAGGAGGGTGTCATTCAGGAATGCCTGATTGAGACCATCGGCTGCTCGGGCATGACGCATTCCGCGGCGATGGCGGCGGAGATTCTGCCGGGCAGAACGATTCTGGAGGCGCTCAACACCGATCTGGTCTGCGACGCCATCAACACCGCCATGCGGGAACTGTTCCTGCAGATTGCCTACGGACGCTCCCAGAGCGCGTTCTCCGAGGACGGGCTGGTCGTCGGCGCGGGGCTTGAGGATTTGGGGAAAGGTCTGCGCTCGCAGGTCGGGACCATGTACGGCACCCTTGCCAAAGGCCCGAGATATCTGGAAATGACGGACGGCTATGTCACGCAGCTGGCGCTCAATGAGGACGACGAGATTATCGGCTACAAGTTCGTAAACTTCGGCAAGATGATGGATTTCATCAAGGGCGGCGACGACGCCAACACCGCGTTTGAGAAGGCGCAGGGGCAGTACGGCAGAGTCGCGGACGCTGTAAAATTCATCGACCCGAGGAAACAGTGAGAAAGGAGCGCACCGGACATGGCATTGTTTGAATCCTACGAGAGAAGAGAGAAGCAGATTTTGGCCGTGCTCGCGCAGTACGACATTCCCTCGATTGAGGCGTGCGCGGATGTCTGCAAGGAAAAGGGACTCGATATCTACAAGCTGGTGGAGGGCATTCAGCCCATCTGCTTTGAGAACGCCAAGTGGGCGTATACCGTGGGCTGCGCCATCGCGATAAAGAAGGGCTGCTCGAGAGCGGCGGACGCCGCGGCTGCCATCGGCGAGGGGCTTCAGTCCTTCTGCATTCCCGGCTCGGTCGCGGACCAGCGCAAAGTCGGTCTGGGGCACGGCAATTTAGGAAAAATGCTGCTGGAGGAAGAGACAGAATGCTTCGCGTTTCTGGCGGGGCATGAATCCTTCGCGGCGGCGGAGGGTGCCATCGGCATCGCGGAGAAGGCCAACAAAGTCCGCACCAAGCCCTTGAGAGTCATCCTCAACGGACTGGGCAAGGACGCGGCGCAGATTATCGCGCGCGTCAACGGCTTTACGTATGTCGAGACCGAGATGGACTACTACACGGGCGAGGTCAGAGAGGTCTTCCGCAAGGCGTATTCCACGGGGCTGCGCGCGAAAGTCAACTGCTACGGCGCCAATGACGTGCGCGAGGGTGTCGCGATTATGTGGAAGGAAAACGTCGATGTTTCCATCACGGGCAACTCCACCAACCCCACCCGTTTCCAGCACCCGGTCGCGGGGACGTACAAGAAAGAGCGCACGGACGCGGGGAAGAAATACTTCTCTGTCGCCTCGGGCGGCGGCACGGGACGCACCCTGCACCCGGACAACATGGCAGCCGGTCCCGCCTCTTACGGCATGACGGACACCATGGGACGCATGCACTCCGACGCGCAGTTCGCGGGGTCCTCGTCGGTGCCCGCGCACGTGGAGATGATGGGGCTTATCGGCATGGGCAACAACCCGATGGTCGGCGCGACAGTCGCCTGCGCGGTGGCGGTCGAGGAGGCTCTCAAGTAAAATTCGCGGTACGTGCCGGGGGCAATACCTCCGGCGCGTTTCTTTTTTAAAGAAAACTTCATATTCGCGCTCTTGAAAAGGGCGGGCAAAGGGAGTATAATAGACAGCGGAGGGGACGGCTGATGGAGACGATACTCATCTGCGACGACGAGCCCGACATTGTCGCGGCGCTGGAGATTTACCTGAAAGAGGAAGGGTTTGAGACGATAAGCTGCTACGGCGGGCTCGACGCCGTGAAAATCGCGGCGCGGGAAGATGTGCAGCTGATTCTCATGGATATCATGATGCCGGGCATGGACGGCATCGCGGCGATGAGCGAGATACGGATGTTCAGCAATGTGCCCGTCATTCTGCTGACGGCGAAATCGGAGGATTCCGACAAGGTGCTGGGGCTGGATGTCGGCGCGGACGACTATATCACGAAACCGTTTTCGCCCAATGAAGTGGTGGCGCGGGTGCGCGCGCAGCTGAGGCGGTATCTGCGGCTGGGCGCGGCGGCGGGGGAAAATCCCGACACGCTGACCGTGGGGAGCATCACACTGGACCAGAAGGCGAAGGCGGCGTTTCTGGACGGCGAGCCCGTGGCGCTCACCCCGATTGAGTACGACATTCTCTCGCTGCTCATGCACAGCCCCGGCACGGTCTTTTCCCCGCGCGAAATCTACAGCCGCGTGTGGCACCTAAACCCCATCGGCTCGGAAAACACCGTCGCCGTGCATATCCGGCACCTGCGCGAGAAATTCGAGATAAACCCGCAGGACCCGCGCCTTATCAAGGTCGTGTGGGGACAGGGCTACAAACTCGAGAAACCCTGAAAGGGGGCGTCATCACTGAAACAGTCCGTCAAATACGAGCTCTCGCTGAAGATTGCGGCGTGCGCGGGAGCGGTGCTTTTCCTCGCGTGCGCGCTGCTGCTGGGCGGGTGCGCGTGGCTGACGGTAAGCTGCGGGGCGGCGCAGCCGCAAAGTGACGGCGTCGCGGTGTCGGTGCTGAGCCGGTATGCCGCGGATGCGGACATCGACGTGGAAGATGTGGCTCTGGCGCGGCTGCGCGGCGATGAGAAATACCTGCCCGACACGCTTGACCCGGAGCTTACAAACTACCGCTTCGCCGTTCTGAGCGACGGCAAGCTGACGGCGACCAACGACAGCGACTATGAAACGGCGCAAAAGCGCGCGATAAGAACGCGGACGGTGAATCTGCTGCTGAGTTCGGAGGACTACACCAAACAGGCGGTCTACGAGGACCCGGTGGCGAATATGGAAGACCTGCTCTACGGCGAGCGGGGGGTCTTTCTGGACGACCCGGACGATTTCAGAAACTGGTACTTTACCGACAGCCAGATCGACGGCGTCTACCACAGCGGGCTGGACGTGACGCGGCCGGAGCAGCAGACGGAAGAGATCACGTTTGACAGCGTTGAAGAGGCGAAAAACTACGACTACGAGGAGACCTACGGCGAGGGCTGCGAGTGGACCGTGTATGACAACGCCACGGCAAGCGTCACCTACTACGCCAGCGGCCGGACGTACGCGGACCATGTTCCGCTGGAGGAATACTATCAGCTCAAACGCCTCGGCGAACCCGTGAAAGCGCAGAACGCGGCGCTGGAGGAAAAGCTGAACAAAGATGTCGCCGTCACTGTCACGGGGGAGCGCGCGCAAATGAAAACCTGCGATGTGGTGGAATATCTGGCGGAAGGGCTGCCTGTGCGGGACGGGATTCGCTCGGATATTGAGGTGCTGCAGACTTTGACCGCGCATCCCGCTCTTGAGGCGGGCGGGCTCTTCTTCTGCGCGCTGCTGTGTGTCATTTGCTGCGTGCTCATGTGCTGCGCGGCGGGCTACAGCGCGGACGGCGGGGAGGCAAAAGCCGTCTTTCCGCACACGGCGGGCTATGAGATGTTCTGGCTGCTGCCCTTGCTGGTGACGGGCGGCGCGGCGCTCACCCTCTGGGCGCTGCGGGAGGCGAAAGTGCCCGCGCTGCTGTTCGCGGTCTTCTGCGCGGGGCTCTCCGTGCCCGTGGCGGGGAGTTTTGTGCTCTGGCTCTACACCACGGCGGTGCGCGTCAAGACAGGAACATTCTGGCAGAGCTTTGCCTTTGTGCGCGCGGGGAAATGGCTTTCGGGGCTATTCTCGCACAGGCCGTTCACCTGTATCGCGGCGGTGCTCTGGCTCGCGGGGCTCGCGTTCGCAAACGCCTTCGCGCTCCGAAACGGCTTCACGCTCGCGATCGCGCTCGTGCTGGACGCGCTGACGGCGCTGGGAACGGTCTATATCATCTACTGTTATTGCGAGCTGCGCGCGCACGTGAAAGCGATTGAGGCGGGGGACCTGAGCGCGCCGAGGCGAAGAATCAGGCTGCGGGGGCAGTTCGCGGAATTTGATCAATCACTTGACCATATCACGCGGAGTGTGGACGAGATGGTCGCGCGGCAGACCAAAGCGGAGCGGATGCGCGCGGAGCTTATCACGAATGTTTCGCACGACCTGAAAACGCCGCTGACCTCTGTTATCAATTATGTGGATTTGCTCAGCCGCGAACCCGCGCAGACGCCGAAAGCCGCGGAATATCTTGAGGTGCTGGGGCGCGCGTCCCAAAGGCTCAAGAAGCTGACGATTGATTTGGTGGACGCGTCAAAAGCGTCGACGGGGAATGTGGAGGTGCGGATAGAGCCCGTGGACCTGAGTGTCATGACGGAGCAGCTCGCGGGGGAATACGCGGACCGCTTTGCCGAAAAGGGGCTCACACTTCTGACGCGCGTGGCAGACGGGGAACTGTTCATCGCGGCGGACGGCGGGCTGCTGGGGAGAGTGGCTGACAACCTGCTGCAGAACGCGCTCAAATACGCGATGCCGGGCACACGGGTGTACTTAAACGTCTTTCGCGCGGAGGAAGAAATCCGGATGGAGCTTAAAAACATTTCGGCATACCCGCTGGAGGCGGACAAGGCGGACGAGCTGACGGAGCGTTTTGTGCGCGGGGACGCCTCGCGGCACACGGAGGGCAGCGGGCTGGGGCTGTCCATCGCAAAGGATCTGACGGCGCTGCAGGGCGGACGGCTGGAACTTCAGGCGGACGGGGATTTGTTCAAGGCGGCGGTGGTTTTTCC
>CAYZMU010000042.1:0-9198 GCA_964479595.1 uncultured Ruminococcus sp. | reverse complement strand
ACGACCACCACGACCACCACGGCTGCTCCGGAAGAGACCACCACGACCACAACCACGGCCGCCGCGTCTGCCGCGACCACAACCACCACGACGAAGCCCGCTGCCACGGCTGCTCCTGCCGGCACGGCTGCTCCGGCTCCCGCTACCGGTGACGCCGGTCCCGCTGTCGCGGTCGCCGCTCTGCTGAGCGCTGCCGCCGCCGCGGTCGTCATCCGCAAGAAGATGCACTAATCTCCTCGCGCTGACTCAAAAAACCTGACTGGGATGATGCCTTCGGGCATCATCCTATTTTTGTGCCGCGCGGTTGACAGCCGCGCGTTTTTGTGGTATACTGGGTCTTGTATGGGTGTCAAACTTGCGAAAGGATCTGATCACATGAGCGAATGCGGACACGACTGCGAAACCTGCGGGGAAAACTGCGCGGAAAGAGACCTGCGCCAGCCCCCGCACCCGCTGTCAAAGATAGGGCACGTCATCGCCGTCATGAGCGGCAAGGGCGGGGTCGGAAAATCCCTGGTCACCGCTTTAACCGCTGTCGCCGTACAGCGGGCGGGCAAAAGCGTCGGGATTCTGGACGCGGATATCACGGGCCCGTCTATCCCAAAAATGTTCGGCGTCACCGCCCGCGCCCAAGGCGATGAAAACGGCATTCTCCCCGTCAAATCAAAGCTCGGCACGGATATCATGAGTGTCAATCTCATGCTCGAAAACCCGACCGACCCGGTTGTCTGGCGCGGGCCGGTCATCGCGGGCGCGGTGAGCCAGTTCTGGACAGACGTCATCTGGGCGGACGAGGAGTTCCTCTTTGTCGATATGCCCCCCGGCACGGGCGATGTGCCGCTGACGGTCTTCCAGAGTATCCCGGTGGACGGGATTCTGGTCGTCACGACGCCGCAGGAGCTGGTCTCCATGATTGTCGGCAAGGCGGTGAAGATGGCGCGGATGATGAACGTGCCGATTCTGGGGCTTGTCGAGAACATGAGCTATGTCACCTGCCCCGACTGCGGGAAGGAAATCCGCGTTTTCGGCGAAAGCGCGCTGGACGAAGTCGCGAAAGAGCATAACCTCCCCGTGCTTGGCCGAATCCCCTTAAACCCCAAACTCGCCGCCGCGAGCGACAAGGGCATGATTGAGCTCTACGAGGGCGACTGGTTAAACGCCGCCGCGGAAGCGGTTCTGGCGCTCGGGGCGGACGCGTGAACTGGCTTGAGGCGCGGATTGAGACCTCGAAAGAGGGGCTCGATTTGCTCTGTTCGGCGCTCGAGGAGATAGGGTTTACCGGGTTTGCCATTCACGACCCGGACGATTTCGATGACCTCATGGCACAGCGCGCCGGGCACTGGGATTACCTCGAGGAAGGGCTGCGCGAGAGCATTCTGGAGGGCGCGCCGAGTGTGACGGTCTATGTGCCGCGAAACGCGCAGGGCGCGGAGCAGTTTTCCGCCCTGCAAAGCCTGTTAAAACAGCTGCAATCCGAGCATGACAACTTCGGGACACTCGCGCTCACCACAAAGGATTTGAGAGAAGAGGACTGGGAAAACAGCTGGAAGGCGTATTTTCACCCGTTTGAGTTGGGGGAGCGCCTCCTTGTCGCGCCGGCGTGGGAAGAGCCGGAAAACGCGCAAAACCGTGTGATTCTCCGTGTCGACCCCGGCTCGAGCTTCGGCACGGGCCAGCACGAAACCACGCGGCTCTGTCTTACTCTGCTGGAGGAATGCGTCGAAAACGGCGCGAAGGTTCTGGATTTGGGCTGCGGCAGCGGGATTCTCTCTATCGCCGCAATCCTGCTCGGGGCGAAATCCGCTCTGGCTGTGGATATTGAGGAAAACGCGGTGAAGGCCGCTTTGGACAACGCCGCTCTCAACGGCATTGATATGGAAAACTACACGGCTCTGCGCGGCGATATCCTCAAAGACAGCGCGCTCGTTAAAAAAATCGGCGGCGGCTATGATATCGTGGCGGCGAATATCGTCGCGGATGTGCTGATTGCCATGGGCGGGCTCTTCGGCGGGTTTTTGGCGCCGCGCGGCGTGCTGCTGCTTTCGGGGATTATCGAGGCGCGCGCGGAGGAAGTGCAAGAGGCGATGGCGCGGCAGGGCTTCGCTCTGGAAGAGGCGCGCGCGGACGGCGGCTGGTACGCGCTGAAACTGCGCCGCGCTTGACATTTACCGCCCGTTGTGTTATAATATCATAGAAAGGTGCGGTAAAAAATGCGTGAGGTACCCTTTGCGGCGGCGGACATTCTGCTGCCCAAAACGATAACGAAGGTCTGGGGCGTTCCCGCCTGCGACCAGCACACCTCCGAGCCCGAATTCTGGGAGGAAACCGCGCGCGAGGTGGGGGAAAATCCCTCCACGCTGCGGCTGATTCTGCCGGAGGTCTATCTCGGGGAGAGCGATGTTTCCGCGCGCGTGGACGCCATTCACGAAACCATGCGCGCGTATCTGTCCGCGGGGATTTTCGCGGAATATAAAGACGCGATGATTTATGTGCGGCGCGAGCAGTCCGACGGCAAGATCCGGGAAGGGATCGTCGGGCGGATTGATCTGGAAAACTACGATTTTACGCCCGAATCCAAGACGCTCGTGCGCGCGACGGAGGCGACGGTCCGGGAGCGGATCCCCAAGCGCGAGGAGATACGCCGCGGCGCGGTCTTAGAGGCGTCGCACGTCATGCTGCTGATTGACGACCCGGAGAAAACGGTGATTGAACCGCTGTCGGCAAGTCACGGCGATTTGCTTTATGATACGGAGCTGCTGCGCGGGGGCGGACGCGTACAGGGGCGGCTGCTGAGCGCGGACGAACAGGCGGCTGTGCTGGCGGCACTGGCGGCGCTGCAGCGGCAGACGGACCCCGAAAACCCGCTTGTGTACGCCGTGGGCGACGGCAACCATTCCCTCGCGGCCGCCAAGGCGCTTTATGAGGAATGGAAGGCGGCGCACCCCGGCGAGCCGACCGAGCGTGAGCCGCTGCGGTGGGCGCTCTGTGAACTTGTGAACCTGCACAGTCCCGCGCTGGTCTTTGAGCCGATTCACAGGGTGTTGCGCGGCGTGGACGCGGACGCGTTCCTAAAGGACCTTTGCCAAGACGGCGAGGTTGCTGAAAACACGCGCGAGGTGGAGATTCTGCACGGCGGGAAAACGCGCAAATACGCCTTCCCGGCCCCCTTTGGCAGCGCCGTGGGCGATGTGCAGGATTACCTCGACCGGTGGCTGCAAAATCACGCGGGTACCGTGGACTACATTCACGGCGAGGACACGCTCGCCAGACTCGCGCAGGCGCCTGACGCGGTCGGGATTCTGCTGCCCGCCATGCCCAAATCCGGGCTGTTTGAGGCGGTGCGGCGTCAGGGCACGCTGCCGCGCAAGAGTTTCTCAATGGGACAGGCGGCGGACAAGCGCTATTACATGGAGTGCAGACGGATTCGTTAAAAGAAGCATGATAGAGAAAGGAACAGCAATATGTGCGGCATTGTGGGATATGTCGGAAAGCGAGACTGCGCGGAGGTCCTGATGAGCGCGCTGCAGCGGCTGGAATACCGCGGGTATGATTCCGCCGGAATCGCCGTTTTTGAGGACGGCGGGATTGTTTTGCGCAAGGCGCAGGGCAAGCTTTCGGATTTGGCGGAGAAAATGCGGCAGACGGGCACGCCGCGCGGCCACGTCGGCATCGGGCACACGCGCTGGGCGACACACGGCGTCCCCTCGGAGGAGAACGCCCACCCGCATATTGGCGGAAAAAATGTCACCATCGTCCACAACGGCATTATCGAGAACTACAAGGCGCTCAAGAAGGAGCTTCTCGCAAAGGGCAGGACTTTTGTCTCGGAGACGGACACGGAAGTCGTGGCACAGCTGCTCGACGAGCATTATGACGGCGACCCGCTGCGCGCGATTGCGGACACCATGGCGCGGCTCAAGGGCAGCTTCGCGCTGGGGATACTCTTCGCGGACCGCCCCGACACCATCTACGCGGTACGGCGCGGCAGCCCGCTGATTGTGGGGCTGTCGGAAGGGGAGAATTTCATCGCCTCGGACGTGCCGGCAATTCTGCGCTACACGAAAGACTACTACCTGCTCGAGCCGGAGGAAATCGCGGTGCTCAAAAGCGATTCCGTGGAGGTTCTCGACCGCGATTTTCACCCGATTTCAAAGCGCCGCTTCACCGCGGACTGGGATATGGACGCGGCGGAGAAACAGGGCTACGAACATTTCATGCTCAAGGAGATCCACGAGCAGCCCGAGGCGCTGACCAAGACGATTGTCCCGCGCGTGGAGCACGGGCTGCCCAATCTCGCGGAGTGTTCCATCACGAAGGACAGCATCCGGCATTTCAAGAACATTTTCATTGTGGCGTGCGGCACGGCAATGCACGCGGGCATGGTCGGCAAATATGTGATTGAGAAGCTCGCGCGCGTGCCTGTCACGGTGGATATCGCCTCGGAATTTCGCTATCGCTCCCCGATTATCGGCGAGGGGGATTTAATCATCATCATCTCGCAGTCGGGCGAGACGGCGGACAGCCTTGAGGCCATGCGGCTGGCGAAATCCTTGGGCGCCAAGACGCTCGCGATTGTCAATGTGAAGGGCTCGTCCATTGCCAGAGAGGCGGATATGCTCATCTACACGCACGCGGGGCCCGAAATCGCGGTGGCGTCGACAAAGGCGTATCTCGTGCAGATTTCGGTGATGTATCTCTTCGCGTTTGAGTTAGCGCTTGCCAAGGGGACGATTTCGCGGGAGGAATGCGAGCGCCTGACCGCGGAACTGCTCAGCGCGCCGGAAAAGATTTCGGCGATTTTAGAGAAAAAGGATGAACTAAAGCACATCGCCGCGTATCTCAAAAACACCGAGTCGCTGCTCTACATCGGGCGCGGGCTTGACTACGCGCTGTCCATGGAGGGCTCGCTCAAGCTCAAGGAAATCAGCTACATTCACAGCGAGGCGTACGGCGCGGGGGAGTTAAAACACGGAACGATTTCGCTTATCAGCTCCGGAATGCCCGTCATCGCGGTGGCGACGCAGAGCGACCTGCTGGACAAGACCGTTTCGAATATCAAGGAAGTCAAGGCGCGGGGCGCGCACACGATTGTCATCGGCGCGGAGGGCTATTGCCCCGACAGCGACGTCGCGGATGAATACTTCGCCGTGCCGCGTATGGACGACCTGCTGATGCCTTTGCCGACGGTCGTGCCGCTGCAGCTGATTGCCTACTACGCGGCGGTGCTGCGCGGAAATGATGTCGATAAACCGCGCAATCTCGCAAAATCCGTAACAGTGGAGTGATTCCATGCGTGCAAAGTCTTCTCTTTTGCGGGCAGGTGTCCTGCTTGCCGCGGCGGTCCTTCTGACGCCGCGGGTTTTCGCGGACGAAACAGCGACGCTCCCGCCCGAATCCGCTTTAGACCCCGAAGACGCCTATTTCAGCAGCGGGGACTATCAATATACCATTTTGAAGAGCCGGGAGGACGAGACGGTTCAGGCGGCGTGCATTGAGGCGTACACCGGCAGCGACACGGAAGTGGTTATTCCCGGGGAAATCGACGGGCTGGAGGTCATAGCGCTCGGCGACAGCGCGTTCGCGGGCAATTATACGCTCAAGGAAGTCACGCTTCCCGCCTCGCTCGAGGCACTGGGGGAGTTCGCCTTTTCGGAATGCACCGCGCTCGAGCGTTTCCTCGTGGAGAGCCCCGACAGCTATTTTGAGAGCAGGGACGGCGTGCTCTACGCCGATGAGGGGCGGTATCTGGCGCGCTGGCCCATCGCGTCGAAACCGCAAACGGTCGTTGTCCCGGAGGAAGTGACGGCGATTGGCCCCACGTGCTTTGGCTACTGCAAAACCCTCACCTCGGTGACACTGCCGGCAAACCTCACCTCTCTGGGGCAGGCGGCGTTCACGGACTGCTCGGGGCTTACAGAAATCACCGTGCCCAAAGGCGTGACGGAGATTCCGACCTACTGTTTCTTCCGCTGCAGCCAGCTTGCCACGGTCCGTCTGGAGGGCGAAGTCACGCAGATTGGCGACGCGGCGTTCGCGGTGACGGCGCTCTCCGCGTTCGAGATTCCGTCAAGTTGTACGAGTGTCGGGCAGGCGGCGTTCGCGGCGACCAGGATGAAGGAAATCACCATTCCGGAAACGCTCACGGGGATCGGCTATTCCGCTTTCGGCTATCAGATCGATTCGCAAAATAATTTGGTTGCGGATAAGGACTTTGTCATTCACGGAAAAGTCGGTTCGGAGGCGCAAAACTACGCTTCGGATAAAGAAAGCGGCAACAATTTTAAGTTTATCGCGGAGGGCAAGATGACCACAGCCGCGGCGGATGAGACCGGGACGGATACGGCGGCGCAGACAACGACCAAGCAGGCGTTTTCCACCGGGCGGATTGTCGGGATTGCGGCGAGTTTCGCGCTGGCGGGCGTCATTTTGATTCTGGGCATCATCGCGCTTGTGCGTGACAAAAAGAAAAAGCGGGAAGATTCCAAAAAGGAGAAAGGATAGGGAGATGCGCCGGGGGATTCGGATTTTGGCGCTCGCCGCCGCGTGCGTGACGGCGCTGACTGTAACAGCCTTCGCGGAGGAGGAAGACGACAACACCTTTACGGACCAGACGCTCACGTACGAGAAAGTCACCGGCGGGGTGCGTATCGTCGGGGCGGACCTGGGGCTTACCAAAGTTGTCATCGGCGCGGCGATTGACGGCTTCCCGATTCTCGGCATCTCGCAGGAGGCGTTCGCGGGCTGCGACAAGCTCACGAGCGTGACCATTGAGGGAGGTTCCATGAAGGAAATCGCCGAGGGTGCCTTCTATCAGTGCGCGGCGCTCACCGAAATCACGCTGCCGCGGGGGCTCGAGAGCGTGGGCGAGGGCGCGTTTTACGGCTGCGCGGCGCTCAGGGAGCTTGACTTTCCCGATTCTGTCGAGGAAATCGGCCCGTCCTGCCTCGCCAACTGTTTGAGTCTGGAATCCGTGACGCTGCCCGAGGATTTGGTGACTTTGCCGGACCATATGTTCTATCGCGACGGGGCGCTTGAGGAAGTGGTACTCCCCGAAACGCTCGAAACGGTCGGCAGTCTCGCGTTTTCGGGCTGTCTCTCGCTCACCTCGCTGCGAATCCCCGCCTCGGTCAACGACATCCGCTCCATGGCGGTGATGACCTGCTCGGGGATACAGGAATTCATTGTCGACGAGGGCAACGCCTATTACACGACCGACGACGCCGGCGCGCTCTACGACACCGCGAAGAAGAACCTGCTCTTTTACCCCGCGGGGAACGAGGCGAAAAGCTATACTGTCCCCGATTCGGTCACGATGATTTCGGATTACGCCTTTTCCGGGGCCTTGTCGCTGGAGGAAATCGTCATTCCCGATTCGGTTGATACCATTGGCGAGGGCGCGTTCGCGGAATGCGTGTCGCTCAAGACGCTGCACTACCCCGCGCTGAAAAGCATTGCCCCCTACGCGCTGGCGGACTGCGTGGCACTGACGGCGTTTGAGATTCCGCAGAGCGTCGGGGAAATCGGCGAATACGCCTTCTTTGGCTGCGCGGGGCTGACCGGGCTGCAAATCCCCTCTTCGGTCACCAAAATCGGCAGCGCCGCCTTTTTTGACTGCACGGGTATCAGGGAACTCTCCGTGCCCTCAGGTGTCACCGAAATCGGGGACTATGCCATCGGGTTCTGCTCCCAAGAGGATTCCGAGGAACCCGTCGCGGCGGAGGGTTTTGTGCTGAAAGGGCGGGCGGATTCCGCGGCGATTACCTACGCGCGGGACAGCGGCGTGGCTTTCAAACAAAGCGGGCTGAGCAAGCGCACCTTGCTGATTATCGCGGCGGTGTTGATAGTTTTGGCTGCGACCGGTGTGGTGGTCTGGGCGCTGCGGCGTTCGGACAAAAAGCGCAAGGAACGCGAGCAGACGCCGCCTGAGGAAGAGCCCGACCCCAATTATAAGAGTATGCTGGAGCCCGCCCCGGAAGACGACAGCCCGGAAGATAACAGCCCGAATGATAACATCCCGGAAGATAACAGCCCGAATGATAACACCCCGGAAGATAACAGCCCGAATGAGGACAAGTGAAAAGGAGCCGGAGACATGAGGAAACGCCGCCAAAACGAGCCCCTGGAGCTTTCGCAAACGCGCCCGCTGACGCTGCTGTTTGTGCTGTGCGGGTGCATTCTGTTCGCGTTCTGCCTCATGCACATCGACAAAGTCGGGGCGCTGCTTCGCAAAATCGCGGACGCACTCTCGCCGGTCCTGACGGGGCTTGTCTTCGCGTTTCTGCTCTCGCCCGCCGTGAGCTGGGCGGAACGGCATTTGCTTAAACTTTTTGCCAAACAGGTGGAAAAGCACCCTAAGCTCAAGACCACAATGCGCTGTGTCAGCGCCTTCGGGATGCTGCTGCTGTTTCTCGGCGCGGTCGTGCTGCTCGTCAGCGTGACCTTTTCGCAGGTCTTGGACGGCATTTCCACCTTCATCCGCAAGATCCCCTCTTATATCGAGTTTATCCGGAGCGAGGCGGGCAAATTCCTCGAAAGCGACAGCCGCCTGCTCGATATTGTCAATTCCATGAGCGAACAGTTCTCCGAATCGGAGTTTGACGCCGCGGACCTCACCCAGAAGCTCATTACCGCGCTCACCAGCGGCGTCTCGGGGCTCATCGGCATTGTCTACAACGCGGTCGCGGGTTCCATCATCGCGCTCTACGTGCTCATCAGCAAGGAGCGCTTCGGCAGGCAGTTCAAGCAGGTGCTCTACGCCGTGGCAAAGCCCAAAACCGCTAAATGGATTCACACCCAGCTCACTGAGGCGGGGCGCACCATCAGCACGGCGGTGCTGGGCAAAATCATCGATTCCACGATTATCGGCATGCTCTGCTTTATCGGCAACACGATTCTGCAAATGCCCTACACCGTGCTGATTGCGGTGATTGTCGGCATCACGAACCTGATACCCTACTTCGGCCCGATTTGCGGCGCGATTGTCTGCGACCTCATCGTGCTGATGGAGAACCCGGTCAAGGCCATTTATTTTCTCATTTTCATTATTGTTCTGCAGCAGTTTGACTGCAATTTCCTCGACCCGCACATTGTCGGCAGTTCCATCGGTCTGCCGGCGTTCTGGGAGCTTTTCGCCTGTCTGCTCGGCGGCGGGCTCTTCGGGGTGCCGGGGCTGGTGGTGAGCATTCCGCTTTTCGCCAT
>CAYZMU010000041.1:0-10077 GCA_964479595.1 uncultured Ruminococcus sp. | reverse complement strand
AAAATCTCCCTTCCGTGAAGGGCACAAAAAATCAGAAAGGAATCGTAAAAATGGAAAGAAAAGACAAGGTAAGCTACTACCTCGATATCGCGGAGGCGGTCTGCGGGCGCAGCACCTGCCTGAGGCGGAAATTCGGCGCCATCATCGTCAAGAACGACGAGATCATCTCCACCGGCTACAACGGCGCGCCGCGCGGACGCGCAAACTGCACCGACCTCAACTACTGCTTCCGCGAGCGGCTCGGCATTCCGCGCGGGGAACGCTACGAGCTCTGCCGCAGTGTCCACGCCGAGGCCAACGCCATCATTAGCGCCTCCCGCCGCGATATGCTCGGCGCCACGCTCTATCTCGCCTGCAAAGACGCCAAAACCGAACGCCTCGACGGCGCGGTCGAGCCCTGCTCCATGTGCAAGCGCCTGATTCTCAACGCCGGCATCTCGCAGGTGATTATCCGCTCCGACGCGCAGAACTTCCTTACCATCCCCACCGCGCGCTGGATTGAAAACGACGACTCCCTGCGCGAGGACCCCAAAGGCTACTAAAAGAGGGCAAAAAATGACCTGTCTCAGACAGGCCATTTTTGCTTCCGGGAAAAACGCCGTTATCAGTTGATAATCGTCTTCTCGGTTTCTTTGTCGAAGAGGTGGATTTTCTCCGGGTCAAAGACCACGTCGATCTCATCCTGCGGCTGCGCGGTCGAAGTCGGCGAAACTCTCGCGGTGACCTTGACGCCCTCGCACTGCAGGTAAAGATACGTCTCCGCGCCCATCAGCTCTGTAATCTCCACGCTGCAGCGCACGATACCCGTCGTCGCGTTGGCGAGGTACTGCGGCTCGTCGTGGACGTTCTCCGGACGAATGCCCAGCGTCACTTCTCTGTCGATGTAGTGCTCGAGATCCGGCGTGACCTTGTTCTGCGGAATCACAATCTCGAACTGCGCGCCGCGCCCTTCCGAGCCGCCGAACAGCACTACATACTGCCCGTCGCGGTAGGTAAGCGTCGCGTCGATGAAGTTCATCTGCGGAGAGCCAAGGAAGCCCGCCACAAACTTGTTGCACGGATTCTCGTAGAGGTTCTGCGGGGAATCAATCTGCTGAACGAAGCCGCCCTTCATGACCACGATGCGGTCGCCCATCGTCATCGCCTCGGTCTGGTCGTGCGTGACGTAGATAAACGTCGTGCCGAGACGCTTGTGCAGCAGCGAAATTTCGGTTCTCATCTGCGCTCTCAGTTTCGCGTCCAGGTTGGACAGCGGCTCGTCGAGCAGGAACACCTGCGGGTTGCGCACGATGGCACGCCCCAAGGCGACACGCTGACGCTGGCCGCCCGACATAGCCTTCGGCTTTCTGTTGAGCAGCGGGGTTAAATCGAGGATACGCGCCGCCTCTTCCACCTTGCGGCGGATTTCGTCCTTCGGCACCTTGCGCAGCTTCAGCCCGAACGCCATATTGTCGAACACCGTCATGTGCGGATACAGCGCGTAGTTCTGGAACACCATCGCGATATCGCGGTCCTTCGGCGCAATGTCGTTGACCAGACGGTCGCCGATGTACAGCTCGCCCTCGGAAATCTCCTCAAGCCCCGCAATCATGCGCAGGGTCGTGGACTTCCCGCAGCCGGACGGACCGACCAGAACAATAAACTCCTTATCACGGATTTCAATGTTGACATCGGAAACCGCGACCACGCCGCCGGGATATTTCTTATAAATTCCCCGCAAAGACAAACTTGCCATTCTCGTGTCCTCCTGTTCATTTTCTCAACGCCGGCTCCAAGCGGCGCTTATCATACAAAGGTGTCTGCCCGCGCGGCCCCCTGCCGTTTAGGCGCATCTTCCCGTTATCTCTATTTTACCAGATTTTTTCGCTCCCGTCAATTGTATATCTCACCAAAGTTTTTCGCTCTCTTTTATCCATTCTGACGAAATTTTCTCCACGATTTCCGTGTTTACTCGCGAAATGCACGAATTTTCGAGCGCTTTCAACGCATCTTTGTGCATTATCTCCAAATAACACCCCGGCGCCAAATCCGGCGGCAGATGTAGATTTCCGACCTGAATTCTGGCGAGTTTTTGTACAAAATTACCAAGGGCGGCGAACATTCTCCGCACCTCGTGATACCGCCCTTCCCGCACGCCGACCAGCGCCACACGGTTCCCGACCGCCTCATATTCCGCCGGCGCGCAGGTGATCTCCTCTCCCTTTTCAAGCAGCCGCACGCCCTTCCTGAACCGCTCCCTGTCATCGCGCCCGCAGGGGTCTCTCAGCAGCGCGAGATAGTATCTGGGCACGCCGAATTTCGGCGAAATCAGTTGGTGGACAAACTGCCCGTCGTCGGTGAGCAGCAGCAGCCCGCTGGTATCCTTATCGAGCCGCCCCGCCGGGGAAAGCCCGCGCGCGCGGTCCTTTGGCGCGATTAAATCGAGCACCGTTTTCTGCGCCTCGTCTCTTGACGCGCTCAGCACCCCAAGAGGCTTGTGCATGAGCAGATACCGCCCATCGCAAAACCGCAGCAGTTCCCCGCGCAGCGCGACGGTCTCGTCCTCCGCCGCTACCAAAGCGCCCGGGTCTTTTATCACTTCCCCGCCGCGTGTGACCGCGCCGCCGCGAATCAGTTCCCGCGCCTGAGAGCGGCTTATGTTCTTCGCGGCGCAGAGGAATTTGTCAAGGCGCATCGCCGCCGTCCTGCAAATCGCGGATGACGCGGATAAAATCCTCCACGTCCGAAAACGCCATATAGACCGACGCGAACCGCACATACGCCACTTGATCAAGCCCCCGCAGCCGCTCGAGCACCATCGTCCCGATTTTGTCCGGGGAGACCGTCGCGTCCCCTTCCGCGCCCAGCCGCGCCTCAATCTCGTCCACGATCGCCTCGACCGCCTCCGCCTGAACGGGGCGTTTCTTGAGGGAAGTGTAAATCCCCGCGAGCAGCTTTCTGCGGTTGAACGGCTCGAGCGAACCGTCGCGCTTGGCGACCATCAGCAGCGGTTTTTCCACCGTTTCCACCGTCGTGAAACGCCGCGAGCAGTTCCGGCAAAGCCTTCTGCGGCGCTTGCCTTCCGCCGTCACCCTCGAATCGATTACCTTGGAGTCTTCCTCCCCGCAGTACGGACAGCGCACAGCCCCTCACCCCTCCTTGAACGTTTTCGCGCGTTCTATCAGCCGCTCCATGCGGTGATAATCCTCGCTGAGCTGGGACGTGCCCTCAAAGCCGTCCCGATAGAGTTCCAGAACGACCGCGCCGTCAAAGCCCCGCGCGTGAATCGCCGCCAAAAATTTCACAATATCGAATGTGCCCTTGCCGATGCGCAGACAGTCCCCGCGCGGGCCGTGGTCGCTCAAATGCACATTCACGATGGCGGAACCCAGAAGCCTTGCCGCCTCGTCAAAATCCATCCCCGCGCGCACCGCCTGCTTGGTGTCGAAGGTGAGCTTTGCCTCATCCCCGAGCTGTTTCAGAAAAGCGCGCAGAAACGTAAGATTCATGCTCTCATAGCGGTTGACGTTCTCCTGCGTCACCGTAATGCCGAAGGTCCGCCCGACTTCCGCTAACATATGAAACCGTTCGCAGTAGACCGAGACTTCTTTGCAGCCGCCCAGCGGCGGGCCGTGGAGGATATAGTAGCGCGCGCCGAGCGCCGCGGCCGTCTCAAAGACGCGCTTGGATTCCTCCAGAAAGTCCCTGCAGCGCCGCGGATACCCCGAAAAGAGCATGAAGCCCTCGTTGGGCGCCGTCCACGGATGGACCGCCGTGCAGCGGACATTGTAGCGCGAAAGAATCGCCTTCAGATCACTTACAAAGACCGCGCGGGTCTCCGAGGGGGCGTTCAGGAAAACCTCCACCGCGCCCACGCCGTGCAGACAAAGGTCGTAGAGCGCGTCCTCTGTCGGCATCGGGTACAGACACGCCGTTGAAACCGCCGCGAACATCGCGCTCCCTCCCCTCCATAAAATACCCCGCGCACGCCAAACCCCGCCCGTCGCGAAGACAGGGGCGGGGCGCGATTTTTATGCTTCTTCCGCTTTCTTGGCCGTTTCCTTTCCGGCTTTTTCGGTCTTTTCGGTCTTCTGGCCGCGCTGTTTCCACGCAAGCCACAGCATGGGCGCTAAGCAAAGCGAGGAATAGCAGCCCGAAACCATACCCACCGTCAGCGGAATGCTGAAGTGCAGAATCGTCGTTACATTGTTGACCGCCGCCAGAATCGAGACAATCAGCATCGCCGCAATCGTGGTCACGGAAGTCCGGATTGTCCGGCGCATGGTCTGGCTCAGCGAGATGTTGACAAGTTCCGGCAGAGGCGTGTTTTTGAGCCCCGCCTGATTCTCGCGGATACGGTCGTAGATGACGATGGTGTCGTTGACGGAATAGCCCAGAATCGTCAGAATCACCGCCATGAAGTTGGAATCCAGCTCATAGCCGCACGCCACAAAGGTCCCGAACACGACGACCAGATCGTGCAGCAGCGCGACGACCGCGAAAATCCCCGCGCTCCAGCCCGAGATGCGGTTGAAACGCCACGCGATGTAGAGTATCAGGACCACCGCCGCGAAGAGAGCCGCTACGGTGCATTTGGCGAGGAACTGCTTGCCCGAGGAAGGCGCGATATCGCTGCTCTCGAGCGCCTCTATTTCCGAATCGGGGAACTCCTCCTGAAAGCGCGCCAGAACCTGCTGCTGCGCCGTGGAGTCAAACGGGGTGTCCATATTAAAGGAAAGGGTAAATGTCGTCTGCTTTTCCCCGGTGAAGGTCTCGCCCAGCTGCGTGCGCACGGAAGTGCCCAGCGATTCATGCGCGATATCGCGGATTTTGTTCTCGTCCACCGTGCCGGAGTAGGAGTAGGTCGCCATGGTCCCGCCTCTGAACTCAATGGACACATTCACCCCGCGGATGAAGCAGAGCGCCAGCACCAGCGCCATCAGGACGCCCGAGATAATAAAGAAAACTTTCCTTGTGCCGTAAAAATCCCGCACGTGTACCTGCTCGACAATGGATTTCACATTCGCCGCGGGGGCGGATTTCTTCTTCGCTTTGCTCATTTTTCCTTACCTCCGTAAAGCTTTCTGTTCTGCAGGCACTTGAACTTGGAAAGGGAGGTCAGCATCAGCCGGGACGCTAAAACGCCCATGATGAAATTGAAGATGACACCCGTCAGCAGCGTAAAGCCGAAGGAATAAATCGTGCCCTCTGTCGAGACCCCGAACCACCGGAAGATGAACGAGAGCGCCTTCGCGAAGAAGCTCGAAGAGACCCCGAACGCGCCCATGAGGATAATCGAGACGATGATGACCGTCATGTTGCCGTCGAGAATGGAGGAGAACGAGCGCTTGTACGCCGCCTTCAGCGCGGATTCCAGCGATTTGCCGGTGTTTAATTCCTCGCGGATGCGCTCGCCCGTGATGATGTTGCAGTCCACGCCCATGCCGATGGCGAGGATAATGCCCGCGATACCCGGAATGGTGAGGGTGTTGGAATCCTCAAAGCCGAAGTAGCCCGAAATCACCGCCAGTGTCCCCGCGACCTGCCCTATCAGCGCGATGGCCGCCACGAAACCCGGCAGGCGGTAGAGGATAATCATATACAGGCAGATGAGGACCAGCGCGATGACGCCCGCCTGAATCATAATCTGCAGCGCGCCGCTTCCCATGCTCGGCGTGATGGTCTTGAACGTGACCGTTTCGAGGTCAAAGGGGAGCGCGCCGCCGTTTATCTTATCCGCGAGCGCCTTGGCGGAATCGTAGTCGAAATCGCCCGTAATCGTCGCGCTGCCGTCCGTAATCACGGAGTTTACCGTCGGGTAGGAAATGCAGTCGGTGTCCATCCAGATGGAGATGACGTGGTTTGACGCGCCCGAGGACGCGCCCGCCATGTCCAGATACTCCGCGTCGCCGTCCATCGCCGCCTGCGTCGCGTCGCGAAACGCCTCCGCCCCGGAATCTTTGAGTTCCAGCGCCACCGCGTACTGCCCCGTGGCGTTGCCGGAGTCGTCGTAGTCGTTGGTGACGTAGGCCTCCTGTACATCCGAGCCCTCCAGAATGACGTCGCCCAGCGGCTCCATCACGGATTCGCCGTCCTCGTTTTCCGCCGCGGTATAGTTAAACCCTTTGCGAAACTGCAGTTTCGCCGTTTCGCCCAGCTCGCTGACCGCCTCGGTCGGGTCGAAATCCTCCTCCCCGCTCTGCCACGGAAAGCGCACAATCACCTTGTCGTTGGCGTCGTCGATATAGACCTCGTAGTCGTTGATGCCGAGGTTGATAAGGCGCGTTTTCATGACTTCCTCCACGGACTCCAGCTGCGCGGTGTCCGCCTCCACGCCGCCCTTTGGCGCGAATGTCACGTCCACACCGCCCTGAATGTCTATCCCGAGCCGGATGTCTTTCAGCCCCTTGATATAGACGGTGGTCAGATCACCGTACTGATTGCGAACCCCCGTCACGGTCGTCACCGCGAAGGCGATTATCAGCGTCAGCACGATGAAGAAAACGGGTCTGCTGCTCTTCACTGCCATGCCTCCCTACATTTCCCCGCGCACCGGCGCGGAGCGGTTCTATACACACAGGTACTCTTTATTATAGTGCATTTTTCGCAAATTGTCAAGCCTTTTTTTCGCTCAGACCGTAATCTCGACGCTCTCTGCCGCCTCCTGCCCCGCCAGCGCGGGCTCGACATATTCGCGCAGAAACTCCTCGACCTGCTCCTCGCAGCGCCCGGTGTAATTCTCCGCGCGCAGCTTTTCCCTGAGCTCTTCAATCGTCACGCCGAAAATCGGGTCCGCGGCAATCCGCTCGCAGAGGTCGTTGGGCAGCCCCTCATTCTTGACCCTTGACGCCGCCGCCATGGAATGCTCCCGGATATGCTCGTGCAGTTCCTGACGGTCCCCGCCGCGCTCCGCCGCGTCCATGATGATGTTCTCCGTCGCCATGAACGGCAGCTCCTGCTCCACGCGCGCGGCAATCACCGCCTTGTAGACCACCAGCCCGTCGGTCACGTTCATCAGGAGATTGAGTATCGCGTCCGCGCAGAGAAAGCCCTCCGCCACGGCAACGCGCTTGTTCGCGGAGTCGTCCAGCGTGCGCTCAAACCACTGCGTCCCCGCCGTGAAAGCGGGGTTGAGCGCGTCCGTAATCAGATACCGCGCCAGCGCCGTTACACGCTCGCAGCGCATGGGATTGCGCTTGTACGCCATCGCCGAGGAGCCTATCTGCCCCTTCTCAAACGGCTCCTCCATCTCCTTAAACGACTGCAGCAGACGGATATCGCCCGCGAATTTCATCGCCGACTGCGCGATTCCCGAAAGCACCCCGAGCACCCGCGCGTCCACCTTGCGCGAATAGGTCTGCCCCGAAACCGCGACCACCGCGTCGGGCGCGAAGCCCATCTCGACCGCGATTTTGCGCTCCAGTTCCCGCACCTTTTCGCCGTCGCCGTGAAAAAGCTCCAGAAACGACGCCTGCGTGCCGGTCGTGCCCTTGGAGCCGAGGAGTTTTAAGCCCGCCGCGCGGCTGTCCAGATCTTCCAAGTCCATCAGAAAATCATTTAACCAGAGCGTGGCGCGCTTTCCGACGGTCGTCAGCTGCGCGGGCTGGCCGTGGGTATAGGCAAGGCAGGGCAGGGCTTTCCACTTTTGCGCGAAATCCCGTAAATTCGCGATAACCCGCAGCAGCTTTCCCCTTAGCAGCGCCAGCGCGTCGCGCATGATGATGATATCGGTATTGTCCCCCACATAGCACGAGGTCGCGCCGAGATGGATAATCCCCTTTGCCTTGGGCGCGGCGAGCCCGTAGGCGTAGACATGCGCCATCACATCGTGGCGGCATTCCGCCTCCCGCTTTGCCGCCGCCTCGTAGTCGATATCGTCGATATGCCGCTCGAGTTCCTCGACCTGCTCCGCCGTCACCGCCAGCCCCAGTTCATGCTCCGCCCGCGCCAGCGCGACCCAGAGGCGGCGCCATGTCGTGAATTTCTTCTCCGCGGAGAACAGATACCGCATCTCCCGGCTGGCGTAGCGCGTGCAGAAGGGGCTTTCGTAATTCTGTGTGTCCATGAACGGTCCTTTCTCGCTCAGATGGCGGGCATGACGCGTCCGCCGCAGACCGGAATATACGCCCCGGTCGTGAAGGACGCGAGCGACGACGCCAGAAAAGCACACATCTGCGCGACTTCTTTATCGGTTCCGCGGCGTTTCAGCGGCACGGTCTTTTCGTAGTCGGGCTGCGCCTCGGTGTGGTCGGCGCGGTCTTTCTGCGTGACCGTCCAGCCCGGCGCCACCTGATTGACGGTAATCTTATATTCGCCGAGTTCCTTGGCAAGACAGCGCACCAGCCCGTCCAGACCGCGCTTGGCGGAGGCGTAGGCCGCGTTGCCAGCCTCGCAGAGCGACGCGCACTCCGAGCTTACCACCACAATCCGTCCGCCGTCGCCCTTGGCAATCATATCCGGCACGAACGCCTTGACCATATGCACCGTCTGCATGACGCAGGAATAAAACTGGCTGTAGAAATCCTCCAGCGGCTGCGCCAGAACGTCCTGCCAGTCGTATTGGATGACCGCGCAGAGCGCTAAAATATCCGGCACGCCCATCCCCGACGCCGCGACTTTATTGCGCATCTGCAGCACGTCCTCCGCGTTGGTGATGTCCGCGCCGACTGTCAGGATCCGCCGCCCCGTGGACGCGCGCAGCTCATTGGCAAGCGTCTCCGCCTCCTCCGCGCCGCTGTGGTAGTGCAGCACCAGATCCGCCCCGCATTCCGCGAAAACCCGCGCGATGACGCGCCCGAGCATGCCCGACGCTCCCGTGACGACCGCGGCGTGTCCGCGCAAATCAATGCTCAGCATAGCAGTTCTCCTTTGCTTTGTATTTGTATTTTCATGTCAGCCCCGCGCCTTGGCAGGCAGAGCGACAAAACATATCCCTCAAACAGAAACTGCGCGAAAAAGAGCTCCTCCCCGCGCGCAAAACGGCTCCGGATTTCAGAGCCCGAAATCTCAAAGCGCAGGCCCGCGAAATCCTCCGAAAGCCCCGTGCCGTAAAACTTCGCGCAGGATTCTTTCAGCGTCCACAGCCGCGAAAACGCGAGTTCTTTGGACGGCTGCTGTAAAATCCACGCCCATTCGCGCGCGTCAAAGAGCCGCCGCGCGCCGTTTTTTGGGGGCCTCGGCGCCTCGATATCCACCCCCAGCGGAACGGTTCCGAGCGCGCAGACCGCTATATCCGCCGTGTGGGAGAGGTTCATAAACAGCCCCCTTGACAAGAGTTTTGGCTTCCCCGTTTCTTCCCGGGAAATCACCGCGTGGGGGATTTGATAGTCTTTGAACAGCGCCGCCCCCAGCAGTTCCAGCGCGGTCAGATGCCGCGCGCGCGGGAGATTTTTCGCCGCCGGGACTCCCAGCGCGCAGACCGAAAAGAGTTTTTCCCCGCCCTCAGCGGCGTAAAACAGCTCCCTCAAGCGTTTTCAAAGAGGACCGACGCCGCGCTCGTGCCGATGCGCTCGCAGCCCGCCGCCAGAAACGCCTCCATCTGCTCGCGCGTACGAATCCCGCCCGCCGCCTTGATTTTGACGCCGTTTGTAAGATGTTTTGAGAAGAGCGCGATATCCGAAAGCTCCGCCCCGGCGCTCCCAAATCCGGTAGAAGTTTTGATAAAATCCGCGCCCGCCGCCGAACAGACCCCGCAGAGCGCCCGTTTTTCATGCTCCGCGAGCAGGCAGGTCTCGACAATAACCTTGAGCAGCGCGCCCTTGCACGCCGCCCGGACCGCTTTCACCTCGCGCAGGCAGGCCTCAAATTCCCAGTCCTTGGCGTCGCCGATGTTCACCACCATATCAATCTCCCGCGCGCCGGCTTTTATCGCCTGCCGCGTCTCGTAAACCTTGACCGCCGTCGGGACATTCCCGAGCGGAAACCCGACCACGGTGCAGAGATTGAGCCCGGGGAACGCCCCCGCCGCGCGTCCGACATAGCAGGGCGGGATACAGGCGGAGGCGGTGTGATAGCGCAGCGCCTCCTCACAGACGGCACGCACTTCCTCCCAGCGCGCGTCCGCTCTTAATATCGTATGGTCCACATGACCCAAAATTT
>CAYZMU010000040.1:6787-10588 GCA_964479595.1 uncultured Ruminococcus sp. | reverse complement strand
TTTGATTTCTGAGACACGATGGTTTCAGAAAAATTTTCGCGCCCCCCTTGACAAGGTCTTTGGAATGTGGTATAATGGGTGACAGCGGAGGCATAGCTCAGCTGGTTAGAGCGCACGGTTCACATCCGTGAGGTCGAGGGTTCGAGTCCCCCTGTCTCCATTTCCCGCCTCGGGGTTCCCCTCAGGCGGGTTTTTTCGCGCCCTGAAACGTATCGCGCCGGGATTGTGCGAAATTTTGTGTAAATTGCTGAGGATAAACACGAAAATTTTGTGAAAATAGCACTTGCAATTTTACGGGAAATGTGGTATAATCAAAATGATAACTTCCCCGAGCCGCTTTGGAGGGGCCGGGGGGAGCCTCCGCGCGCGGTTTCTTCGGGGGCAAACTTGTAAAAAGGAGCGTAACCACATGAAGCAATTCGGTCACTTCGATGACGAGCGCAGGGAATATGTCATTGAGTCCCCGCGCACGCCCTACCCGTGGATTAACTACTTGGGCACGCAGTCGTTCTTCTCGCTGATTTCCAACACGGCGGGGGGCTATCACTTCTACAAAGACGCGAGACTGCGCCGCATTACGCGCTACCGCTACAACAATGTCCCGGTGGACATGGGCGGGCGCTACTTCTACGTCTATGACAACGGCACGGTCTGGAATCCGGGCTGGGCGCCTGTCAAGACGGAGCTGGATTTCTATGAGTGCCGTCACGGCATGGGCTACACCGTCATCACCGGGGAAAAGAACGGCGTGAGGGCGGAGGTTACCTTCTTTGTGCCGCAGGATTTCGACGGCGAGATTCAGCGGGTGCGCCTGACGAACACGGGGCAGACGAGCAAGACTTTCAAGCTCTTCTCGTTCGCGGAATGGTGCCTGTGGAACGCGCAGGACGACTCCACGAACTTCCAGCGCAACTTCAACACGGGCGAAGTCGAAATCGAGGGCTCAACGCTCTATCACAAGACCGAATACAAGGAGCGGCGCGACCACTTCGCGTTCTACTCCGTCAACGCGCCGATTGCGGGCTACGATACGGACAGAGAATCCTTTATCGGGCTCTATAACGGCTTTGAGAATCCGCAGGCTGTTCTGGCGGGGCAGAGCACCAACTCTGTCGCGGACGGCTGGTCCCCCATCGCCTCGCATTGCTTAGAAGTTACCCTCGGGGCGGGGGAGAGCAAGGATTATGTCTTCATTCTGGGCTATGTCGAGAATCCGTTTGAGGAAAAGTTCAACGCCGACGGCTCCATGAACAAGAGTCGCGCGCATAAGATGATAGCGCGGTTCGACACCTCCGAAAAGGTGGACGCGGCGCTTGAGGAACTGCGTCAGATGTGGGGCGACCTCCTCTCGAAATACCGCGTCAAGACCCCGGAAGATAAGTTAAACCGCATGGTCAACATCTGGAACCAGTACCAGTGCATGGTGACTTTCAACATGTCGCGTTCCGCGTCTTATTTTGAGAGCGGCATCGGGCGCGGCATGGGCTTCAGAGATTCCAACCAGGACCTGCTGGGCTTTGTGCATCAGGTTCCCGACCGCGCGAGAGAGCGCCTGATCGATATCGCCAGCACGCAGTTTGAGGACGGCGGCTGCTATCACCAGTATCAGCCGCTGACGAAGAAGGGCAACGACGAAATCGGCGGGGATTTCTCCGACGACCCGCTGTGGCTCATTCTCGCGACCGCCGCGTATATCAAGGAGACGGGCGACGAGGCGATTCTCGACGAGCAGGTGCCTTATGACAACGACGTTTCGCGCGCCCAGCCGCTGCTGCACCACTTAAAGCAGAGCTTCTGGCACGTGGCGAAGAATTTGGGCCCCCACGGGCTGCCGCTTGCCATGCGCGCGGACTGGAACGACTGCCTGAATCTCTCGTGCTTCTCGGATACGCCGGGCGAGCCCTTCCAGACCTACACCTCCCCGAAATTCGGCGACACCAAGTACAGCCAGGTCGCGGAATCCGTCTTTGTGGGCGGGCTGTTCACGTTCGCGGGGCCGGAGTATGTCGCGATTTGCCGCCGCAGAGGCGATAACGCCGCGGCTGACGAGGCGCAGGCGGAAATCGATAAGATGAAGCAGGCGCTGGAGACCGCGGGCTGGGACGGCGAATGGTTCGTGCGCGCGTATGATGATTTCGGGCGCAAGGTCGGCTCTCACGAATGCGAAGAGGGCAAGATCTTCATCGAGCCGCAGGGGTTCTGCGTGCTTTCGGGTGTCGGCAAGGAGAAGGGGCTGGACATCAAGGCGCTGGATTCCGTGGACAAATACTTAAACACCGAGCACGGGCTGGTGCTCAACAATCCCGCCTTCACCAAATACTATATTGAATACGGCGAGATTTCCACCTACCCGGCTGGCTACAAGGAAAACGCGGGCATTTTCTGCCACAACAACGCGTGGATTATCGCCGCGGAGGCGTTCGCGGGCAGAGGCGACAAGGCGTTTGAGTACTACAGCAAGATAGCGCCCGCCTACAGAGAGGCGAAGTATCAGGAACTGCACCGCACCGAGCCGTATGTCTACGCGCAGATGATCGCGGGCAAGGACGCCAAGCGCCACGGCGAGGCGAAGAACAGCTGGCTGACGGGCACGGCGGCGTGGAATTTCGTCGCGGTCTCGCAGTACATCCTCGGGGTCATGCCCGACTGGGACGGGCTCAAGATTGACCCGAGCATTCCGCACGAGTGGGACGGCTTCACGGTCGAGCGGACTTTCAGAGGCGCGGTCTACGACATTGAGGTGCAGAATCCGGACCACATCTGCAAGGGCGTCAGGAGCGTCACGGTGGACGGCAAGGCGATTGAGGGCAATGTGCTGCCGGTCTTCCCCAAAGGCGAAACGCACAAGGTCACGGTAGTTTTAGGCTGATTCGCAACGGCGCGGGGGCTTTTCTCCGCGCCGAATTTCAGGGCTTTCAAAGGGGGCGCGCGCGTGGGATTTCTGGATATGGTAAGCAAGAGTATGGACAGCCTCTCGCGCAAGATGGATGACTTCACGCAGCGGCACAAAAACGACCAGCCGACGCCGCAGAAAGATTATGTCTTGGAGAAGGAATACTGCTGGGAGGACTTGGACTACACCGGGGAATATACCCTGCAGCGGCACGTGGTGACGGGGGAATGCCGTATCATCTCGCCGCGCGGGGAAATCGCGAACGGACCGCGGGACCGCCTCGAGGCGCAGATGCGAAGCCTTTCCGCGCTGCCAAGGCCCGCCGCGCCGCCTGTAACAAAACCCGACACACCGCCCGTCGCAAACCCGAGTACACCGCCCATTACAAAGCCCAACACGCCGCCTGTGGCAAAACCCGCCGCACCGCCCGTGGCGCAAACCGCCGTCACAAAACCGAAACCCATGCAGGCGCGCTGCGGGGACATTATCGCGGTATTCAAAACGGACGGCTCGGAGCAGTGGGGGGTCTATGTTTCGGACACCTGCGTGGTGCGCTACGGCGTTTCGCAGAGCGCGGGGCTGTTCGGCGGCGCGACGATTCACGCGACGGATTTACGGGCGTTTGTCAAAGGCGGGAAAAACCCTTGTGTGCTAAACTTCCCGACCCCGCAGGAATCGGGGAATCTGGCGGCGGAGCTTTCCAAACGCTACGGCTATAAGCTGTTTGAGCCGAGAGAGACCGTGGAGCGGGCGCGTTCTCGGCTGGGCGAGAGCGGCTATCATTTCGGGACGGGCAGCGGGGAGACGTTCGCGCTGTGGTGCAAAACGGATGTCGGCGACCCCGCGCGCGCCCGGGAGATGGTCCGGTTTTTAGACAGTTTCGCAAAGCGCCCCTTTCACATTCCGCT
>CAYZMU010000040.1:1809-6687 GCA_964479595.1 uncultured Ruminococcus sp. | reverse complement strand
GCGCCCTCTCCGAAAGGAGGGGGCGCGGCACTTGTCCCGGAGGGGATTTTTCAGCCCAAAGAGGGGCACCTCACGCGAGGGTGGAATTTAATCTTCCGTGGGGAGCTTCTCCTGAAGCACCACCGAGAAATCGATATCCTGATTGTCGCGCGTGACGGTCAAAGTGATGGTCTCGCCGGCCTTGTAGCGGTCCTTGGCGGCGTTTAACTCGTCGTAGTTGGAGACGGTCTCGCCGTTGACCGCGATGATGACGTCACCGGTCTTGATGCCCGCCACATCCGCGGCTCCGCCCTCGGTCACGGTGCGGACGAGAATGCCCGCGGGAATGCCGTACGCCTGCGAGATTTCCTCTGTGACGTCCACGCCGCCGATGCCGATAAGGGGCTTGCCGCGGACGTAGCCGTAGTTGATGAGGTCGTCAATCACGGTCTTGGCGTGGGTCATGGGAATCGCGAAGCAAAGCCCTTCCACGCTGGCGGAACCGTAGCTGCTCGAAAGTTTCGCGGAGTTTATCCCGATGACCTGCCCGTAGCAGTTAATCAGCGGGCCGCCGGAGTTGCCGGAGTTAATCGCGGCGTCGGTCTGAATGAGGTTCATGGAGGTTTCGTTGATGGTCACCTCGCGGTTGAGCGCGGAAACCACGCCGGTCGTCACGGAGCCGAAGAGGTCAAAGCCCAGCGGGTTGCCTATCGCGACCACAAGCTCGCCCACGCGCAGGTCGTCGCTGTTGCCGAATTCCGCCGCGACAAGTTTCTGGTCGGTGTTGACTTTCAGCACCGCGATATCCTCTTCCGTGTCGTAGCCGATAATTGTCGCCGCGAGCTGCGTGTCGCCCTCATAATAGTCCTCGTTGAGCACGACCTGGACTTCCTTCGCCAGCCCCATATTGTTCTCGCTGTCAAAAATCACGTGCGCGTTCGTGATGATATAGCCGTCTTCCGACATCACGATGCCCGTGCCCGTCGCGGACGCCTCCTGTTCCTGCGGCGCGACATAGCCCCACATGGAGTAGCCGCCGCCGGCCTGATACGAGAATGTGGACGCGACGCCGACAGACGACGGCATGACTTTCTCGACGATATCGGGCAGCGACATCGCGTCGGCGGGCGCGGCGAGTTCAAAGAGGCTCATGTTTTCCGCCTCCGCGCCGGACGAGCTTTCCTGCTTGGAACTTTCCGCCGCCTTGGAGGAGCCTTCCTGTTTGGAACTCTCCGCCGTCTTGGAGGAGCCTTCCGCGGTCTGGGAGGAGCTGTCCTTGGCGAAGAAGCCTTTGATCGTCTCGTTCTCGCTGGCGAAACGGTAGACCTCAATCGAGCCGAACGAGAGCAGCGCCACCCCCGCGACGACGCCCAGCACTTTTAAACCCTTGTGGGATTTCTTTTTCTTCGGGGGCTTGCCGCCGCCCGCCGCGGGAGGCGGATAAACACCCGAAGGCGGAACCGCGCCCGTGCGCGGGGAGTAGTAGCTGCCGCCCTGCGAGCCGGGGATATCCCCCTGCGGAACCTGATTCTGACGCGCGGCGTTTTCGCGCTCCAAATCCCGGAACGGGTCCTCGCCCTGAGGCGTGCCGCCGTAACCGTTTTCATTTAACATCTCAAAGCACCTCTTTCTTTCGTTCAAACGCGCCTCGCCGTTCCCTTGCGGGGCGCTCCCTTTGCTCTTCCTGTTTTCTATTATACTCCCCAATGTGAAAATTATATGTTGATTTCATAGAAAATTTCGCTTTTTTTATGAACGTTTCGGGAGCGGCTTTTCACACGGCGCGGCAAAAACCTTGACATTTCGCGGAAAATATGGTATACTGGTTTCACATACGCGCGCTGAGCAGAAAGGACGCAGAGATGCCATGAAACAATATCAGCCCTTAGACCCGCGCCCGGATTTGTCCGCTATCCAGAGCACCGTGCTCGACGACTGGAAACGCGGCAAAATCTTTGAGCGCTCCGTTGACAACGGACAAAGCGAGGAAGTCGTCTTTTATGACGGCCCGCCCTTCCCGACGGGCATTCCCCACCACGGAACGGTGCTTGTGTCGTTCATCAAGGACCTCATCGCGCGCTACCAGACCATGCGCGGCTATTCCGTGCCGAGAGTCTGGGGCTGGGACTGCCACGGGCTGCCGATTGAGACACAGGCGGAGAAACGCCTCGGCGTCACCTGCAAGGCGGAAATCGAGAATACGGTGGGGATTGAGCGCTTCAACGACTGCTGCCGGGAAATCGTCTCCGCCAATAACGAGACATGGCGCGAATATGTCGAACAGATGGCGCGCTGGGTGGATTACGACGGCGCGTACAAGACCATGGATCTCTCTTATATGGAGTCCGTCATCTGGGCGTTCAAGCAGTGCTATGACAAGGGGCTTATCTACCGCGACTACCGCGTGACGCCCTACTGCTGCCGCTGCGAGACTTCTCTCTCCATTTCCGATACCCGCGAATCCGATTCCACGCGCCCGCGTCAGGACCGCTGGGTCATCGCGCGCTTTGCCACCGACGAGGAACTAAACGGCAAGCGGGTCTATTTTCTGGCGTGGACCACAACGCCGTGGACGCTGCCCTCCAACCTCTGTCTCGCGGTCGGGGAGACGCTCGACTACGCCTACACCGACACGGAAGACGGGGTCTATATCGCGTGCGCCGCGACACTGCGCCAGTATCCGAAAATCTTCGGCAAGAAGCCCAAAATCCTAAAAACGGTCAAGGGCGCGGATTTGGTCGGAATGACCTATGAGCCGCTCTTCCCCTACTTCGCGGACAAGGCGAAAGAGGGCGCCTTCCGAGTCGTCACGGCGGACTACGTGGGTTCGGATGAGGGCGTCGGCATTGTCCACACCGCGCCGGCTTTCGGCGAGGACGACTACTGGACCTGCAGAAAGCACCATATCCCCATGGTCAACCCCGTGGACGAGAAGGGGCGCTTTACCGCGGAGGTCACCGATTTCTACGAGCCAGACAGCGACAAAAACGTCATCGCGAAGAACCCGGAGATCATCCGCTTCCTCTATGATAACGGCAAGGCGGTCGCGGACGGGACGATTGAGCACAACTACCCGCACTGCTGGCGCTGCAGGGAGCCGCTGATTTACAAGGCGATGGACGCGTGGTATTTAGACGTCGAGAAGCTCAAGGACCGGCTCATCGAATACAACAAACAGATAAACTGGGTGCCCGATTCGGTGAAGGAAAACCGCTTCGGGAAGTGGCTTGAGAACGCGCGGGACTGGAACATCTCCCGCAACCGCTACTGGAGCACGCCCATCCCCATCTGGGAATGCCCGGAATGCCACCGCAGGGAAGTGCTGGGGAGCCTTGACGAGATTGAGGCCCGCAGCGGCGTGAGACTCACCAATCTGCACAGACAATATGTCGACAAAATCACATTTCCGTGCGCGTGCGGCGGGCAGATGCGAAGGGTCCCGGAAGTCCTTGACTGCTGGTTTGAGTCCGGCTGCGTGCCGTTCGCGCAGAAGCACTACCCCTTTGAGAACAAGGAGTGGTTCGAATCCCACTTCCCGTGTGATTTTATCGTGGAGTACACGGGGCAGATCCGCTGCTGGTTCTACTACCTGCACGTGCTGGCGACGGCGCTCTTTGACCGCCCCGCCTTCAAAAACTGCGTGGTCCACGGGACGATTCTGGACGAGAACGGCAAGAAGCTTTCCAAATCCAACCACAACTACACCGACCCCATGGAACTTATGAAAACCTACGGCACAGACGCCTTCCGGCTCTATCTGTTCGGCTCCAACGCCATGCTCGTGGGGGATCTGCGGTTTAAGGATTCGGGGATTCAGGAGATGCTCGGGACGTTTATCCTGCCCATGTGGAACGCGTGCAATTTCTACATCTCCTACGCCAATATTGACGGATACTGCCCCGACGAAATCCCGACGCCGCACCCAACGGCGGAGCTTGACAAATGGATTCTGGCGCTGCTTTACAAGACCGAGCGCGAAATCTCGGCGGACATGAACGCCTACCGCGTCAACCGCTACACCGCCGCGCTCGAGACCTTGGTCGAGGGGCTCACGAACTGGTATATCCGGCGCTCGCGCAGAAGATTCTGGGGCAAGGAAATGACGCGTGACAAACAGGACGCCTATGAAACACTGCTCTACGTGCTGGTCAACACGCTCAAGCTCTTCGCGCCGCCCGCGCCCGTGCTGTCGGAATATCTCTACCGGGTGCTGACAGGCGAGGAATCCGTGCATCTGAGCGCGTGGGGAGAAATCCCGGAAACCTACCGCAATGAAGAGCTGCTCGGGCAAATCGCGGACGCGCGCAACATCATCTCGCTGGCGCTGGCGCTGCGCAACAAAAACGGCGTCAAAATCCGCCAGCCGCTGCGCACACTGCGAGTCGCCGCCGCCTCAAAAGAGACAGTCGAAACCGCGAAACGCCTCTCCGACCTCATCGCGGAGGAGATAAACGTCAAGGAAGTGGCGGTGTCTGACGATATCGGGGAGATCGCGAGCGTGGAATACGCGCCGGATTTCGCCGCTATCCGGGAACTGTACCCCGAGCGCGTCGCGGCAGTCATCAAGGCGGTCAAAACGGGGGCGTTCCGGCTGGAGGCGGACGCGGCGTATCTCACTATAGACGGGACGGAAGAGGCGTTTGACAAGCGGGTCATTTTGGTCACCTACAAGCCCAAAGGCGGGCAGCACATCTTAAGCGGCAGCGGGGTCGTGGTGTCGCTTGATCTGGAAATCACGCCGGAATTGAGAGCCGAGGGCGTTGCGCGGGATCTGGTGCGCATGATTCAGGATTCCAGAAAGCAGTGCGGGCTCGAAATCACGGACAGAATCCGGCTGCAGATTGACGGCGGGTGCCCTAAAGGCTTTGAAAACTATATCTGCGGGGAGACGCTGGCGCA
>CAYZMU010000040.1:0-1709 GCA_964479595.1 uncultured Ruminococcus sp. | reverse complement strand
TTGGAATCGGCATTCGCGGAGGGGAACAGCCGGCGCAGAAAATCCGGCAGACCTTGAAGCGCGGGAAAATCGGAGACGTTTTCGAGAATGGAGAGCAGTTCCATCAGAACGATATAACCGAACACCGCCGCGTAGGACGCCGTGCCGAGGAACCCCGGAATCTCAAAATACCCCGAGGCGAAATCAAACAGCGCGAAGGCCGCCAGCACACAGAGCTCGCCGAGCTTGTGACAGCCGCCCGTGCGCATCTGAGAACTCGAGAGCGAACCTTTCGCGGCGGCGCGCAGCAGCCCGGTGAGGAAATCCAGAGCGGCGAGCGCGGCGGCGGCGCAAAACATGACCAGAACGCGCGTCATCCGTCCAGCACCGCCCAGTAGCCGTTTGTGATGTACGTTTTGCCCTCAATCATGAGCAGCCCGACGTCGCGGTACTGCGCAATCGGCATATAAAAGGCGTTCGGGGTATAGGAAATCGCGCCGAACTCCGCGTGCGTGGTGAACGGAATCAAAACGGTGTAGTCGTCCTTGCCGGGCGAAAAAGCGTGAGATTTGATGTTGTCAAGCGGGGGCTCGTCGCCGTCGGCGACACGCAGCGCGATATTGCCGTCGACGCAGCCGCGACCGGAACTGTTCGCGGCGGAGATGATGACGGTTTTGCCGTAATTGTTCTTCGTGATGAGCAGAGAGCCCTGCGCGTTTTGGGAGCTCTGGGTAAAGAACAGGCCGTTTTCGCACAGATAGCAGTCAGCGACCGGCACGGCGGCGGGGGAGGGCACCGAAATCGCGGTTTCCGGGCTTAAACGCACGGTCATGGAACCGTCGCTCGGGATTTTGAGGTTATAGTTTTCCTCACCCGGGGAGCCGCCCGGGGCAAAGAGCGCGTAGACGCAGTCGGCGCTTTCGTCGTAGCTTACGGCGCCGAAATAGGACGCGGCGCGGTCCCTGAGGACATTGTAAACGAAAAGCGCGGCGCTTTCCTCGGTTTTGTGAACGCGGTCAATCGTAAATCATTCCTCCTTTTCGGGCAGCGGCGCGAACGCCGCGATACCAAACAGCTGCGGCGGCACAAAATACGCCGCGGCGGGCTTGAACGCTCCGCACGAAAGCACGCCGTCGCTGAGCAGACGCTTCGCGCTTTCGCGCCGGGACAAGAAGTCCAACAGCTCGCTGTAGACGTCCGGCGGTGGGTCGTAAGGTACGCTTTCGCCGTCGGTGATACAGCAGTCACAGGGAATGCGCGCGGGGGTCGTGGTGCGGATATTGCCGGCGTAGACGCCCACGGAGATTTCGTGGGTGTTGTAAACCGCCGGCAGCGTCACCGAATCGCCCGAAAAGACGATATCGCGGCGCAGCGCCATTCCGCCGGACTCATAGCGCAGGCAGAGGGTCTTGAGCGGATAGGCGTCCCACTCCGAATCAAAGTCAAAGCGCAGCGAAATATCGCTGTTGCCGCAGACGATCTCCGCGTTTTTCGGCGCGGCGGCGTGTTTTTCGCGGACCGTGACAGGGATTTCCATAGCGGTCACCTCCTTTCTGAAGTTTTGGATTCTCGGTCACCTCCTTTCCGGGGTTTTTGCGCGGCGGCAGACTCCCAAGCTCAAAGGCAGTCCCTCGCCCCGGCATTTCTTTCCCTCTCCGAAGGAGAGGGAAACAGGAAAGCCATTCCCCCGAAGGGGAAGAAAACAGCTTGCGACTGCCCCCAAACATAAC
>CAYZMU010000039.1:0-10686 GCA_964479595.1 uncultured Ruminococcus sp. | reverse complement strand
TTTCGTCCGAGCCGATTGTGAGGCGGAGCATGACCGCCTTTTTGCCCTCGGGGACCTGATGTCCGCTGTATTCCTCCATGAAGGAGACGCCGCGCAGCAGAGGCGTTTTTTCAGCCGAGCCTGATACGCAGGCCTCGATTTGCGCCCATGTCACGGCGCGGTCCGCAATCACGGAGAGGTCGTAGGAGATGCTCGGGTAGACGGGCAGATGTTCGAAACGGTTGGTGCGCGAGGGCAGCGGGGTGAGTTTCTCAAGATTCAGTTCGCCCAGAATCACCGCGCTGTTTTTTATCCCGCAGCGCACGGCCGCCTCCGCCCTGAGCAGCCCGAATGAACCGACCGCCTCGCCGCCGGCGAAAATGTCAAGCCACATGACGTCGTCGCTGTAGAAGGGTTTCTCGTCCTTCGCAAATGTCAGCGCGGTCATATGCGTGTAACGCGGCAGATTCTCGAGAATGCCCTTGACACGCCGGAAAAGTTCATTCACACGTTTGGGCGCCCCCGCGAAGGCGAACCCCAGCACTTTCTCCTGTTTGGGGAGCAGCTCGGCGGGGTCGTAGGGCGCGGTGTAGTCACAGTCATGAAAGACCTTCGCCGTCTCAAAGATTGCGAAATCATTTAAATAGCGCAGGTTCTGAGAGACCGCCCACGCGAGGTTGGGCAGCGTCGAGGAGCGAATCAGGCTCTCCTGCGGGCTGGGCGGCGTGGAAAGGCGCAGAATGCCGTCTGTACTGCCCAGAATGGCGTTTACATATTCGTCGCGCATCCACGGGTAGGTAAAGACCTCGGTCATGCCGCAGCGAAACGCCAGATACTCCTTCACCGCGCGTTCCAAGTCCTTGTCACGCTGGTTGATGAAGCCCTTGAAAGCGGTCGTAATCGGCGAGGGCTCGAAGTTCTCATAGCCGTACATTCTGGCGATTTCTTCCATGATATCGTCTTTGAGCGAGATATCGCCGGTATCCCGCCATGAAGGCACCGTAATGTGCAGCGTGTCCTCGCGGTATTCCACCGTGAAGCCGAGCCTTGTCAGCTTGTTCGCCGTCACCTCGCGGTCCCCGCCGCCGCCCAGACGCTTTGCCAGCCACGCAAGGGGTACATCAATCACGGTAGGCTCGGCGGGCGCGGGATATTCGTCCGTGAACGCCGTAATCCGCATCTGCGGGTAGAGCCCGCGCAGCAGGTCCATGGAGAGCGCGAGTGCCACGTCGCAGCGCTGCGGGTCTATTTCCTTTTCATAGCGCGTGGAGGCGTCCGTGCGGTTGTCGTAGCGCAGCGCCGTGCCGCGGATCCCCGCGCCGGAGAAGTTGGCGACTTCCAGAATAATCCGGTTCGTGTCCGCGAGCACGGAATCCTTGGCGCCGCCCATGACGCCCGCCAGTCCGACAGCACTTTCAGTGTCCGCGATGACCAGATCCTCGTCGCAGAGGGAAAGTTCCCGCCCGTTTAACAGCAGCAGTTTCTCGTCCTGACGCGCGCGGCGCACCACGATATTGCCCTTGATGTGGTCCGCGTCAAACGCGTGCGTGGGATTGCCCGTCGCGAGCATGACATAGTTTGTAATATCCACGAGCGCGTTGATGGGGCGCATTCCGGTTTCCCAGACGCGCCTGCGGATAATATAGGGCGCCGCCTTGACCGAAACGCCCTCTATCAGCGCGCCGATGTAGCGCGGGCATCTCCCGGAATCCAGCACCTCGACTTTAAGCGGGGGCAGCCCCAGCGGGTCAAAGGGTACGAGTTCTTTCAGCGGCAGGTCGTAGAGCGCGGCAATCTCCCGCGCGATGCCGTAGTGCCCCCAGAGGTCGGGGCGGTTGGTCATGGATTTGTTGTCGATTTCCAGAATGACGTCCCGCAGCTCCAGCGCGTCCGCCAGAGGCGTGCCCGCGGGTGCGTCAAATTCGGTTAAATCCATGATCTCCGTTTCGGATTCGGCCGGGAACAGATCCGCCAGACCGATTTCGGACGCCGCGCAGATCATGCCGAAGCTTTCCACGCCGCGCAGTTTCGCGCGCTTGATTTCGGTCAGTTCCCCCTCGCCGTGCCAGCGCACTTTCGCCCCGGGCAGCGCGGCGGCGACTTTCATCCCCTCGCGCAGGTTCGAGCCGCCGCAGACGATGGTTTCGGTTCTATCCCCGAGATTCACCGCGCAGACACGCAGTTTATCGGCGTTGGGGTGCGCCTCGACGCGCTCAAGAACCCCCAGCACCATGTTTTCAAAGGAGGCTGCCAAATCGATGACGTCCTCCACTTCCACCGTGGACATCGTCAGGTCATACGCCAGCCGCGCGGAGTCAAAATCCTCCCCGAGCGGCACATAGTCTTTGATCCAATCCAAAGAAACTTTCAAGCTCGCGCCCCCCTTTCAGTGAAACTGCCGCAGAAAGCGCAGGTCCGCGCTGTGGAACAGACGCACATCGTCCACCCCGTAGCGCATCATGACCAGCCTGTCCAGCCCGATATTGACGTAAAAGCCCGTGTATTCGTCCGGGTCCAGACCGCCCGCGCGCAGCACATTCGGGTGCGGAGTGCCGCCCGGCATAATCTCAATCCAGCCGACCTGCTTGCAGACGCTGCAGCCCTTCCCGCCGCAGACCAGACAGCCCATGTCGATTTCAAAGCCCGGCTCCACGAACGGGAAGAACCCCGCGCGCATCCGCACAGGCACGTCACGGCCGAAAACCTTGGAGAGGACGCCGCGGATGAGGACTTTCCCCTGCGCGAACGTGAAATCCTTGTCCACAATCAGCGCCTCATACTGATAGAAAGCCCGCTCATGGCGCGCGTCGGTGGTTTCGTTGCGGTAGACGTGCCCGGGGTAGACAAAGCGGTACGGGGGCTTGTGGGTCTGTAAATAGCGCACGCTCCCGCCCGTCAGATGCGGCCGCAGGCAGAGCTTCTGCGCCGCCGTGCCGCTGTCGTGCCCCGCGAGCCAGTAGGTGTCCATGCTCTCCCGCGCGGGATGGTTGGGCGGAAAATTTAATTTATCAAACGCGTAGAGTTCGCTCGTGATGTCGTCTTCCTCAAAGATCTCAAACCCCATGGAACGAAACGCGTCGTTTAAGTCATAGCACATCTGGGTGATGGGGTGCAGCCCGCCGCTGAGGGGTTCCTCCCCGGGCACGGTGACATCAAAATCTTCGGGGATTTTCGCCGCCTCGAGCCGCAGTTCGAACTGTCTGCTCTCGATTCTCCGCGTGAGCGTCGCCTTGACCTCATTGACCAGCCGCCCGATCTCGGGACGCTGCGCGGGGTCTAAATTCGGCAGCTCCTTGAGAATCTTCGTGAGCTCGCCCTGCTTGCCCAGCAGCCCGTTTTTGACTTCCGCCAGCGCGCTCTCGGAATCCGCCGCGTCCACACGCGTGGATCCCTCCTCGAGCAGTTTCTGAAGTTTTTCCTTCACAGTGGTTCCTCCCCTCCCGAAACGCGGCGCGCGCCTCAAAACGCCGTGCCGCATACACACAATTATACCATATTTTCCCCGCCCTTGTCAAGCCCTCGCCGCCTTGTGCAAGCTGCACAATTTGGGGGCACAAAACTTGGAAAAATCGTCAAATTTAAGTCTTGACAAAATCGGGGCGGGCGTGGTAGAATGGGTGTAAGAAACAAGGGGGGAAGGCGCTCCCGGAAGGGACGCCAAAAAATAACATAAAGGAGGCTTTCTTATGCGAACACGCAAACGTCTTGCCGCGGCGGTCTGCTGCGCCACGCTCGCCGCTTGGGCTCTTCCGGCGGGGACAGTCTTCGCGGACACCGTGCTCACCGACAACGCCACAGGTGTGGAGGACGGCTACGACTACGAGCTCTGGAAAGACAGCGGCAACACCACGATGGTCCTCACCGGCGGCGGCACCTTCAGCTGCGAGTGGAGCAACATCAACAACTGCCTCTTCCGCAAGGGGAAGAAATTCGGCGCCACGCAGACCTATCAGGAAATCGGCAACATCACGGTGGATTTCGAGGCGGACTACCAGCCCAACGGCAACTCCTATCTATGCGTCTACGGCTGGACTAAAAATCCGCTGGTGGAGTACTACATCGTGGAGAGCTGGGGCTCCTGGAGACCGCCCGGGGTGGACCCCATGGGGGAGATTACGGTGGACGGCGGCGTCTACGACGTCTACAAATCCACGCGCGTCAACCAGCCTTCCATTGAGGGCAACACCACATTCGACCAGTACTGGAGCGTGCGCCGCGAAAAGCGCGAGAGCGGGACGATCAATGTCGCGCAGCACTTCGCGGAATGGGAGAAACTGGGGCTTCAGATGGGCAACCTCTACGAGGCGGCGCTCAATGTCGAGGGCTACCAGAGTTCCGGCAAGGCGACCATTCTCAAGAACGATCTGACCGTCGGCGGGGAGATTCCCGACCCGCAGCCCGAGACACCGGTTGAACCCGACGCGGACGGCTACTACTTCCACTCCACCTTTGAGGAGGACGACAAGGACGAATGGACTTCGCGCGGGGACGCGCAGCTTGATTTCGCCACAGAAGCGGCGGCCGGGGAGCAGTCTCTCGCCGTCACGGGCAGAACGGACACATGGCACGGCGCGGCGCGTTCGCTGAGCACAAAGGCTTTTGTGCCAGGGACGGCTTACAGCTTCAGCGCGCTCGCCATGCAGAACACCGCCGATACTGAAAACTTCAAGCTTACCCTGCAGTATAACTTAAACGGCGAGGAACAGTACGCCTCCGTCGCCGAGGCGGAGGGCAAGAAGGGCGAATGGGTGCAGCTTGCCAACGAAAGCTTCACGATTCCCGAGGGCGCCACGGGGCTTCTGCTCTATGTGGAATCCGACACCACGACCGATTTCTTCGTGGACGAGGCCATCGGCGCGCCGGAGGGCACCCACATTGACCCGCCCGACACCGTCGTGACACCCGGCGGGGACGAAGGGACCGCGGGCGATGTCAACGGCGACGGCAGCGTCGCGATTTCGGACGCCGTGCTGCTGCAGAAATACCTCCTCGGGACGGAAACCGAGATTGACACCGAGGCGGCGGATTTAGACGCCAGCGGGACGATTACCGCGAAGGATCTCACCTGCCTCAAGCGCCTGCTCGCGGAACTGCCCCCTGATGAAGAGAATCCCCCGCAAAACGAGGACCCGCTCCCCGAACGCGTGGAGGGAGAGTTCTACAATCTCGCGGATATTTCGTGGATTGACCCCGACAAGCCCATGGCGGCGCTCTGTTTCGATGACGGGCCCGTAAACGGCGGCGACACAAGCTCCGCGGGGAGAATCCAGACCGCCATCGCCGAGAACGGTTTTCACGCGACTTTCTTCTACTGGGGCAACCGCATCAGCTCCGAGAATGAGAGCGAGATTCTGCGCGCGCAGGAGCTGGGCTTTGAAATCGCCAATCACACGTGGACACACACCGATCTGACAGGGATGTCCTCAGACGCCATTCAGGAAGAGATCGGGCATTGCGCGCAGGAGCTGGAACGCATCACAGGGCTTCAGGATTTCCTGCTGCGTCCGCCTTACCTCGGCGTCAATGATACGGTCAAGGCGGCCGCGGGCGTGCCGCTCATCACCGACTCCATTGACTCACAGGACTGGAACGGCGCCTCCACCGAGCAAATCGTCAATACCATCACCACCGCGATGGATACCGGAGAACTTGACAACGCCGTGGTGCTCATGCACGAAACCTACGACACCACCGCCGCCGCCATCGAGCAGCTCGCGCCCTACATGAAAGAGAAGGGCTGGCAGATTGTCACCGTCTCGGAAATGTTCAAGGCAAACGGCAAGACGCTCTACAACGGACAGGTCTATACGACCGCCAACTGATACACCAAGCAAACCAACAGGGCATGAAAAATCCCGAAGCGCCTCACTGCTTCGGGATTTGTTCTGTTCTTTTACCGCGCGCGAAAGGCGCGGGCGAAATCGTAAGCTGTGATTCCCCTTTTTTCTCTGTGACTTCGGGGCTTCTGCGTTGCGTAACAAATTGATACGAAATCTCACACGTTAACTGAAAAAATTTCCTCCCACAGCGCGGCCGGGTCAAAATCCGTGCCGCAAACCTTGCTGGCTGTGTAGAATCCGCAGACAAGCTGCGCGTCCGTTATGGTAATGCTCCCGTCATCGTCTATATCCATGCTCAGCAAATCTTCCGGCAGTGCCGCTCCCAAAGAACCCGTCACGGCCGATTCCGTGTATTTCGCCAAAACCAGCTGCGCGTCCGTAATCTCCACAACGCCGTTGCGGTCGATATCGCCCAAGGTTCCCCAGTCCGCGGCCCGCACGCAAATTTCATAATCGTAGGTGTCAAAGAGCCCGTTCGCCGTGATAACGGCCGTACCGTCCGAAACGGCGGTGACGGCGCCCGAGTCGCTGACCTGTGCTATCTCGGGGTTTTGCGATTCCCACGTAACCAGGTCATATTCCGGCGCGTTCAATTGATAGGGAACGCCCTTGCGGTGCAGTTCCACGCGCGGGGTCTGCCAAAGGTCCCGGGGAAAATCGCCGGGGGCGTAGGAAAGCCCGTACCGCTGCTCGTAATACGCCGCCGTGGGCTGGACGATATGAGAAAGCATCCGCCCTTTTCCGCCCAGATAGGAGCGGTTGAAAGCGTCGTAGGACATCGAAAGCGAGCGAATGAGCCCCCAGCCGTCAGCGTTGCCTTCCAGAATCGTAATATCGGTCGAGGTGTAGCCCAGAATGAGGAGGGAATGCCCGTTATAGCCGTTGTAGGAACCGTCGGGATTGGCCGTGGTGCGCAGATACGCGCCCGGCATGACGCCCGCGGAACTTAAAAGCGACGCGCAGATTTCCTCCTCCGCGCTCAGAATTTCCTCGGAGTGGTCATAGTTCATTTCAGATTCGCCGTGCCCCGCCAGCTCCCCGAAGAGCGCCGCGTAGGCACCTTGCGCATAGATGTAGCACTGCTTGCCAAACGTCATCGCGCCGTCGTCCGCGAAAATGTAATAATTCTGCCGGGTGTCCATCGCGGAGTTGAGCGTAAGCGGCGTCTGGACCGGTGTCATTTCCTTATCCGTAAAAAGCGGACAGCCATTCTGCGTGATGTCGTTCACAGCCGCCGTCAGCGCCGGGGAGTCAAGGTAACTCACCCCCGACACCGAATCCGCCGCCGCGCGAAAGCCGGGGCGGACAGACAAAAGCGGGAGGCAGCAAACCAAGGCGGAAACCCGCCTCGCGGTGTGATTCATGGTACGACACCTGCGCTTTCTTTCAAAAACTTGAGTGTCGTTTTGCTGTCGCCACGCGGCCCCCTCCGATAAAAAAGCCGGAAATTCGGGAGCCATGCACAAAATCCCGCGGTGAGGCGGGCATATTTTAGTTCTTTTGCCCCGCGGGTATTTCCAGTATACCACATTCCCCCCCGCGCTGTCAAGAGCGCCTTGATATTTTCAGCTGTTTTATCAAACGCGAAACAGCCATTAAAAAACGGATGACCCCGAAAGGGAGCCATCCGGTATTTTTTCTTTACGGGAAGAGCATCAGCAGCGCCAAGGTCGCCGCGCTGACCGCCCCGTCTATCATGACCGCCAGCACGATGTTCAGCACCGAAGTCCCGCCCGCGCGCCGCAGCGTGTTTTTCAGCCTCAGCTCCGCGTCGGGGGCAACCGCTCCGCCCGACGGCGTGAGCACCGTTTTTCGGATTCTCGTGACGCTGCGCACCGCGAAACGGTAATAGAAGCGGTTCGCGAACAGGCAGAGAACCAAAGTGGCGCCCATCCAGAGCATGGTAGAAATCATGGAGACCGTCTGAAAGACGCTGGAAGTGGTGTCCACCCAGGAGAAATTCACCTGCATTCCCGTCACGAGGAACTCGAGGTTGTCCGGCAGAAAGAGCAGCGCCCGCAGCAGAATCACCAGAAGCGTCACGCCCCACATCTTGCGGTTGGCGAAGTACAGCTCCGGGAAGAACAGGCACACGAAGTTAAACGATACTTTCTTCCCCGTGCGCTTCATCCAGTGAAAGAGCGGCAGATAATAGAGGCGGTTGCTGTTGACAAACTCGGAAACGTCCCGCAGCGGGGCGCCGTCGAAATTCTCTTCCGGGTCCAGCCCGATACAGGGGTCGTCCGGGCGAATCCGCACCCCGTCGTAGAGCATGGGCGCGTCTTCCTCCCCGCGTTCGCGCGCCGCCTCCTGCTGCGCGATTTCCTCCTTCTTCTGCTCGGAAAACTCCTTCTTGACCTGCTCCGCGCGCTGGTCCTGCCAGCTTATGTGCTGCCGGTGCAGGTCCGTGTTGATACAGGTGCCCGCTTCCTTGTAGCACGCGCGGTGGTAGGGCGTGCCGCATTCGGGGCAGACCACAATGTCATCATCCGCCGTGAAAGGTTTCCCGCATTTGATACAGGGCTGTCCTTCGTAAGAAAGCATACCGCATATCCCTCTCTTTCCCGCCGCGAAAGCACGTGTTCACGCGGTTTTATCATCCCGGCACTTCCTCACCGGCATTCCCTCACGCCTGCGTAGGCGGCAGCACCGGCATTTCGTGAACCGGCGCGAAACCGGACTCCGAAAGCATCCGCGAAATCTCCCCGCGCGCGTCGGAAGTCAGCGGGGATTTTATGACCATCGCCTCCGCCGCGCGCGCGCAGCCGTTTTGAATGCCACGCCCCGACAAAAAGGCGTTCACCTTCTCAAAAGCGGCGTCGTCAAGCGGCTTTTCGAAACGCGCGAACATCCCGCCGACGCGGTCGCGCTCGAAATCCGCGACAAAATCCTGTGTTCCCGCGTCTTCCCAGTCCTGAGAAAAGACCGTGCGGTCGTGCTTTGCCGCCTCAATAATGTCCCCCATCATGGCGCTCGCGGTGGGGAATTTCCCCGCGCCCTGTCCGCAGAGGTAGATGCTTCCCACGGCGTCCCCGCGCACCTCGACGCAGTTAAACACCCCGTCCACGCGCGAAATCAGGCTCTCGTGCGGCACAAACGCCGGACACACGCCCGCGAGTACCCTGCCGCCGGAGAGTTCCTGCGCGAAAGCGATAAGCTTTACAGCGCCGTCCAGAGCGTCCGCGCAGGCGGCGTCTTCAGGCGTTATGGAGCGAATGCCCTGTGTGGTCACGCTCTCAGGGTAAATATGCCGCCCGAAACTCAGCGACGCCAGAATGCAGATCTTGCGGCACGCGTCCGCGCCGTCCACATCCGCGCTCGGGTCGCGCTCGGCGTAGCCCAGATCCTGCGCCAGTTTCAGCGCGCTCTCAAAGGACATTTTATCGCTGAGCATTTTGTCCAGAATGAAGTTGGTCGTGCCGTTTAAAATCCCGTAAATGCCGAGAATCTTGTTCGCGGCCAGACAGCGGTGCAGCGGGCGGATAATCGGAATCGCCCCGCCGACGCTCGCCTCAAAGAAGCAGTTCGCGGAATGTTCCCGCGCCGCCTCGAGCAGTTTCGCGCCCTTCTGCGCAACCAGTTCCTTATTGGAAGTCACCGCGCTGATGCCGCGCTCCAGACACCGCAGCAGATAGGAAAACGCGGGCTCCACGCCGCCCATGCACTCCGCGACCACACAGACATCCGGGTCCGCGAGAACGGTATCGAGCGACTTTACGAACTTTTCGCGATAGGGCGAATCGGGGAAATCGCGCAGGTCCAGAATATAGCCCAGTTCCAGCGGGCAGCCCGCCTTCCGCTCGATTTTCTCCCGGTTGCGGTAGAAAAGCTCCACCACCCCGCTCCCGACTGTCCCAAATCCCAAAACAGCGATCTTTTTCATGTTGTTCCTCTCCGTTGCCCATTCCCCGCGCAATCCAAAGCCCCGAAAGAGCGCCGCCGCGCCCGGGCAAGAGCGAATCTCAAAGCATTCCCGGCGCGCAAAAGTCTCCAAGCGCGCCTCACCAAACTATTATACCATCTTTTCCCCCGCTTGTCAAGCCCCGGCACAGCAAGCAAGCCCTCCCCGCGAAAGGGGAAGGCTCGCTCGGTCAATATGAAGTTTCAACCCACGATCTCCATAGCCGAGGGATCGACGGAATCCTCCGGACCGCCCGACTCCAATTCTTCCAAGGGCAGTATCGTCGTAAGCGAAGCGCCCACGTCGGGAGAATATCCGACATGAATGCTGTAGCCGCGAAATTCCGTCCCTTTCTGAGCGTCTTTTGAAGCTTGCAGCCAAGCGGTCATCGCGGTATGCTGGTCCACGTCGAAGAGTTCCTGCATAACCATCTCCGCCCACGCGCAGGCGACTATCCCGTTCTCTCCCTCGTTGCTGTCGCACGGGTACGAGATCGTGATATCTATGATTTCCCCGCTGGATTCCTCATAGGTCCCGCTCCATGTGCATTTGATAATTTGATTCGCGGTCGTAAAGCGCACCTTGCCGTTGCCTATCTTTTCCTCCACGCATTCGGAACTGTACGTCTCCTTGAATTTCCCGGAACTGTTCAGCGCGTTTACAACATCCTTGACGCTCTTGCCGAAAGTTTTATAATCCGGCGCGGGCGGCTCTGTCTGAACCTGTGTCTGAACCTGCGCGGTATCGCCGCCGGAGGTGTCCGCCGTCCCGCACGAAATCAGCCCCAGACAAAGCGCCGCCGCCGCAATCCATCCCCTTTTCATCGCGCAATCCTCCTGTTTTCAGTCCGCTCTCTACAGCTTCGCCGCCAGCTCGCCGCGCCGCGACGCGTATTCCTCGTCCGAAATGAGCCCCTTGTCGTGGCGCTCTTTCAGGACCCGCAGCTGCTCCTCCGCGCCCGCTTTC
>CAYZMU010000038.1:0-10963 GCA_964479595.1 uncultured Ruminococcus sp. | reverse complement strand
AACGAAAATGAAAATCAGAACGGACTTTGTGACCAATTCGTCGAGCTGCAGCTTTACGTCTTGGAGTCTGGATGATTCCGCACTTTGCAAGTATTTAAACGAAAAATTTGAAGAAGCTGAGCAAAAATATAAGGAAGAGGCTAAGCAAGAGGCGATCGCGGAATATGAGGAATACAAGAAATGTTGGATCGCGGAACTCGGGAAAGACAGGCAAAAGGCTTTCGAGGAATTCGAGAAAAACAAGACGGATGAGGACGAGGAATTTGATGAAGAGGATTGGGAATTTGATGAAGAGTTATGTAAAGAAGGATGGGAAGAAGAACGAGAATCAGAAGATGAACCATGGGCGTATTGGCCGGATCCCGTGGACCGCGGTCATCCAAACAGTGAATTCAGTTTTGGATCAAGCGGTGCCTGGGCATGGGTCAGCCACCCTGAAGACGGGAATTTCTACTTGGACTACTATATAGACCGCAGCGCGGATGCCTCAGATTTCCGCTTTACGAGCAAACTCGAGGATATGGAAAACTTCCTGAAGGATGAGACCGCGAAGGAGGCGTTTCGCAAGATTCTCAAGGAAGAATGTCCGGCGGATTCCACATGGGATAAATTTCTTGAGGCACTGGGGAGCGACATGGAATACGGAGCCAACCATTATATATATGAAAACTATTTTGATGACTACGAAGATAAAGGCACATCCTGCAAAGTGGAAAACCGTATCAATCGGGACTGGGACAGGGCGCGGTGTATCCCGGACAGCAAGGACGAGGACGGAAAAAAGGGCAGACATCTTTCCGAATGCTTGTTCGAGCTATTCAAGAACAGCGAATGCGACAGCAAATATGTCACCGTTGAATCGGATCACATCTCCATCAACTATGACCCGGAGGATTTCTACAGCGATTACGGCGGCGCCGAAAGTACGCCCAGAGGTGACCGCGTTCATATCTACGAAAACAGAATGTATCTGATAGGTTTTTGCGGATACTCCAAGGAGGAACAGCAAGCCGACGCAATCAGCGGCGCCTTGGGAGATCTTTACGAATTTACGCCGATCTCTCAAGCAGAAGAGATACTGGGCGAATCCTTCCCCATAGATGAATTATTTGAACAGGATGTAGCCAACGGAAAATTCTCCGGGCGAGTTGAGATAGGCGGCACCGACTGACCCCTACCCCCTAAGAATCGCCTCGAGCAGTTTCGCGCCGTCGCAGGGGACAGCCCTCACCCGCACCCCGAGCGCGGCGCTCAGCTCCTCCCGGGACATATCGTCCAGAAACAAATCATCGCGGCGCAGACAGGCGTCCGTGAGCAGCAGCACATCGCCCAGAGGCTCCCCTCTGAGCTGCGCGAGTAAATCTCCCCCCGTGAGCAGCCCCGCAACCGTGACGCTTTCGCCGTAGAAATCATTGCGAATCGCGCGCACGCGGCAGCTTATCGGGGGGAATTTTTTCCGCGCCTGTCCGGCGAGTTCAGAAAGAAACGGCGCCGCCGCCTGCCCGGTCGCGATGGTCACCGCGCGTTCGCCGCCCGCGTATTCCGCGTTTTCCAGCGCCTCTGCAAACTCGTCCGTGAGCGCGCGCAGCATCCCCACGCCGTTTTCAAACTGCGGATAATCCTCGTACGCCTCCGCCGGTGGGATAGGCAGCCCCGCCAGCAGGTAGAGCTCATCCGAGGCGTACACAATCCGGCTGCCGTTTTCGCCCAGACTCCACCGCGCGACTGCCTCTATTTGTTCCACCGCCGCGCGCGCCGTCTCTTTTGTAAACGGCTCCAGCCTGCAGAGCTTGTCGCGGTGTCTGGTCAGCCCCACGGGCACCACCGCGATGCTCTGTACCGCCGGCACAAGGGAAAACAAATCCGCGAGCGTTTTGTGCAGCGCTTCGCCGTCGTTCCAGCCCGGACAGAGCACAATCTGGCAGTTTATCGGCACGCCCGCCTCCGCCAGACGGTAAAGATGCCGCAGCGAATCCCCCGCGCGGACGTTCCCGAGCATTTTCGCCCTTAATGCCGGGTCGGTGGTGTGCACGGAAATGTTCACCGAGAGCCGCATCTCAATGATGCGGTCCACGTCTTCTTCTGTCAGATTTGTAAGCGTAATGTAGCTGCCCTGCAGAAACGAAAGCCGCGCGTCGTCGTCCTTGAAATAGACGCTCTCGCGCATGCCCTTCGGGTTCTGGTCGATAAAGCAGAACACACAGTGATTCCCGCAGCTTTTGCGGCTGTCCATGAGCGCGCTTTCAAAGCACAGCCCCAAATCATCGTAGCGCTCCTTGCGCACGCGCGCGCGTTTTAGCTTGCCCTCGCGCTCCAGTTCCACCGTCAGGCGCTCCTCCGCCGCCGCGAAGCGGTAGTCGAGCACATCGTGAATCACCCTGCCGTTTATGCTGATGAGCTTGTCGCCCGCGCGGATACGCGCCCTTTGCGCGGGGGAATCCTCAAGCACCCCGGTTATCTCAATCACGCGCGTTCCCTCCCATGCGCGCAAAACAAAGGGGAGAGCCTCACTCCCCCCTTTTTTCGCGTTTCGGAATCACTCTTCCTCGATTTCCAGGACCGCGACACCGTTGTAGTAGCCGCAGTTCTTGCAGACTTTGTGAGGCGCTTTGTACGCGCCGCAGTTGCTGCAGGTGCTCATCGCGGGCATTTTCAGCTTGCTTACGACAGAGCGGCGCTTGTCACGGCGCGCTTTGGAAACTTTTCCTTTTGGTACAGCCATCTCGGCACCTCCTTTGGTATCTTTTAGGATTCCATCGTAATGGAATAGGCGTCACTGACGCAGCCGCAGTCTTTCAGATTGCGGTTGCCCCCGCAAACAGGGCAAAGCCCCTTGCAGTCGGGCCTGCAGAGGATTTTTGAGGGCAGCTCCAGAACGATGTCCGTCATCGCCGCCTCGCTTAAGTCGAGCTTGTCGCCCGGCGCCCAGAGATAGTCGCCCGCGTCCTCCCGCGGTTCCTCTCCCATCATGACCACATGGCTGAAGGACTGCGAACGCTCCAGCGCGACCTCGCTCAGACAGCGCGCGCACGCAAAAAGCAGCGTGCACGACACACGGTATTCCAGAAAGACGACGCCCGCGCGGTTTACAAGTTCGCCCTCCAGAAGGGGCGGGGCTGCACTCCGCAGGCCGTACTTTCCGACGGTTTCCTCATCCAGACGCAGGGAAAATGTCAGAACATCATCCGGACACTCCCGCACCGGCCGGACCGAAACCAGATAGCCCGCTACATCCGCCTCGCGCCGCATTCCGAACCCTCAGCTTTCGGAGGCGAACAGATTCTCGGCATACTCATCGCGCCATTTCGCGGATTTCACGGCGATGCGCATCATCGCGAGCAGTGTCTCCAGGTCCTCATAGTTTTTGTTGTCCAGAATATCGTTCTGCGCGCGCAGCAGCGCGGTCTTGAACTGGAAGTAATCCAGCTCCGCCCGCTTTTCCAAGTACATCAGAACCAGAAACGAATCCCCGCCCAGACGCTCGAAAATCTCCGTCTCGGTGAGATCGGGATTCTCCACCAGGGGCATAATCTCAAAATGATGTTCCTCTTTGAGCCGTTCGTATTCTTCCGCGCGCCCGGACTGTTCGATGAGCTTCGTAAAGCGCTCTTCCATCAGAATGAGGTCATCGTCCGTTTCCACAAGCTGCGTGAGAGTAAGGTTTACCTGATCTTTCTCAATCGCCACAAGTCTCCTCCCTTTCCGGCGCGGAATCACCGCGAAGCGCGCCTAAGGAACATTATACCACAAAATCCCGCCGGTGTCAATCCCAAAGCGCATTTGTGGCAAAGTTTACCAAAATTTTCTCAGTCAGTCTGCGGAATCAGGTACTTCAGCACAGATTCCGGCAGCTTGTCATTATCCTCGGACACCGTCAGAATGATGTGAATGTCGTCTCCGGTCAAGATATTGAGCTTTTCGAGCAGCGCGCCCAGCTCTTCGTAGTCCCTGCCGCCGATTTTGAGGATGCCGTCCACGAACACCATCTTGATGTCGTAGTTGCTCGCCAGAACACCCGCGACGAAACCGTAGAACATATCAAAGCCCGTGATGTTGTAGCGCTCCGCGTCCACCAGACGCACCTTGTGGTTGACGCTGTAGGTGAGCTTCATGCATTTCTCAATGCAGATGATGTCGCCGTTGGACGCCTTCACCGCGTCGTCAATCATTCCGAGCAGGATTTTCGTCTTCCCGGAGCCCTTTCTGCCGGTAATCACTTGAATCATGGTAATTCTCCCTTCTGTTGCGCCCGCGAGGCCTCGCGGACAGCGGTTCGGCGTCAGCGGAGTTTCGTCTCCAGCGCCGATTTCATATCCTCGTAGCCGGGCTTGCCGAGCAGCGCGAACATATTCTTTTTGTAGCTCTCCACGCCCGGCTGGTTGAACGGATTGACCCCGAGCAGATAGCCCGAGACCGCGCACGCCTTCTCAAAGAAGTAGATAAGCTCCCCGAGCGTTTCCTCGCCGGTGTCGGGCAGCTCCAGCACGATGTTGGGCACGCCGCCCTCCGTATGCGCCAGAATCGTCCCCTCCAGCGCCCGGCGGTTGACGACGCTCATGTTCTGTCCAGTCAGGAAGTTGAGGCCATCCGCGTTCTGCGCGTCCGGCTCCAGAAACAGGTCGTGACGCGGGTGCTTGATGTCGATGACCGTCTCAAACATGAGCCGCGAGCCGTCCTGAATGTACTGCCCCATGGAATGCAGGTCGGTGGAGAAAATCGCGGACGCGGGGAAGAGCCCCTTGCCGTCCTTGCCCTCGGATTCGCCGAAAAGCTGCTTGTACCACTCGTTCATCATCGCGAAGGCGGGGTCGTAGCTGACCACCATCTCGACCTGCTTGCCCTTGCGGTAGAAGATATTGCGCAGCGCGGCGTACTGGTAGCAGTCATTGCTCTCAAAAGGCGCCAGATAGGCGTTCTGAGCGGCGCGCGCGCCCGCCATGAGCTTATCGATATCGCAGCCCGCCGCCGCAATCGGCAGCAGCCCCACCGGCGTCAGCACGGAGAACCGCCCGCCGACGTCGTCGGGAATCACGAAGCACTCATAGCCCTCCTCGTCCGCGAGCGCCTTGAGCGTACCCTTCGATTTGTCCGTGGTGCAGTAGATGCGCTCCTTCGCGCCCGCCTTGCCGTAGCGGCGCTCGAGCATCTGTTTCAGAATGCGAAACGCCAGCGCGGGTTCTGTAGTCGTGCCGGATTTGGAGATGACGTTCACCGCGACGGACTTGCCCTCGCAGATGGAGAGAATCTCGTTTAAGTAAGTCGGGGAAATGCTGTTGCCGGCGTAGTAGATATCCGGCGTGTCTTTTTTCAGGCTGTTGTATAAGGGGGATTTCAGGAATTCAATCGCCGCGCGCGCGCCGAGATAGGAGCCGCCGATGCCGATGACAATGAGGACGTCCGCCTGCTCCCGGATTCTCTCCGCGGCGGCCTTTACCCGCTCAAATTCCTCTTTGTCGTAGTCGGTCGGCAAAGTGAGCCAGCCCAAAAAGTCGCTGCCCTGCCCTGTTTTCTCACTCAGCGTCCGTACAGCCGTCTCCGTCTGAGCCTTCATGCCGCCCAGCTCGTCCTTGCCCAGAAAAGCGGAAAGATAGCTGGTATTCAGTTTCAAAGCCATATCTTTCTCCTCCACGCATCATGTTTTCGCCTCCGCGGCTGCCCGCCGCAAAGACCGTGGCCTGCCGCCACCTACACATCTTCTATTCTACTATATTTTTCAGAAAAATGCAAGTACTTTTCAATTTTTCGGTATTTCATCCAAAAATCGCGCCCTCATTTGAACATATTCCCCAAAACGAAACGCCGCTGCCGCCCCCGCCTGCCCCGCCGCTTGACAAGGGCGCGGGGAAAGTGGTATAATAACAGTGTGTGCCGTGTTACAAACGGCAATAACAGGAGAAAAGAGAGAACGCTATGATGTATCAGCGCGCGGAGGACATCTCCGCGAAAGAGGCGGCCGCCTGCGTGCAGCGCGTGCTGAAGTCCGTGGGGACCGTCGTTCTGGGAAAGGACCTCGTCATTCTGAAGGTCATGCTCGCCATCCTCGCGAAAGGCCATGTCCTGCTGGAGGACAGCCCCGGGGTCGGGAAAACCACGCTCGCGCTGGCTTTCGCGAAAACGCTCGATCTGGAATACCGCCGCGTGCAGTTTACCCCGGACGTGCTGCCGAGCGATGTGACGGGCTTTTCGGTCTACCACAAGGACACGGGCAAGATGGAGTTCAAGAAGGGCGCCGCGTTCTGCAACCTGCTGCTCGCGGACGAAATCAACCGCACCTCCCCCAAGACGCAGTCCGCGCTGCTGGAGCTGATGGAGGAAACATCCGTCACCGCCGACGGCGTGACCTACCGCCTGCCCGAGCCCTACTGCGTGCTCGCCACCCAGAATCCCGCCGGGTCCGTGGGGACGCAGCTGCTCCCCGAATCCCAGCTCGACCGCTTCATGATCGTGCTGCGCATGGGCTACCCCGACGCGGAGAGCGAGGTTCAGATTATGCGCCAGCGCGGCGCGGACAACCCGCTCGACCACATCGAGCGCGCCCTCACGCGTCAGGAGCTGCTGCTGCTGCGTGAAAAGACCGCGCAGGTCTATGTGGACGATTCCATTCTGCGCTATATCGCCGCCATTTCCGGCGCGACCAGAGAGCATCCTTTGCTGCGCATGGGGGTAAGCCCCCGCGGTTCGCTGGCTCTCTGCGCGGTCGCGCGCGCCACGGCGCTGGTGCGGGGCAGGGAATATGTCGTGCCCGACGATGTGCGGATTGTGGCAAAGGAAGTCCTCGCGCACAGGCTGCTGCTCACCCCGCGCGCGAAGGCGGAAAACGCGGGCGCGGAGGAGATTCTGGACGAGATTATCGAAAAGATCCCGATACCGCCCCTTCAGAGAGGCTGAGTCCATGCCGCGCAATCAAATCTTTTATCTGGCGCTGCTCGCCGTGCTGGCAGCTTTCTTTGTGCTCTACCGCGGCGCTTTCTCGCTGGAGCTGCTGGTGCTGGGGCTGGCGGTGCCTGTCGGTGCGTTTTTCGTCACGCGCCGATTGAAACACGCGCTGAAGCCCTCCGTCTCCCACAGCCGGGAAACCGCGCGTTCGGGGGAACGTTTCGCGTGGACGTTAAAACTTTCAAACAAAAGTATTTTCTCCACCGCCTATGTCCTCGTGACCGTGCGCTATGAGAATCTTCTGGGCGGCACGGGCGAAACCCATACATTCCATATCCCTTTATCCGCCCGCGACACCGAGCGTGTGAAAATTTCGTTTCGCGCCCATACCTGCGGGACCATGCGGTTTCGTGTGGAGAAGATGGTGATTTACGACCCGCTGCGGCTGTTTCACGCGACCTGGAAAAAACCGCTGGAAGATTCGGTCTGCGTGCTGCCAAGGCCCATACAGCCCCCGACAGAGGAGTGGCAGAATATTCCCCCCGGTGATACCAACCCGGTAGAATACGCCAAGGACAAGCCCGGGGACGACCCGTCGGAGATTTTTGACCTGCACACCTATCACGAGGGCGACAGCGTCTCCCGCATTCACTGGAAACTAAGTTCCAAGCTGGACGAGCTGCTGGTCAAGGAATACAGCTTCCCGCTCTCGGACAATCTCGTGCTGCTGACGGACTACCGCGCCGTGACGGAGCAGCCGGAAAACTCCGCGTTCGCGCTCAATCTCATGCTCTGTGTCTGCGACGACGTCATGCGCACCCTCGTCGGCGCGGACCGCGTTTTTGTGCCCGCGGCACCCGGAGGAAACGGCTTTCAGACGGGGCCGGACGTGCTGTCGCTCGCGGACGCGGAGCTTTGGCTGCGAAGACTCTTAGCGGAGCCGCCGCGGGTCTTTGAGGATTCCGGGGCGCATTTTCGGGAGCTTTTCGCGTTTCTGGACGAGGAGACCGCCTCCCGCCACGTGATTCTGTTCCTGCCGTACGCGGAAAAGACCCGGCTTTTTGAGCTCGCCGATATCCGCAATCCCGCGAATCTGACCGTTTTCTTTGTGTCGGAGGAATCCGTGCCGGGGCTGCCCTATCTGACCGTCGCTCTGGAGCCGGAGCGCGGGGAAGACAGCGATGAAACGCGAGAGGAGGCGGCGTCTTGAGCGGTTTTGAGAACCGCCCGCTTCTGGAACGGGAGGAGATTTCCGTTTCCCTCGCCTCGCATAAGCGGCAAAAAGGCGGCGGCACGCTCGGTTCGCTGATCTCCTACGCGTGCTGTATCTGCACGATGTTCTGCCTGCAGGGATTCTTTCACTTTCCCGTGTCGATGGCGGCGCTCTGCGTGTTCGCGCTGGCGGTTCAGGCGGTGCTGCGGCTGACGCAGAATTTCCTGCCCAAGGCGCATCTGGGGATGATTCTCTGCTGCTTCATGGCGGTGCCGCTGGTCATCGCGTTCAACTACGACAAGGCGGCGGACGGGCTGGAACTTACCTATTTCTTTGTCCGCTCGGCCGTGCTGAAGCGCGCCTTTTACGTGGACCCCGCAAACCCCGAGGATGCGGCGGCAATCGCGGGGAATCAGATGCTTTGTTTTCTGCTCACGCTGCTGCTGCTCGCCATCATGGAATACACGGGTGTGCTGCTGCGTTCGCGGCGCGGGGCGCTCTGCGGCGTGCTGATTCGGATTCTCGCGACCTTTCCCTTTCTGGAGAGCGGGCTCTACTACGGCGTGCATACGTGGAATCTCGCGGCGCTGGGGCTCGTCATCTGCTGGGTGGTGTCCTTTGTCATCGCGCGGCGAAAACCCCCTCGCTACGCCGCGCTGCGCAGGAACGGGGAGACAGACCCGCTCGCGGAGACGATTTCGCAAAAGGCGCAGGACGGGCTGATGGTCCACGAGAGCAGTGCCCTTGTGACGCTGGTGCTGCTGCTGATTCTGGGCGCGGGGACGTATCTGGTCGCGGAGCGTGTCCCGAGGAGCCCCAAGCTCGACGAAACGCGCGGGAAGATTCTGGAGGCGACGAAGGATTTTTCCATTCACGACATCACGGGCTGGTTTCAGAAACTGCCCTTTCTCGAGGGCGGACCGCGCACGGTTTCGGACGAGGTGGAGTTTGACCAGTCCGACGGCCCGGATTTCAGCGGCAGTCTGGTTCTGCGCGTGACGGCGGGTCAGGCGGCGTCGCCGGAAGACTACTATCTGCGCGGAACGGTCCGCTCGGAGTACACCGGGACAGGCTGGGGCATCGCCAGGAATCTCTACAAGCGCGAGGAGCGGCTTTTTGAGCGGCTGGTGGACGCCAACCGCATGCCGCAGACCATTCTGCACTCCGACCACACCGAAGAACTCAAGAACGAGAACGGCAAGTATCCCGTCGTGCCCTTTTCTGTCACCGCCTACCGAACCGAGGCGGTCAATTACCTGCCCTACGAGGGCATTTTCCCGGAAAACGCGCGCTACCGCTACGACACCGAGGTGCTGCTCGACGACCGGCAGAATTATTCCGCGTGGCTGCTCTGCGGCGTTGAGAAGGACTGGGCGGTGTTTTCTGAGGAGAGCGCGTCCTCGCCCAATCAGGCGGTGCGCGATTATGAGGATTTTGTCCGGGAAGCGTACCTCAATGTCCCCGAGACCGACGCCATGGACCGCGTCAGGGAGGCGTTTGAACCCTACGCGCCGCCGCGGGAGGCCCCCTTAAAAGAGCGTCTGGACGCGATTCGCGATTATCTCTGGGACAGCGCGGAGTATACGCTCACCCCCGGCGCGACGCCTGTGGGGCAGGATTTCGCGGAGTATTTCCTCCTCACGAACCACAAGGGCTACTGCGCCCATTACGCCACCGCCGCCGTGCTGCTGTGCCGCTTGAACGGGATTCCCGCGCGGTACTGTCAGGGCTACGTGCTGACGCGGGAGAACTTCGCGAACGCCGTCCGCTCCGGGGACGAGTTCACGATGGACATCGAGGACTATCAGTCGCACGCGTGGGCGGAAATCTACGTCCCGGGCTTTGGCTGGCAGCCGTATGAGTTCACCGAATCGGTCGCGGAAACCTGGAACAGCCAGACCTACCAGACTTCTACTACGACCACCACCACGCAAACGCGCCAAACGACGACCCTTACGACCACCCGCTCCGCCGTGCCGACCCAGACTTCGGAAACCTACGGCTCCAGTACCGCTGTTTCCTCCGCGCCCGCGCGCTTTACGGGGACAGGCGACGGCGAACTGCCCGGAAGAAAGCCAAACGTTTTCGGCACCGTGCTGACCATTCTCATCATACTCGCGATTCTGGCGCTGCTGTGTCTTGGCTGGTTTTTGTGGGACAGAAAGGTCCTGCGGCGGCGCGAACGGGACATGAATGACGCGAATCCGAACCGCGCCGCGAACGCGAGCTACCGCTATCTGCTGCTGCTTCTGAAATTGCTTGGCATTGAGCAGGGCGGGCTTTCGCACGAGGATTTCGCCGCGCTGGCGGAGGATTCCTGCAAGCTTTTGCCGCCCGGAACGCTAAGGCACGCCGTCATGACCCAGCGCGCGGTGACATTCAGCCGCCAGGGCGCTGACGAACATCAGGCGCAGAAACTGCGCGAAACCGCGCGGGCACTCGAGCGCGCGCTCATGACAGACGCGAGCCGCCCAAGAAAACTGCTGCTGCGCGTTGTGCGGCATATCCCCTACCCGCCGAAGGAAACCGGGGAAAAGCAGTAATACGAATACCCCCGCCCGGAACCCGGACGGGGGCTTTGTTATCTGTTCGCGTAAAATCGTCGGTTTGGGATTAGCCTTCACCCTCTAGAGAACCGGCAGCGCCGCCTTCATCGGAGAAGCCGCCCTGAGCGCCGGCCTCACCGCCTTGGTCGTCAAATGTCCAATCCGAATCGTCATAAGTCCAATCCGGGTCGTCAAACGTCCAGTCGGAATCATCATATGTCTGGTCCGGGTCGTCAAATGTCCAGTCGGAATCGTCATAGTAGGGGTCCCGCGAATCGCTGTCCAAGCCGTCGGTGAAATCGTCCTCGGGCGCGGGCTCATAGAGCGC
>CAYZMU010000037.1:9460-11556 GCA_964479595.1 uncultured Ruminococcus sp. | reverse complement strand
GCCGTGAACGACGCCTCGCTGGTGCTGAGCGAATCCGCGCAGACGGACAATTCCGCTGTCACGGCGCAGCCTCTGGGCGGGGATTTGTCCCCCTCGTGGCGCTTTGACCGTGTCAACAGCGACAGCGTCGGCACATTTTTCAAGCTGATTAACGCGGAGTCCGGGCGCGCGCTGACCCCGCGCGGGGTTTCCGAGGGCGCGGATATCGTCGTCTACGGCAATGACTCCGCCCCCGAACAGCACTGGTATGTGCTCCCCGTCGGTTCCGACAGCAGGGGCAATGATCTGTACTATAAAATTGTTAACTATTCTGACCCGTCCCTGGCGCTCACCGTGTCCGACGGCGGGCTGATTCTGAGCGCCTACACGGATTCCCCGCAGCAGCGCTTTCTGCTGAACGCGGACGGGCTTCAGGGCTTCGCAGGCTACTGCGCGGACGACACCGAGGGCAACGTCAAGGCGTCTGTCACAGGCGGGCTTTTCGGGGAGACGGTCGAGGCGTCAACTTTTGAGGAACTCAAAACCTACGCGACTTCCGACGAGCCGCTCACCATTGTCGTGACGGCGAATCTCTCTGTTGACAAACTGAACTTAAACGGGACGCATTATATGTGCAGCGAGGGCAGGATTTACGTCCACAGCGACAAAACCATCATCGGCAGCTACGAAAACCACACGCTGTTCAACGTCCAGTTCTGCACCTCCACGCAAAACGGCGTCGGCGACAACATCATCATCCGCAATTTCGAGAGCACCCACGACCGCGACTCGAACAACAACGACTCCATTCAGTTCTATTTCGGATCGGGGGAGAACATCTGGGTGGACCACTGCACGTTTATCGGGCACGAGAATTTCGGCGAGGCGTCAAACGGCGAGGTGGACGAGGACAAATTCCTCGCCTGCTGCTATGACGCGGATTTCTGCACAATCTCGGACTGCTCGTTCGGCGCGCACAAGTACGGTCTGATTCTGGGCTACCCCGCGGATGAGGCGGATTTGGCGGAAAAATATGACAACTACCCCAGAATGTCTTTGATATCCAACAAATTTGACAATACCTACACGCGCGGTCCGGGGCTCATGCGCTGGGGCTACTACCACTCGCTGAACAATTATGTCAACCATTTCAGCATGGCGTACACTGTCGCAACCAACTGCAAAATCTTCGCGGAATCGTGCGTTTATGAAAACGGCGGCAACGTCATCTGCGACTGGGACGCGCGCACGCTCGCGGGGTACTACGCCGAGGAGGGTTCCACTTTCAAGGACTGCCAGCGGACCGTACTCGGCGCGGATTCCAACAGCACGGCAAAACCCTGCACGTGGCGTCCGGGCGGCAATTACACCTATGTTTCGCTGAAAGCGGACGAGGCGAAAAACTACTGCGGGCTCTACAGCGGCTGCCAGAGCGACCGGGGCAATATGATGTACCTGCGCTTTGCGCAGAAAGGTGTGCCCGGCTCCAATTTCACGGTGGCGCCGGACAAGCCCGCACGCAGCGCGTTTGAGACCATCGAGGCGGAGGACCGCGACACCGAATCGGGCACGCAGAACCGTACCGAGGGGGACGTCACCTACGCGGGATTCATCGAGGACGGCGATTCGCTGACTTTCGAGTCCGTCGATTTTGAGGACGGCGCGCGGGGTCTGACGGCTGTCGCGGCGGGCGCGGACGTGGAGATTGAGCTTTATCTTGACACCGATACCGCGCCGGCGGCAGTGGTACAATTTGCGGGAAACGGCGATTTCACGGCTTTTGAGAGCTATACTGTATCAATACCGAGGATATCCGGGATTCATACGCTGCGGCTTGTTTTCCGCGGCGGAGAGGGCTTCCTGACGAACCTCGACAGCTTTGTGTTCACAAAAACGGCTCAGGGGCGGCTGATTCGCGATGTCGCCTTCGCGCCCACGCCCCACAGCGACGCGATGGTGCTTGCCGACGGCGCGGACGAGGGCTCGGCGGTTTTCGGCGACCGGGATTTCGTGTTCACCGCGCTGCCGCGGGAACTTGCCGGCGCGGAACAAATCCTTACCGCCTGCGACGACAAGGGCGAAACAGGCGAAATTGTGCGGTTTACGGCGGCTGAGGA
>CAYZMU010000037.1:0-9360 GCA_964479595.1 uncultured Ruminococcus sp. | reverse complement strand
GGGCGCGGATATGAACGGCGACGGGCTGCTGCGCGGGGACGATCTGACGCTGCTCAAGCGCCTGCTGCGAAACGCCTGAACGCGCGGAAATGTGAAAATTTCGGGCGGGGGCTTTACAAGTTCGGGGTTTTGTGTTATAATGTAGGGTAGGCTTATAGGAAAGGGTCGGTCCGAATGGGCTTTTTTGCCAAAATCCGCGACGGTCTGCGCAAGACGCGGGAGAGTGTCATTCGCGGTCTGCGCAGGCTTCTGGGCAGCTTTACAAAGATTGACGAGGAGCTCTTTGAGCAGCTCGAGGAAACCATGATCATGGGCGATATGGGTGCGCAGACGGCCGCGGCTGTCTGCGACACACTGCGCGAGCGCGTCAAGGAGCGCGGCATCACGAATCCCGCGGACATCATGGACCTGATACAGGAAATCATCGCGGAAATGATGGGCGAAGACGAGGATTTAGACCTCTCCACCACGCCCTCGGTGATACTGGTCATCGGTGTCAACGGGGCGGGAAAGACCACAACCATCGGCAAACTGGCCCACCGCCTCAAAGACGAGGGCAAGCGTGTGGTGGTCGCCGCGGCGGATACATTCCGTGCCGCAGCGATTGACCAGCTCGCCGTCTGGACGGACCGCGCGGGTGTGGAACTCATCCGCCACTCGGAGGGCAGCGACCCGGCGGCGGTGGTCTTTGACGCTATCACGGCGGCGAAGGCGCGCGGGGCGGACGTGGTCCTCTGCGACACGGCGGGGCGCCTTCACAACAAGAAAAATCTCATGCAGGAACTCGCCAAGATAAACCGCGTGATAGCGCGCGAGGCGGGCGACTGCGCGCGGGAGTGCCTGCTGGTGCTGGACGCGACGACGGGGCAGAACGCCGTGAATCAGGCGAGGCTTTTTCAGGAAGTCGCGCCGATTACGGGCATTGTGCTGACGAAACTGGACGGCACCGCGAAGGGCGGGATTGTCATAGCGATTCGTCACGAACTGGGGATTCCGGTCAAGCTTATCGGCGTCGGGGAAGGCATTGACGACCTGCAGAAATTCGAGGGCAAAAGCTTCGTGGACGCGCTGTTTGAACGCGATCCGGAGGAGCTGCGCGAAGTGCATGAGGCGGGTGCCGGACACACGGACGAGGAAGAATCCGGCGGGGACGAAAGCGAGGAAGGCTCAGATGCCGATGACACTGATAGCGGCGACGAATAACGCCGGAAAGCTGCGCGAGCTGCGCCGGATTTTCTCGGAGGCCGATATCAGCCTGCTCAGCGTGAGCGAGGCGGGAATTGACGCGGCCGAGCCCGAGGAAACGGGTTCTACCTTCGCGGAAAACGCCGCCATCAAGGCGCGCGCGGTTTTTGAGCGGGCGAAAGGGCTCTCGTGGGATTATATTCTCGCGGAGGACAGCGGGCTCTGTGTGGAGGCGCTCGGCGGCGAGCCGGGTGTGCGCTCAAAACGCTTTTTCGGGGATAACCTCACCGACAGCGAGCGCAATGAAAAGCTGCTCGCGCTCATGCGGGATGTTGAACCGGGGAACCGGGGCGCTTATTATGAATGTGTCATCTGCCTCATAGACCCGAGCGGAGAGGAACGATTCTTTGAGGGGCGGACGCGCGGGGAGATTTTACGGACGCCGCGCGGGGAGAACGGATTTGGCTACGACCCTGTTTTCGGGGTCGGGGAGCGCAGCGCGGCAGAGCTTTCGATGGAGGAAAAGAACGCGATAAGCCACCGGGGAGCGGCCGCCGCCAAATTACTGGCGTTTCTGAGGGCGGAAAGCGGGGAATAGTATGCTCAGTTCCAAACAGCGCGCGAAACTGCGCGCGGCGGCAAACGGAACGGAATCCATCGGGCAGATAGGCAAGCGCGGCATCACGCCCGATCTTGTCAGACAGACCGCGGACGCGCTGCGGGCGAGAGAACTGATTAAACTGAGCGTGCTGGAAACCTCTCCTGAATCGCCTGAGGAAACGGCCCGTACCCTCGCGGAGCGGACCGATTCGGAGGTCGTCTTTGTGATAGGCAGACGGTTTGCGCTCTATAAACCAAACCCGAAAAAGCCTGTCCTCTCGCGTGAGCTGTGAACACGCGCGCGGGGCTTTTGGGCGGGAGTTTCAACCCCGTTCACACGGGACATCTTGAGCTTGCGGAGGCGGCGCGGAACGCGATGGCGCTTGACCGCGTGGTGCTGATGCCGGCCGCGGAGGCGCCCCACAAGGACTGCGGCGGATACGCGCGCGCGGCGGACCGTCTGGCGATGTGCGGGCTGGCCGCGAAATCCCGCCCGTATATAGAAGTCAGCGATTTTGAAATCCGGAGGGGCGGCAAGTCCTACACGATAGATACCCTGCGCGGGCTGCGTGAAAGCTGTCCCGACACGTCGTGGACGCTCATTCTGGGCTCGGATATGCTCCTGAGCTTTACCAAATGGCGGTCGTGGCGCGAGATTCTTACGATGGCGGGGCTGTGCGCGGCGGCGCGCGGGGAAGACAGTCTCTCAAGCCTTGAGGAGGCGGCGCGAACACTGCGCGGAGAGGTGCCGGGCGCGGAAATCACCGTTTTGCCGGACGCGATTCTGCCCGTCTCGTCCACGCAAATTCGTCAGAAATTTCAAAGCGGCGAACCTGCCGGCGGTCTTGTGCCGGGAAGCGTCGCGGAATATATCAGAAAAAACGGGCTGTACGGCGCGTGAGATAGGGAGGTGAGAGCGGTCTTGGGCAAGAACAGCCAAAACGAACAGGTGCGCAGCATCAGCGCGCTGCTCAAGGCGCGGCTATCCAAGAAGCGCTACACACATTCGGTCAATGTCGCGCGCGCGGCGTTCAATCTGGCGGAGCTTTGGGGCGAGGACCCGGAGCGCGCGTATCTGGCGGGGCTGCTGCACGACTGCTGCAAGGAGATTCCCTTTGACGAGCAGGCGGAGCTCATGCGCACGGGGCCTTTTGAGGTCAGCGAGGACGAGTGGCGCAGCAAACCCGTCTGGCACGGCATCGCGGCGGCGTCCTATATGCACACGGAGCTTTCGATTGACGACATGGAAATGCTCGGCGCGGCGCGCTGGCACACGGTCGGGTGCGCGCATATGTCAAGGCTTGAGGAGATTGTCTACATGGCGGACCTCATCTCCGCGGACCGCAATTACCACGACGTAGAGCATTTTCGCAAGCTCGCGCACAGTGATCTCAACCGCGCGCTGTTCGAGGCGCTGCGTTATTCGATAGAAAATGTCTTAAAGAAAGGCAACCTTATTTTGATTTCCACCGCGGAGGCATACAACCGCTACCTGCTGCTCACTCAGGAAAGTCCCGCGGAAGATTCCAAATAACGGGTCTGACCCGAAAAAAGGAGAATGTGTATGAGCAAGGAAGCGGCGCACGCTGCCTCCCACAGCGCCGAATCCAAAAAGAAAAAGCGGCGCGGCATGAACCTGAAGGAGAAAATCATCCTCACTGTGGTCATCATCGCGGCGGTTGTCGTCATCGTCATCCTGATTCTGAACATGAAGATTCTCCCGGCGGAACGCGTCGACGAAAACGGCAATACGTATGCCACCCGCATCTCCATCATCGAGCGGTTCAAGAGTTGGAAGCCCTTCGTGGGGCTGGAGGGGGACCTTTCCTCAAAGGATTACGATTTCGAAAGCAGCGGGGATTCCGACACCTCCGGGGAGCCAAACGATGATTCCGGCCCCGCGTTTGACGACGGGCTGGACTTGGACCAGATTCTTGAGGGGCAGTTCACGGTGCTGTTTCTGGGGCTGGACGAGGAGCGCACGAACACGGACGTCATGATGCTCGCGCTTTTTGACATCGCGGCGAACAATATCCACATCCTGCAGATTCCGCGCGACACTTTTGTGCCGGACTACACCTCGTTTGAGGGCGGAAAAATCAACAGCGTCTACACAAACGGCGACCCGGACAAAAGCGAGGTGCAGCGCGTGGTGGATTGTATCGAGCAGGTGTTCGCGATTCCGATTGACCGCTATGTCACGACGGGCTGCAACGACATTGTCGATATTGTCGACCTCATCGGCGGGATTCCGATCGATATGCCCTACACGATTCACTACGAGCCGGGCAAGACCATTTACGCGGGCGAACAGACGCTCACGGGTCAGCAGGCGGAGTGGATGGTGCGGTTCCGCAGGGGCTATGACGAGGGCGATATCGGGCGCATGAAGGCGCAGCGCATTTTCCTCGCGGCGGCGATGGAGAAAGTCTGCGACATCGGCACCGTCAAGCTGATGCAGTACGCGAAAACTATCATTGACGAGGAACTGATGGGCTCGAATCTCTCGCTGGACGAAATCAGCAAACTCTCCGATTTCGCCACAACCATCGGCATGGACAAGATCTCCATGTATATGCTGCCGGGCGAGGGCACCTACTACTACCCCGAAACCCCGATGGAATATGATAAATATTCTGTCTGGTCTGTGCACAAATCCGCGGCGCTCCAGATGCTCAACACCTATTTCCGCCCCTATTTTGACCCGCTGGTGGATTTGCCGGTAGAAGAACTGGTGCCGGAGGGCGAGTATCAGAGCACGCTCTACGACAACGACCAGGCGGATTTGCAGGATATTTCCGACGGCGATGCCTTTGACGGAACGTAGGAAAACGAGGGAGGAGAAGCGATGACCACAAGGGAAAAGCTTGAGAAAATAGTCGCTGTTCTGGACGCCAAAAAGGCGGTGGATATCAATGTGCTGGGCATTACGAAACTGACGATTCTCGCGGACTACTTCGTAATCGCCACAGGCACGAGCACCACGCAGGTCAAGGCGCTCGCCGACGAGGTGGAGTTTCAGCTCTCAAAGCTGGGCGAGGAACCGCGCGGCACGGAAGGCATGCGCACGGCGAACTGGATTGTGCTGGACTATCAGGACATTGTGGTGCACATTTTTTACAAGGCTACAAGAGCCGAATACCAGCTGGAGCGGCTCTGGGCGGACGGCGAGCAGGTGGATATAGACACCCTGCTCCACAAAGAAGGAGGAAATTCAAATGGGTGAAGGAAACGAAACAGGAAAGAGACTCGGGATTATCATCGGGGTCTATCTCTGCGTCAAGCAGATCATCAACATCATTTTCGGGGGCGGTATCGGTGTGGCCGATATCCTTCTGATTCTGCTGGGCGCGGCGCAGATTTTCTGCTCCATCAAGGGAATCAAGTATTCCCACTACATTGTCGGCATCATCATCGGCGTTCTGGGTATCTTCGGGGTTATCCGCAACATCGCGCACCCCATTCACAACCTGCTCTACCTGATTGAGGGCGTCATTGATGTGTTCGCCGCTTTCCTGCTCCTTGCCAACCGGGATATCAAAGAGCAGTGTCAGCAGACCAGACTGTAATCCGCCCCTGAAGGAGGACATCATTCTATGCGGGAATACTGCTTCGGCGAGATTGAGCGCAAATGGCAGAACTACTGGGAGGAACACGGGACTTTCCACGCCGAAAATGACTATACCAAACCGAAATACTACGCGCTGGTGGAGTTTCCGTACCCCTCCGGGCAGGGGCTGCACATCGGCCACCCCCGCCCCTACACGGCGATGGACATTGTCGCGCGAAAACGGCGCATGGAGGGCTACAACGTGCTGTTCCCCATGGGCTGGGACGCGTTCGGACTGCCGACGGAAAACTACGCCATCAAGAACCGCGTCCACCCCGCGAAGGTAACTGAGCGCAATGTCGCGCGTTTCAAGCAGCAGCTGAAATCACTCGGGCTCTCCTTCGACTGGCAGCGGGAGGTCAACACCACGGACCCCGAATACTTCCGCTGGACGCAGTGGATCTTCATTCAGCTCTTTAAGAAGGGGCTGGCGTACAAGAAGGAAATGGCGGTCAACTGGTGCACCTCGTGCAAGGTCGTGCTGGCGAACGAGGAAGTGGTTGGCGGCGTCTGCGAGCGCTGCGGCGGGGAAGTCGTGCGCAAGGTCAAATCCCAGTGGATGCTCAAAATCACGGACTACGCGCAGCGCCTGCTCGATGATCTGGACGAGGTGAATTATCTCGACAAAATCAAGATCACCCAGACCAACTGGATTGGGCGCTCCACAGGCGCGGAGGTGGATTTCACGACCACCGCGGGCGATATCCTGACGGTCTACACCACGCGTCCCGACACGCTTTTCGGCGCGACGTACATGGTTATCGCGCCGGAGCACCCCATGATTGAGAAATGGGCGGGGCAGATTAAGAATATGGAGCAGGTCCTCGCCTACCGGGAAAAGGCGGCGCACAAATCCGATTTTGAGCGCACGGAGCTTGCCAAGGAAAAGACGGGTGTCAGACTCGAGGGCGTGCGGGCGGTAAACCCCGTAAACGGCACGGAGATCCCGATTTTCATTTCGGACTACGTGCTCATGAGCTACGGCACGGGCGCCATCATGGCGGTCCCCGCGCACGATACGCGCGACTACGAGTTCGCCAAAGTCTTTGACCTGCCGATTATCGAGGTCGTCAAGGGCGGCGACATCACCAAAGAGGCGTTCACGGACTGTGAGACGGGCGTTCTGGTCAACAGCGGCTTTCTGGACGGGCTGAGCGTCGAGGACGCGAAGGTCCGGATGAAGGAATGGCTGGAGCAGACGGGAAAAGGTCGGGAAAAGGTGAATTTCAAGCTGCGCGACTGGGTTTTCTCGCGGCAGCGCTACTGGGGCGAGCCCATTCCGATGGTTTACTGCGAGCACTGCGGCTGGGTGCCTCTGCCTGAGGAGGAACTGCCGCTGAAGCTGCCCGAAGTGGAGAGCTATATGCCCACGGATAATGGCGAATCCCCGCTCTCGACGCTGGAATCCTTCATCAACACCACCTGCCCGCGCTGCGGCGCGCCCGCGAAGCGCGAAACAGACACCATGCCGCAGTGGGCGGGTTCGTCGTGGTATTTTCTGCGCTACTGCGACCCGCACAACAGCGAGTGCCTCGCGGATTACGACGCGCTGAAATACTGGATGCCGGTGGACTGGTACAACGGCGGAATGGAGCACACCACGCTGCACCTGCTCTACAGCCGTTTCTGGCACAAATTCCTCTATGATATCGGGGTCGTGCCCTGCAAGGAACCCTATCTGCGGAGGACCTCTCACGGCATGATTTTGGGCGAGGACAACCAGAAAATGTCGAAATCACGCGGAAATGTCATTAACCCCGACGACGTGGTCAAGCAGTATGGCGCGGATACCCTGCGCCTCTACGAGATGTTTATCGGGGATTTTGAGAAGACCGCGCCGTGGAGCCCGTCGAGCATTCGCGGCTGCAAACGTTTTCTCGACCGCGTCTGGGCGCTGGCGGACCTCGTGACGGAAGGCGACACCTACAGCGGCGCGCTCCTGACCAAAATGCACCAGACCGTGCGGAAAGTCAGCGAGGATATCGAGCAGCTCAAATTCAACACCGCCATTGCCGCCATGATGTCGCTGCTCAATGATTTCTACGCCGCGGGGTCGGTCACAAACGCGGAGTACCGCACGTTTCTGATTCTGTTAAACCCCTTCGCGCCGCACATTACCGAGGAACTCTTCGAGCAGATGGGCTACGGCATCCTCAACGAACAGAAGTGGCCCGAATACGACGAAAAACTCTGCGTGGAAGATGAAATTGAAATCGTGGTGCAGGTAAACGGCAAATTGAAGGCAAAACTCACCGTGGCACAGGGCGCGGCGGAGGACGAGGTTCTCGCGGCGGCGCTTTCAGAACCGAAAGTACAGGCCGCCATCGCGGGCAAAACGGTGCGCAAGAGGATTTATGTACAAAATAAGCTGGTGAATTTTGTCGCAAATTAACAAAGCTTTGAAATTTTCCGCGACATTTTCGGAATATGCTTGACAAAAATCCTAAAATGTGGTATAATGGGGTTGAAGGATTCCACGCTTATAAAGCGCGGGGCCGTCTGAGCGGCCGGCGTCTTTATAAATAGCCTCTGTCGTCGGACAAAGGGAGGGAAATTTCGTGGCAGAAGTACGTGTTGGGAAGAACGAGTCCTTGGACACCGCCTTGAAGCGTTTCAAGCGCTCCTGCGCTAAGGATGGCGTCATCGCGGAAGTGCGCAAAAGAGAGCACTACGAAAAGCCTTCCGTCAAGCGCAAGAAGAAATCGGAAGCCGCTCGCAAGCGCAAGTACTGATCTCGTCGAGGGTCGTTTGCCGTACGCGCAAGCGCGGTTTCCCATGACGCTTCGCTCACAGTAGGGCACGATGGACGAACAAAAGAGCATCGCGTGTTTCGCGGTGCTCTTTTTGGCGCGCGCGTGAAAGCGTTGAAAGATTCATGAAAAGGCGGGAAACGTCCTGTGAAATCCCTTGCAATTTCGGCGCTGATGTGGTATAATAAGAGTGGTGAGGAGTTTGGAAGGGGAATTTTTGCCCCGCCGAAAGGAGTATCAGATGAAAGTTCTTATGGTAAACGGCAGCCCGCGCGAAAACGGCAACACCGCCCTAGCGCTGCGGGAAATGCAAAACGTTTTCGAGCGCGAGGGCGTGGAGGTCACGCTCATGCGCGTCGGCTCGGACGCCATCAGAGGCTGTATCGCCTGCGGCAGCTGCGCGAAAACCGGAAAATGCGTCTTTGACGACGCGGTGAACGCCGCCGCGAAGGAATTTGAAACGGCGGACGGACTGGTTGTCGGCACGCCGGTCTATTACGCCTCCGCGAACGCGACGACCATCGCTTTTCTGGACAGACTCTTTTACAGCACATCATTTGACAAAAGCATGAAAGTCGGGGCGAGCGTGGTTTGCGCCAGAAGAGGCGGCTGTTCCGCGACGTTTGACGAATTGAATAAATATTTTACGATTGCGAATATGCCGATTGCTTCCAGTATCTACTGGAACAGCATTCACGGACGCGCGCCGGGAGAGGCCGACCTCGACGAGGAGGGCAAGCAGACCATGCGCGTGCTCGCGGCGAATATGACATTCCTGATGAAAAGTATCGCGCTCGGCAGGGAAAAATACGGACTGCCGGAAAAGGAGCCAAGAGTTTACACCCACTACATTCGATGACGAAATTTACCAAAAACGTCACAAGGGAGGATCTTTATGTTTTGCAGGAATTGCGCGAATGTTCTGATTGACACCGATGTCACCTGCCCGCACTGCGGTTTTGCCGTCGGCACGGGCACAAAGTACTGCGCGAACTGCGGCGAGATGGTAAAGCCGGGAGCCGTTGTCTGCGATATCTGCGGCGCCCAGATCCCGCAGGCGCCCCCGCAGCAATTCGCCCAGCAGCCCTATGGGCAGCCCTATCAGCAGCAAGGCCCCCCGCAGCAGCCCTACGGGCAGGCCCCTTACACGCAGCAGGGACAGCAGCCGCCGCCTTACGGGCAGCAGCAGTACGGACAGCAGCCGCCTCCTTACGG
>CAYZMU010000036.1:5309-11642 GCA_964479595.1 uncultured Ruminococcus sp. | reverse complement strand
GCGCCGTGGGAATTGCCCGCGACACCCGCGCTGGTCTGGCCCGCGTCAAAGCAGTAAGGCTCGCTGTACTTTTCGTTCTTGATCTTGATGCCGTAGTTGCTGTACATATAGCCTTCCGTGGTCTCCCAGCGTGTGCCCGCGTTGTAGGGCTTGTTGTGGACTTCGTCTAAGTACTGCGCGTTTGGATAGCCCGGATATCGCCATTCATAGGGCTCATGCACACCGTACTTGAGAATGCCGTCCACGTCGTTGAACGTTTCCTCGCCGTTGATGGACATGTGGAAGAAGAGCTGAAAAACGCCGCACGACTGGGGAACGTAAATGTCTACCGGTACTGTCGCCCCGGGTTTTACGTGAATCTCATGAATGCGGTTCCCCGACTCGTCCACGGTCGCGAACTCAATGATGGTCGTGTCAACATCGCCATTGACCGCCGCTTCCGTGGTCAGCGCAAGCATGCTGCTCATCGCCGTCACCGCCGCTGTGAGCGACGCAAGTGCGGAGATGAATTTCTTCATGACAACCTGTTCCTTTCCGGCTCCGGGAAATGAAACCGCCGCGGCTCAGCGCGTCCGAAGCCCGTATTTGTTTGTCTCTGGGCAGCCCCTCAGGGAAACCCCCTCAGAGCAAAGCCGCTGCCCGCCGAATGTGCAGTGATACGCGCGCCGCCGCCGAAACAGCGGACATTTCAGTGCGCTCCGAGCGCCTCCGCCCCCGCTTTTTCCGAAAGGACCGAGAGCAAAAGCGTCACATCAGCAATGGTGAGCTCACCGTCAAACGCGCAGTCTGCGTTTGCGTATGCTGCGGCGCTGAGGGCTTCCTCCTCAGCAATCACACGCTGCAGAAGCACCGCGTCCGCCACGGAACGCGCGCCGTCGAAATCCGTGTCCCCGTACATGGTCGCACCGGTCTCGTCAACGGACCGCCTGACCGAGCCGCTTTGCGCCTCTGTGGCAAAACTGCGGATATTGCCCTCTTCGTCCAGCCGCCCCGCCACAACCGCCTCTTGGTTGGAGCCGTAAGGCACCACTTCCAAAGCGCTCATGGCTCCCGCAGCAGCGTCAGAGGAAAATTCCCCGTGCACACACAGAAACGCGCGCGTTTCCCTGAGCCAGTATTCCGGACTGACAAGCGCCGTCGCCCAGCGAATCCGAATCTCGCCCCCCGTGTCCTCATACGAGAAAACACTCCCTGCAAGGTCAGGATTCACCAAGGCTTCCGCCTCGTCCGCGCCCGTGTCATACAGCAGTTCTACATCGTGGATGCTTAAAACGGCGGCGTCATACGCCACGGCAAACTCCACCGCGCTGATGCCCCCTTCGGGCAGCTCCTCAAGGCTTATCACCGCGTCGAAACGGCTTTCCTGAGCGGGTGTCACCACTGTCTGCACAGCGATGCGCACCTTTCCTTCGGCTCCCTCGCTCCCCTCGCTCCCTTCGCCGTCCGCGCAGGCGCCCCTCAAAGCACCCCCGCAAGGGCAAAAAAGCACGGCGCAGGCCAGCATCGCGCCGACCGCCCTTCGCGCCTTCATTCATTTCCTCCTTTTTTCTGGAATCCGCCCGCTTGCGGCTCGCGTGCTGATTCGCGCGCCCGCGGACTCAGACAGCAGCGTCTCTCTTTTCGTTTGGAAAATTACGAAAGACCCGGAACTGAAACCGTCGCCCCCCAAACGCCACGCCGCCTGCCATGCTGCCGCAAATCCTCAAAAACGCCGCGAACCCCCGCGCCAATCCGGAACAGCGGGCGGCCGCAGCTGACATAAAATCCGCGCCAGCCGACAATAAGCCTTATTTCTATTATAATTATGCCGCCGTATAAAGTCAAGACCCGCGTCAAGTTTTTGTGATTATTCATAAATCGCGAGGGGATTTCTTGTGCAAATCGCCGAATTTTTCGTTGCTGCTCAGGACACCGCCGAGGTGGCGGGAACGGTCCGCGCAAGCTTTCTGAATTCCTGTGGGATATTCGCCTCCACAATGCCGTTGACGACGTCCATGTTAAATGCTTTTGCGTAACCGAGCGGCGCGTAGGGAAGACCATGCCCCGCCGCCAGCTCCGGGGTATATTCGTCATAAGGATAAACGCGCAGATTCGTGAACCGCCCGTCGTCATAATGCGTAATCACGGGCATACAGGTGACGTTCTCCAGCCGGACCTGCCCCGTCACGCCGTCCTTTATAAGATCAAACTCGCCCATCTCGCCCACGACGTTGAAATTGTCCGTCTGCGCGGAGACGAAATTGCCCAGCGAATAGTAGACGAAGCCTTTGCTGCCGTCCGGGCGCGTCAGATACTCCATCGTCTGCGCCGTGTGCGGGTGCGAGCCCAGAATGACGTCCGCGCCCCAGCCGACCATCTTCGCCGCCAGCGCCCGCACATCGTCGCGCACGGTGTGGGTGTCCTCGCTGCCCCAGTGCGCCGCGACAATCACCGCGTCCGCGAGCGTTTTCGCCTGCCGAATCTGCCGCTCCATGAGCGCCTCGTCCGCGGTCATGCCGACCCGAATCGGCGAATCTGAGGGAATCTGATAGCCGTTGAGCGTCTCGGTGTACGCCAGAATCGCGATTTTGATGCCGTTTACCTCCCGCACGCGAATCTGCTCCTGATCCGCCGCGTCGCGGTACGCCCCGACTGTGAGAATGCCGTGCTCGCGCTCCATCGAATCCCAGTAGTTCATGGAGGATTCCAGCCCGTCAATGCGCTTGTCGAGCATATGGTTGTTCGCGATGGTAAAAACATCAAACCCCGCGTCCACGAGCGCGTCGCCGAGCTGCGGGGGCGAGTTGAAATTGAAGTTCGAGCCGCTGATTTCGTAGTCGCCGCCGCAGATGAGCGTCTCCTGATTGATAAACGCCAGGTCCGCCGCCTGAATGAGCGGTTTCACGTGCTCATAAGTCTTGGTGAAATCGTAGGTGCCGTCCGCGGACCAAGCCTGCGCCGCGCGGTAAACGCCCGTCTGCACCAGATCGTCCCCGACCGCGAGAATGTGCGCGGTGAGATCCTGCGGCGGGGGCGGCTCGGTGGTCGTGACGACGGTGGTCTGCGTGGGAAAAGTCGCCACATAGCGCGAGCTGCCCTCGTCAGCGATGTCCTCAAAGCCCCCGCAGCCGCTCAAAGCCGCCGCGAACGCCGCCGTAAGCGCCAAAACTCCCGCTCTCGCCGCGTGCGCCATCTGCCAAGGCCCCTTTCACTCAAGTTTTCTTGAATTTCTGCTTCATGCGCTGGTTGTTGTCGAGAATGCGCTTGCGAATCCGCAGGCTTTGCGGCGTGACCTCGAGCAGTTCGTCGTCCGCCAGATACTCCAGACAGTCCTCAAGGCTCATATCTCTGGGCGGTGTCAGCCGCAGCGCGTCGTCGCTCCCGGAGGCTCTGGTGTTGGTCAGGTGCTTTTTCTTGCACACATTCACGACAATGTCGTCGGATTTCGGCGAGCAGCCGACCACCATGCCCTCGTAGACCTGCGTGCCCGCCCCCAGAAACAGCGCGCCGCGTTCCTGCGCGTTATAGAGCCCGTAGGTGACCGCTTCCCCGGTCTCGTAGGAAATCAGAGACCCGGAGGACCGCCTCGGAATCTCCCCCTTGTAGGGTTCGTAGCGCTCAAAAACCGAGGACATCACGCCCTCGCCCTTGGTTTCGGTTAAAAATTCTGTCTTGTAGCCGAAAAGCCCTCTCGACGGAATCAGAAACTCCAGCCGCATTCTGCTCCCCTGCGGGCGCATCTCCTGAAGCTCCGCCTTCCTGCGGCCGAGATTCTCCATCACCGCCCCGACCGCGCCCTCGGGCACGTCAATCACCAGCCGCTCCACGGGCTCGCAGCGCTTGCCGTTTTCCTCTCTGAACAGCACGCGCGGCGGCGAAACGGCGAGCTCATAGCCCTCCCTGCGCATGGTCTCAATCAGAATAGAGAGGTGCATCTCCCCGCGCCCCGCGACCAGAAAGGCGTCCGTGCTGTCCGTATCCGTGACGCGCAGCGACACATCGCGCAGAAGTTCCCTGTAGAGGCGGTCGCGCAGCTGCCGGGACGTAACGAACTTGCCCTCGCGCCCCGCGAAGGGGCTGTCGTTGACGGAAAAGGTCATCTCCACGGTGGGTTCGCTGATTTTGGTGAAGGGTACCGGCTCAAACGACCCCGCCTCGCAGAGGGTGTCGCCGATGGTGATACGCTCAATACCCGAAACCCAGACGATATCCCCCACGGTCGCCGACTGCGCCGGGACGCGCTCGAGCTGTTCTATCTGCAGCAGGGACACAAGCTTTGCCGTCACGGGCTTTTCCTCGCTGTGGTAGTTGCCGACCTGCACCTGTTCGCCCGCCCGCGCCGTGCCGCGGATAATCCGCCCGATGCCGATTCTGCCGACATAGTCATTATAATCAATCGAGGAAATCAGCATCTGCATGGGCGCGTCCGGGTCGCCTTGGGGCGGCTCGATATAGTTTAAGATCGTGTCAAAGAGCGGCTTTAAGTCCTGCCCTTCCTCGTACTGCGAAAGCGACGCCGTCCCCGCGCGCCCCGAACAGAACAGAATGGGGCTTTCCAGCTGCTCCTCGCTCGCGTCCAGATCAATCAGCAGCTCCAGCACCTCGTCGCCGATTTCATCGGGTCTGGCGTCGGGGCGGTCGATTTTGTTTACGACGATAATAATCTTCTGCCCCATCTCCAGCGCCTTGGAAAGCACGAACCGCGTCTGCGGCATGGGCCCTTCCGCCGCGTCCACGAGCAGCAGCACGCCGTCCACCATGTTGAGCACGCGCTCCACTTCCCCCGAGAAATCCGCGTGCCCGGGCGTGTCAATGATATTGATCTTCACGCCCTCGTACATCACGGAGGTGTTCTTCGCGAGAATCGTAATCCCCCGCTCGCGCTCGAGCGCCCCCGAATCCATCACCCGCTCCGCGACGCTCTGATTCTCCCGGAAAGCCCCGCTCTGCTTGAGCATCTCGTCCACCAGCGTGGTCTTGCCGTGGTCCACGTGCGCGATAATGGCGATATTGCGCAAATCCTTCCGAACCATTTCCCTTGTTTTCAGCTCCTCTTTGTCCCGCGCGCCTCGTCCTTGTGAATCCGCGCTTTCATTTGTTCGATATCCTTGTCAAATTCCGGCGTCTCCATCTTCCCCGTGGCGTTCTGATAAAAACGCTTTCCGCGCTCAAGCCACGCGAGCGCCCGGTTCAGATCGCGTCTGACCCCCATGCCGGCGCTGTAGTGCGCGGAAATCTGCCTGCAGACGCGCGAATAGGCGTTCAGCAGCCGCAGCTTTATCTCGCCGAAATCCGTAAAATTGGGGCGGTTATAGTAATCCCAGTAGGCGCGGATGGTCCGCTCCGCCTCCATGCTCCACGCAAACGACTGGGTATGGTCAATGGCGGGGCCGGCGCCGCCGTAGGCTTTCGGGCCTTCTCTGTAGGCGGCGGAGAGATTGAACATCGCCATCCACGAACCGTGCTCCGCGGCGCGGGAAACCCAGTCAAAATATTTCTCGTAATCCTGTTCCACAAAATGCCCCTCGCGATAGCATTCCGCGAGCAGAAACATCGCGTCGGGGACGTCCATTCCGGCGGCGCGCAGCGCGTAAGTGTACGCCTTCTCATAATCCTTTGGGACGCCCAGCCCGAAATAATACCGCTCCGCCAGCTCGCTGAGCGCGCCCCTGTCGGAATCCTCATCCGCGTGCTTGGAAAGCTCCTCGGGCGAAAACGCGCTGTACGGGCGGAAAATCATGACCTTTTCGCCGCCGTCTTTTGGCGTAAACGCAATCCCGACCGCCGGCAAGTAGGAAATCTGCATAGCCTGTCCTCCCCGTTTTCCGATACTACTTTCAGTATACTCCCAAACGCCGTTTTTGTCAAGCGAGGCGCCTGCGAGGGGCGTGATGGTTACAATTTGGTAACCGTTTTTGTGCAAAACGCCGAAAACGGCACGCAAAATTCGCGGAAAAATCTAAATTCCGTAAAAGTTTGTTCACAATTCCGAAAAGTGCTTGACATCTTCGCGGGGCTGTGATATAATGGAGACACAAAAGAGAATTCCGGTCCGCTTGACGTCGGCGGGCTGACGCGATTCTCGGTCCGCGCGGGGGCCGCACCGGATGGCGGTTTCCCGTTCCGAATACGGGGCGAAAGCCCCCTTGGATTCATGAGGAGGTTTATCATGAAAAAGAAAGGCTTTACGCTTATCGAGCTGATCGTGGTTATCGCGATCATCGGTGTTCTGGCCGCTATCCTCGTGCCGGCGATGCTCGGCTACGTGACCAGATCCAAGATCACATCCGCCAACTCCAACGCCAAGGAAGTCAGCACGGGCATCAACTCCGGTCTGACCGACCTCGACACGGA
>CAYZMU010000036.1:0-5209 GCA_964479595.1 uncultured Ruminococcus sp. | reverse complement strand
AGGATTTACATTAATTGAACTTATCGTGGTCATCGCCATTATCGGCGTGCTGGCGGCAATTTTAGTGCCCGTCATGATAGGCTACGTGCGAAACAGCAAGATTACGTCCGCCAATTCCGACGCGAAATCCGTCGCGGACGCCATCGCCATAACCATGACGGATATTGAGACGGAGGACAACTACTACTGCCGGCTGGAGGATTTAAGCAACGTTGTCAATACATTTGGCGACAAATACTATGCGCTGGGCAGCGAGGAACTGGCGAAAGCCGAGAATTACCCCTACAGCGACGCGGATCAGGCTATGGCTGCGGGAATCGCGAACCATTTTCCGAGTGTAAAGCAGATTCGGAAGCTTTCGATCCGCTTTGAGGACGGGGAATGCAAGGGCGTCGGAATCGAGAAAGGGGCATACGCGGGCTCATGGCCAAAGCAGATGACCCCGGACGCGTTCAAGGATATCCGGAATACGACGATTGACGGTCTGTGCACCTCCGCGGACGCCTGCGACTACGGCGCGGGTGCCGCCTACACCGACGCGGGAAACTGAATACGCCCAAATACGCCCAAAAGACCGCGAAATAACCCCGCCCGAATCGGACGGGGTTTTCTGTTGCGTTCAGAACTCCGCGAGTTGCGCCAGTACTTTCAATAGTGCCGATACGTCCCCTTCACCGAGCCCCGGAACGCCGTCGGTGTCGCCGTTTAGCAGCCCCACGTCGGTCACGCCGGTGAAGTTGTCAGAGACCACTCTGCTCGCCATAACCGCGTCCGCTATCGTCACGCTGCCGTCGCAGTTGACGTCACCCTTGAGTGTCGCCGTCAGCGCGGTGGTGGTTTCGTTGCCCGCGCTCTCGGAGGTTGTGGTTGTCGATTCTGTCGGCGCGGCGGAGGTTGTCGTGGTTTCGGAAGCCTGCGTGCTCGCGGTCGTTTCGGTCTGCACGGGCTTGCCGTCGCCCTTCGTGCCGCCGTCTAAATTGCTGCCCTCGGTGGAGGCGTAGCTTTCGTAGAACTCATTGAGCGAGAGCCCGTTCGCGCCAAGCGGCGTGCTGTGGTCGAGCCCCACATACTTGCCCGACTCGAGCGTCTGCCAGAGGGAAGGCTCCACAAGACCGTATTTCTCCTCGTCCCATGTCACGAAATCCGTCCCGAGCAGCCCGCCGGTGTCGCCGGAATTGGGGTTTAAGCACCAGAACGTGTGGCTGATGTGGTGGTTTATCATGTAGTCGCGCAGCAGGCCCATCCATTTCTGGTTCTTGCCGTCGTCCATGTGTCCGCCCCACTCGCCGATAAGCAGCGGCGCGATGTCCTCCTCATTGATATACGCCCAGGTATCGTACCAGTAGTCGTCTAAAAGCGTCTGCTCCGTGAAGTCCTTGTCAAACCATGTCTGCGCGAAAACGGAAGGGCCGTAGTCGTGCGGCGAATAGACAATCTGGCTCGTCCCGGAATCCGGAACCACGGGGTTGTCGCGCACGCCGCGGAGATTTCCGCCCCACCACGCCGGAACATACGGCGAGTCCGTCAGCGAGTCGGGCATTCCCCAAGTCCCGGTGGACGGGTCCTTGAGCGTCTGCTCCACGCCCTCCACGAAAATGAGCGCGTTGGGGTTCTCCGCGAGAATGGCGTTGGCGCACTGTGTCGCGGCGTACTGCCAGTTGTTCTCGTCCGTGGAGTCGTCCCATTTGGCGGCGGCTGTTCCCTCTTGCCCCTTGCCGTGCGGTTCGTTCTTGAGGTCAAACCCTAAGATAGTGTCGTCATTGGCGTAGCGCCTGGCGGTCCACGCGAGCGTCTCAATCCAGATGTCGGTCGTAATCACCGTGCCGTCCGCCGTTTCCTTGCCGTACCAGAGGTTGTAGTTGTGGCCGGAGTTGTCCGAATGCGGGCTGTGCACGTCCAGAAAACACTTGAGCCCGTACTTCTTGCATTTCTCAATCAGCAGGTCGAAAATCTCGAGCGAATTCTTGACGGTCTTGCCGTCCTCCTCCAGAAAATCGAGATTGAAGCCCTGATTCTCATCGCCCCACGCCTGTACGGAACTTACCTCATTCGGCGTCCCGTTCATCCACGAGAGCAGCAGTTCCGTGGAAATCGGGAAGCGTATCACATTGAAGCCGTGGTCGGCGACCGCCTGCAGGAACGGATCCGCCTCCGCCGCGTAGAGCCCGTGCGGCGCGTTCTCGGAGCAGTTGAGCCCGAACCAGTTCGCGCCCGTCAGCCAGACCTCGTTGCCGTTCATGTCGTAGAGGCGGCTGCCCTCGGCGTGGAGCCAGTCATCGCCCGTGCCGTCCACGGCGTTCGCCCGCGGCAGTGCCGCGAAAGAGCCCGTGAGGCTGCCCGCCGCCAGCGCGCCCGCCAGGCAGAGCGAAAGCAGCGACTTTCCTTTCATCATAATTCCCCCTTGTTTTCCGTTAAAAAATTCCGAACCGTTTCTTTTCGTAAAACGGTTTCTCAGCCGAGACCAGTTCCTTGGCGCGAATCGAACTCGCGGGCACGCAGTCAAACGGCAAATCCGCTAAATCCGCGCAGTCCTGCGACACTGCCGCGCCGATTTCCTCGAGATTCGCGGATTCGTCCGCCTCGAGCGCCAGCAGCAGGAAGGATTCCCCGCTCTCGCTCTCCTCGCGGATATACGCCTTCTTGACCGCCTTCTGTTTCTTGAGGCAGCTCTTGAGCGCGCTTAAAAGTTCGTCCGTGACGCTTTCCTTTTTCGGCTCCTCGCTCTCCTGCTCCTGCTTTGCCTTCTCCATATCCGCCATCGCCGCGCGAATCGCCGCCTGCTGCGCCTCTCTGGCCGCCTCCGCGGTGCTGACGGGCGCGGGCTGTCCCTCGCTGCTTTGCGGGCTCGGCGCGGCGGGTCTGGGCGGAGACATCTGAATCTCCCCGTCGTGGTCGCCAATCGCGACGATCTGGTCGCGTATCAGGCAGAGGTTGCTCCCGAGCGGGTTGATGACCATGCCGCTTATCTCCTCATGCTCCTTCACGAAGCGGTAGATCGTCATGAAGTCCATCACCACGGCGTTGCGCCGCTCCCCGGGCTGGCGGTTCTTCTGCAGCTCAATCGCGTCCGTGTAGGCGGGGATGTATTGGTCCCCCTTCATCGTCTTGAGAACCTGAAACGTTATGTTCACCTGCTGCTGCTCGCCCTCTTTGACCTGCGCGGGGCGCTGAATCATCGCGGGAACCAGATATTTCGCCTCCACCGCGGCTTCCAGAAACGCTCTTTCCCGTTCGCGGTTGGTAAAGTCAAGCCGAAAAGTCGCCATCGCGTCCACAAGCACCGGATTCGTTACCGGCTCATTGGGTTCGGGCATCCCTTTTTCCTCCTTGTTCCTTGAATTTGCCCCTCGGCATACATTTTTATTATAGCACATCGCGCCAAAAATTGCAAGCCTTTCGGCGAAATTGAAAGCGGACGAACGCCCAAAAGCGCCCGCCCGCGTATGCTCCCCTCCGCCTTGCCGTCGCCCGAAGAATAAAACCCGCGAAAAGCAGGTGGGTACCCGCCCGCGAAGCTCTCGCTCCCTGCTACCGCCCCTCAAAAGAAACGAGGGCGCGGGAGGTCTGCAATCCTTAGCGCGGAGCCGTGGTTCCCTATTTATATATGTTGGATTATATCATGTCGGGCTTGCTCGAACAAGGCAGAAAGCGACCCCAAAAAGCAATCGTCATTTTCACCAAAGTTTTTATAAAAACTTTGTGCGCTTCGCCGATTGACAGCGGTTATTCGCCTTCCCAGTCCTCGTCATTGAGGCGCTCCAGAAACATCTCCCCGATGCGCTGATACTCCTCATCGTCCTCAATAGGCTCAAAGAACATCTCGTCGTCGTCCGTGGTATGCCCTTCCAGCACCACAATCTCGCATTCGTCCTCGAGAAACTGCTTTGGATCCTCCACATAGGGCACGAACGCGAAATAGGTCTTGCCGTCCTCCTCAATCATGTCCACCAGTTCAAAATCCGCCTCGTCGCCGTTCTCGTCAATCAGGGTGTAGATATCCGCGTTCTCCTCAAACCCGAAATCCTCGTCGTCCGTTTCCCGCTTGTTGTCGGGTTCGTTTCCCTCAGGTCCAAAACGCATTTCATCGCTGCTCATAAGCGCTCCGTTCCGCCGGCCTGACACCGGCTGTTTGATTGCGGTTCCCCGCTGCTCTTATCATACTCTTTTTTTCCGAAAATGTCAAGCCCTCAGAAAATTTTCCCGAAAATTTCAAAAAAAGTTGTCAGAAACTATTGACTTTTTCCAAAAAATGTGCTATACTATAGTCAAGGAACAGCAGGTGTGTGAGCGCGGTGGCTCCGCCCTCTTCCTTCGGGTTCGTTTCCCGGGTGATTCCAAAGTCTAAGTTGGTCGGCTTTACGCGGCTCTTGTGCTTTGGCTCCCGCGGCGGCGGATGTTCGGGGGTTCTGGGGTCCTTGGAGTCCGGTTTTGCATACGGTCTGGCTGTTCGATTACGAATCAGCGGCGTTTCCGGGGCGTTTTCGGACGTTCTCGTGGTCTTGCCCCTTAGGGTAAGCTTTCGGTCTCGTGCCGCAGTTTCGGTTCAGAAAGGTTGTGAGCCCCGATGGACAGCATGGGATTTGTCCCATCCATTGGCATCGGCTCGCGCTTTGAGATTTCCGCGTAATATTTGCGCCGTTGTGCCCGCGTTTTTCGTCCGGGCAGGCGCGTTTCCGATATGGAAGGCAGCGCGGAATCCGACGGTCGACGGACCGGTTCTCCCCCGTCTTTGTCCGGGGTTTATGGAGAGCGCGCAGCCGGCAATGCAGCAAGCGGTGTTTTTTAGGCAGTCGGAGGCGGCTGCCGACAGCAGCATGACTGTGCCGCGCGGGCGTATACAGTCGGCGGGCTGCTGAGATGATGTCAGGTCAATGGGGAAATGGGCGGAAAATGATTTCTCCCTGCGCGCGGGAAGGGCAGGGCACACTGTTTCGTGAATCCCGGTGTGTGCGGTTCCCGCATTGAAGCGGTTGGGCTCGCGCGGAGTCCGTGAGACGCTTTGACATAGACGCGATACCGCTTACAATTGAATAAAAAATAAGGGGAGGCCTCTGCTTGAAGGCCTCCTTTATTTTTGCGGCGCTTTCCGCCGCGCGTTGGGGCAGCAGGATTCGAACCTACGCGTGCCAGAGTCAAAGTCTGGTGCCTTACCGCTTGGCTATGCCCCACCCGCTCCAGTATAACATATTCCGCGCGAAATTGCAAGACC
>CAYZMU010000035.1:8787-11674 GCA_964479595.1 uncultured Ruminococcus sp. | reverse complement strand
GCGCCGTGTTGACGCAGGAGAAGAGCAGATCCCCCAGCTCGTCCTCCGCGCGCGCGCTGTCGCCGCTCTCCATCGCCTCCGCCAATTCCGCGCTCTCGAGCCCCACACAGCCGAAAGCCTCTTTCGCGTCCGCAAAATCCATCCCGGCCCGTGACGCCCGCGCGCCGAGCTTCTGCGCGTACATGAGCGCCGGCAGCGCCTTGCTCACCCCTTCGAGTGTCTGTGTCGCGGTGGTGAGGGATTTGCCCTCGCTCTTGATGCGGTCCCAGTTTTTTAAGACCTCGCCGCTCGTTTTCGCGACAACATCCCCGAAAACATGCGGGTGGCGCGTCACGAGCTTGCGGCAGACCTCGTCGCAGACGTCCTCAAAATCGAAATCCCCGTCCTCTCGCGCGATCTCGCAGTGAAACACCACCTGCAGCAGCACATCGCCCAGTTCCTCGCGCATCATAGGGGCACTGCCCGCCTCAATCGCCTCGACCGCCTCGTAGCATTCCTCCACGAAGTCCCGCGCGATGCTCCGGTGGTTCTGCTCCCTGTCCCAAGGGCAGCCGTTTTCGCAGCGCAGCGCCCGCATGATATCGAGCAAATCCTCGATGGTGTAATGCTCTGCCTCCGCGAGTTCCTTGAGCCGCCCCTCGTCAAACCGCATACGCGTCGCCCCCTTTCAGCGTTGGTCCTTTTCGCCGCCGTCCCGAATCACAAGCCGTCCGCGCCTCAATTATATATAATGTGTCCGCGCCGACATCAAGCGACCGGCGTCCGCCCCTCAATTATATATAATGTGTCCGCGGCGTCCTCAATCATAATGTGTCCGAGTCCTCCATCATCAAGTGTCCGCGCCGTCACCCATCTCAAAGCGACCGGCGTCCTCCATCGTCAAGTGTCCGTGCCGCGCCCTTAAGTTTTGGCACCCTTGGCGTCCGGGTCGAGAAAGCCGAGGCGGCGGGCCGTTTTGGCAATCACGCGCCCCGACAGCGCCCGCGCGCGTTCCGCCCCCTGCCGCATACAATCGTAAAGATAGCCCTTGTCCGCGATAAGGCGTTCGTATTCGCTCCGCACCGGCGCCAGCCGCGCGTCCACGGCCTCGCCCACGGCGGTCTTGAAATCCCCGTAGCCCTTGCCCTCAAACGCGCGCTCGATTTCGTCGTTACTCTTGCCCGTCACCGCGCCGTAAATCGACATGAGGTTGCAGATACCCGCCTTGTCCTCGCGCCAGCGCACTTCCGTCTCCGAATCGGTCACCGCGCGGCGGAATTTCCTAAGGATGGTGTCCTTGTCGTCGAGAATGTAGACACAGGCGTTGGGGTTCTCATCAGATTTGGACATCTTGCGCGTCGGGTCCTGCAGCGACATGACCCGCGCGCCGCTTTGGGGTATCAGCCCGTCGGGGACGGTGAACGTCTCGCCGTAGCGGCCGTTGAAACGCACCGCGATATCCCGCGCCAGTTCCAGGTGCTGCTTTTGGTCCGCGCCGATGGGGACCAAGTCGGTCCGGTACGCCAGAATATCCGCCGCCATCAGCACAGGGTAGGTGAAGAGCCCGGCGTTGATGTTGTCCGCGTGTTTCTGGGATTTGTCCTTGAACTGCGTCATGCGCGAAAGCTCCCCGAACATGGTCGAGCAGGAGAGCATCCACGAAAGCTCGGCATGATTGGGGTTGTGGCTCTGCACGAACGCCACGCTGCGCTTGGGGTCGATGCCGCACGCGAGCAGCAGCGCGTAGGCGCGCAAGGTGTTTTCCCGCAGCTTTTTGGGCTCCTGATAGACGGTAATCGCGTGCAGGTCCACGATACAATAGATACAGTCGTAGTCGTCCTGCAGCTTGCCCCAGTTCTGCACCGCGCCGATGTAATTGCCAAGGGTGAAAACCCCCGTGGGCTGGATGCCGCTGAACACGCGCGGTTTTCTCTCATTTTCCGCCATAAAGCCCTCTCACCGCGTCTTGGGCTGCGGCACGATGCTCGCCCGCATATCAATCCCCGCCGCCTTGTCCTTGAGCTGGGCGTTTCTTAGTTCCCCCATGACGTGCTGGTAGAGATTCATAAAAATCCGCTGACTTTGGTCGGTGTTGGTGGAGAGCGGGATAAGCTCGAGGCGGTATTTGCCCTTGGTGCTCAGGATATACGCGAAGTGGACTCTGCCGCTCGGCAGCTCCTGAGAAGTGGTGGTCTGCAGCCCCTCGACATAATCCGCGGCGTGCGTCACAAAGACCCTCGCCGCCTGCGCCACGCTCGAATAGCGCTGCGCCGCCCCGGAGTAATCCCCGCCCTTGCTGAAGTAGAGATTCGCCGCGCCGTTGATATAGCACGCCAGCGAGGTGATTAAATCCGTCCCCATGGGCATATCCACGACCACCCCGTAGACCGTGCTCTTGGTCATGAACTGCGTGAAGTTCGAGGCGGAGAGGTTGAGCGCCTGATTGCGTGTGAGCAGGTATTCCTTACAGACCGCGACAGGCCTTGCAAACGGTGCGTTTGGCATAAAATCGTCCTTTCTGCGAAAAGTTTCCCTGTATGCCCTTATTATAGCATAAAACGCGGGCTTTTGCAAGGATTTTTCGCGTATGGCGTGAATTTTCCTCAGAAAATGTTCAGCGCGTCATGGCCCTCAAACTTCCGCAGCAGCGCCTGGCGCACCCGCTCCGTGTAGGCGTCGATATCCGCCTCGGATTTGAGACTCGCCGCCGGGCAGATTTCCACAGGCCGCACTTTCACGGTACGGATTTGGGGCTCCGCGCCGCCCTCCTTGCTCCGCGGCTCGGTCAGGAGCTGTTCCGCGAGCGCCTCTCTCTTCTCCGCGACAGCCGGCAGCACCGCGTTTAAGTCCGTCAGCGTCCGCGCGTCCTTCACCCGCTTTGACAGTTTCTCGTAGCCCTCCGCGATAT
>CAYZMU010000035.1:4797-8687 GCA_964479595.1 uncultured Ruminococcus sp. | reverse complement strand
TAGACACGCACCTGCTCGCCCGCGAAGAACACCCACACGGGCTTGAATCCCGCGAGCCCTTCGGTCAGTTCATCCCGCATTTTTACGGTTAAAGCGTTTAACAGCGCGATACTGTCGCCGCGATTGGCGAGCAGCGCGTCACAGAGGCGGACACCGTTTTCGACTTCCCCCTTGCCGGGGTACGCCGCGCGCGCGTAACGCTCGTTCAGAAGGCGTTTCAGCGCGGCACGCAGGCTCTCAAACCGCCTCGTAATCTCCTCCACCAGCGCCGCTTCCCTATCCGGAAACGCCCCCTTGCCGCAGTCGAAGAAATTGCCCAGAAACACCCTCGCGTTCTCGATAAGCTCCGAGGGCGGGGCGTTGTGAATCCGCACGGAAACGTTCTGGGTTTTGCCGCGCTTGCGCAGACAGTCCACAAAGCCCGGGTCCGTCGGGGAAATCGGCGCGCCGCTCACCCGCAGCTCAATCATCGACGCCGCCACCAGACGCGCCGTCAGCGCCGCGATATCAATCTCTCTCCAGCCAAAGGGCGGACCTTGGAAATAGCTCTGCAGACTCGCCATGGAAATGGGCAGCGAGGCGTCCGACTGCCGCTGAATATAGCCCTCGACCTGCCGCTGCGCCTCCGCGTTGGGGTCGTGCTCCTCGTCAAACCCCAGCTGCTTGCCCGTGTCCTTGAGAATCTCGCGAATCTCGACGTCCCCCCCGCAGAACTTCTTGAGCATATCAAACTTTGTGTAGACATTCCGAATCAGGATCACAAACGCGGAATCCACGCGCTCGCGCACATCGCGGCTTTTAATCTCATCGTGCCGGTCGCCCGCCACATAGAGCCTGCCGTTGAGAATCGCCTCGCTTATCAGCCGCTCCGCGTCGCGCTCGGACTGCGTCGCGATGGCCTGACAGCCCTCCACAATCTTGCGGACATTCTCCGCGCACTGCGAAAGATTCCTGCCCTTGGCGTAGCTGCGGATCTTGAGCGCCGTCTCCAGATTTTCGTAGTACTGAATCGGAATGCCGTCGGAGGTCTTGTCCGCCAGCACGACCAGAATGGCGTTCTGGCGGCTCGACTGGAACAGATAGAGGTGGTCCTCGTCGCTGTGGTTCTCCGAATCCGCCGTGACGAACCAGAGCGTCATCGCCGCGCCGTTGGGCTGCGAGCGGTAGACCTCGTCCACTTTCCGCGCGAACTCAAAATCCTGCATGCCGTAACGGAACTTGCGCGCCGTGTAGATTTTGTCAAAAATAATCTCCGAGATTTTATCCGTAATCATCGCGCTGTCTACCGGCGTGGCGCGGATTTCTCTCCAGATATCCTGCTCCTCGTCCGTGAGGAAGGAATACGTCCCCGCGCCGCCTTTGGCAATATAATTCTGCCGCAGCAGACGGTCGAGCGAATCCTTCACCGCGCGCCCCAGCGCGATTTTGTCGGTGTGAATGCTGTCGCACATCAAAACCGTGATGGTGTCGGGCGTCGCGCTCACATCGTCCACGTACCGCACCAGATACAGAAGCTTCAGAACTTCCGTGTCAAAGGGGATAAGCCCCCCGTCGCCGGATTCCGCCGCGTCCGCGCAGCGCGCGACCACTCTGCTGACCGCGCTGTCAAGGCTCTTGTTGATGGTGTCAAAGAAGCTCTGAAACGGCACCAGCGCGGTTTCGTCTTTATCCTCAATCGCGCGCGCGGCGTCCTGAAACGACGAGAGCATGGAGCGCTCGCCCTCGGAGAGATTCTTCCCTGTCGTTGAATGTTTGCGCACGCCCGTAAAGACATTCTGCATCAGCCGGAACTGATACGGCACGAACGGATAGCTCGCCGCGAAATCCTCCGCGTTTAAAAAGCCCTTCATATCCGACGCCGCCGCCGCGCCGAACGTGATGAGGTTGTGCAGCTCCTGCTCGTTCTCCTCGTAGACCAGTTTCAGCTTGGAGCGCGCGTTGTCCGTCTTTTCGAGGATTCTCGTCTTGATGACCTCGTCCACGGACTTGGACGAGAGCGAAATCCGCGTGTCGAAACGCCCCTGTATCTTCGAGAAATCCCCGCCCTTGATTTTCGTAATCCGGTCAATCGCCTCCTGCGCGGTCACCATCACCCAGACTTTTCCGCCGCAGCGCGTGCCCAGCTCCTCCACGAAAGTCTGCAGATTTAACATAAGCGACGAGCGCTCGCTGATATACTGCCCGACCTCGTCAACCATGAAAATCAGCCGGAAGTTTTTGCCCTTGGAATCGACATAGCGCTTAATCTCCCGCACCAGCCCGTCAATGCTCAGCTCCACCTGCTGCTCCACATCGTCAATCCATTTGTAGGCGGCTTCCTCGTCCATATTCAGTGTCCGCGCCATCGCCTGTGCCGTCTCCCGCGCCACAAAATAGAGCGTCTCGCGGCTTTGCTCCCACGAATCCCCGGTTATCTCATGAAACGTCTCCTGAAACTCCTTAAACTTTCCCTTCTCCGAGATATACTGCTCAATCCGCGCGACTTTCAGATCGCTGCCGAAATAGCCCTGATGGTCGTAGAACACCCGCGCGAAGATTTTGGGCAGCACGGATTCGTCTTTGGCGCTGCTCGCGGGCGCCTTGGAATCGATATTGAAGAGGATCGTCTCTGTCGGCGCCTTGACGCAGTTTTCGAGCATCGTGTAGGTCCACGGGTCGCGGAATTTGTCCTCGAAATATTCCACGGCGTGTTTGCCCGCGACAAGGCGGTTTGAAAACAAATAGGAAAGAATTTTTAAGAAATGCGATTTACCGCTGCCGAAAAAGCCCGAAATCCAGACCCCGACTTTATCCGTCGGCTCCTCGAAGGATTTGAGATACCGCGAAAGCAAGGTATTGAAATGCGTGCCCAGCTCGCGCGTGACGACGTATTCCGAAAGCTCCTGCTCAATGAGGCTCTCGTCGTCCGTCGCGTCCACCTTGATGACGCCGTCGATATTGCGGTCAATGTCCCGCTTGAAGATTTCCTGAATTTTCATATCCCCGCCACCTCACTTTAAAAGATTGAACCCCCGGTAATAGTTGCCGTCCTCGAACTCGCCGAACAGCGAAAACTCCGAGCCGTTGTAGCGCCCGGGATAGAACAGCACCACCGGGATATCCGAAAAATCGCCGCCGAGATTGTTGAGAATGTTGTGCGCGCGCGTGAACGGCCAGACGTCCCCCACGCCCGTGATCAGCAGAATATCCCCGCGCTCGTGCGGGTTATACCGCATCCGGCTCACAAACGCCTCCGGGCGCGCCACCGGCTCGAGCATTTTCAGCAGTGCCGCGGAACCTTTGCGCCGCTCCATGTCCGTGAGCTTGGAAAGAATCCCCTTGTCCTTACAAATCTCAAGGAAAATCTCGTAAAGATTGCGCTCGACGATATGGTAGTTTTTGGAGTGTCTGAGCCAATCGAGCAGTTCCCGCGCGAGCGCCTCCTGCCCCGGGTCGTAACAGAAAATATGCACCCCGACCTCGCTCTGAAAGCCCCGGTTCCTCAGAAATTCCGGATCTGAAAACAGCTCGTCGAGCCTTGTAAACTGTGCCCTTAAATCTTCCACAAGCCCCTCCTATTCCAGCACACCGAACGCCGCGAGCGCCGCGCTGTCGCCCGTCTGCCGCATCCGCTCTTCCAGCGCGGGGCAAAGCAGCACGTTCTGCAGCCTGTCCGACCGGCTGTCTGCCAGAAACTCGCATTCCACCAGAAACTGCCGCAGCTTTTTCGATATTTCCTTGCGCGTGCCGTCTCCCCAGTTCGCGGCGGCGGGGTAGTTTTTCTCAAGTCTCTCAAAAAAGGCGTACACATCGCCTGATGAAAAATCCCTGCGCCCGGCGCGGAACTTTTCCCCGATGACCTCTGTCATGAAATCGTAGACCACGCCGTTCTGCAGCATAATCGCGTAGAG
>CAYZMU010000035.1:0-4697 GCA_964479595.1 uncultured Ruminococcus sp. | reverse complement strand
GCTGTAGTGTTTTTCCATGCCGCCTCCCCCTTTCGTAAAGAGAACATTCTTTCTCTATTTTAGCACGCCGCGGGGGAAAAGTCAAGCGCCCCCGAGCGTTTTCGCGAAAACATCGTAATTGCGCGTGTCCTTCCCGCCGCAGTAGACCGCGAAGACAATCTTTTCAAATTCCCCCGCGCGTTTCGCCAGCAGGTTTTTGTACGCCGCCGCGACGATTTCCGGCGGATTCCGGAACGCCCCGCAGCCAAACGCCCCGAGCACCAGAATCTCCTCGCCGCCCGCCGACGCCGCGTCCAGAATCCTCCCGCCGCGCCTTTCGTGCAGCGCCCGCAGCTCATTACTGTCCGGCTCGTCCCCGCGCGGATTGCGCAGATTCGGCGCCGCGCAGCTCAGGATATCAACCTCGAAACGGTCTTCTATGCCGAGCGGTTCGGGGAAGGCGGTGTCGGTTTTGAGCACGACAATCCCCGGGGTGAAAACGCAGGCGTCGGTATAGAGCGTGCCGCCGCGCCGGCTGTGCATCCCGTAAAATTCCTTGCGCAGCCGCGCCGTGTCCAGACAAGGGTAGAGCGTCGAACAGCGGCAGAGGCACTCCTCCTGCGCCGAGGCGCCGCTTTGCACACCGCCGCCGGGGTGCCGCGCGGAGGCGAAATTGAGCACCATGATTTTCATGCCGGGGTTTTCTTTCAGCAGCCGCCCCGCCGCCTCCAAGGACCGCTCGCGCGTGACGGCTACCTCACCCGCGCCGCTCGTTTCGCGTTTGGGGATGGGGTCTTGCGCGAGGTAAAGCCTTGTCGCGGCCCGCGTGCGTTCAATCTTTTGCGCCAAGGATTTGTCGGTTTCGCAAAGCCTTATCGTGTCGCGGAAAATCTCCCCGCGCCGCTGCCTCGCTTCCTCATATCCGTCCATCGTTTTCCCCTTTCAGAGCAGCTCCGTCCGCCCCTTATCCTTGAGCAGCGCCGTAATTTCCTTGACCCGCTGCGCGTGCGCGCCGTCACAGACCAGCAGCGCGTCCTCGGTGTCCACGACGATGATGTTTTCAAGCCCCACCGCCGCCAGCAGACGCCGCCCGCCGCGCAGCACACAGCCCCTTGAATCGATGACCGCCGCGTCGCCGCTTACGTAATTGCCGTTCTCGTCCGTCTTGGCGACTCTTCGCAGCGCGGGCCAGCTCCCCACGTCGTCCCAGCCGAAACTCCCCGGAATCGTATAGATATCTTCCGCGTGTTCGAGGATTCCGTAATCCACCGAAATGGATTCCATCTGCGGGAACAGCTCCTCGACCGCCCGCTCAAAATCCGGCGCGTCACGCAGTTTCTTCGCAATCTCAAAATTATGCGGCATGAACCGCTCCATCATCTCAAAATACGTGCTCGCCTTCCACGCGAACATTCCGCTGTTCCACAGATATTTTCCCGACTCCACATAATGCCGCGCGGTCTCCAAATCGGGCTTTTCCTTAAATTCCCGGACTTTATAGACCCCCTGAGGCGCCTGCTGCGTCCGCGAAAAGGCGATATAGCCGTAGCCCGTTTCGGGGCAGGTCGGCGTAATCCCGACCGTCACGAGATTCTGCCCCTCCCGCGCGGTTTTGGCGGCGTGGCGCAGCACATCCGCACAGATCTCCTCGTGGCGCACCAGATGGTCCGAAGGCAGCACGAGCATGACGGCGTCGGGCATTTTGCGCAGAATCGCCGCCGCCGCCAAAGCGATACAGGGCGCGGTGTTTCGCCCCGCCGGCTCAAAGAGCAAGTTCTCCTCGCAAAGTTCGGGCAGCTGCTCTCTCACCGTTTCGCGGTAGGCGCGGTTGGTCACGACATAAATATTCTCAGCGTCGGCAATCGGCGCGACTCTGCGGTAGGCCTTCTGCAGCATCGTCTCGCCGTCGCCTGTCAATGCCAGAAACTGTTTGGGGCGGTTCTGCCGGCTCTCGGGCCAGAATCGTTCGCCCCTTCCGCCCGCCATAATCACCGCCGCTGTCGGGATAGCGTTTGTCATTTCCTCTCCTCCTTCTTTTTAAGCTCCGCGCGCGTCTCCTCGTTGGTCTTGGGCGGGAAGAGCGCGGTCTTGAGCGTCATCAGCAAAATCTGAATATCGAGCAGGAAACTGTACTGCTCAATATACATCAGGTCCATTTTCAGCTTGTCCACAGGCTCGGTGTCGTAAGTCCCGATTACCTGCGCGTAGCCCGTAAGCCCCGCCTTGACGCGCAGCCGGTAGCGAAACTCCGGGTACGCTTTCTCGTATTCCGCCGCGAGTTCGGGGCGTTCGGGTCTTGGGCCCACCAGCGACATATCCCCGCGCAGGATGTTGAAAAGCTGGGGCAGCTCGTCCAGGCGAAACCGGCGCAGAACCTTCCCGACTTTCGTCACCCGCGAATCGTTCTCCTCCGCCAGCACCGCCCTGCCGTCAGCCTCCGCGTCGGGAATCATGCTGCGGAACTTTAAGACCTCAAAGACTTTTCCGTCCCGGGTGAGGCGCTTTTGGCGGTAGAGCACCGGCCCGCCGTCCGCGATTTTCACAGCCGCCGCGCACACGAGCATGAAGGGGGAGGCGACCAGCAGCAGCAGCGACGCGCCCAGCAAATCAAAGGCGCGTTTTAAAAACCGCTGCTCCGCGCTCAGCCCCTCGTTGCGCACCAGCACCAGCGGAGTGTCAAAGAGCCGGATTTCGTCCCCGCCGCGCATGAGAATGTCCGCGACACTCGGCGAAACATAGACTCTCAGACGGTTCGCGCAGCAGATTTTGAGCAGCGCGTCACGCGCCCCGGGCGGCACGTCGCAGAGTATCACCCCGTCGTAGCGCGTCACAAGCTGGGAAATCCGCGTCAGCCCCATGGCGCAGTCCACACTCTCGCAGATCATGTATTTGTCCACGCGCGTGCTCATCTTGAGCACCAGATCCGCCGCGCGCCGCGAGCCGTAGACAATGACAAGCCGCCTCGGCGGAAAAAGCTTAAAGTAGAGCCGGCTCACCAGCGGCGTCCAGCAGCCAATCAGCAGAAATTCCGCCGCGCAGAGCGCGATCATCGGCACCACCGGCATGAAGTGGCGCCCTATCAGGCTGATTTGGAAATAGGTAATGACATTAACAATGAAGGTGGCGATAAACTGGTAGTAGACCAGATCCCGCTGGCGCAGGTAGCCGTACCGCATGCAGTCATAGACCCGAAAGACGAGCAGCGTCAGCACCAGATAGATGATGACGACCACCCAGTTGCCCCGGCGGTAGAACGGCGCCGCGATGGTGTCCGCGTACACCAGATTCCACACCGCGCCGAAGCAGAGTGTCAGAAGCGCTACCAGCGCCACGCCCGAAAGCGTGGAGACCAGATGGCGCGATTCCCTGTTCTGTTTCATAGCGTCTCCGTTTTCCGTTCCTTTTTCTTCCCCCGGATAAGACAAATCTCGGGAGGGTTGTTGAACCGGGCCTTCCCAAGCCCCGCGCTCACAATCATCTCTTTGCCCGCGCGGCTGAATTTCCCCCGGTCATAGCGCGGAAAAAACACCCGCTCCGGGGAGAGCAGCCCGCCCAGAACCGGCAGCCGCACCGCGCCGCCGTGATTGTGCCCCGAAAGCGTCAGCCGCGCTCCCCAGCGCGCGTACGCCTCAAAATACGCCGGATTGTGCGCGAGCAGCAGCGTCCCCTCCGGGCAGACCCCCAGCGCTTTCTCTATCTCTTTGGCGTCCGGGCGCGTTTTCGGGCGAAAGCCGAACAGCCCGCCCCCGCGATAGTTTTCCCGCGAAAGGGTGAGCCCCGCGAGAAAGAAACCGTCAAGTTTTATGATTTCATCATCAAGCAGCACCGCCCCGGAATCGAGAATGACACGGCGCAGTCTGAGCTGTTCGCGGCGCGGAAGGTCCAGCTCGTGGTTGCCGAAAATCACGTAAACGGGCGCGATTTCGCAAAGGGCACCGAGCAGTTTCGAAACGCGGGAGAAGTCTCTTGTACCGCGCGAAACAAGATCCCCCGTAACCGCAATCATAGTGGGACGCAGTTTCGCCGCGCGGCTTATCAGGCGTTTGCTCCCGAACGCGCGGTCGTGCCAGTCCGAAATCTGCAGCACGCGCCCGATGGTAAAATCCGTTTCGTAGCGCGCCACGCTCAAAACGGCGGTGTTTTCGAAAAGCCCCCAGACGCCCGCCCCCGCCGCCAGAGCCAGAGCCCAGCCAAGCGCCGCCTTCACGGGGCGTTCTCCTTCGCGGTGAGGCTTATGACTTGGAGCGCCGCCACGAACGCCGCGTCCAGCGACCGCGCACGATAGGGGAAGCCCCTCGTTTCCTCATAACGCCCCAGAAGAAACCGCTCCATCGCCGCGCGCTTTTGCTCGCCTTCCAGAAAGCTTGCCCGCGCGCGCCCCATGACAGAGGCGTACCGCGCCGTCACAAGCCCCGTTTCCGCGTTCGTGACAATGCCGCCGCAGGTGTCCGCCTCGAAAGAGCAGAGCGGATTTTTAACCAAAAGCTCGTATTTGCGCCCTTTTTTCGCGCCGTGGATATAAAGCGTGAGCGCGTGGGCGGCCGCGCAAAAGCCGAAATTTACCGGCACGATATACGCCTCCGCGCCGTCGCACAGCCCCAGCCGCAGCACATCGCATTCGCCCAGAATCCGCAAAATCTCCGCGCCGTCCGTGACGGCCCTGTCCGCCCTGCGCATTCGCTCCGCTCCTTCCCTTGGTTTATCCGCTCATTTTTCCC
>CAYZMU010000034.1:0-12162 GCA_964479595.1 uncultured Ruminococcus sp. | reverse complement strand
ACAACATAACTATCCCCGATAACAAAGGTCGGGCAGAAAAAAGCGGGCGGTAAAAAGCGGGATTAAAAGTCGGGCTTGTAGATGCGGTTATCGAGGCCGTAAGGTTTCTTGTCGGTGAGCTCGCCGGGCTTGAGGGTGTCGGCGGCCTCCTCGCATTTGTAGACCATGACGTCGAGGTGGTCAAGGTAGTGCAGCGCGTACGCCTCCGCGCAGGCGGGACAGGAAACCGCGCCCCACTCCTGCGTGCCGTGGTGCGAAAGGAGCAGATGCACGAGCATTTTCACCTTGTCGGGGCAGTAGTTGCCCTTGTCGGCGTACTTTTTGATGAGGGAGGCGCCCAGATAGAGGTGCCCGAACAGCACGCCGCTTTCGGTGTACTCCGCGCTGCCGATTGCGGAGGTCTTGTATTCCCAGATTTTGCCGATATCGTGCAGCGCCGTGCCGCAAAGCAGCAGTTCGCTGTCCAGAGAGGTATAGACCCCTAAGATGGCGCTTGCGGCCTTGACCATGCGGTAGGTGTGGTAGATAAGCCCCCCGCGCATGGCGTGGTGCATGGCGATGGCAGCGGAGGAATTCAGAAACGGCTGCTCGTGGTCGCGCAGGATCTGTACGGTCAGTTCCGAAAGCGGGGTATATTTCCCCCCGAGATCGTCCGCGGAACTTTGTATCATGGCGAGGATTTCGTCAAACATCTGTCCTGTTTCCACGGGCGGCATCTTCACAAAATCGCGCAGCGAGACAGCAGGGTCATTACAAGGCGCGATGGAGCAGACCCCGAAACTTCTGGAGCCGCGGTAGGAGGTGACTTTGAGCCGCACCGTGACGATTTCCCCCGCGCGCACGCCCGCCGCCGCGATTGCCTCGGCATTGGTGTCGAACATCAGCGCGGTGATTTCGGAGACCCCGTCACGCAGCGTAAAGCGCATATACACCCCGCCTGTCTTGGAAGTCGCCTCGGTCATCTGAAAGAGCAGCGCGGGCCGCTCGAAATTCTCCCCGACCTGCGCCTCCGCGAATTTGCGGTATTCCTCAAGGCTCATAAGCCGCTCCTTTCCCCTCGACAATCCGGATCACCGTGTCGGCTGTCACGTGCTCGCCGCCGTCCTCCCAAAGGACCGTCAACATTCCCGCGCGCGGCGTCTTCGGCGTAAGAAAGACCCATTCAGGGCTTACCCCCGCGTCCAGCGCGCCTAAATCTATGACCGTGTCCGGCACGATGGCGCGCCCGTGCTCGTTGCGCGCCGAGACGGTCAAAGTCCCTCTATGGCTGTACGCCTTATCCATCTCAACGGGAAAGCGTATCAGCGTGTCTGTCGGGAAGACCGTCCACGCCGGCAGCATCCAGAACCCGCCTTCCTCATTCCGGCACAGCTCTATCTGCGGGGGCGTGTGATACAGGCTCTGATAGACAGCATGGTACGCGGCGAGCCATTCCCCGCAGCGTTCTTGTTTGTGCAGCTCGCGCAGCCGGCGCGCGGTTTTCTCCATGCTCTCCCGCGCGAACGTGTCCGGCTCATAGGTCCTGCTCAGCCCCTCGTACAGCCCGCCCCCGTCATAGAGCGAGTCATAGAAATTCTCAAAGAGGAAGCGCTCCGGGAACACTTCCAGGTTCCAGTCCGTGTACGCGCCGGGCCACCCCGCGACGTCATAGGGCCGCACGGAGAAACATTCCGGGTGCCGCGCGACCGCGTAGTTGAAATAGCTGCTCCACTCGTCAAGCCCCGTGTGCTCAATCCCCGGGTATTCGTTCAGCATTTCCAGATAGAACGGCCGGCAGATCACCTGCGCGCGGTGCGAGGAGTAGGCGAGTGTGGGCAGCCCCTCTTTCAGCAGAAAATCCCGCGTGCGGAAAAGGCTTTTGTCAAAGGACGTGTACGCGCCCTGTGTGCCCTTCCAGTGCCTCAGGTCGTAGTAGTAGCAGCCCTTCATGCGCCCGTCCTCCACGAAGTCTTCCCCGCTGATTCGCGTCATCGGGCGGCAGTCGTCGTCGCTCATGAGAAAATAGTCGGGAAGGGGCGCCTTTTTCATCAGAAGGCAGCGCAGAAAGAAATTGCGAGTTGTGTGGTCGCGGGGCAGTTCCTCCCCGCCGAGCAGCTCCTCATCGGTAAAGAACGAAAGTTCTATCCTTCCCCGCCAGCGTTCCTTGAGTTCCGCGACATTTCTTTCGGGGCAGCAGACCAGCACGCGTTTGATAAACGGCATCTGCGCGTCCCAGTAGGGCAGCGCGCGCAGAAGGTCCTCGTTCCGCGCCGTCAGCACCGCCATGAGCTCCGGCACGCGCGGCTCGGGGACGGTTTCGGGGCGCAGGACGCTTTTGCGCAGAATATTGCCCATCTCTTTGGCGGTCTGTTCCCATGTCTTCGGGCGGTACGCCTTGATTTCCCCCAGCAGCCGCTCATAGCCTTCCTTGTCCTCGGAAAGCTCCTTTACGGCTTTTACAAGCGCGTCCGCGTCGGTGTTGTCAAAGTAGCGCGCCAAAGTTCCGCCCACTTCCCGCAGCACCGGGATATCCGAGCAGAGCACGGGTGTGCCGCGCAGAAACGCCTCAACCACAGGCAGCCCGAAACCCTCGTCTTTCGTCGGGAAGACCACGCACAGCGCGTTTTTGTAAAGCTCGTGGATGGTCGCGTCATTGGGCCCCTCCGCGAAGAACAGCCCCTTTTCCCAGAGCGGGTGCGACTGCATCTTCTCGCGGAAGCCGTCCATATTCCAGCCGATTCTCCCCGCGAAGACCGTGCGGATGCCGAGGTCATAGAGTTTTCCCGCCGCCTCCAGAAGCAGCGCGTGGTTCTTTCTGGGTTCTATCGTCCCTACCATCAGCACATAGCGCCGCCGGGGGAGTTTCTCGAGCAGCCGCGCGTCGGGTTTTGAGCCCTTGCCCGCCTTGGGGAAGTCCGCGCCCAGAGCCACGACATCGCAGCGCGGGGCTTTTACACCCCATTCCCCGCAGAGCCGCGAAAGCGTGTCTCTGGTCGCCTCGGCGTTGCAGATGACGCGGTCCGAGCCGTTTATCACCGCCGAACACCACGACAGAAACTGCCGCGCCGTTTCGGAGTAGAAATACTGCGGCGCGGTCACGGGGATGAGGTCGTAGACATGGCTGATGACGGTTACGCCGCGCGCCTTGAGGATGGGGAAAAGCCACGAGCGGCGCATCGGCATATTCCACGCGCTGTCAATATCGAAAAACACCGCTCCTCCGCGCATATCCTCAGGTCTCAGCGTCGCGAGCGGGTCCTTGAAATCAAGGCTGCCGTACACTTCAAACGAGCGGTCGTCCGCCGCGCGCAGCAGCTTTACATCGAGCGTTTCGTCCTTTAAGAGGCGGGAGACGATTTCCCGCGCCACACGCTGAATGCCCGAGACAAACGTCGTCATGGCGAGTCTGGAGAGGTCGATATAAACCGGTGTCGCGTTCATTCGCTCTTTCCTCCCGCGATCTTTTTGGCGATAGTTTTGAGCGGCGCGGGCATTTTGCGGTAAATGGCCAGCAGCCGCTCCGGGTACGCCGCCACCCGCACAGTACGCGGCGCGTCCTCGTTTAAGGGCAGCGGGCAGTGTATAAGCGTCACGCCGCTGTGCGTGTATTCCTCCGAGCGCAGCACGGAGCGCAGCAGCTGCGTCTGAAACTCCTCAGGCGGCAGCTCCGCGCGCGTCATCCAGTTCGTTCTCGCCGTTTCGTCCGCGGGGCGTCTCAGCAGCGTCAGAAACGCCGCCTCCAGAAAGTCGCTGTTTTCAAGCCCCCGCAGCAGCCCGTAGTCGCAGACCCCGGGTTCCATGGCGTCCAGCGCGGCAAAGAGCGCCTCCGAACAGGGCATTTTCTCCCCGGCGGTTTCGGCGTTCTTTTGCGCTGTGCGGTAGATTTTCAGCGCGAGGGCGGTGTAGGCGGCGTCGATCATGGCATCCTCATTTCTCCCGCTGCCGCGGGTTCTGTACAGCAATAGAGCGGACGGTGAAAGAGCCGCCCGCCCAAAGTCCCACAAACCTCAAGCGCTGTCAGGCCTGGTTGGGAGCGCCTACGGGGCAGGTGTCCGCGCAAGCGCCGCAGTCCACACAGGTGTCCGCGTCGATGACGTACTTGCCGTCACCCTCGGAGATCGCGCCCGCGGGGCAGCCTTCCGCGCAGGCTCCGCAGGAAATGCAGTCGTCGTTAATCGCGTATGCCATGGTTCAACCCTCCTATCTTATTCCGGCACGTTTGCCGTTACTCCTATTGTATCACATTTTGGGAAAATTGCAAGCCCTTTTCGGAAATTTTCATACAAGTTCCTCATATTCATGCTTTTTGGGCCGGTCCAGAAGTCTTTTGACCGTCTCCCGCGCGTCCTTGCCCTCAAAGAGCAGCCCGTAGAGCGCCTCCGTGATGGGCATCTCCACATCCAGACGTCTGGCGAGCGCGTAGGCGGCCCTGCAGCAGCCGTAGCCCTCAACTGTCCCGACCTGCCGCACCGCCTCCTCCGGGTCCGTGCCCTGTCCGATGAGGATGCCCGCGCGGCGGTTTCTGGAATGCATGCTCGTGCAGGTGACGATTAAGTCCCCGACCCCCGCGAGCCCCGCGAAGGTGTTGAGCCGGCTCCCCGCCCTGACGCCGAGGCGGATGATTTCGTGGAGCCCTCTGGTCATGAGCATGGCCTTGGTGTTGTCGCCGAAGCCCAGCCCGTCGGAAATGCCCGCGCAGAGCGCGATGATATTCTTGAGCGCCCCGCCCAGCTCGCAGCCCGTGACGTCGTCGTTGATGTAGACGCGGAAAGTGGGGGAGCTGAAGATGTCCTGCACGAAATACGCCGCGGCGGGGGTTTTGCTCGCCGTCACCACGCTCGTGGGAATGCCCCTGCCGACTTCCTCCGCGTGGGAAGGCCCTGTCAGCACCGCGTAAGGGAGACCCGGCAGTTCCTCCTCAAACACCTCGCTCATAAGCTTGAGGCTCTGGTCCTCAATGCCCTTCCCCGCATTGCAGACGACCGTCCCTTCCCGCAGATGTCCGCGCGCGGTTCTCAGCACGTTCCGCACGAAAGCGGTCGGAATGGCGAACACCGCCAGCTTGCAGTGTTCCAGCGCGGCGATATCGCTCGTCAGCGTGACGTTCTCTGGGATTTTCACCCCGGGGAGTTTCACTTTCTGTTCCCTGTCGCGCTTCATGGCCTCAATTTCATCGTCCAGCGCGCTCCACAGCGTGATGTTCAGTTCCGGCTTCTTCGCGAGCATGACGGCGATGGCGGTTCCGAACCCGCCGCCCAAAACGGTGATATCAGTCATGATCTTGCCCTGCCTTTCTGTTTGGAGTCAGAGTCTTTCGATTTCGTCCAGCAGCGCGGGGAGAATCTCGTCCTCGGAAACCTTGCGCAGGATTTCCCCGCCCTTGAAAAGCACCGCGCAGTTTTCCCCGCCCGCGATGCCGATGTCCGCCTCCCGCGCTTCTCCCGGACCGTTGACGACACAGCCCATGACCGCGACTTTGATGTCCTTTTCGCAGTCTCTCAGCGCGTCTTCCACGGCGTTCGCGAGCCCGATAAGGTCAATGCGCGTGCGCCCGCAGGTGGGGCAGGAAATGATTTCCACGCCCTTTCTCTTCCCGCAGACCTTGAGGATATCCTTTGCCGCCGCGACTTCCCGCAGCGGGTCCGCCGTCAGCGAAACACGGATGGTCTCCCCGATGCCGTCGCACAGCAGCGAGCCGATGCCCACCGCCGATTTCAGCACGCCCATATGCTGTGTCCCCGCCTCCGTCACGCCCAGATGCAGCGGGTAGTCGCTCTCCTCGCGTACACGGCGGTAGCACGCTATCATATTTACGACATTTGAGGACTTGATGGAGATGACGATGTCGGAAAAGTCAAACGCCTCGAGCATCTTCGCCTGCCGCAGCGCGCTCTCTGTCAGCGCCTGCGGGGTCGGTCCGCCGTATTTGGCGAGCAGTTCCTTTTCAAGCGAGCCGGAGTTTACCCCGATACGGATGGGAATGCCCTTCTGCCGGCACTTTTTGGCGACCGCCTTGACTCTGTCCGCGTCTCCGATATTGCCCGGGTTTATCCGGATTTTGTCCACCCCCGCGTCCGCCGCCTCGAGCGCCAGCCGGTAGTCAAAGTGAATATCCGCCACGATGGGCACCGCCACCGCCTCTTTGAGCGCGGGAATGAGCGCTGCCGCCGCTTTGTCGGGGATGGCGGCGCGGATGATATCGCAGCCCGCCTTTTCGAGCGCCTTTGCCTGCGCGACACTTCCCGGAATGTCGTCCGAGCGGGTATTGAGCATGGACTGAATGGGGATTCTCTCCCCGTCAAGCGTCAGCCCCCCGATTTTCACGGGCCGTACTTTCCGCATCTTCCCGCTCCTCTCCTTTCTCCTCGTCAGTTTTGTTATCTATATCCGTTTCCGCCGGTTTATTGTCCGGCCCGGTTTCGTCCGTATTTTCCGGCAGCGCCTCCCAGCGGCACAGATCGCGAAACCGCACCAGCGTGACCGTTTCGGGCTCATTCGTGAGCCGGCCGCGCCCGTCTAAGATATATCTTCCATCGGGCAGATAGAAGACAGGGTAGATATTCCCGCCGCGTATGATACAGTGGTCCACTTTCACGTCCAGCGCGACCGCCGTGCCGTCCATCTCCTCCCATTCCGCCGCCTCGCGTTTCTTCGCGAGCGCGTAGAACAGATAGCTTACCGCCAGCGCGCAGATGAGAATCACGGCGATCGACGAGCCGCCCCTCCAAATCAGGAGCCCCGCGCAGAGCCCCGCGATGACACAGAGCGCGATGATAAGCTTATTGGCGGGTTTGGGCTCGGGTTTTAAAAACAGCAGTTCCCGCGGCGTCACCTCATGCCACAGCGGCAGTTCGCTCTCCGCTATCTTGCGCTTTTCCTCCCGGGAAACCCTTTGTTCAATCAGAAAGCAGACCCCGATGGTGACAGCGAGCGTCACGGCAACCGCGAGAAAGACAAAGAATGTGTTCAGGCGCAGCCTGTCCGCCGCAAACCCCGCCGCGAGCGGGAGCGCGAGACCCAGAATGAAGGGATAGATCTTGCCACGGAAAGGGCATTCGTAACGAAGCCGCTTCATCCCCCGTCCTCCTCACACAGCGAAAAATCCACCTGCCCCGAGCAGACATCCGCGCGCGCTATCCGCACGATGAGTCTGTCGCCGGGCGCGAACACGTTCTTTGCCCCTCTGAGCGAGAAAAAGCCGTCATATTCGTACGCGTCGGGGGGCAGTTCGCTCATGGGCAGCAGCCCCTCCGCGGAGTTGTCAAGCGCCACATAGACGCCGTATTCCGCGCAGCCCGAAACGGTTCCCTCAAAGACCTCTCCCAGATGCGCTTTCGCCCACTCCGCGCGGTAGAAGTCGTCGCACACGCGCTCCAGCGAGACGGCGCGCTGTTCGGTGACGCTCCCCCGCAGCGCCGCCTCTTTCGCGAAAGCCGCCCGTTCCTCTTTGGTCATGCTCTCGTCGCTGAGCAGTCTGTGGATGCTAAGATCCGGGTAGCGGCGGATAGGCGAGGTGAAATGCGCGTAGTCGCGCAGCGCCAGCCCGAAATGTCCCGCCGGTTCGGTCTCGTAGTCCGCCTTCGCCATGCTCCGCAGCACCATCTGATTGACCGCCGCGCTGTATTTCGTTTTCTCCGCGTTTCGCAGCACTTCCTCGAAAGCCTTCGGGCCCGCGCCTTGCAGTTCGGGGTGGGGCAGCGCGAGGCTGTCGAGCACGGCGCAGAGCCTTATCACCTTGTCTTTGGGCGGCGCGGCGTGAACTCGATAGACAAACGGCAGATTCAGTGTCCGCGCGCGTCTCGCCGCCGCCTCGTTGGCGAGCAGCATGCACTCCTCAATGAGCTGTTCCGCCGCCCCGCGCTTTCGAAGGCTTATCCCCTCGCAGACGCCCGCGTCATTCAGCGCAAATTCGCTCTCGGGCGCGTCAATGGAAAGAGCGCCGCGTTCTTTCCGTGCCGCGAGGCGTTTCTCAAGCAGCTCCGAAAGCAGTGTGATCGAGGGGAGAACCGCGCTGTATTTTTGCCGAATGCTGTCGTCCGCGCGCCCTTCCAGCAGGGCGTTGACCTCGCTGTAGACCCCGCGCACGGCGGAACGGATGACGCTTTTGCGAAACTCGAAGCGCGTGAGTTCCCCGCGTTCGTCAAGCCGCAGCAGCGCGGAAAACGTGAGGCGGTCCTCTCCCGCCGTGAGCGAGCAGATGCCGTTTGAGAGCGCCTTGGGGAGCATGGGGATCACCCTGTCGGCGTAGTAGATGCTCGTGCCGCGCTCCCTCGCGCAGAGGTCAGGCGCGGAATCCATCGTGACATAGTGCGAGACATCCGCGATATGCACCCCGAGAAAATAGCCGTTCTCTGTGCGCTCTATCGACACGGCGTCGTCGAGATCCTTGGCGTCCGCGCCGTCAATGGTAAAGACAGCCCTTCCCCTGAAATCGAGTCTGCCGTCGTAATCCTCGCTTCGGATACCCCGTTTCGCGGCGGCGTCCGCTTCCGCGAGGCATTCGTCCGAAAATTCAACAGGCGCTCCGCTTGCCGCGGCGAACGCGTCGGCACAGGCGCGGGCGCTTTCCGCGTTCCCTGAGGAAACCTCCACCCGCACGACATGGTCAAAGTGCCGCCGCCCGCGTTTTGTGACCCGCGCAAGGACTTTTTCTCCCGTATGCCCCCGCCAGTCGCGCGCGTTTTCCACACGCAGCGTTTTTGAGCAGAGCGTGTCGGGCAGAAACCGCGTTTCCCCGTCTTTATCGACCAAGGTCCCCGAAATTTGCGGGTCGGCGGGTTTGAGCACCGCCACCACCGCCGCGCCGGGCATTCCCTCATGTTCCCCCGCGCCCGTAAGCAGCAGAACATCCCCGCGCAGCGCGCCGCTCATATCGCGCCCCGCGATAAAGACTTCCTCACCGGTATCCGTCCGCCGCGCGAACCCGCAGCTTTTCTGCTGGCGCGCAAGGATTCCCTTGAAAAAGCCGCGCCCCTCGCTCAAAACATAGCCGCCGCCGACATTCGCGATGACGCCCTCGCGCGTGAGGTTTTCAAGCGCCGCGAGATACGCTTTCTGACCCTTCCCCCGGCATTTCGCTTTCAAATCCGCCCCGGGGACAGCCCGTCCGCCCGCCTTCCTCAGAAACAGCGTGACGCGGTTTTCAAAATGCGCCGTCTGTTCCCGCGGAATGTCTTTGAGGTCCTCCGATCTCAGTCTCGGCTCTTTCCGCTGTTTTCCGCCCAACCGCGCGCCCCCCTTATACGCAAAAGCCCCGCTCCCCGCGTGAAACGGAAAACAGGGCAGGTTTCACAAAATGACTCACATGCGTGCCGGCACGATGACCATGACCAGCGTCACCACGAAGAACACGATAAAGAGAATCAGCGTAATCTTCTTGAGCAGCGCCTCTCTCGTGCCGCCCTCGTTCTTGCTGTAGTGCGAGTCGTACGTGCCGCCCGATATCGCGGAGGTCATGTTCTGATCCTGTTTCTGGTCCTGCATGAGCGTGAGGATGATGATGAGAACCGTGGCGAGGATTAAAATAATGCCCCCGATTAGCTCCACAATATTCATTTCCATAGGGTTCGTTCCTTTCCAAAGCCGTTCTTTCTCTCGCCCTGTCAGGGCGATTAGTATCAGTATACCACATTTCCTCAGAAATTGCAAGCCCTTTTTGAGATTTTTTTCGCTTTCACATATCTCAGGCTGCTCCGTCGTGAAACGACTTTGCTCTAGAAACACAAAATATTCACTTCTGAACAGCGCCCGTCAAAATCTTTCGAAAATTTCGTTCGCTTTTTGTGCAGTCTGCCTTTTCTGTTATGCAAAATAATAACTTCTGCGGAGGCGGGAAATATTTTCGGGAAAACCCTTGACAAGGCGGTTTTTCGGTGGTATAATAGACAGCGGTCTGAGAAAACGAGAAGATATATCAGGAACAAAATTTTGATTCCGGCATTTTGAAGGGAGATACGCGCGATGAAAAAGGCAATTTGTGTTCTGCCGCTCTGTGTTCTTATGCTGACGGGATGTACACTTTTCCACAAGCACACGTGGACCGCGGCAACCTGTACCGAGCCCGCTACCTGTTCTGAATGCGGCGAAACCGAGGGCGAACCGCTGGGGCACAAGTGGGCGGAGGCGACCTGCGAAAAGCCCAAAACCTGCTCTGTCTGCGGCGAGACCGAGGGCGAGGCTTTGGGGCACAAGTGGGTGGAGGCGACCTGCAAGGCGCCCAAGACCTGCTCCGTCTGCGGCAAAACCGAGGGGGACAAGGCGCCGCATACGTGGGTGGAGGCGACGCTTGAGAAGCCCAAGACCTGTTCTGTCTGCGGGGCGACTGAAGGGGACAGACTGCATGACCGCAGCGAATATTTCAGCTTCGAACTGGGGAAATACGCGATTATGCTCCTGCCTCCGAATTCCGTCGGCGGTCTTCAGTTCAACTGGATTCAGAAATATATCGGCCCCAAGGTGATTAAATATTATACTCTCCGGTTCGAGCTGAAGAACGGCGTCGGCGACCCCGCGTATGATGACATTACAAATAAATCCAAATTCGAAATGAAGATAGAAGGGCCCGTGGAACCGAACGGGTATGTCACGGCGATGTCCAAGGATGACCCTTGGCTGTATTGCGATATGGCGCAGGAAATGGATATTACCACCGTGGAGCTGGAATTCACCGACGGCGAGCGGGTCACGGTACAGTATGATATGGCTCTGAAGGAGATGGAGACCGGGTCATGGGATACGTACGTTTTGTGGCTGAAAGAGGCTGTTCCCGAATGGTGGGCTCAGAATATTCAGGAATGAAAGCATTCCGGACCCTGAGAAAGGAGGAAAACCTATGGGCTATTTCATCGGTTCGCTGATAGGCACCACCATCATGTGTGTGGTTTTCGGGTTTATCAGCCGCTACATCAACGAGAGCAAGGGCTACGACGGAGGGTTTGCGTGGGGGTTCTGGCTCGGCGTGATAGGGATTATCGTGGTCGCGTGCAAGCAGCCCGTGCCGCGCTACGACTACTACGCGCCCCGCAGAGAGCCGCTCGACACCACGCCGATAAACGGCGACTACACAGGCGGCAGAAGCGCGCCCGCGTACAGCAATTCCCCGCCGCCTCCGCCCCCGGGTCCGAACACGTGGCGCTGCGTGAAATGCGGCGCGTCGAACCCGGACTACCTCACAACCTGTGCCTGCGGGCTCTCCAAGAAAGACAGCGATTCCGGCGCCTATGTGCCGCCGCCGAAGAACGCGTGGGCGGACGTGCCGGGAGACGTCGCGGACGCCATCCGTCACTGGCACGACCTTGTGGAGGAAGGGCTGCTCACGGAAGAGGAATTTCAGGCGAAAAAGAAACAAATACTCAGGCTGTAGCAAAAGGAGGAAAAAGATATGTCAGTCGCGCCGCACCAATGCCCCATGTGCGGGGAAAGAGTGAAGTGGAAGAAAGTGGACACATCCAACAAGGGCTTCAGTGTCGGGAAAGCGGCGGCGGGTGGTCTGCTGCTGGGGCCTGTCGGGCTCATCGGCGGAGCGCTCGGGAAGAAACAGGACACATGGTGCTGCGGCGCCTGCGGTTTCCGCTGCGACTACGACCACGACGCGTGGAGATAACGCGCCTTCACATTGACTTTGAGAACGAAACAGGAGGAAAAAACAATGAGAAAATGGGCATTATTCGCGGTTTCCGGGATTCTGGCGGTGACGGCGCTGAGCGCTGTCGGCTGCGGCGGCTCGGATACGGGGAGCGGATCGCTGTCTGACGCAAGCTCCTCATATGAGGATTCGTCAAGTTTATCCGAGAGTTCCTCGGATTCGTCGAGTTCGTCCAAGAGTGACTCGAGCTCTTCCAAAAGTTCCTCGGGTTCGAATGCCGCCTCCGCGGGGAAGACCGCGAATGACGACGATTTGGGCGCGGGGGAATACTACTGCATGGGGAAGAACGACACCTGCAAAAACAAGACCTCCAGCCCGACAGACCTCTACTGTTATTCCTGCGACCCGGACGGCAACAACATTGAGGGCGACCAGCGCAAGAGCAACACCCACGACGGCGTGGTCGGCGACAACGATTACGACGGGGACGTGGATGACGAGGATTTCGAGGACGAGTGGGAGGACTTCTTAAACGACAAGATGGACGAGAATGACGGCGGCTATTACGGCGGCTATGACGATTACGACTACGGTTACGG
>CAYZMU010000033.1:0-12193 GCA_964479595.1 uncultured Ruminococcus sp. | reverse complement strand
AAAAAATCTGGACAAAGCGCGGAAAATATGGTATAATGGCGGGGAGGGGGGATTTTATGCCGCGTGAATTTCTCGAGGCGGGCAGGATTGACGCCGCGCACGGTGTGAAAGGCTTGGTGAAGGCGCGGTCGTGGTGCGATTCGCCGCGCGTGCTCGCCTCTCTGCGGACCGTTTATCTCAACCCGCCGGCGTTTGAGGCAAAAAGAATCCTGCGCGGGGCGGTGAGCGGCGATTCGGTGATTCTCGCGCTGGAGGGTGTAGTCACGCGCGAACAGGCGGAGGCGCTCCGAGGGGCCGTGCTGTACCTGCGCCGCGGCGATTTGAAACTCCCCGAGGGCAGCTATTTCCGGGCGGATTTGCTCGGTCTGCGCGCGGTGGATTCTGACACGGGCGAGGATTACGGGGCGGTTTCGGAGATTCTGGAGACCGGCGCGAATGACGTTTATGTTTTAACCAAAGAGGGGCAGACCGCGGAGCGGCTCGTCCCGGCGATTCCCGAAGTGATTGAGAAAGTGGACATAGAGGGCGGCAAAATCTATATCCGTCCGCTTAGGGGGCTGTTTGACGCGTGATTTTTGAGATTGCGACCCTTTTCCCGGAAATGTGCGAATCCGTGCTTTCGGCGAGCATTCTGGGACGCGCGCGGGCGAAGGGGATTTTTGCCGTGCGCTGCCACCAGATTCGCGATTACACCGCCGACCGCCACCGCCGCGTGGACGACGCGCCTTTCGGCGGCGGGCGCGGGCTTCTGATGCAGGCGCAGCCCGTTTACGACTGCTGGCGCGCCGTGCGCGAGCTTTCCCCCGAGCCCATGCACACCATCTATCTCTCCCCGAAAGGCACGCTGTTTCGTCAAAACCGCGCAAGGGAGCTTGCCTTATTGCCCCGGATTTTTCTGCTCTGCGGGCATTATGAAGGCGTGGACGAGCGCGTGATCGCGAGAATAGCCGACGAGGAGATTTCCATGGGCGACTATGTGCTCACCGGCGGGGAACTGCCCGCTCTGGCGCTTGTGGACGCGGTGGCGCGGCTGCTGCCCGGGGTGCTGCCCGGCGCGGACGCCTACGAGAATGACAGTCTGTATAACGGGCTGTTAGAATACCCGCAGTATACTCGGCCCGAAATCTGGGAGGGCGAGCGCGTGCCGGAAATTCTGCTCAGCGGGGATCATGAAAAGGTCCGAAAGTGGCGTTTTGACGAAAGTCTGCGGCTGACGCGGGAGCGCCGGCCCGATCTTTGGTCATTATGGTCAAAAGAAAACGGCGGCGAGGGTTTGTAGCAATTTACACAAATAATTATGTTGAAAACTGTGGACTCTACCGAAGGTTTTCAACAGTGAGGATTCGTGAAAATGAACAAAGCGGGGGCTGATTCCGGCGCCCGTTTGTAGCATTCGGTAGAAAAAACGTGATTTTGGGGTTTTTGTGCATATTGCTGATTGACGAAACGGTGAAAATTCGGTATAATGTAGATGGAAGTCAAGAACCGCGCTTCACAGTCCGACGGAAATTCTACTTTCTGTATATGAAAGTTCCGGTTTACAGTTCGTATAATTTCCGGCCGCTTGAGCAGTGAGATGAGTCAGGCGGAGCGCGGTCTTGAATCCGAATATAGTCCGTTTGTACGGTTTAGGTATCTTTTACGAATGAAGGAGAGAAAGTTTATGTGCATCAAAGACGTTATGGTTCAGAATCAGGTCGGCCTGCACGCCCGTCCGGCGACTTTCTTCATTCAGAAGGCAAACGAATTCCGCTCCGCCATCTGGATTGAGAAGGAAGAGCGCCGTGTGAACGCGAAGAGCCTGCTCGGGATTCTTTCGCTTGGCATAGTCGGAGGAACGGCGATTCGCATTATTGCCGACGGCACGGACGAGGAACAGGCGGTGGAATCCCTGGTCGAACTGGTGGACAGCGGCTTCAGCGACGAGAGCCGTTGACACGTGGGCTTTCCCCCAGAGGCGTCCCCTTTCTTTGAGGGGGCGCTCTTTTTATGCTCGAGGGATCATTTCGCGGCGCGGGAGGGTCATGATGGCGCAAAATCCGCGCAAATCGGAAAAATTCTCCGTTATAAACAAAAAGCCGCGACCCCCAAGGCGGAAATCACGGCAGTTTGCACAAAAAGGATGAGAAGTGCTTGACAAGGGCGGAGAATATGTGATACAATAACAGTGTGTCTGTTCAGGCACGCAAGACATTCCCCGCACTACCATTATACCACAGTTTCAGCCGTTTGTCAAGTGGTTTGCGCGGGTTTTTCGGGAAGCGGAGAAAGGGGAGTTTGCCTGTGGGCGAAACGGAAGGAAGAGAAGAAAGAGAGGGCACGCGGGTCAATGTAAAGACCGTGCGGCTCGGCAAGAACACGCGCTACAGCTTCGGCAAGATCGAGGAAGTTCTGCCCATGCCGAATTTTATTGAGGTGCAGAAGAATTCCTACGACTGGTTTATCAAGGAAGGGCTGCGCGAGGTGCTGCACGATGTCGGGGTGATCTCGGATTTCAACGGCAATCTGCAGCTGAGCTTTCTGGACTACCGCATTGACGACACGCCCAAGTACAGCATCGCGGAGTGCAAGGAGCGCGACGCCACGTACGCCGCCCCGCTGCGCATGACCGCGCGGCTGTGGAACCGCGAGGCGGACCAGCCGGTGGTTTCGGAAATCTACATGGGCGACATTCCGCTGATGACGGAGAGCGGGACTTTTGTCATAAACGGCGCGGAGCGCGTGATTGTCTCGCAGCTGGTGCGCTCGCCGGGGGTTTACTACGCGTTCACGCGCGACAAATCCGGCAAGAGCCTCTATTCCGCCACGGTCATTCCCAACCGGGGCGCGTGGCTGGAATACGAAATGGATTCCAACGACGTGGTTTACGTCAAGATTGACAAGAACCGCAAGATTCCGATTACGAAATTCGTGCGGGCGCTGGGTGTCGGGACCAACGAGGAAATCATGGACCTCTTCGGGGACGACCCGCGGCTGCGCGCGACGATTGAACAGAAAGAGGAAGGCATCACAGACGACGCGCAGAAGAACATCGACGACGCGCTGCTGGAGGTCTACCGCAAGCTGCGCCCGGGCGACCCCGCGACGGTCGAGGCGGCGAAAACCCTCCTCAACAACCTGTTCTTTGACCCCAAGCGCTATGATCTGGCGCGGTTCGGGCGCTACAAATACAACAAAAAGCTCGGGATTGCCTCGCGGCTGCAGGGCAATGTGCTCTCCAGACCGGTTTTCGGGTTCATCACGGGCGAGCTGATTGCCGAGGCGGGCGTCAAGGTCTCGCGGGAGCTCGCGCAGGAGATCGAGCAGGCGGGCGTTTATGAGGCGTATGTGAAGGCGGAAGTCCGCGAGAGCCACATGGACGAGGTGCTGCACGAGGTCGTGACGGAGACGACGGAGCGCGAGGTCAAGATTGTGGGCAGCGGCATGGTGGACATCACGCCGTACGCGCGGGCGATTATCCCGGATTTTGACCCGGAGGAGTTTTATATCCGCGAGAAAGTCAGCGCGCGGGTGCTGCGGGACCTGATTACGCAGGCGGACGGCGACGCGGAGACGCTGCGGGATTTAATCGCGGAGAACGTTGAGGAGCTCGTCCCCAAACATATTGTCCGCGACGACATTTTCGCGAGCGTGAGCTATTTCTGCAATCTCTGCGACGGCATCGGCAGCACGGACGACATCGACCATTTAGGCAACCGCAGAATCCGTTCGGTCGGGGAGCTGCTGCAGAATCAGTTCCGTATCGGCTTCGCGCGCATGGAGCGTGTGGTGCGCGAGCGCATGAGCCTGCAGGCGCCCGACGCGGAGATTTTAACGCCCGCGGCGCTGGTGAATATCCGGCCGATTTCCGCGGCGATTAAGGAATTTTTCGGCTCGTCGCCGCTCTCGCAGTTCATGGACCAGAATAACCCGCTCGCGGAGCTTACCCACAAGCGCCGTCTCTCGGCTCTGGGGCCGGGGGGCTTAACCAGAGACCGCGCGGGCTTTGAGGTGCGCGACGTGCACTACAGCCATTACGGCAGAATGTGCCCGATTGAGACACCCGAAGGCCCCAACATCGGCCTTATCTCCTATCTCGCGTCGTTCGCGCGGATTAACACCTACGGCTTCATCGAGGCGCCCTACCGCCGCGTGGACAAGGCGACAGGAAGAGTCACCGACGAAGTGCTCTACATGACGGCGGATACGGAAGACAATTACTACGTCGCGCAGGCGAACGAGCCGCTCACCGAGGACGGCAGATTCGCGCGCAGACGCGTGACGGCGCGCCACCGCGACCAGATTCTCGAGTGCGACCCCTCTCTGATTGACTTTATGGACGTCTCGCCGAAGATGGTGGTGTCTGTCGCGACGGCGATGATTCCGTTCCTGGAAAACGACGACGCCAACCGCGCGCTGATGGGCTCGAATATGCAGCGGCAGGCTGTTCCGCTGCTCAAGACCGAACGCCCGATTGTCGGCACCGGGATGGAATACAAGGCGGCGGTCGATTCGGGCGTGTGCGTCATCGCGAAGGAATCCGGCGTGGTGACTTCCGTGAGCGCGGATGAGATTGTCGTGCGCTTTGGCGAGGCGGAGGAGGACGAGCGCAGATATCCGCTCATCAAATTCCGCCGCAGCAACCAGGGCACCTGCATCAACCAGCGCCCGATTGTCAGCGAGGGCGACCGCGTGGAGGCGGGCGACGTCATCGCGGACGGTCCCGCGACCTGTGACGGGGAGATTTCGCTCGGCAAGAACGCGCTGATAGGCTTCATGACATGGGAGGGCTACAACTACGAGGACGCCGTGCTGCTCAATGAGCGGCTGGTGCGCGAGGACGTCTTTACCTCCATTCATATCGAGGAATACGAGATTGAGTGCCGCGAGACCAAGCTCGGCGCGGAGGAAATCACAAGAGATATCCCCAATGTCGGCGAGGACGCGCTCAAGGATCTGGACGAGCGCGGGATTATCCGCATCGGCGCGGAAGTGCGCGCGGGGGACATTCTCGTCGGGAAAGTCACCCCGAAGGCGGAAACGGAACTGACAGCGGAGGAACGTCTGCTGCGGGCGATTTTCGGCGAGAAGGCGCGCGAGGTGCGCGACAATTCCCTCAAGCTGCCGCACGGCGAGTCGGGCGTTGTGGTGGACGTGAAAGTCTTTACGCGCGAAAACTGCGATGAGTTGGGTCCGGGCGTCAATGAAATCGTGCGCTGCTATATCGCGCAGAAACGCAAGATCTCCGTCGGGGACAAGATGGCGGGGCGCCACGGCAACAAGGGCGTGGTCTCAAGGATTCTGCCGGAGGAGGATATGCCGTTTCTGGAGGACGGCACGCCGCTGGATATCTGTCTGAACCCGCTGGGCGTGCCTTCGCGTATGAACATCGGGCAGGTGCTCGAGGTTCATCTCGGCATGGCGGCAAAGGCGCTGGGCTGGCACATCATGACGCCGGTCTTTGACGGCGCGCACGAGGAGGATATCCGCGCCTGCCTGCGGCTCGCGCAGGAGCGCAACGAGGAGCGCAGGGCGCGCGAGGGCGACAAGGTGATTGAACTCGCGCCGATGGACAAGGTGATTGACACCGCCTCCATACCGCTTTCGGAGGACGGCAAGTTTACGGTCTACGACGGGCGCACGGGCGAGAAATTCGACAACCGCGTCACCGTCGGGTATATGTACTATCTCAAGCTGCACCACCTTGTGGACGACAAAATCCACGCGCGGTCTGTCGGGCCGTATTCTCTGGTCACGCAGCAGCCGCTGGGCGGCAAGGCGCAGTTCGGCGGACAGCGCTTCGGGGAGATGGAAGTCTGGGCGCTGGAGGCGTACGGCGCGGCCTACACGCTGCAGGAGATTCTGACGGTGAAATCCGACGACACGACCGGGCGCGTCAACACCTACGAGGCGATTGTCAAGGGGCAGAATGTCCCGACACCGGGGATTCCGGAGAGCTTCAAGGTTTTGGTCAAGGAAATGCAGTCGCTGGGGCTGGATGTGCGCGTGCTGGACGACGAGGGCAACGAGATTGATCTGAAGCAGAACTTCGACGAGGATATGCCGCCGCGCGCGCGGACGGAATTCAGCGACGAAAACACCGCGGACCCGACCAAGTACGGCGAGGGCGCGGGGACGATGAAGGGCTTCAGCACGGAAGTCGTCGGGCGCGACACACTTACCGAAACGACAGAGAAAGAAATTCCGGTCCCGGAAGAGACAGAGGAAACCGCTGAGAACGCGGCCGGCGAAACCGGGGAAGAAGAGGAAGAAAAGCAGCACAGCGTTCCGCCGCAGGTGCTCAAGGAGGCGTTCTCTCAGGACGAGGATTTCGGCTATGAGGACGACATTCTGCCAAAGATAGATCCCGACGCGCTGGACGCGGACGAGGATTCGGAGGACCTGTAATCGCAAACGTGTCCGCGCGCGCCGCTTGTGGGGCAGCGCGGCGGGCATTGCCGGAAAGAGAGGGGAAGGGTTTTGGAGCATATGACCTTTGATTCCATACGAATCGGGCTCGCGTCTCCCGAACAGATTAAGAAGTGGAGCTACGGCAAGGTGGAGCGCCCGGAGACCATCAACTACCGCACGCAGAAATCCGAAAAAGGCGGGCTGTTCTGCGAGAAAATCTTCGGACCGACCAAGGACTGGGAGTGCGCCTGCGGAAAGTTCAAGAAAGTGCGCTTCAAGGGCAAGGTCTGCCCCAACTGCGGGGTGGAAATCACGCGCGCGAAAGTCCGCAGGGAGCGCATGGGACATATCGAGCTGGCGGTGCCTGTCGCGCATATCTGGTATTTCAAGGGCACGCCCGCGTGTATCCGGCAGGTTCTGGGGGAAGTCTCTCAGAAAGATTTGGAATCCGTTATTTACTTTACCAAATATATCGTTACCGACCCGGGCGAGCCCGACCCTGTCCACGAGGGGCAGTACATGACGGGGCTTGTGAAACAGCAGGCGCTGACGGAGGAGGAATACACCGCCTACAGCGCGAAATTCCCCGGGGAATTCAAGGCGGAAATCGGCGCGTCGGCGATTCTGCACCTGCTGCAGGAATTCAGCCAGGACCGCTACGACAAATTCCGCGACGAGCTCATCCGCGACGGCAAGCTGCACCTGACGGAGGAGGAGCTGGAGGTCTGCGAAAACTGCGAGCTTGGGCGAAACTGCCGCGAATGCTCGTTCTGCGAGGAGGCGGCGGACGAGGAGTGGAAGAACAATCTCGTGGTCGCCTGCGACGAGCTCAAGGAGCAGATCCGCGAGCTTGACGTGCGCGCGGGCGGGCGTGTGACGGCGCAGAAAAGCCAGAAGCGCGGCAAAATCCTGAAACGGCTGGAGATTCTCGAGGCGTTCCGGGTTTCGGGGAACCGCCCGGAGTGGATGATTCTTCAGGTGCTGCCCGTGATTCCGCCCGACATCCGCCCGATGGTCATGCTCGACGGCGGACGCTACGCGACTTCCGACTTAAACGACCTCTACCGCCGCGTCATCAACCGCAACAACCGTCTGGAGCGGATGCTGCAGCTGAAGGCGCCCAGCATCATCATCCGCAACGAGGCGAGAATGCTGCAGGAGGCGGTGGACGCGCTGATTGACAACGGCCGCCACGGCAAGGAAGTGACGGGGCCGAACAACCGCAAGCTCAAATCGCTTTCGGATATCCTCAAGGGCAAGCAGGGGCGTTTCCGCCAGAATCTGCTGGGCAAGCGCGTGGACTATTCCGGGCGTTCCGTCATCGTGGTCGGGCCCGAGCTCAAGATTTACCAGTGCGGGCTGCCCAAGGAAATGGCGCTGGAACTCTTCAAGCCCTTCGTGCTCAAGCGGCTGGTGGACATCGGCAAGATTCAGAACATCAAGAGCGCCCGCAAAATGGTCGACAGGGCGGACGATGACGTCTGGGACGCGCTGGAACACGTGATTCGGGATCACCCCGTGCTGTTAAACCGCGCGCCGACACTGCACCGTCTGGGGATTCAGGCGTTCGAGCCCGTGCTGGTGGAGGGCAGGGCGCTCAAACTCCACCCGCTGGTCTGCACGGCGTTCAACGCGGATTTCGACGGCGATCAAATGGCGGTGCATCTGCCGCTTTCGGCGGAGGCGCAGGCGGAGGCGAGATTTTTGATGCTCGCGGCGAACAATCTGCTCAAGCCCTCCGACGGCAAGCCGGTCGCGGTGCCGACACAGGACATGGTTCTGGGCAGTTACTACCTCACCATGCAGAAGGCGGGCGAGCCGGGCGAGGGGAAAGTCTTCCGCGACCCCGACGAGGCGATGATGGCGTACAACGAGCACGACATCACACTGCACTCGCGGATTAAAGTCCGTGTGACGCGCGAGAGCGGCGGGCGCAAGGCCTCCAAGATTATTGAGTGCACCGTGGGACAGCTGATTTTCAACTCCATTATCCCGCAGGATCTGGGCTTTGTCAACCGCTCCGACCCCGAACACGAATTTGATCTGGAAATCACCAAAGTCGCGAAACGCAGCGTGCTCTCGGAAATCATCGACCGCTGCATCAAGACCCACGGCGTGACGGAAACCGCGGAAGTGCTCGACCGGATTAAGGAGCTGGGGTATAAATACTCCACGCGCTCGGGGCTTACCGTGGCGGTCACGGACGCGACCATTCCGCCGCAGAAGAAGGATATTCTGGCGGCCGCGGACGCGGAAGTCGAAAAGCTCAACACCCAGTATCAGTACGGCTATATCTCGGGGGAAGTCAAGTACGAGAAAGTCTGCCAGATCTGGGAGTCGGCGACCAAGCAGATTACCGCCGCGCTGGAGGAAAACCTCGACCCGTACAACCCCATCAACATCATGGCGGATTCGGGCGCGCGCGGCTCCATCAACCAGATTCGCCAGCTCGCGGGCATGCGCGGGCTTATCGCGAACACCTCCGGCGCGACGATTGAAATCCCGGTGCGCTCCAACTACCGCGAGGGGCTCAACATCTCCGAATACTTCATCTCCAGCCGCGGCGCGCGCAAAGGTCTGGCGGACACGGCGCTTCGTACGGCGGATTCGGGCTATCTGACGCGGCGTCTGGTCGACGTCTCGCAGGACGTGATTATCCGCGAGGTGGACTGCGGCTCGACGGAAGGGATTGAGGTCTACTGCATCAACGACGGCGAGCGCGACCTGGAAACGCTGCAGGAGCGTCTTGTGGGGCGGTATCTCGTGGACGACCTGCGCGACGAGCGCGCGGAGCTCTTTATCCCGAAAACGCGGGCGCTCACGAGCGCGGACGCGCAGCGCATTGTGGACGCGGGGATTGACCGTGTGACGATTCGCAGCGTGCTGGGCTGCAAGGCGCGAAAGGGCGTCTGCGCGAAGTGCTACGGCATCAACCTTGCCAACGGCAATCTGGTCTCCGTGGGCGAGGCCGTGGGGATTATCGCGGCGCAGTCCATCGGCGAGCCGGGTACGCAGCTGACCATGCGGACATTCCACACGGGCGGCATCGCCAACGCGGAGGACATCACCCAAGGTCTGCCGCGCGTGGAGGAGCTTTTTGAGGCGCGCAGACCCAAGAACGCGGCGATTCTGGCGCGCAGCTCCGGGGTAATCGGCCTTACGGAAGAAAACGGCATCAAGACCATCGTCATTCACGACCCCGAAACGGACACCGACTCCGCGCCGTACGTGATTCCCTACAACTACCATCTGGCGAACATTGTCCGTGACGGCGTCTCCACGCCGATTCGCGACGGGGTGGAAGTACAGCGCGGCGACAGGCTCACCACGGGCTCTATCTACCCGATGGATTTGCTCGACATTCTGGGCGTGCGCGCGGTGCAGAACTACATCATCGAGGAAATTCAGTACGCCTACCGCCAGCAGGGCGTGGGCATCAACGACAAGCACATCGAGGTCATCGTGCGGCAGATGCTGCGCAAAGTCGTGGTGACGGACCCGGGGAGCAGTTTCATGCTGCCTGAGACGCTGATTGACAAGCGCGAGGTCGAAGAGGTCAACGCGGCGCTGCAGGCGCGCATTGACGAGGGAGAGACGGATCTGCGCCTTGTGGAGACCCGCCCGGGGCTTCTGGGGATTACGAAGGCGTCCTCGTCCTCGGAGAGTTTCATGTCCGCGGCGTCCTTCCAGGAGACGGCGCGCGCGCTGACGGAGGCCGCCATCAACGGCAAGACGGACTATCTGATGGGGCTCAAGGAGAATGTCATCATCGGCAAGCTCATTCCCGCCGGAACGGGCATGCAGATTTACAACGACGTGGAACTGGTACGCACGGACGCGCCCGCGGATCACCCGCCCGTGCAGCCGCTCACACCGGAAATTTAAGCGCTTATTCAGAGGGGGATGGCCAGATACCGTCCCCCTTTTTTGGAAGGGAGGGGGACCAAAATGCTGCGGGTTTCGGGGCTTGCGCTGCCGCTTTCGTATACGCAAAAATCGCTTGAGGACGCCGTGCTCAGAAAACTTTCGGTAAAGCGCGGGGAACTGCTCTCCGTGAAAATCTGCCGTATCTCGATTGACGCGCGGCACGGGGAGACCAAATTTATCGCCTCCGCGCTGGCGGAACTGATGGACGAGGAGGCGATACTGCGGCGTTTCGAGGGGCAGGACTTTGTGCGGAGAGAAGTGCCCTTCACAGCCCCCGTCTACGCGCGCAAAACTTTCTCAAAACCGCCTGTTGTCGTGGGTTTCGGGCCGGCGGGAATCTTCGCGGCACAGGTACTGGCACAGGCGGGCGCGGAACCCATCGTACTCGAGCGCGGCGAGGAGATGGCGGCGCGTTGGGAAACGGTGCGGCGATACCGGGAAACGGGGATACTCAATCCGGAAAGCAATGTGCAGTTCGGAGAGGGCGGCGCGGGGGCTTTTTCGGACGGCAAGCTAAACACCGGCACGCGCGACAGACGAAACCGCCAAGTGCTCGAAACGCTCGCGGCTTGCGGCGCGCCGAATGAAATCCTCATCAGCGCGAAGCCGCATATCGGGACAGACAAACTGCGCGAATGTATCCCGAATCTAAGGAAGAAAATCGTGGCGGACGGCGCGAAAGTGCTGTTCGGGGCGCGGCTGACGGCGATTGTGCAAAAGGACGGGCGTGTGCGGGCGGCGAGATTTCTGCGCGGGGGCAAGGAAGAGGAAATCGAGACCGGACACATCATTCTGGCGGCGGGGCACAGCGCACGGGACGTGTTCGAGATGCTGCTGCGCGCCGGAATCGCGCTGGAAAGGAAGGCGTTTTCGCTGGGCGTGCGCGTGGAACACCGCCAGCGGGATATCAACCGGCTGCTCTACGGGGCTCAGAGCGCGAATCCCGCGCTGCCGGCGGCGTCCTACAAGGCGTCGGCGCGGCTCCCGAACGGGCGCGGGGTCTACACGTTCTGTATGTGCCCGGGCGGGACGGTGCAGGCGGCGGCGTCGGAGAGCGAAACCGTCGTGACCAACGGCATGAGCGATTTTGCCAGAGACGGGGAGAACGCCAACAGCGCGGTGCTGGTCGGGGTGAACCCGGACGATTTCGGCGAGGGGGACGCGCTGCGCGGGCTCTGGCTGCAGCGGGAGATTGAGCGGGCGGCGTACCGCGCCGGCGGGGGAAAAGCGCCGGTCATTCTGCTCGGGGATTTTCTCAAGGGCCGCGAATCCAAGTCTTTCGGCGATGTGCGACCCACGTACCCGCTGGGGACAGTTTTCGCGCCGCCGCAATGCTGTCTGCCCGGATTCGTGACGGAGGCGCTGCGCGCGGGGCTGCCGCTGCTTGAGCGCGATGTGCGGGGATTTTGCCGCCCTGACGCCGTGCTGACCGCGCCGGAAACGCGCAGTTCCTCGCCGGTGCGCGTGCTCAGGGATCCCAAAACCCTTGAATCCGCGGGGCTCAAAGGGCTCTACCCGTGCGGAGAGGGCGCGGGATACGCGGGCGGGATTGTTTCCGCGGCGGCGGACGGGATTCGCTGCGCGGAGCGGATTCTGGAATGCGCTACAGGGAGGGCTTAACATGGAAGTCAGTTTCGCGTCTTTGGGGTACGCCGTGCGGGCGGACAGCGCCCGTGAGCGGATTTACTACCGGTATCTGGGGAACACGGAGCATACGATTGTGCTGGACAAGGGTAGGATGACGATACGGAAATATGTGAAAAATACGGGCCATGTCGTGGAGATGCCGCCGGACCAGTACGAGGAGATGGCGCTCGAGCAGCTCAAAAACAGCGAGAAGGCGTGACATTGCTTTCTCATATAATATACGGACCGC
>CAYZMU010000032.1:0-12568 GCA_964479595.1 uncultured Ruminococcus sp. | reverse complement strand
CCCACTGCTGCCTCCCGTAGGAGTCTGGGCCGTGTCTCAGTCCCAATGTGGCCGTCCAACCTCTCAGTCCGGCTACTGATCGTCGACTTGGTGAGCCGTTGCCTCACCAACTATCTAATCAGACGCGAGCCCATCTTTGAGCGATAAATCTTTGGTTTCAAAGGGATGCCCCCTCAAAACATTATGCGGTATTACCATCCGTTTCCAGAAGCTATTCCGCTCTCAAAGGCAGGTTGCTCACGTGTTACTCACCCGTCCGCCACTAAGTGCCCCGAAGCAAGCTTCAAAGCACCCCGTTCGACTTGCATGTGTTAAGCGTGCCGCCAGCGTTCGTCCTGAGCCAGGATCAAACTCTTAATAAAAGTTTGTATCGCAGCGCCGCTCGTTCCCTCTCTTCCCTCCAAAGCATTCCGCGGTCTCCCGCTTCACACCCCTTCGCTCAGAAAGCCCCGAACGCCGCTTCAATCCGGTTCATACGATTGCTCGCTATGACCTCTTTGCGCGTTTTTTCGTCTCGCCTTGACGCGCCGGTTCAAAGCCCTCTCCAAAGCCTTTCGGCTCTTTCGAGAACCTCTCCCCGTCAAAAGAATCTTCAAGGGTTTGGTTGCATTGTTCAATTTTCAAGATGCCGCTGCCGCCTCGCCACATGGGAAAAAATCCCCCTGCCGTTTCAGGCGGCGTCTATCATTATACCACATTCCGAAACGTTTGTCAAGCGGTTTTTGAAAATTTCCTCAAAAAAATTTTCGGGAAACCCCCGCGCCGCTCCCCGCATCCCGGAATTTTGGGCGACTACTTATATTTTACTCCCTTTTCCTTCCCCTGTCAAGCCCCATCCGTGTAGAAAATCACACCGGATTTTATGGGGAATTTGTGGAATGTGACGAAGTTTCGCCGGTCATATCGGTCGTCTGCGCGGTCGTTACGGCGGGCATTTCAATAGAAATCTCACTATTGTCCGTCCCGGTCTCCGCGTTCACGAAATTGACAATCAGCTGCTGCTCGTCGGGCGTCAAAGCCTCATCGGCGCGCGCGGAAAAGAGGTAATGCTCCCCGTCTTCGCTTTCCAGCAGCCCCAGCGCCGCCTCACGCAGCTGCGGGAAAACCTCCTGCGCCTTCTTCGCGATGGCGGCGCAGTCAGGACGCTCCGCCTCGCTCTCGCGCATATTCTCAAGATCCGTCTCCAGCGCGTCGGCGCGTTCCTGCAGTTCGTTAATCGTGTTCTCCTGCACCGCGATTTTGACCTTGTCGCTCATCTCGCCCTCCGTCTGCTTGTTCTGCGTGACGTGGAGCGTGAAATCCCCCAGATCATAATCGTCAAGCTTTTCGGTTATTTCTTCTATCTTTTCGTCCGGGATCTGCAGCCCGACCAAAGAAACCGAGATTTCACGCTTTATCCGGTCCACATTGCTGGTGACTAAAGCCGTATCTGTAAACACAAATTCCTTTTCCAGAAAGCGGCTGACATTGCTTTCGACCACCGACTGCCAGACCGTAACCGCGCCCACCAGCACGCTCGGAATGATGGTAATGATCGTAATAACCGTGATGACGCGGCTGATGTGACGCTGGCGTTTCTTATCGTATTCCACCACAACCGGCACGCCGAGCATTTTCGTGACGAAGAACGCCGAAAGCGCGATAAACAGCGTGTTGATCATGAAAAGATACGACGCGCCGAGGAAGAAACTGAGCTGGCGCGTGGCGATGCCGTAGCCCGCCGTGCAGAGCGGGGGCATCAGCGCCGTGGCAATCGCGACACCGGGGACCACATTGCTCGTCTTCTGGCGCGTGTTGCCGATACTGCCCGCGATGCCGCCGAAAAGCGCGATCAGAACATCCCAGAGCGTGGGGCTTGTGCGCGCGAGCATCTCCTCTGTCGGGGTCTTGAGCGGGGAAATCGCGAAGTAAATCGTGGACGCCACCAGACTGATGACCACCTGAGTCGCGAAGCGCGAGGCGGCGTGGCGCAGCATGGTCAGGTCGCGAATCGCCAGCGCGTAGCCGATTGCCAGAATGCCGCTCATGAGCGGGGAAATCAGCATCGCGCCGATGATGACCGCCGTGGAATTGACATTTAAGCCTATCGAGGCGATAAGCACCGCGAGCATGAGAATCCACATATTCGCGCCGTGAATGACCGTGTTCTCCTCCATCATCGCGTGCAGCGAATCGTAGTCGAGCATATTGCTGCGCATATCCAGCAGCGCGTGGAAATAGTCCTTCGCGGACTCGCGGAATGTCTTGGGCGTTTCCTCCATATCCTGTCTCCTTTGCGAATGATTCCCCCACGCGAAAAGGCGCGGGGGATTTTGATGTTACTGCGCGTCGTCGGCGATTTGCCGCAGCACCGCGCTCAGAGTCGAGCGAAAGAGCGGCGCCTCGACATGGTAGATATGCTCGGGCATTTCAATGCGCTCCGGCGAGACGGCGTCGTCCAGAATGACAATCGGCATTTTCGCCTCCAGATCCCGAATCTGGCGCATTTTCTCCGCGGGCTTGTCCTCCATATCCGTGTAGCGCAGCAGCAGAATGTCGCAGGGCTCGTGCTGCGCGCGGCAGAGTTTCAGATTCGCCAAAAGATTTTCGAAATTTTCCTGCCAGCTCAGCCGCATACCCGTCTCGCGCAGAATTTCCATCGTCGCCATCGCGGAATGCTTGTCGGAATCCCAGACGAAAATGTGCTTTCCGTAGAGAAAGCGCTGCGGGAAAACGACTTCCTGCGGCACGTACGGGAAGGGCAGGCGCAAAGTGACGGCGCTGGCGTGCCCGGGCAGCTTCACAAATTCCAGCGTGCCGTTCATCAGCGCGATCAGGCGCTTGCTCAGATAGAGATTGTGCTGGCTGTGGTCGGCGTTGTGGCTCAGCGACTCCTCCTCAATCGTCTTGAGCGGGTCGTGGAACGGTATCGGCGAACAGATTCCGCTCTGGATATCCTGAGAGACCCTGTCGCCGTAGGTAATCAGCGAAAACTCATAGACCGCCGTGTTTTTCTGCGCGGGTTCGGGGGGCTGCTGCTGGGAAAGGCGCAGTGTCACCGCGGAGCCGTCGGGCAGTGTGCGGATCACATTGATAAAAATATTGTCAAAGAGGAAGGAGAGCCGACCCGAATCGCAGGTGACCGTCTCCTGCGTCACGTTGCTCGTGTAGGTCGTCAGCCGCAGCGATTTGTTCTGACAAATCTCCATGGTATTGCGCTTCATGTTCCAGACCATCTGCGGCAGACTCACGGGCTCCTTGAGCAGCGGGAGCTGGTTGTTTTCGAGCAGCATGACGTCCTTCGCGCATTCCGTCATCGCGGAGAGGCGCTCGTACATCGTAAAGAGCGAGCGGAAATCTTCTCTGTGCGTCTCCTGCGGCGGCAGCGCGTGCTCGAGCTGGGTAAGCGTCGCATAGACCTGATTGAGCGCGAGCTGGAAACTGCTCGCCAGATTCAGGAAGAAATGCGCCTTGCGGATTCGCGCGCGTTCCTTGGCGCGGATGCTGTCCTGCAGCTTCTCCTTGGCGGTCGTGACGGCGTGGAGCTGCGCGTCGCGCTTGCGGATTTCATCGTCCACATTCTCCACATACGACATCAGACAGTTCTTGCCGTTGTCGTCGTGGAAAAACCGCACCGCGACATTGCACCAGTAGTACTGTTTATTTTCGTGAATATCGAACAGGAAGAGGTGCTTTATCTGCGCGACTCTGTCCCGCGCCGCCTGCAGAATCGCCTCGTAGGAGAAGTACTGCCTGAAAAGCGCGCGCTGGTCGGGGTGAATGAAACGCTCGGGGTAGGCCTCCGAACAGATGGAGAAGGGCAGCTCATCGCGCACGAGGGCGATATCGCGGTCCTCGATTTCGTAGTGCGAAAAAATGTCGCCGTCCAGATCCACCTCGCCTATCTGCACGAAAGCGTCCTGAATCATCAGCCCGAACTTCCTGCGCAGCACCAGCTGCTCATGCTCCGCCTTCGCGACGCGGTCGCGGTCCTGAACCTCGCTGTCGATATCGGAGATATAGAGCATGGAATGCAGCGTGCTCAGTTCGTCCGTGCGAAGATACATCTCCGCGCGCGCGTAGCGCCAGTTCTCGCCGTCGCGGTGGCGGTATTCGACCGTGATTTCGCGCTTGCCCTGCTCGAAAGCGTCCTTCGCGGCGCTCGGCAGCAGCGCCAGCGCCACGCGCTTATAATCGTCGGGGTGGCAGTTGGGCATAATCATGCGCTCGAAGAACTGCCCGAACGGACACTGTATCGGCGGCTGCACCTCGCGGTTTTCAATGCGGTAGCAGGTCGCGGTCTGGGTGCCGTAGTCGCCCTCGATAAACCACAGGAAGCGGTTGCGAATCAGCGTATAGAACTGCGCCGTCAGCGTCTCCTGAATCCGCTTGTTTTCGATTTCCCTGCGCCGCCACAGGTCAATGTCCTGCACGGAATAGTACGCCTCGGTAGGCTTGCCCTCTTCCGGGCGCAGCAGCGTCAGCACGGAGCGCGTCCATCTGGCGGATTCGTCGGGAGACTCCCCGGGCGTGATTCGGCGGTATTGCATCACATAGCGGTTCTGCGAGGGGCTTTGCGGGTCCCACTCGTATTGCGGGAGTCTGGAATATTCCTCCACACGGTCGCGGTCGTCGGGGTGGACAAGTTTCAGCAGTTCACTGACGATTTCCTCAAAAGGATAAATTTTTTCCATCGAAAAAAGTTCGCGCAGCCCCGGGTGCATGGTCAGAATCATGGTCTCGCCCGTTTTGAGATCGATATGCAGCAGCAGCCGGAAAATATCCGAAACGCCGTCGACGATATAGCGGTTGCGGTCGGAGAGCGTGCGCAGCTCCGCGCGGACCATATCCGAGCGCTCCTGTTCCATGTGCTGCTGGGTGCTGTCCTTTCCAAGAAGCAGCACAGCGGAGGCGTCCACGGCCGTCAGCGAAAAACTCGCCCAGCGGTATTCATCGCCCGCTCTGTGGCGCACCGCGCAGCTCGGGGAAGTCGACATCTCGCGGAAAATCCGGAACTGCTCCGGGGAAAAGGCGGAAACAAACTGCTCCCTGTCTTCCGGATGCACGGAAACCTCGGCGTACGCGCGGATAAAATCCCCGCAATCGTCAAACCGCGCCTGCGTGTTCGTCAGCGGGTCGCCGCTGCTCAGCACGGTCGCCGCCATGGTCTCGCAGTCCACCCGCAGCGCGATAAAATTTGACTCGGAAAGTACGGCGCGGATAATCTTCAGCGCGTCAGGCGGGGTGCCGTGCGAGCGCCGCCCGATGGTGAGCGCCACGCAGGGTTCGTCGTCCCATAAAAGCGCCAGCGCGTGGAGCATGGCGGGCTCGTCAAACCATGGCGCGTCCTCCCAGACCGCCGCGGCGGTTTCCTCACCCGCGCCCGCAATCAGCCGCGCGGGTAGGGAATCTTCCTCAAAAATCGCGGAAAGCTTCGCTTTATCTTCTATCTCCCCCAGAAGCTTCCGCGCGGCGGGATTGCCATAGCGAATCTCAAGCTCTTCCTCCGAAAAGACCAGCACCGCGTCCGCGCGCAAATCCAAAAGCGCCGTGTTGTTTTTCACTGTGGCTCCCTCCATTCCACATCCATAAAGGCCCTTCCCGAAACCTATTCTCTCTGTACTTTCATTATAGCAAGCGCCGCGGGTTTTGTCAAGGCGTCAGCAGGCGCAGAAGTTCCTGCGGCGTCTCAGCGAAAACCTCCGCGCCGGCGCGCGAAAGCTCTTCCCTGTCCCGAAAGCCCCACAGCACGCTGATACAGCGTATTTTGGCGTTTTTCGCCGTCTGAAGATCCACCTGCGAATCCCCGGCGTAGACCGCGTCCTCAGGCGGAACGCGCAGTTTCTGAAGCACCGCGAACAGCGGCTCGGGCGCGGGCTTGAGCGGCACGCCGGGTCTCGCGCCGACCGCGGCGTCCACCAGCGTGCCGAAATAATGCCCGCAGAGTTTCGCGACGTCCTCGTCGGGCTTGTTGGAGCAGACGCCTATCGCGATACCGGCGCGGGAGAGCGCCTCCAAAAGCGCGGGAATGCCCTCGTAGGCTTCAGTGTACACACTGCCCCGCGCGGAATATTCCGCCCTCGCGCGGGCGAGCACACGTTCAAAAGCGGGGTTTTGCCGCCCGTTGGGCGTGCCGCGCTCGCAGAGTTTTTCAAAGCCGTCCCCGACAAAGCGCCGCACTTCCTCAAGGCTCCGCTCCGGGAGCCCCTGCTCGGAAAGCCCCGTGTTCAGCGCGTGCCTTAAATCTTTTAAGGTATCAAGCAAAGTGCCGTCCATGTCAAAAATCACGGCGCGGCAGCGCATTCCCGTCATATGTCGCTCCTTTCCCGTACAGACAGCCTTGAGAAAGCCCGCCGTTTATCAGAAAGCGGTCGATTCCCACAATCACCTCATCGCGGCGCAGCACCCAGTCCGGCGCCAGCAGATATTCTCTGGGGCAGTTTCCGGTCACGCGGTGGACAATCATATCCGGGCGCAGGTTCGCAATCACCCGCGCCGCCCACTCAATATACACCGGCATGGAAACCGGCGTGAAATCCCCGCGCTCGTATTCGCGCGCCAGCGCCGTGTTTTTCATCACATACAGGCTGTGGATTTTGACGCCCGCGGCGCCCGAATCATTGACGGCGCGGGTTGTGCGCAGAATGTCCTCAAACGTCTCCCCGGGCAGCCCCAGAATCATGTGGACGATAAAAGGCAGATGATATTCCCGCAAAAGCGAGCAGGCGCGCTCAAAACAAGCAAAGTCATAGCCGCGGTTGAACTTTCGCGCGGTTTCATCGTTTGCCGTCTGAAGCCCCAGTTCCACCCAGACCTCGTAATCCCGCGCGTATTCCGCGAGCAGCGCCGCCCTTTCGCGGTCGATGCAGTCCGGGCGCGTTCCGATGTCCAGAATCCGGATCCGGCTGTCAGAAAGCGCCGCGTCATAGCGCGCCCGCAGCGTTTCCACGGGGGCGTAGGTCCCGGTAAAGTTTTGAAAATAAACAATCCATTCCGAATCCGGCGGGGCTTTCGCGAGCGCCCGCTCCACCTGACGGCGGACAGAAAGCGCGGCGTCCAGCTGTTCGCCCGCGCCGCGCTCGCCGCAGAACGCGCAGCCGCCCACGCCGACCGTGCCGTCGCGGTTGGGGCAGGTGAAATGCCCGTCTACACAGATTTTGCGGATCTTGCGGCCGTAACGCTGCTGCAGATAGCTGTTGGTGGTGCGGTAGGGGTGCTTCATGAATCCTCCCCGCGCAGCGTCTCAAAGAGCAAATCGGCGATGACGCGCTGCCCCTCGGCGCTGGGGTGCGGGTCGAGATAGAGCCCTTCCTCCGTGGCGCCCAGAATCGGCGGGGTTTCGAATTCCTCAAAGCGCGAACGCAAATCCACCTCGCAAACATCGTCCGGGTGCGCGGCGGCGAAATCGCTTATCACCGCGTTGAGGCGCGTAATCTCCCGCGACGCCATCTCGCTGAAAGGCTCGTCCGTGCCGGGCATGGGGATATCCGTCTCATTGATAAAGGGATTGTAGATATTCACGGCGTAAATCACGGCGGTGTCGTTGCGCTCGCGGATAAAATCATAAACCGTCGCCAGATCTTTTTCCAGCCGCGCGATACCCGCGTCGAGATTGTCAAGGAGGCGGCTGTACGCCTCGGCGTTGTGCTCCATCTGGTCGAGCAGCTGCTGCTGCAGCGCCGCGTATTCCTCGTCGCTCAGCGTGGCGGGGTCGACATTCCCGACCAGCTCGCGCAGATAACCGGTGTAGACCCCAAGGAGATTGTTCGCGCCGATATTGAGCACAATCACGTCCGCGGAGGGCAGCCGCACCGCCCTGCCGTCCTGTAAGCGCCCGATTAAATCCGTGCTGTCATCGCCGCTGACGGCGTAGTTTTCGTCCGACCAGACCGCGCCGTCGCGCTCGGTGAGCTTTTCCGCCAAAATCGCGGAATAACGCTGTTTTGCTGGGTCCTCCAGCCCGAAGCCGTAGGAAATGGAATCGCCCAGAGTGACCAGCCTGTATGCCATAGGCGTTTCAGGGACGCTGCTTGATTCCGCGGAGGATTCCGCGGCCCCCGCGCAGCCCGCAATCGCCAGACACAGCGCCCCCGCGAGCGCCAAAAGCGCAAAACCTTTCCAAAAACGCATGGAGATTCTCCTTCCGGTGGTGGGTATGTTCTTTCATTATACCACAAAAATCCGATTTTCGCAAGACGCGTCTTGCAATTTCCCCCGCGATGTGTTATAATGAGGGCGTGTTCACGGCGCGGAAAGAGAGAATCCGGCGCGTTTGGAAACACATTTCACAAATTCTGGACGCGAAGGGGGACTTTCGTGGAAAAGAAACAAAAGCGCGCGGGGACCGGCGCCTTCCGGGTGATTCTGGCGGGGTTTTCGCTGCTGATACTGCTCGGCGCGGTGCTGCTCTGCCTCCCCATATCCTCTAAAGACCGCGTGTTTACGCCCTTTTCCGATTCGCTCTTTACCGCTGTCTCCGCGACTTGCGTCACGGGGCTGATTGTCCGCGACACCGCGACCTACTGGTCGCTCTTCGGGCAGTGCGTGATTCTCGCGCTGATTCAGATAGGCGGCATGGGCGTCATTACGGTGGGGCTGGCGATTCTCAAGGCGAGCGGGGAGAAAATCTCGCTGCGGCAGAGAAGTCTCATGCAGACCTCCATTTCCGCGCCGGCGGTCGGCGGGATTCTGAACCTGACGGGCTTTATCCTCAAGATGACTCTGATTCTCGAACTCGCGGGCGCGGCGGCGCTCTGCCCCGTTTTCTGCCGCGATTTCGGCGCGAAGGGCATCTGGTACGCGGTGTTCCACGCCGTTTCCGCCTTCTGCAACGCGGGCTTTGACTTAATGGGCGTGCGCAAGCCTTTCTCCTCGCTGACGACCTATCAGGGCGATATTTTGTTAAACGTTGTCGTTATGTTTTTAATTGTCGCGGGCGGAATCGGCTTTCTGACCTGGGAGGATTTCAAGGAAAACCGCCTGCGCTTCCGAAAATACAAGCTGCAGAGCAAAATTATTCTCATCACCACCGCGCTGCTGCTCATTGTCCCGGCCGTGTACAACTTTATTTTTGAGTACAGTGCCCTGCCCATGAAAGAGCGCGTGCTCAGCTCGCTGTTTCAGAGCGTCACCATGCGCACGGCGGGCTTTAACACCGCGGATTTAAACGCCACGAGCGAGGGCGGAAAGGCGCTGATGATTCTGCTGATGCTCACGGGCGGTTCGCCGGGCTCCACGGCGGGCGGCATGAAAACGACCACGCTGGCGGTGCTGTTTCTGACGGCGTGGACGGTCTTCCGGCGCAAAAACGAGGTGCAGTGTCTCAATCGCCGCGTCGGGGAGGACGCTGTCCGCACGGCGGGGGCGATTGTGTTTACGTATCTGGCGCTGTTTCTGCTCGCGGGGATCATCATCAGCCGCGTGGAGGCGCTGCCGCTGGGGGATTGCCTCTTTGAGACCGCCTCCGCGGTCGGGACCGTCGGGGTGACGCTCGGCATAACCACGACGCTCTCGCTGCCCTCCAAACTGATTCTGATGCTGCTGATGTTCTTCGGCAGAGTCGGCGCGCTGACGCTGATTTACGCGGCGGTGCCCACGGACACGGGCGCGCCCAAACTCCCGCTGGAAAAGATAGCGGTCGGATAAGCGCGAAAGGAGAACGCTATGGAATCCATTCTGATTGTCGGGCTCGGCTCGCTCGGCACCCATATCGCGAAAAACTTAAATGATCTGAAATGCGACGTGATGGCGATTGACCGCGACGAGGACCGCGTCAACGCCGTGCTGCCCTTTGTCACCGACGCGCAAATCGGCGACAGCACCTCCGAAACGTTCATGCGCTCGCTGGGGGTGGACGATTACGACGCCTGTCTGGTCACCATCGGCTCCAACTTCCAGACCTCTCTGGAAACCACCGCGCTGCTCAAGGAGCTCGGCGCGAAAATCGTGATCTCGCGCGCCATGAACGACGTGCAGGAGAAGTTTCTGCTGCGCAACGGCGCGGACGAAGTCGTCTACCCGGAGAAGCAGACGGCGGTGCGCATCGCGACAAGGCTCTCCTCCGACAGCATTCTGGATTTTATCCAGCTCGACCGCGACTACGCGATTTACGAGATGCGCGTGCCGAAGGATTGGCTCGGCAAAACCGTCATTCAGCTTGATATCCGCAAGAAATACGGCATCAACATCATCTCCGTCAAGCACGGCAGCGCGGTGAGTGTGCCCTCCGCGGACACGCTCTTTCGCGAGGGCGATACCGTCTTCGTGCTGGGGGCGGAAAAGGAAATCCACAAAGCGTTTAAGATTTAACAGGATTTCGGAAGGGAGAAAATATGCCGGGCTACGGCGTGTTCGCGAAATATTATGACGCCCTGACGCGGAATGTCGGCTACCCCGCGCGGGCAAAGGCGCTCGCGCGCAAGATAAATCTGTACAGAGAAACGCCCGCCCCAAAACCCATTCTTGTGGATCTGGCGTGCGGGACGGGTTCGTTCGCGGAGGAGTTCGCGCGGCAAAACTTTGACGTCATCGGCGTGGACGCCTCGGAGGAAATGCTCAGCGAGGCGCTCGCGAAAAAGGCGCAAAGCGGCGCGGAGATTCAGTATCTGCGGCAGGATATGCGCGCGCTCAATCTTTTCGGCACGGCGGACGCCGTCATCTGCGCGCTCGACAGCCTCAATCACCTGCGCGCGGAGGCGGATTTGCGGCGGGTTTTTTCGCGCGTGAGCCTGTTTCTTGAAAAGGGCGGGGTCTTTCTCTTTGACGTCAATACGGCGTACAAACACGAGCGCGTGCTGGCGGGGCAGTGCTTTGTCTACGACATTCCCGACGTTTACTGCGTGTGGCAGAACGAGCTTTTAAGCGGCGCGCCGGACTATCCCGTGCGCGTGATTCTGGATTTTTTCGAGAAAGACGGGCAGCGCTACAGACGCGAAACGGAGCGCTTTGAGGAGCGCGTTTTCCCCCCGGAAATTCTTTCGCGGACGCTGCGCGAGACGGATTTTGAACTGCTCGAAACGCTCGACGGGGACACATTCGAAACGCCGAAAGAGAATTCGCAGCGGATTCTTTATATCGCGCGCAAACGCGGGGAAATCGAATCCCTTACCAACCGGCGCGCGGCGGAAAGCGAGGGAAACCCATGAACCGGCTCATACGCTATCTCACCGATGACGGCAGCGCCGTCTGCTCCGTGCTGGACGGAACGGAAATGTGCGCGGAACTGGAGCGTATCCACAAGACCTCGGCGGTCTGCACGGCGGCGCTGGGACGCCTCGCCATGGGCGCCTCTCTGATGGGCTACGGACTCAAAAGCCCGGAAGACTGCCTGACCCTGCGTATCAGCGGCGGGGGGCCCGCGGGAAATCTCGTCGCGTGTTCGGACGGGCTCGGAAACACCCGCGCCTACATGGACAACCCCAATGTGGAGCTGCCGCTCAACGCGCGGGGCAAGCTCGATGTGGGCGGCTGCTGCGGGCGTGAGGGCACACTCCTCGTCATCAAGGATTTAGGGCTCAAGGAGCCCTACACCGGGCAGACGGCGCTTGTTTCGGGGGAAATCGCGGAGGACATCACACAGTATTTCGCGCAGAGCGAGCAGACGCCGACCGCCTGCGGGCTCGGGGTGCTGGTGGCGCCGGACCTGACCGTAAAACACGCGGGCGGGTTTCTGATTCATCTGATGCCGTTCGCGGCGGAAGAAACGGCGGCGGTATTGGAAAAGAATCTCGCCGGAATCCCGCCCGTCACGCAAATGCTGGAGGACGGGCTCACCCCGGACGACATCGCGCGAAAGCTCCTCGCGGGGCTGGACGCGCAGCCGCTTGACGAGGCGAATCCTGAGCTTCGCTGTGTCTGCTCGCGGGAGCGCACCGCTGACATTCTGCGCGCGCTGGACGAGCGGTCGCTGCGGGAGATGGCGGAGGAGATGCCCGAAATTGAGGTCATCTGCCACTTCTGCGGGAAAAAATACGTCTTTGCGCCGGAGGAAATCGCGAAAATGGCGGACGAAAAGCGGTGTACATAAGTTCAATCAAAAATATTTCTCGAAAAGGCTTGACAAGGCGGGGAAAAAGGTGTATAATGACTAGTGACCGCCAAGACCGCGAATGGCCCGGAGCGGCAGGGGAGCTTAGCTCAGCCGGGAGAGCACCTGCCTTACAAGCAGGGGGTCACAGGTTCGAGCCCTGTAGTTCCCATTTACGCGTTTCCCTTTCATGGCTTGGTAGTTCAGTTGGTTTAGAACGCCGCCCTGTCACGGCGGAGGTCGTGGGTTCGAATCCCATCCAAGTCGCGCGGATTTAGCTCATCTGGTAGAGCGCCACCTTGCCAAGGTGGAGGTAGCGAGTTCGAGCCTCGTAATCCGCTCTTTCACGGCGCGATAGCCAAGAGGTAAGGCAATGGTCTGCAACACCGTGATCACCGGTTCAAATCCGGTTCGCGCCTCTCTTTCAGAGCCGGCGGTCCGCTTGTGCGGCGGGTCGCCGGTTTTTTGTCCTTCCGCGAAACAGATAAACGAAAAGCCGCCCCCTTTTCAGGGAGCGGGCTCTTTTTTTGCGCTCAGAAGTAGCACAGCTGTCAGCTGACCGTT
>CAYZMU010000031.1:1578-13096 GCA_964479595.1 uncultured Ruminococcus sp. | reverse complement strand
CAGGCGTTTTCCGATTATCTTCTGAATGACGCACGCCTCGCGCCGCCCACGGTGAGACAGTATGTGAAATATGTGGGAGAGGCGGAGGTCTACGCCCGAGAACACGATTACAGTTCTATCGCGCTTTATACCGAGGACAGGGAGGGGATCCTCGCCGCCGTCCGGGAATTTTTGGGCGACCCGGCGTTCAAACGGTATGATGAGGACCATCACGGGTTCTACAGCGCCGCCATCAATCAGTTTTTGCGATTCGCGCGCAGCTACTTTGAACCCGCCCCCGAGCCGACTGTGCCCGAGAAACCCGAGCCCGAAAAACCCGTCCCTGAGCCGGAAAAGCCTGCCTCTGAGCCGCCAAAGCCTTCCGAGCCTGAGCCGGGGCGAGAGTCTATGACCGAAAAACCGCGCAATACCGTGACAAACACCGAAATTTCCGAACCCCGAAAAACGCCCGCCAAGCCCCGGCGCGGTTTCGGCGAGATGCTGGGCAGTCTGCTGAAGTTTAAACGCCGCGATAAATCCCGCGATGCCTTGAAGGAACAGCCGGCCCCCGAGCCGCCCGCTCCCGCCAAGCCCGTTTCGGAAACACCCGCGCCCGAGCCGCCGCCCGTTTCGGAAAAAGCCCGGCCCGAGGGAGAGGTAGATATCGCCGTTTTGGAGCGGATGTACCCCAAACTCAAGGAGGAACTGATGGCCGAAATGCGCAGGGAGATGGCCGCGAAATCCCCCGAACCCGACAAACCTGTTGAACCCGCCGCCGAACCTGTCAAGCCAGTTGAAACCGCCAAGCCTGCTCCCGAGCCAACCAAGCCCCCCGAGCCTGCCAAACCTTCTGAACCCGCCGAACCCGCGCGGGAGGGCTTTCTCATTGTCCCCGCGCGCCCCGACGAGCCGCGGCTTCTCTGCGAAACGGTCGGGCGGAAGATTACGACCCTCAATTTCGGGCTCACGTTCCGCCTTGCCGAGCCGTTCCCCGCGCGGGACGCGGATTTCACGCTGATTTTTCTGGACGAGGAATACCGCGCGCTCACAAAGCCCGCGCGCGTTCTGCTGCGGGCGGGGGAGTCTCAGCGCGTCAGTTTCCGTCTCCCCGCGCGGGCACAGCAGCTGCGGATATGCTATCTCGGCGTGCGGTCCGCCTCCGACAGCGAAAAGACGCTCTCGCAGCTCATGCCGTTTCCCGTGTCGATTGTGTTCGCGGCGGCGGATTTTGAGGACTGAATCCAAATGCCTTCGTGCCCCGTGCCTTAGCGCGGGGCATTGCGCTTTCCCGGAATTTTCAGGCGCGGTTTTGAGCAGTAGTATGGTACATTTCTACACCGCCGCGTGATTTCCACCGTCATTTTGCACAAATTATGTCTGCTGTTTTATGCAATACGGAGAAATTCTGTAAAATTTTTCGAACTGTTGCACGAAAACGTGCAATTTTTACCTTTTTTTGGTATATTTATAGAGAGTTGATGAATACACGATATCCCCGCGAACCTTGTCGGGGAAATGATAAGGAGGCGAGCGCTTTGGAGAGTCTGACACGCAGCGCCCCCGCGAAGATCAATTTTTCGCTGGACATCACGGGCCGGCGCGCGGACGGCTATCACACGCTGCGCAGCGTCTTTCAGACCATCTCGCTCTGCGACACGCTGATTCTTGAGAAAACGCCGCAGGACCGGGAGATGACGCTCCTCTGCGACGACCCGGACGTCCCCTGCGATGAGCGCAATCTCGTCTGGAAAGCGGCCGCGGCGCTGCTCGGCGATTCCCCGCGCGGGCTTACAATCACGCTGCGCAAGCGGATTCCCTCGCGCGCGGGTCTGGGCGGCGGCAGTTCGGATTGCGCGGCGGCGCTGCGCGGGATTCGGGCGCTTCTGGGGCTTTCGGTTTCCGACGCGCGGCTGTCTGAGATTGCGGCGTCGCTGGGCGCGGATGTGCCGTTTTTTCTGCTGGGTTCGACCGCCCTGGCGGAGGGCGTGGGGGAAAAACTTACCCCGCTTTCCGGCGCGAAAGAGCGGTATTTTGTGCTTGCCAAGGGCAGCGAGGGCATCTCCACCCCGCTCGCCTACAAGGCTCTGGACGCCCTGAAACAGGCGCCGCCACCGCACACGGACGCGGTTCTTGGGCATCTGGGGGACGAATCGGACGCGGCGTTTTTCTCCGTCTGCGGCAATGATTTTGACGCGGTCGCGCATCTTCCCGAGATCGCTTTGATTCGCGCGATCATGCGCGATTACGGGCTTTTCCCGGTGCTTTCGGGCAGCGGCGCGGCGGTGTTCGGCGGCGGCGGTTCGCGGGAGGTTCTCAGGGCGTGCGCGGAGCGGCTCCAACAAGAAGGCATTCCGTTTGCCACGGTCTGCTCCACGGCGTCACCGGATCAGTGAGAGGGGCGTGTTTTATGAGCAGCACACAAATTTCCCCGCGTGAGGCGCTTGCCCGTCTGCGCGAGGGCAACGAAAGATTTGTCTCGGCGCGGCGGCTGGAAATAGACCTTTCCGCACGCGAGGCACTTGTGCAGGGGCAGCACCCGTACGCGGTGATTCTTTCCTGCGCGGATTCGCGGGTCGTGCCCGAGTTCATTTTTTCCGCCGGGCTCGGGGAGCTTTTCGTGATTCGTGTGGCGGGGAATGTCTGCTCCGAAACGGAACTTGGCAGCGCGCTCTATGCCGCGGAGCATCTGGGCGTGCGGCTGTTTGTGGTGCTCGGGCACGAAAACTGCGGGGCGGTTCACGCGGCGCTAAACGATAGCCCCGTGGGCGCTGTGGCGGCGATTACGGGGCAAATCCTTGCCGCCGCGGGTGTGAGCCGGGAGGAATCCGCTGTCTGCGCGCGCAATGTCCTCGCCTCGCGTGCTGAGTTGGAAAAGGCGCTCGCGGGCGTGCCCGGCTGCGAGGTTCTGGGCGCTGTCTATCATCTTGCGAGCGGCGCGGTGACGTTTCTTGATCATACCGGCGCGGGCGGGCTTTGAAATCCATGAGACGAAAAGAAGCGGGAAAACGCCGCCGCGAATCTGACCGGGATTTTCGGGCTGAGGCGAAGAATCTCTTTTCATAAAAAATCAAACACAAGGAGAAACCACAATGGGAGAAGACAGTTTTCTGCGGGTAAGCCACATTTCCAAGCGCTACGGACACGGAGAAACCTCCGTGCTGGCGCTCGACGACGTCAATCTGAGCCTTGACACCGGCGTTTTCGCGGCTGTGACGGGCGAGAGCGGCAGCGGCAAATCCACACTGCTCAACGTCTTGGGCTCGCTGCTGCGGCCCGACAGCGGGGAGATTCTGGTGGACGGGCAGGACATCACCAAGAAAAGCGACAACGAGCTCGCGGTCTACCGCAGGCGCGAGCTGGGGTTCATCTTCCAGAATTACAACCTCATCCCTGTGCTGACGGTGGAGGAGAATATCGTGCTGCCGATGAATCTCGACAGCGCGAAGCCCGACGCGAAGTATTTAGACGAATTGTTGAGCCTTACCGGGCTGACTTCCAAGCGCCGCGCGTTCCCGCACGAGCTCTCCGGCGGCCAGCAGCAGCGTGTGGCGTTTGTGCGCGCGCTGATTCACCGCCCGCGGCTGATTCTCGCGGACGAGCCCACGGGCAATCTGGACACCAGAAACAGCCGCGAAATTATCGAGATTCTCAAGGAATCCGTGGATAAGTACGACAGCGCCCTGCTGCTCATCACGCACGACGTCCGCGTCGCGCGGCAGGCGGACCGCGTCTTTGTGATGGAGGACGGGCGTCTGACCGAGACAGAGGGGGCGCGGCTGGAATGAAAAATCTCTTCTCACTCGCGCTCAAGTATATGCGCCGCCAGCCCATGCGCACGGCGCTGATGTTTTTAAGCGTCACGGTGGCGGTGTTCTGCTTCCAGCTTCTGTGCTTTTCCGCTTTGGTGGCGCGTGACCTGACTATCAGTATGCAGGAACGCCGGCAGGGCAGCTGGGAGGCGGATTTGGGGGCTTGGTACGAGAAGGCGCCCGACAAGGCCAAAATGCTCGGGCAGGTTCGCGGCAGCGAGGATATCTCGGATTACTGCTATTTTGATTTGCGGACACTCCCCGCCAGATACGAACGCGACGAACAGGGCAGGATCATCTATTTTGACGTGGAGTTAAACGGCGAATCCTTTGACAGATACAGGGCCGTTTCCCAGAACAGTTTTATGGGCGACCGCTCGCTGATTTTCGGCGAACAGAACGACCGCCTTGCGCTGTATTCCGATTTGGCGGAGGACGAGATTGTCCTGCCCTCGAAATGCGCGGACAGCGGGATTGCCCCGGGAGATACGGTGACGCTTTCCGTCACGCCGTCTGCCGGGCTTGTGACGGACGAAACCCTGCTGGGCATGGATTTCATACAGAAGGCGTTCGAGGGACGGGAAATCGGGGAAGGCAGACCGCTCTTTTCCGACAGCCCCGGCGCGGCGGAATCCTCACCTGTGATAAAGATGAATCTCCTTTCGTTTCTGAGTTCGCAGGCAGCGACCGGTGTCCATGAGGCGAGCTGGCGGAATCTGGAATTTGAGGACATCGAGCGCGCCGGGACTGTCTCACGGGAATTCAAGGTCGCGGGATTCGCGGATTTGCAGGGCACGTCCACGGAGCAGATGTTCACCTTTATTACCGGCCCGCAGACCGATACCGCCGTGCCCGCGGCGATTTCCGAGTCGCTCGCGGAGCGGAGCGCGGAATGGTTTGAAACCGATTCTGAAAGCGGCGCGGACCCGCGCCTTGCGGTGCGCATCACGCGGGGGCTGCCCTTTGACGAGACACTGGAGAACCTGCACGCCACTTTCGGGCTGCCCGAAGACGAGGCGTACGAGGACCTGCACCCCGACAATCCGGATTCGCTCTACAACACGGACCTGCTCTCCAAGGAACTGCGCGGCGGCGAGGCGATTGTACAGTGGCTTTCAGGCCCGAATCTCATTATCCTGATTTTCGGTCTGGCAGCGGTCTTCCTTATCTGGCTGCTCATGCGTTTCGTGATTGACAACGCCTTCGACATCTCCGTGCAGGAGCGCATGGACCAAATCACGACATTGCGCGTCATGGGCGCCTCCAGACGTCAGGTTTTCGCGCTGGTGGGCGCGGAGGCGTTCTGCTACTGTGTCGCAGCGATTCCGCTGGGGTACTTCGGGGCGGCGCTCTGCCGTACCTTCGCCGAGCGTAAACTTGCCGCGCTGGGGCTTGGCATAACGCGCCATCCGCTGCCGGCGGTTTCGTGGATTGGGATTCTGCTGGCGATTTTCGCGGTTTTCTTCTCCGCGTACACGGCGGCCGCGAAGGCGTCCAAATCCTTCTCCCCGCTGGAAACCAGGCGCAAGGGGTCATTTGAGAGCGGAAGGAAGGAGCGTTTCTGGCAGAAGGACCTCTCCGCGAAGAAGTACACCCCCGAGGCGGACAAAAAAGCCCCGAAAAAACCGCGCAAACCCGAGAAATCCGAAAAGAGCGGCAGGAAGGCGAAGCTCTTCCGCACGAACAGGAGCTTTCTGCGCTATTACACCTTCCGCAGTATGCGCCGCACGCGCTCGCGCTTCCTGATTTCCGTCATCACGCTGACGGCGGGCTCGCTGCTCTTCTGTTTCGGCATCTGCGTGGGCGGACTGCTGCTGGCGGACCTTGCAGAGGGCAGCGATCTCTTCTCGCAGAAATCGCTCCTCAACGGGGCGGATATTCAGATGACGGTCTCCAGTGTCGGCTATGACGGCGCAACGGAGCGGGAACTGGCCGAGAGCTTTTCGGAGAACCCGCGCTACGCCGCAGCGAATATTCAGGCGGTCAGTTCCGGGCAGGGTTACGTCGCCAGGGACGAGATTTCTCAGATGCTGAGCGGTTCGCCCGATATTCTCGCGGCGGTGACGGACAGCATGGATCAGCAATCCGGCGGCGCTTCCCCGGAGGGCAAATATGACTTTACGCTGCGCCTGATTGACCGCGCGTTCTGGGAGAGCGCGCCGCTCACGGAAGAGTCCGCGGGAACGCTCGCCGAAATCACCGGGCTGTCCTACGAGGAGTTTCTGGAGTTAAAGGGCGGCCTCTTCGCGGCGGACGCCTGCAAGCCGGGCTCCGAAAACGGCAAATATGTTTACAAGCGCGCCTACGAGGACAGCTATACACCCGTGCCGGCGCAAAACGGGGATCTGCCTGTGCTGAGCGGCCCGGGCGGCGAGGAACTTCCCGTGGCGGGGGTGCTGATGCGCCCGGCGCTGCCCCAGTCGCTCTCCGGCAGAGAGTGGTCGGCGTCCGCGGAGCTGTTCCTGCCCAAGGAGGCAGCGTCAAGCGGTCCGATTTCGGAGACAGATTATCAGTACACCGCGAATCTGCTGCTCTCCTCGAGCGCGGATTATCTGCCCGCGCTGGAAGAAATTGACACGCTGACTTCGAAACTCTGGGAAATCCCCAATGTCACCGGCGTGAATATCGACAAGCAGCTTTTCTACGAGCATACGGGCTTTTCCACGCTGCTGGGCGCGATTCTCACGCTGTGCGCCGTGGCACTCCTCGCGGTGTGGCTGACGGGCATCTTCACGATGATTAACACCGTTAACGCGAGCGTCTTAAACCGCAGCTCGGAGCTGACCATGATGTGGCAGGTCGGGATGTCCGCACGCCAGATGCGTGTGGCGGTGTCCATGGAGAGCCTGTCCTACTGCGCGATTTCCGGGATTTTCGGCGCGGTGCTCGGCGCGGCGGCCGCGATGTTCTTCGGTTCCGCCACCAGTATCCTCACCGCGCGACCCATGCTGATGTTCCTGCTCGCGCTCGCGGCGGCGCTCTTTACGCTCATAGTCAACTGCGCAGTCGCCGTCCTGGGGGCGCTGCCGAGCCTGCATTCGCTCAGGAACAAGATCGCTCGCGGCGCACGGATGGAGTAGTTCCGGCGCTATGCGGCAATCTGCACAATTTCGGCGTGAAATATCCGGAGCAATTTGTCTGAAACGCTGAAATTGCGCGAGGGCGTTCGTCAAAATCTCCAAATCGCGGACGCGTTTTTGGTCAATTTGCCGATATTGGCGATTTTTCACTACAAATAGGAGAATTTTCGGCTCGCTTTTGTGATAGAATCCTCAAATTATACGCACAGTTTTTTCTCCCCGGGTATTTACAAATCCGGGGAGATGTGCTATAATAGAGTAGAGTATAAGGGAATGTGTGCCCGAAAAGAGAGAAAGAAGAATGACCTTGGGAGGTATTTTCCTTGAAGCACAATGTACGGATAGCGGACATTGCACAGGAACTGGGGCTGAGCCTCGTAACGGTTTCCAACGCGCTCAACGGCCGGCCGGGGGTAAGCGAGGCAGAACGCCAGCGTATCAAGACGCGGGCGTCGCAGCTTGGGTACCGCCCGCCCGCGCCGCGCATCGCGCACAACACGGAAGCCTCTGTCACGCTGCAGAGCGGGAGTGTCGGGATTATCTGCAGCGAGCGTTTTGATTCCGGCAACGGCAGCTTTTACTGGTATCTCATCGCGGGTATTTCCAGAGAGCTGATGTACAACCGCCTCTATTCGATCTTCGAGACCGTTTCCGCGGAGGAGGAGGAACGCGGGATTCTGCCGGAGTTCATCCGGGAGCGCAACGTGCGCGGCATTGTGGTTGTGGGGGATTTCAGCGAGGCGTATCTTTCGCGGCTCGTCGCGATGCACATCCCATTGGTTTTGGCGGACAGCGAGGATATCGAGGGCCGGGTGGATTCGGTCAGTTCGCGGAATTTCGAGGACGCGTCCCGTGTCACGGGGATGCTCACGGCGCAGGGCCACCGCAAAATCGGTTTTGTGGGCTCCGTTTCGGCGAGTGTTTCCAATTTAGACCGCTACATGGGCTTTCTCAAGGAACTCATGCGGCGCGGCATTACCCCGAGGAGCGAGTGGCGATTGGAGGACCGCGACAGCACAGGGGCGCTCTTTGAGGAATTTGACCTTCCTGAGGAATTGCCGACGGCGTTCTTCTGCTGCTGCGACGAGACGGCGACAAGGTTTGTAAACTTCGCGCAGAGCAGAGGGCTGCGCGTGCCGCAGGACATTTCGGTGGCGGGCTTTGACAACTACGTTGCTGACGAAATGAGCGACCCGCCTGTTTCCACGCTGGAGGTCGATCTGGTGGAGATGGCGCGGCGCTCGGTGGAGCTTCTGGTCGCGCGGACGCTTGACATGAAGAAGCCTGTGGAGCGCGTGAGTCTGGACGGCGTGCTGGTGACACGCGATTCGGTGGCGCCTCCGAGGGACTGGTAGGGCGGCTTTTGGCAAAATAACCAAATTGAGGCGCGAAATTTTGGTTGAAATATGGTTGCAATCGTCAAATTTCTGTGGTATAATATAGGTATGGATTTGTGTCCTGCCGTGTGGCAGAGCGCGGCGGGATAGAAACACAGGGCGTTCCCGATCGGGGGCGAACCCGAAACACAATCAAGGCTAGCTTTAGGAGGTGATTTTATGCCAAGTTTCACTTATACGGCCAAGGACGCGATGGGCAACAGACGTCAGGGCACCCTGACCGCGGAAGATGAGCAGGAATTTCTGGCAAAAATCAAAGAAAAGGGAATGGCGGTCGTCGAGTACAAGGAAACGGAAGAAACCGTAAAGACCGTCAAGAAGTTCAAGACCAAGGACTTGGCGTTCGCGACGCGGCAGATGGCGGCGATGCTTACTTCCGGTCTGACGCTGGTCAAGGCGCTGGACATCCTCTGCAAGGAGCAGGATTCCGAGGCGGCGCGAAATGTGTGGCGCAACGTCTACGAGAACGTGCAGAAGGGCGAATCCTTCTCCGACGCGCTGGAGGCGTACGGGAGTGTGTTCCCGACCCTGATGGTCTCCATGGTCGGCGCGGGCGAGGCCTCCGGTTCGCTGGACGTCATCATGCAGCGTCTGAGCGACTACTACGCCAACCAGAACAAGACGGCGAACACCATCAAGAACGCGATGGTATACCCTATCATTCTGGGTATTCTGACGGTAGCGATTGTTATCGGCGTGTTCGTGTTCATCATGCCGACCTTTACAGACCTCTATGACGACCCCTCTGAGATGCCTACCCTGACAAAAGGCATGGTCAACATCGGAAACTTCCTCGTGTCGCACTGGTTTATTGTGCTGGCGGTTGTGGCAGTGATTGTGTTTGTAGTCATCTACGCGCTCAAACTGCCGAATGTCCGGCTCAAGTTTGACGAGTTCAAGATTAAAGGTCCCGCGTTCGGCAAGCTCGTGGTCAAGATTTACACCGCGCGTTTTGCCCAGACAATGGCTTCGCTGTATTCCTCCGGTCTGCCCATGGTGGAATGCCTGAAGCGCTCCGCGGACACTCTGAACAACGCGTACATCTCGCTGAAATTCCGTGACATTGTCGATGAGGTCAAGAGCGGCGAGACGCTAAGTGCCGCGATTCAGCGGGCGGACATCTTCGATTCGATGTTCGTGTCCATCATCTTCGTCGGTGAGGAAGCCGGCGCTCTGGACGACATTCTGGCGAAGACCGCGGAATATTACGATGAAGAAGCCGACGCGGCGGTGAAGCGTCTGTGCTCGCTGCTCGAACCGCTGATGCTCATCATCATGGGCGTTGTCATCGGTCTGGTCTGCGCGGCGTTCTTCCCGGCGCTGTACGACTCCATCGGCAACATCGAGTAATCCATGCTATCCCGGCGTTTTCCCGCGGGCGGTGAGAACTGTCCGCGGGGGCGCGCCCGCTCAATTTAAAAGAGAGGTGGAAGATACCATATGCTTTCCTTTGACATTACAGACCGGAATATCAGGATTATCAAGGGCACGGAAAACAACGGCAGGATTCGAATCAACGCCTCGGCACAGCTGGAGCTGGAAGAGGGCATCATCGAAAACGGCCATATCAAGGACGTCGCCCGTCTGGCAACGCTGATAAACCAGGTTCTGCGCACGGAAAAGATGCCCGACAAAGAGGCCATCATCAGTATCTCGTCGAACATGACGATCTTCAAGGAACTGCAGATTCAGAAAGTGGACAAGCAGGCGGAGTTCGCCAAGAATGTCCGCGCGGAGATGCTCACGGCGCTGTCACTCAAAGAAGAGGACAACTATTCGGTTTCCTACATCGTCGTGGGTGATTCCGAAGAAGAAGAGAACCACGTAAAGGTGCTTGCGACGGCGTGTCCTTACGAGGTTGTGGACGGCTACAAGCGCCTGTTCAACATGCTGCAGATTCAGCTGCGCAGTGTCATGGTGGGCTGCAACTGCATCACAAAGGTGCTTTTGGCGGACGCGAAGGTGCGTTCGCAGATGCCGCTGCTCGCGGTTCAGATTGACAACAACTTCATCTCCCTCAACCTGTATGAAGACGGCCAGCTTTCCTTCTCGCGTTTCGCCTCCATTTCGGCGGAGGATTACAACGATTCCGAGGACTACGTTTTCGAGGCGGTCAACGAGAACATCTACCGTATGATCCAGTTCCAGCGCAGCAAAGGTGACGTCGCGCAGATTGAGAACGTGGTCTTCTACGGTGATACGCACGAGTTTGTGAGACTCACGAACGAACTCGAGAAGATGAATATCCATACGCGCATCATCGCGGTTCCCCCACAGATTCACGGCTACGAGAATCTGGAATTCTCCCTCTACGCCAACGCCATCGGCGCGCTGTTCAAGCGTGACAAGGACAAGGAGCGTGTCAACCTCCTCGAGACGGACACGGTCAACAACAACCGTGTCAAGTCCGACAGTTCTTATACAAAAATGCTGCTGTTCTCCCTGCTTGGAACCGCGGCGATCATGACGGTTATCACGCTGGTGCTGGTATTCAAGAACCAGAGCCTGCAGTCGCAGATAGACGAGCTCAGGGAAAAGGATAAATCACCGCTCAAGGCGGATCTGGACGCTCAGGTCGCGGATTTGCAAACGAAGCGCGAGAATATCACCAGTTATCTGGACAACCTCAACGACGCCCTTCTGGCGTACAAGAGCAGACCTTATCCGACTTCGGAGAGTTACAGCAAGATTGAAGACACGATTCACAACACGGTTACGGAGGCCTTCGCGGAGGAGATTTCCGGTGACAGCGCGGTGAGCGGAAAAGACAGAACCCAGGCGGATTTCTCGAACTACTATTCCATTAGTGATATGAATTACAGCGAGGGCACATACAGCCTGAGCCTGACCCTGAAGGCGAAGGATGACGAACCCTTCCAGACTTTGCCCGCGACCCTGATTGAAAACATCAGGAATATGCCCGAGGTGGCAAACGTGGCGTATAACGGCTACGATATAGGGGAAGAGACTGTTGAGGGCGCACCCACGACACCTGAACCTGGGACTCCGGAGGGAGGAGAAGGCACCCAGCAGCCCAACACTCCGTCAACACCCACACAGCAAACAGTCAGAGTGGTTACCATGGATTTGCAGATTCTCGTGAAGGGCGACGACATTACGGATCTTATCAGCGCTGAAGGGGAAACCACAGAAGAGGAGGCCGCGTCATGAGCAAGATGGGTTACAGAGACAGGATCATCCTTTTAGTGGTGCTTGTCATCGTGATTTTAGCGATTGGCATCTTCGTTTTCAT
>CAYZMU010000031.1:0-1478 GCA_964479595.1 uncultured Ruminococcus sp. | reverse complement strand
TCCTTTTAGTGGTGCTTGTCATCGTGATTTTAGCGATTGGCATCTTCGTTTTCATCCGCCCGCAGTGGCAGAAGATGAACGAGAACAAGACCGCGCTGGAGAAAGCGCAGACGACCTGGGAGCAGGACCTGCAGGCATTTAAAAAGATCCCGGCGCACCAGAAAGTCATCAACAGAAAGTACGACGAGGCGATGGCGGCGACCGAGAATTTCACGGACGAAATGAACAGTGTCGAGCTTGACAAATTCCTGCAGGAGCAGTTCCTCAACACGGAGGAAAACATTGCGGACGGCGTGACGCTGGAGGGCTCGTATTCGGTTTCGGATGAGGACAGTTCCAGTATCGGCTACTACTACTACCTTCCCAACCCGGTGACCTACGCTCTTTATGAGCAGGCTGACATGGACGGCTCCATCGGCGCGGCGTACACCACGGAAAACGCCATCCCGCTGCTTCTTGAAGAAAAGACGGAGCAGGATGTCGGCAGCGGCAGCTCGGAGTTCACGGTGATTATCAACCGCAAGGACACCATGGCGCTTCTGGACGCGGTTCACAAGTACGCGGAGGACAACAAAGACGCGATGATTATCAACAGCGTGAGCGTGGAAGAATACCAGCAGTTCAACGAGGCTGTCGCGGCTGCTGCTGCTCAGCCCTCGCAGCCCGGCGGCGCAGGCGGCGCGGGTGCTGAAGGCGGCGAAGGCGGCGCAGGTGCTGAAGGCGCCGCGGGCGGCGAAAACGGCGGTGAAGAAGGAGGAGAGACAGAGAGACCCGGATTCACGTCAGTGACCATCAGCTACACGGTTTATTACATCCAGGAGCCGACAAAACCGGATATCGGACCGGAGTACGACGAGAACATCTGGAACGGCGAGGAATGGAAAACCTACGCCGGCACGGGGACAGCGACAACAACGGCGGAGTAACTCAAAAGATCGGATTGCCTTCTTGAAATCAAGAAGGCTATCCGCACATGAAGAAAGGTGGTTTCTTTATGGAACAAAATACTGAGAAAGGACAGAAGCGGCTCAAGGGCACAGTCCTCTTCACCGTGGTTTCGGTCATGATGGTGATGGTTGTGTTCCTGATGTCGACGCTGATTCTGGCGACGGCATCGCACAAAAGAGCCTACTACACCTACTACGAGAAGCAGGCGCAGTACGCGGCGCAGGCGGCGCTGGACGCGGTGACGAACTCCGCGTACACGGACCCGGACTTCTTTACGTGGGTGGACCAAAATGTGACACAGGTCGGTGTGACTCAGCCCATCACGGTTGATTTCGGCAGCGCCAACTTAAACATCACGGACGGGCTCAACAACCAGGTGACCTGCACGATTGAGGCGCTGGATCCGTCGCCCATCTGGGACCAGGACACGGGCAAGCTCTATTTGCAGAAGCGCTGGAAGATCACGGCGACGGCGCATGTGGGCAACGGCAGCAACGAGCGCGAGGAGAGCGTGAGCAACTATCTCTATG
>CAYZMU010000030.1:0-13329 GCA_964479595.1 uncultured Ruminococcus sp. | reverse complement strand
CGGCGACACGGTCTCGAACTTCCTGTATCAGAAAGGCGACGGCAACGAGGACCACGGCTACTGGGGGCCGCCTGAGCTGCAGGAGCAGCAGGTGGGCACGCGCAAGATGTTCTGGACAAACAGCGGCTCAAGCGATATCGCGGCGGAATACGCGGCCGCGCTGGCTCTGGACTACATCAACTTCGGCGACGAGGAGTCGCTCAAATACGCCGAGGCGCTCTACCGGTTCTCGACACAGTACAATCAGGTCACCACGGAAGGAACGCAGGGATTCTACGAAAGCACCAGCTGCGTAGACGAACAGGCCTGGGCGGCGGGCTGGCTCTATATCGCCACGAAAAACGAGCAGTACAAGAACGACTGCGCCGCCAAGCAGGCTGAGTATTTAGGCTGGGTGCACGGCTGGGAAACGGTCGCGCTCGGCGCGGCGTGCGTGTACGCCGAGATCACGAATGACTGGAGCAAGGTGACGGGCTATATCAGCCAGAAAGCGACGGGAGACAACTACTTCGCGCTCAACGACTGGGGCAGCGCGCGCTACAACTGCTCGCTGCAGTTCACGGCGCTTGTGGCGCAAAAGCACGGCGCGGGCAATTACAGCGACTGGTGCAAGGGGCAGATGAGCTACCTGCTCGGGGACAACCCCTTCAATGTCTGCTTCGTGACGGGGTTTGCGGACAATTCCGCGAAGAACTGCCACCACAGAGCCGCCTCAGGCTACATGGGTTACACCGATAGCGAAGATGCCGTGAACGGCGCCAACACCTACCATCCGACCAAATCTCATGTGCTCATCGGCGCGCTCGCGGGCGGTCCGACGACGGGCGGCCAGTACAGCGACGTCATGGATGACTACACGACCAACGAAGTCACGCTGGATTACAATGCCGGTCTGGTCGGCGCGGCGGCGGGGCTCTACGATGTCTTCAAGACGGGCTCCACCGAGACGAGCATTGTGGGTGTCAAGCCCTTTACCCTCGACGGTCCGGAAGAAACCACCACGACGACCACCGAATCGACCACCGCAACCACGGCCACAGAGGATTCCGGCTCATCCACGACCACGACCACAGACGCTGTGACGGACCCCAACGGCGGTGCCGGCAGCAATGTGGTAGAGAAAGAGGTCAACAAGGATGTCAACTACAACGACCTTCCTGAGAGCGACCGCATGATCGGCTTCCTGTACGAGGATCTGGGCGTTGACCCCACTACGAAGGCGAAACTGCTCAAGGTCGAGTTCAACATCTCTTCTGACCAGCCGCTCAAGACATGGCAGGGGGCGTTCGGAACGTCCACGACCGAAGAACCGAAATACTGGGCTCAGACAGACGACGCGCAAATGAACTGGGACGGCTCTTCCAACAGCGGAACGATCACATGGGAAGTCCCGTCGGATATCGCGGATATCATTCAGTACGGCTACGGCGGGGAAGTCAAGATTGGCTTCTGGTGGATTGAGCCCGCGCAGTTTACGATTGATTCCGTGAAGCTGACCTTTGACGACGTAGCAAGCGGTTCCACCACGACCACGACGACCACCACGACGACCACGACCACGACGGAGCCGCGCGGACTCACGGGCGACCTCAATCTCGACGGCGATGTCACCATCGCGGACGCGGTGATGCTCTCAAGATATCTCTCCAACGCGGGTTCTGTGACCCTCAGCGATGAGGCGAGAGCCAACGCGGAGTGCGACGGTTCCGGCTCGCTGGATAACGGCGATCTGTCCGCGCTGCTTGAGGTGCTCACCCTGCAGCGGAATTTCTGAGACACGCGCTTTTCGCAACAGCGCTTCTGACCGGCGGAGTACTTTGCTCCGCCGGTTTTTTGCCGCCCGATTTTTGTTATCGGGGAATGCTGTGTTACCCCCGAAGCAGTTATGTCGTCCGAGCTGTTACGTTTCGGGCTGACGGTAATGATACCCCTGACGCCGGCGGCGCGGTTTTGTCTGTTGTGTCGGGTGCTTTCGGTAAAAGTTTTTCCCCTGCCGGGAATGGTATTTTTGTCTCTCCCCTTCGGGGAGAGGACGGGGATTTTGGTGCCCGCTTTTTGTTATCGGGGAATGCTGTGTTCTCCCCGACGCCGTTTATGATTTCCTAGTTGGTACGTTTCGGGCTGACGGTAATGATACCCCCCGACGCCGGCGGCGCGGTTTTGTCTGGGCGCCGGGATTTTTTGGTAAATGTTTTTCCAGCCGGGAATGATATCTTTTACCCCCCTCTCCCTGACGGGGAAGGAGACGGCGCGGGGGCTGTTTACGAAAACCAACAGCGGGTAGAAAAAAGTCGCCGGGGATACCAAAACGGCCGCGGCGGTAAAAAACGGGCGGAAAAAAATGACCGCGCCCCCCTTTACAAGCGGGGAAAAATCGTGTATAATAGAGGTGTGCGCATCAAGAGAAACGGAGGGGACGATATGGAGCTCAAGTATAAGCGGATTCTGGTAAAGCTGAGCGGAGAGGCGCTGGCGGGGGAGCAGAAAACGGGGCTGGATTTTGATGTAATCGGGCCTATCTGCGCCGCGCTCAAACGCTGCGCGGACGCCGGCGCGCAGGTCGCGGTGGTGGTAGGCGGCGGCAATTTCTGGCGCGGGCGGTCAAGCGGGGCGATGGACAGAACGCGCGCGGACCATATCGGGATGCTCGCGACCGCCATGAACGCGCTGGCGCTGGCGGATTCGCTGGAGCATCTTGGCTGCGAGGTGAGAGTGCAGACCGCCATTACGATGACCAAAGTCGCCGAGCCGTACATTCGCAGCCGCGCCATCCGCCATCTTGAAAAAGGGCGGCTTGTGATTTTCGGCTGCGGGACGGGCAATCCGTTCTTCTCGACCGACACGGCGGCGGCGCTGCGGGCGGCGGAAATTGAGGCGGATATTCTCATGAAGGCGACGATGGTGGACGGGGTTTACGATAAGGACCCCAACACCTGTCCCGACGCGGTGCGCTACGAGAAACTGACGTTTACGGAAGTGGTGAGCAAGCAGCTCAAGGTGATGGATTCCACGGCGGCGGCGCTGTGCCGCGACAACGGCACGACGATGCTGGTCTTTGACCTGAGCCGCCCCGACAACATCTACGACGCGCTGATGGGGCAGCCCATTGGTACGATTGTCGTACCGGAATGAAAGAGGGAGGAACAGTCATGAACGACGCGATGAAAGAAAAACTCGACGCGTGCGAAAAGCGCATGAAGAAAATCATTGAGAAACTGGAGGCGGAATTTGCCACCATCCGCGCGGGGAGAGCGACCCCGGCGGTGCTTGACAAAATCACGGTGGACTACTACGGGGCGCCGACGCCGATTTCGCAGGTCGCGGCGATTTCCGTGCCCGAGGCGCGGATGCTCGTGATAGCGCCGTGGGATCCTTCCATGGTAAAGCCGGTTTCCAAGGCCATTATGGCGTCGGAGCTGGGGATTACGCCGACAGACGACGGAAAGTCCATAAGGCTCGTGTTCCCGCAGCTTACCGAGGAACGCCGCAAGGAACTCTGCAAGACTGTCAAGAAATACGGCGACGAGGCGAAAGTCGCGGTACGGAACGCGCGGCGCGAGCTGATGGACAAATTCAAGAGCATGAAGAAAAACTCGGAGATTACCGAGGACGATTTAAGTCAGATGGAGAAGAAAGTCCAGACGCTGACCGACCGCTACACCGACGAGCTCGACAAAGTGGTCGCGGCGAAGGAAAAGGAGATTATGAGCCTGTAGGAGGAGGACGCCATGCCAAAGAAATACACCGCTCCCGTGCCCGCGGATATGATGCCGCGCCATATCGCCATCATCATGGACGGCAACGGGCGCTGGGCGAAGAAGCGCGGGCTGCCCAGAACGGCGGGCCATGTTCAGGGCGCGCTCAACTTCCGCAAGATTCTGCGTTACGCGCGGGAAATCGGGGTGCAGTACATCTCGTTTTACGCCTTTTCCACAGAGAACTGGAAGCGCCCGGACGACGAGGTGCACGCGCTCATGGATATCATGAGAAAGTACCTGAAAGAGGCGTACGACTACTTTGACGACCGTGTGCGGGTGATTCTGCTCGGCGACGCGGACGGCTTCGAGACGGATTTGCGCAAGCAGTTTCTGGATATCGAGGTCGATACCAAGAGCTTTGACGCCATGACGACGGGCATCGCGGCAAACTACGGCTCGCGCTATGAAATCACCGCGGCGGCGAGAGAGCTGGCGCAGCTGGTCAAGGAGGGCAAGTTAGAGCCTGAGGACATCACGGAGGATCTGATTTCGCAGCACCTCTACACGCGGGAAATGCCGGATGTGGACCTGCTTATCCGCCCGGGCGGGGAGCAGCGCATCTCGAACTTTTTGCTGTGGCAGTGCGCGTACGCGGAGTTTTACTTCTGCGACACACTGTGGCCGGATTTCACGATGGAAGAGCTTGACAAGGCGATTGTGGAATTTGCCCGGAGAACGCGCCGGTTCGGCGGACTGTAAATTGATTGAGAACGGAGAGGAGAGCGGCTGCGGCGCGGCCGCGAACAGCAACATGGGTATTCGTACGATTTCCTCTGTGATTGGCATTGCCATCGCGCTGCTTGCGCTGATTCTGCACAATACATTTTTCTTCCCCCTCTGCGCGGGCGTGGTGTCGCTGATTCTGTGCTTTGAGTTTCTGCGCGCGAACGGGCTGCTGCGGTATCGCGTCGCCACGGTGGGGGCGCTCGCGTACGCGCTGGCGCTGCCGTTTTTCTCGGCGGGGCCGCGCTCGCGGTTCCGCATGATGGTGACGGTCGTCTGCTTCTGTCTGGTGCTTTTTGAGTACGTGCGCTATCAGACCAAAATGCCCGCGAAGCGTTTCTTCGCGTTTGTCGCGGGGATGTTCCTTACCGCCAACGCGATGTCGACGATTGTGATTCTCAACAATTCCAGCGAGGACCACGGTCTGGCGTATATGCTGCTGGCGCTCGGCGGGGCGTGGTTCGCGGATTCCGGGGCGTATTTTGTCGGGACTTTCTTCGGCAAGACCCCGCTCTGTCCGGCTGTCAGCCCCAAAAAGACGGTCGAGGGCTTTATCGGCGGGCTGGTCACGAATATCGTCTACTTCGTGGTGTTCTGCCTTATCTACGGCGCGATTTTCTCCGCGAAGGGCACACCGCTGAAGATAAGCTGGTTCTCCGCTATCGTGCTGGCGGCGGTCTGCGCGATTCTGGGCACGCTCGGCGACCTCGTCGCGTCGGTCATCAAGCGTCAGGCGCAGATTAAGGATTACGGCACGATTATGCCCGGCCACGGCGGGCTGCTGGACCGTTTTGACAGCGTGCTGCTCGTGGTGCCGTTCTTCTGCGCGTACACGCAGGCGACAAGCCTTTTCAGGTTCAGATAAAGGAGCGTTCATAGAGATGGTAGAAAGTGTGGCCGTTCTCGGCTCAACGGGAAGCATCGGCACACAGACGCTGGAGGTCGCGGCGGCGCACGGGATTCGCGTCACCGCGCTCGCGGCGCGGCGGAATGTCAACAAACTGGTGGAGCAGGCGCGGGAATGCCGCCCGGAGATTCTCTGTATCGCGGACGAATCCTGTTACCCGTCTCTGAAGGAAGCGGCAGCCGGTCTGGGCTGCCGTCTTTTGGCGGGCGCGGAGGGGCTTTCGGAAATCGCGCGGGATTCGACGACGGACACGCTGCTCAACGCTGTAGTGGGCGTGGCGGGGCTTTTCCCGACTCTGGCGGCTCTGAAAGCCGGCAAGCCTGTGGCGCTCGCGAACAAGGAGACCCTCGTGGCGGGCGGACAGCTTGTGATGGATTTGTCGCGGGAAAAGGGAGTCCCCATCTACCCCGTGGACAGCGAGCATTCCGCGATTTTTCAGTGTCTGCGCGGCAACAAGCGCGAACAGCTTAAAAAAATCATTCTCACGGCGTCGGGCGGGCCGTTCTGGGGAAAGACGCGGCAAGAGCTTCAAAACGTCTCCGTGCGCGACGCGCTGCGCCACCCCAACTGGAGCATGGGGAACAAAATCACGGTGGATTCCGCGACGCTGATGAACAAGGGGCTGGAATTTATCGAGGCGCGGTGGCTGTTTGATTTGGAGCCGGAGCAGATTGAGATTGTGGTGCACCGCCAGAGCGTGCTGCATTCCGCGGTGGTCTACGCGGACGAATCGGTGATAGGGCAGATGGGCGTGCCGGACATGAAAATCCCCATTCAGTACGCGCTGCTCTGCCCCGACAGGCTGCCCTGCCCCACGAAGCCGCTCTCGCTGACGGACTATGGCACGCTTACCTTCGAAAAGCCCGATTTTGAGACGTTTGAGTGTCTGAGCGCGTGTGTGCTCGCGAGCAGAATGGGCGGCACCGCGCCCTGTATCGCGAACGGCGCGAACGAGGCGGCCGTGGAGGCGTTTCTCGCGGAGAAAATTCCCTTTCTGAGAATCGGAGAACTGGTGAGCGCCGCGGTACGGGAGATTCCCGCGCAGCCGCTGCTGAGCGAGGAAGACGTGACGCGGGCGGACGCGCAGGCGAGGGCGTTTGTGCGGGAGCGTCTCGCGGCGGAGGGAACGGGCGTATGATACTGACGGTCATCGTCGCGATTCTGTGCTTCGGCCTGATCATCATCGTGCACGAGGCGGGGCACTTCTTCGTGGCGAAGAAATGCGGCATCAAAGTTCTGGAATTCTCCATCGGCATGGGCCCCGCGCTCTTCTCGAAAAAGCACGGCGAGACCAAATACTCGCTGCGGCTCTTCCCCATCGGGGGCTACTGCGCCATGGAGGGCGAGGACGAGGACAGCGAGGACCCGAGGTCGTTTCGCAGCCAGCCGGTCTGGAAGCGGATGCTCGTGACGGTCGCGGGCGCGGTGATGAACGTGATTCTGGGCTTTCTGCTCATCATCCTCGTCACCTGCATTGACACGGCGGTCACGACCACGACAGTCGCGGAATTCCACACGAACGAGGCGGGGGAGGATGTTTCGTCGTCTTCGGAGTTTCTGCGCGAGGGCGACCGTTTCATCTCGGTGAACGGGCTGCGGATTTTTACCCCGCAGGACATTTCCTACGCGCTGCAGAACGACGACGCGGAGACGTTCACGGTCGTGGTGGAGCGCGAGGGCGAGAAAGTGACCCTTGAGAACGTGAAGTTTTACGATTCCGAAACGGGAGGGATGTTTGACTTCTACGTTTACGGCCAGCGCAAGACTTTTCTGAGCGTGCTTTCGTACAGCTGCAGGAATTTTGTCTCCTCCGCGCGGCTTATCTGGATTTCGCTGATTGATTTAATCCGGGGAAAGTACGGTTTCCACGATTTGTCGGGGGTTGTCGGGATTGTGGACACGACGGCGGAAGTGGTGCAGCAGGGCGAGACGTTCCGGGAGAAGTGCCTGACGCTCTTTGATCTGATGTCGTTTATCGCTATCAATGTCGGGATTTTCAACCTGATTCCCTTCCCCGCGCTGGACGGCGGGCGGCTGCTGTTTCTGGTCATTGAGGCAATCCGGCGCAAGCCCATCTCGGCGAATGTCGAGGGCATGATTCATTTTGTGGGGCTTGCCGCGCTGATGGTTCTGATGGTCGCCGTCACATTTCAGGATATCTTCCGCATCTTTGAATAACGGCTGCCCCGCCCCTCTGAGGCGGGGTTTGCTGACGAAAGGGTGAACGCGAATGCTCGATGTCACGCTGCTCGGAACGGGCGGAACGATGCCGCGCAAGGGCAGATTCCTGACGAGTCTGCTCGCGCGGGCGAACGGGCGGGCGGTGCTGATTGACTGCGGAGAGGGTACACAGGTAGCGCTGCGCGCGGCGGGCGCAACACTGCGGCATCTGGATTTGCTGTGTCTGACGCATTTTCACGCCGACCACGTCAGCGGGCTGCCCGGGCTGCTGCTCTCTCTGGGGCTTGAGGGGCGGCGCGAACCGCTGCTTATCGCGGGGCCGCGCGGGGTGCGCGAGGTGGTGGAGAGTCTGCGCGTGATAGCGCCCGTGCTGCCGTTTGAGACGCGGTACCGCGAACTTTCGGAAAAAGAGGAGACGCTCAGCGCGGCGGGGCTTGAGATAACCGCCTTCGCGGTGAGCCATATCGTGCCCTGTTACGGCTTCGCGCTGAAACTGCCGCGCGCGGGGAAATTTGACGCGGACGCGGCGCGGGCGGCTGAAATCCCGATGAAAGTCTGGGGACTGCTGCAGAAATCCGAGCGCGTGGAATATGAGGGCAAAGTTTACGAGCAGCGCGCTGTGCTGGGGCCGCCGCGGCGCGGGATAAAACTTGTCTACTGCACGGACACAAGGCCCTGCGAGGCGCTCACACACGCCGCCAAAGACGCGGATCTGCTCATCTGCGAGGGGATGTACGGCGACGACGAGAAATTGCCCAAGGCGCTGCAGACGCGGCATATGCTCTTTTCCGAGGCGGGGCGGACCGCGAAAGAGGCGGGTGCGCGGCGGCTGTGGCTTACCCATTTCAGCCCGTCCATGCCCTGCCCGGAGGAATATCTCTCTTCCGCGCGGGCTTTTTTCCCGGGAGCGGTCTGCGCCAGAGACGGGGAGCATACGGACTTAAACTTTGAGGAAGGGGAGGCGCCGTGAACGGCAAAATCGCTCTGCCGCGCCCGGTCATGACCGTGCTGCGAAAACTCGAAATGTCCGGCTTTTCGGCGTACGCTGTCGGTGGGTGCGTGCGGGACAGTCTGCGCGGCGTCATACCGCATGACTTTGACTGCGCGACCTCCGCGAAGCCCGAGGAGATGCTCCGGTGTTTTGAGGGCTTTCGCGTCATTCCGACGGGGATTCGCCACGGAACGGTGACGGTGGTTTTAGAGGGAATGCCAATTGAGATCACGACCTTTCGCGTGGACGGGGCGTATTCGGACCACCGCAGACCCGACACGGTGATGTTCACGGATTCCGTGAAAGCGGATTTGTCGCGGCGGGATTTCACCGTGAACGCGATGGCGTATCACCCCGAGAGAGGACTGATTGACCCGTTCGGCGGGGAGCGGGACCTGAAAGCGGGAGTCATCGCCTGTGTGGGGGACGCGCGGCAGCGGTTTGAGGAGGACGGGCTGCGGATTCTGCGGGCGCTGCGGTTCGCGTCCGCGCTGGGTTTTACGATTGAGCGGGAAACCGCCGATGCAGTGCTTTCACAGCGGGAACTGCTCGCGCAAATCTCGAAAGAGCGCGTTTTCAGCGAGCTCAAAAAACTGCTGTGCGGGCAGGGCGCAAAAAAAATCCTGCTGGATTACCCGGAAGTGCTCTTTACGATTCTGCCCGCGCTGCGGCCCATGAAAGGCTTTGAACAGCGCTGTGTCTATCACGACACGGACGTCTACACGCACACCTGCGGGGTGATAGCCGGGGTTCCGCAGACACCTCCGCAGCGTCTGGCGGCGCTCTTTCACGACAGCGGGAAGCCCTATACCCTGACGCGGGACGAAAAGGGCGACCATTTCTACGGCCACGCCGAATTAAGTGCCGAAATCGCGCGCGAACAGCTCAGAATCCTGCGCGCGGACCGCAAAACAATCGAAGAGGTCTGTACTTTGGTGCGGTATCACGACGTGCACCACAAGGGCGGGGAGAAAGCGCTCAAACGGCTTATCAAGCGCGTCGGGGCGGAGCGGACGCGGGAGATTCTTATCTTTCAGCGCGCGGACGACGCGGCAAAATCCGAGGCGGTGCGGGAAGAACTGCTGCGCACGGACGACCTCGCCCGGAAGACGCTGGAGGAGATTCTCAGAAGGGGCGACTGCGCGACGCTTTCGCAGCTTGCCGTGAGCGGGAAGGATTTGCTCGAGGCGGGTTTTCCGCAGGGTAGCGCAATCGGGGAATGCTTAAACGCGCTTTTGGAGGGCGTGATAGCCGGGGAGTTAGAAAACGAACGCGGCGCGCTGCTGGGAGCGGCCCAGCAGTTTCTAAAAAGCAGAGGGCAGGCGTAAAAAAGGCGCAAACACGTAATTTTCAGCATATCACGGTAAAAAAGCGCACGGGGTTTTAAGGAAATCTTAAAGTTTCAAGGCTTGACAGGAAACGGACAAATGTGGTATCATAAAAGCGGAGGGAGACTCAAAAATAACAGCGGAGAGGAGAAAGATATGCTAGAGACCAAAGACCTGTGCAAAACCTACAAGCCCAAAAAGGGCGTGCCTGTACTGGCGATAGACCATGTGTCGCTGAAGTTCCCCGAAAAGGGCATGGTATTTCTGCTGGGCAAATCCGGAAGCGGAAAATCCACCATGTTGAACCTCTTGGGCGGGCTTGACAGCTACGACGAGGGCGAAATCATCATTCGCGGGATTTCCTCGAAGGACTTCAACCAGCAGAGCTTTGACAGCTACCGCAACACGTATGTGGGCTTCATTTTCCAGGAATACAATGTGCTGGAGGAATTCACCGTCGGGGCGAATATCGCGCTGGCGCTGGAACTGCAGGGGAAGAAAGCGCAAGACGAGGAAATCAACAGCATTCTCAAGGACGTCGATCTGGAAGGCTTCGGCGACCGCAAGCCCAACGAGCTTTCCGGCGGGCAGAAACAGCGTGTCGCGATTGCCAGAGCGCTGGTGAAGAACCCGCAGATTATCATGGCGGACGAGCCCACGGGGGCGCTGGATTCCAACACGGGGCGCGCGGTGCTCGACACGCTCAAGAAACTCTCTCAGGACAAGCTCGTGATTGTGGTGTCGCACGACCGCGAGTACGCGGAGCAGTACGCGGACCGCATTGTGGAGCTGGCGGACGGGAAGGTGATTCGCGATGTCGAGGCGATTCCCGACGCGGAGAGCGAAAAAGACAAGAAACTTGTCTACCGCGCGACGAGCATTGAGATTCCGGGGGGCTATCACCTCACGGAGGAGGACAGAAAGCAGATAAACGACTACCTCGACGGGTTAAAGAGCGGGGCGTCGATGACACTGCCGAGCACCGCGCAGGAATTCCGCGAGACGGACACTTCCAAGATACCCGAAGAGGACGGCTCGAAATTCAATCTCATCAAGTCCAAGCTGCCGCTGCACAGCGCGTTCAAAATCGGCTGCAGCAGCTTAAAGCACAAGCGCTTCCGGCTGGTGTCCACGATTTTCCTGTCTGTGGTCGCCTTTTCGCTGTTCGCGCTGGTGGACACGTTCGGCTCCTACGACCACATCCGCGCCTGCACGGACTCGCTGATTGACAGCGGGGTCAATTACGTTTCGCTCAACAACGCGATGCGCATGGGCTCGGGGAACCACATATGGTGGCGGGACGACTTCAAGACCTCCCCGGAGCAGATGGAGGAAGTCGAAAAGGAACTGGGGATTGACATGACGGGGATTTTCATCCCCAAGAACGCGGATATGCGGTTTGACTCGCAGTACGACGCGAACTACGAATTCAGCCAGGGCGGCTACACCCCGTATATGTCGCATTTCTGCGGTTTCGCGGAGATTTCTCAGGAACTGCTCGACAACATGGGCTACAAGCTCGTCGCGGGGGAAATCCCGGACAGCGAAAAGGACGAGATCGCCGTGAGCTCCGCGCTCTGCGAAACGTTCATCAAGGCGGGCTACTGCGCGCCGGACACTTCCGGCACGGACGTCGTTGGCGATACCGTCGAGGACGGCAGAAAGCCGTGGGAAGGCGGAACGGTAAAGAAATACGAGAAGATTTCCAAGCCGGAGGACATGGTCGGGAAGGTCATTCGCCTGATGGGGACAAACTACACCGTATCAGGCGTGGTGGACACGAATTTCGACATGGAGCGTTATGAGCCGCTGACGGAAGACGACACGGGCGCCACGACGCTGGAGGATCTCTCCAATCAGCTGCTCTACGAGGAATTCCGCATTGACACGCAGTACAGCTTAACGGGCTGCGCGATGGTCGGGCCGGGCAGGACGCTCAAGATGAGCGAGAAAACCCCGAAAGGCTCCACCCCTTTAAAGCGCGACATTTCCCTGCACTACACCCCGGACGACGAGAACACGTCAGACTACGGCGATATCATCACCTACGGCGAGAGCAATTTCACGACACTTGAGAATGTCCCGGAATCGGATATCATCTGGCTCGACGGCAAGAAGGATTCCCTGAGCGACGGCGAGGTTGTGGTCGCCCTCAATACACTGGATCTGGGCAACTACGAGGACGGCTCGACCTTCTTCAACGGGCGCGAATACGCGGTCGAGCAGGAGGACGGAACGCATTACGACTATTCGGGCTACTTCGAGAACGCGATCCCGACCGCCGAGGAAATTCAGAGCATGCTCGATTCATGGAAAAAAGCCGTGCCGGGGCACTGGGTCATGCAAGAATACGACATCTATGTGAATGACAACCCGACGGACATCGAGCGGGAGTTTGAGATTGTGGGCATCATCAGCCCGGAGAGCATTTACACGGACACCATCGTGCTGTCGGACGAAATTTCGGACCGTCTGGGGCTGGTGCCCGGCGGCGTCTTTGATTCCATCGTGGGCGCGATGCCGCAGGACCGCGCGGGTGTGGAAAAGATCTCGCGCTTCAGCAACGGCTTTGACGAATCGACCACGCAGCGCTATGTCATCAACCATCCGGTGACGTACGAGCTGGAAACCATCAACGAGGTTCTTACCCAGCTCTCCAAGGTGTTCTTCTGGGTCGGCGTGGGCTTCGCGATTTTCGCGGCGCTGCTCATGGCGAACTTCATCTCGACCAGCATTTCCTACAAGCGTCAGGAAATCGGAATCCTGCGCGCGATTGGTTCGCGCAGCGCGGACGTCTTCCGAATCTTCTTCTCGGAGAGTTTTGTCATCGCGCTGATTGACTTCGCCATTTCCGCGCTGCTCTGCGGCGCCGGGGTCGCGGTGCTCAACGGAATCATGCGAAGGGAGTTAGGGTCGCTCATCACGATCCTGCACTTCGGGGTGCGCCAGTGCGCGCTGCTGCTGCTTGTGAGCGTGTTTATCGCGGCGGTCGCGAGTTTCCTGCCCGTGCACAAATTCGCCTCGAAGAAACCGATTGACGCGATTCGCGGGCGGTGACTTTCCGCGCAAAGAGCGAAAAATTTTCAGACTGCCTCCTGTAGAGCAAGGAGGCAGTTTTTTGTACCCCGCACGGTTCTTTGTCATGACCGCGCGAAGCCCGCATCTCTCGGGAAGAGGGCGGCGGCTTCGGGGACTTTGTCACCGTTTCCGATTACAAAAAGCGGGCAGTAAAAACCCCGACAAGGGGGGAGGAACACCAAGCCCCGCCCCGAATGGGGCAAAAAGGCGTCGGAGATAAGGTGAATTCTCCCGATTACGAAAAGCGGGCGACAAAATTCTGTTTCTCCCCCGACAAGGGGGGAGGAACACCAAGCCCCGCCCCGAATGGGGCAAAAAAGGCGTCGGAGATAAGGTAAATTCTCCCGATTACAAAAACCGTGC
>CAYZMU010000029.1:12375-14595 GCA_964479595.1 uncultured Ruminococcus sp. | reverse complement strand
CAAGGACCGCCTCGGAAACCGATTCGCCGTCCAACTCGCGCAGCGCGTCCGCCGCGTCACGCAGTTCCATATAGAGCATATCCGTTTCCCCGCCCTGGGTAAGAACCGCCGCGGCGCGTTCCATCGCCTCGCGGGCGCGCACAATCAGCGACTGCTGGCGCTCGGTCATCGCGAAAACCTGCCCCTGCGCCAAAAACGCGTCGTCAAAGAGCGTTCGCAGAATCTCCTCAAGCCCGCGCGTGTCCGTTTCAAAGGGCGCGGCACACCGCAGAACCGGACAGGCGATTTCGGGGGGAGCGTCCGGGCAGAGATCGGTCTTGTTCCAGAGCAAAACGCGCGGTTTCCCGCCGCACGCCGCCAAAACTTCTCTGTCCGCGCCGGTGAGCCCCTTTTGCGCGTCAACAACATAGAGGATCAAATCCGCCTCGTCGCGGCAGCGCAGCGCCTGTTCCACGCCGATGGTCTCGATGGGGTCCTGTGCCTTGCGCAGCCCCGCCGTATCGGAGAGCACCAGCGTAAAATCCCCCAATCGCACCGTTTCCGTGATGATATCGCGGGTGGTGCCGGGGATTTGCGTGACAATGCTGCGGTTTTCCCCGCAAAGCCAGTTCATGACGCTCGATTTCCCCGCGTTGGGCGCGCCCAGAAGGACGGCCCGCACGCCTTGCCGCAAAATCCGCCCGTTTTCGTAACGCGCCGCGCAGTCGGCAAGCGCGTCTCTTATCTCCTCCACACGCGAAAGGAGCGTTTGAGGTTCTAACTCCGGCGGGGATTCCTCCGGGTCGTCCATCCAGTAGGCGAGCGCGCCGAGCAGCGAGATGATTTTGTCCGAAAGCCCGCGCATGGCCCGCCCGAGCCGACCCTGCCGCGCGAGATTCGCCGCCTTGAGCGACGCCGCGCCGTCCGCCGCGATGACGTCCGCGACCGCCTCCGCCTCTGTGAGCGACATCTTGCCGTTTAGGAACGCGCGCCTGGTAAATTCCCCCGGCTGAGCCATGCGCGCGCCGTTTTGTAAAATCAGTTTCAGAATCTGCCGGCTCACGTAGACTCCGCCGTGACAGGTAATCTCCGCCGTGTCCTCGCCCGTATAACTTCTCGGCGCGCGAAAAATCGTCAGCACCGCGTCGTCGAGCGTCGTTTCGCCGTCGCAAACCTCGCCCCAGCAGCAGGTGTTCCCCGCCATTTTCCGCACATCGCGGCCCGATTTCGGGACAAAAACCCGCGCCGCGGTCTCCACTGCGCCGCCGCCGCTTATCCGTATCATCGCGATGCCGCCCGGGGCGTTCGGGGTCGAAATTGCCGCAATCGTTTCCATATTCGCTCCCAAAAGAAAAGGGCAGCCGCAGCCGCCCTCTTTGTTTAAAGGTCTATCTTTCCGTAAACGCCCGTGTTGAGCGAATCCTCCGGCTTGGGGCGTTTGTAGTCTTTCTCAAAGCTCGTTGAGAGGTCCAGCTTGCGCGGGCCTTCCCCGGACGGGCGGCGCCGTCTTTCGGGGCGGTTGGACGAGCCGCGGTCACGGTCTCTTCCGCGTCTGGGGGCGCCGTATTCCTCCACGGGCGCGGAGCTGTCCGCCGAATCGGAGGTGATAATCACCCTGCGGTAGGGTTCCTCCCCGACGGAATGCGACGAAACGCCGTCAATCTTGGCGACCGCGGAATGGATGATACTGCGCTCGAACGGGTTCATGGGCTCCAGCGCGCAGTTTCGCCCGGTGCGCAGGACTTTCGTCCCCACGCGCGTGCCCAGCTCCTCCAGCGCCTTTCTGCGCCGGTCGCGGTAGCCCGCGATATCGAGCGTCACCCGGACATAGTCGCCGTCGGCGCGGTTGGCGGCAATGGAAGTGAGGTACTGCAGCGCGTCGAGCGTTTCCCCGCGGCGGCCAATCAGCACCCCCGCGTTCGCGCCCGAAACCGAAATCTCCACCGACTCGCCGACCTCGCATTCGCAGCGCGCGTCCGGCGCCAGAATCGCCAAAATCTTCTCAAGATACGCCTGCGCGGCCCGCGCTTTCTCGTTCTTCACCGCCGAGGATACCCCGCCGCTCTCAGGTTCCGCGGGCGCCGTATCCTGCGAAGGCTCTGCCGTTTGCTCCGCCGCGGGTTCTTCCGCCGTCTCCCCGGTCTGTACAGGCTCCGCCGCCTCGGTCACCTCGGGCTGCAAGCCCTCTTGTCCGCTTTGCTCGCCCTCTTGCTCGCCCTCTTGCTCGCCCTCTTGCTCGCC
>CAYZMU010000029.1:3258-12275 GCA_964479595.1 uncultured Ruminococcus sp. | reverse complement strand
TTGCTCGCCCTCTTGCTCGCCCTCTTGCTCGCCCTCTTGCTCGCCGCCGTTCCAGCTCGCGCGCACGCGGTATTTGCCGAACGCCGTGCCCAAAAACTTCTTGGGCTTTTCCAAAACCTCAATCTCAATCTCCGATTCGGGCGCCCCGAATTTCTGTGCCGCGGCCGCGACCGCTTCCTCTACAGACGCCGCAATGAACTGTTCGGTCATCGTTTTGGTCTCCCCCTTCCAAAAAGGCTACTCTTCCTCCCCGCCGCCTTCTGACGGCGCTTCCTCGCCGTATTTCGCGGCGACGCGCTTCCTTGTCTCCTCGATAAGCTTTCTTTCCTCGTCCGTGGGCTCATTTGAGCCCGAATCCGCGGAGCCGCCGTATTTTGCCGCCTCGCGCTGCCGCGCCGCCTCAATCAGCTTGCGGTTATATTCCGCGCGCTCCTTGCGGGACATTCCGTCGTCTCCGTCGGCGTACTGCGTGCGGTTGCCCTTGCTGCCGCTTGATGATGAAGAGCCCTCGTTTGCGTACTCCGCGGACGCCGCCATCATTTTCTGCATCCACCCCGGGCCTTTCGCCAGCTGCTTTGCCTTCGCCTTCTCGTTGATACGCTCCAGCCGCGGCCCTTTCAGGTACCAGTAAATCAGCGCCATCGACAGCAGCGAGACCACGGAGTTTACCAGCCAGTAGAAGCTAAGACCCGCGGGGACTTTCATGCCGATCCAAATCGTCATCAGCGGGCTTAAATAGAGCATGATGTTCATAAGCCCCATGCTCGGCGCGTCGGGATTCGTGCGCTTCTGCCGCACCTGTGTGACAATCGTCAGCGCCAGCGACGCCAGCGCGGAGAGTATCGGCAGCAGAATGAGCATGACGGCGGTGAAATTCCACCCGCCCTCCGGGTGCAGCGACGGCACGCCCGTCAGGTCAAAGCCCAGAAACGTATTGTCAAATCCTTGCAGTTTCTCCGTGAAGCCCTCCATGGAGGCGAAAATCTCGGGATTGGTCTTTGCGTACTTTAATAGAATCAGCTCGGTACGGCTCTCCAGATCCGGTTCGGTGAGACCGTGCGCGGCGAGCCACGGGGTCAGCAGTTCCACGGCGGGCGTGATGTCCGCGCTCATCTGAAGAATATACGTCATCGGCCGCATCACGACCTGATAGACGCCCAGCACCAGAAGCATCGTAATAATCGTGCTCAGACAGCCGGGATTCATGTTGATGCCCTCGCGCGTGTAGAGCTTGGTCTGCTCCTCCTGAAAGCGCTGCGGGTTGTTTCCGTATGATTTTTTAAGCTTTTCCACCTGCGGGTTGAGCAGGCTCATGCGCGCGGAATTGACCTGCATTTTGTAGGTGCTCGGCAGCGTTATCAGCTTGATAATCACCGTGAAAATCACGATAGCGACGCCGTAGCTGTCCACAACTCCGTAAATCAGCCGCATCAGCCACCCCAGCGGCGTAGCAAGCAAATTCAAATGCCGTTCCTCCATTCCGGCGGCGTCATCTCAAACACCGCCACAGGCTCAGAATCGCCCGTTTTGTCCGTAATTACGTAATTTCCCGAAACCTCGGTCTCTCTATAGAATCTCAGCCAAAAGCGCCGCCCCGAAAGCCGCGCCCCCGCAACTCACAGCCCCCTCAGCCGCCGCGGCGGTGAAAGAGCGCGAACGTTTCCGGCACCGGGTCATAGCCGCCCTCGCAGAAAGGGTTGCAGCGCAGAATCCGCGAAAGGATGAGCAGCGAGCCCTTGAACGCCCCGAAACGCTCCAGCGCCGTCAGCGCGTAGCGCGAGCAGGTCGGCTGAAAGCGGCACACCGGCGGAAACAGCGGGGAAATAAAGCGGCGGTAGAATTGAACGAGCAGGATAAGCAGCTTTTTCATCATATCGCGCGCGCCCCCGCCCGTTCCAGAAGCTTCTTGCCGCGCCCGCGCAGCGCCTTTTCAAGCACAGCGCTTGACTGTTCCGCCAGGCCCTTTCGCGCCACAATGACGATATCAAGCCCGATGGGCAGATCCGTTTCGGCGTTGGTGTAGGCGGCGCGAATCACTCGCTTGGCGCGGTTTCTCGTCACCGCGTTGCCGATTTTCTTCCCCGCCGTGATCCCCAGACGGTTAAAGGGCAGCGCGTTGGGCAGCGCGTAGAGGACCGCCTCGCCCAGACAGACGTGCAGCCCGCTTTTGTAAAGGCGCCTGAAATCGCGGTTTTGGTTCAGCCGCTGTGTGAACAGCACCCCGCGCCACCTCTTTCCAAAACAAAAGGCCACAAGTCTCCCCTGTGGCCTTGGCATACCTCAATAACTCAGCTTTGCGCGGCCCTTTGCGCGGCGGCGAGCCAGAACCTTGCGGCCGTTCGCGGTAGCCATGCGCTTGCGGAAGCCATGCTCCATCTCGCGATGCCGCTTCTTGGGCTGGTATGTCCTTTTCATGGGGCACTCACTCCTTTTCTTCTGTTCTTTTCCGGACGCGCCGTAAACGCGCCGTTTCTTTCACTCGCGCGGAACCCGCCAAAAACGAGCCGCCGTATCCATCACGGCACCTGCCGCGCGGCAAAAGACAGTATACCCCTGCAAGGTACTATTATACACCTTTTTCGCCAAGTTGTCAAGCGGTTCTTCGGAATTTGTGCGAAATCACCATAGCGTCACGCCGCAAGGGGGCGCAATCTGGGGTTTTTCACGGTTTTTCGGCAACATCATGTATGATAAACCAGAAAGTCGAGCCCTCTCCTATCCGGCTGTCCACCCCGAACGCGTAGTCGTGCAGGCACAGAATCGCCTTGACAATCGAAAGCCCTAAACCCGTGCCGATAATCTCGCGCTTGTGGTTCTCGCTGCGGTAGTATTTGTCAAATATCTTGGAAATCGTTTCCTGGTCCATGCCCTCGCCCGTGTCGCGGACCGAAATCCGAATCCCCTGCGGGGTATGCTCCTGCGTGATGGTGATGCGCTTTTCCTCCCCGCTGTAGTTGACGGCGTTGTTGATGAGATTGCAGATGACCTGTTCGATCTTGCCCGCGTCGCAGCAGACGTACGCCTCGCCGTCGGTTTTCAGTTCAAACTGATAGCCCGAAACCTCGCTCAGCCCCTGATAGCGCTCCACAATCTCCAGAAGCCGCGCGCAAATGTCAAAGGTCGAGCGCGTCAGCGTCATCTTGCCGTTCTCGAGCTTGGACAAATCGAGGATATCGTTGACAAGGAGGGTCAGGCGGTCCGTCTCGTCGATAATCACCGCCAGATGTTCCGAACGCTTTTCGGGGTCGTCGCCGGAGATATCGCGAATCATCTCCGCGTACGCCTTGACCATCGTCAGCGGCGTGCGCAGGTCGTGCGAGGCGTTGGCGATCAAATCCCGCTGCATGGTGTCCACGCGGTTGATTTCGTGGCTGGCGTAGGTAAGCGTCTGCGCGAGCTTGTCCGCCTCGGAATAGCGCCCGCCCTGAAAGACGATATCGTAGCGCCCGTGCGCCAGCTCCTCCGCGTCCTTCGTCACCTGCACGATGGGCTTGGAGAGCCACTTCGCGACCAGCACGGAGAACAGCACGCTCACGCCGGCCAAAAGCGCCGTAATGATAATCAGCTGGCGCTTCAGAATATCAACGGTCGAGGAGACGGGCACCAGCGGGGTATTGAGGAGCAGATAGCCGTCGGGGCGCTCCGCGGAGCCGATGGCGCAGGCGTAGACCAGCACGTCCAGCTGCGTGCGCGAATTGGTCTGCTTGCCGTAAATCACCCCGTCGGAGCGGTCTTTGAGCATATCGAGCAGCTCGCCCGTGTGGTTGTTGAGCCCGTGAATGAAGCAGCCGACCCCGAGGACGTCCTTGCTGTAGACGGGGCGGCGGTAGCGGTCCCTTATCTCCACACACATATCGTTTTTGCTCGAAATCTCGTCGAAACGCTCCTTGTAGTCCCCCGTCTGGTAGATTTCGAGCATCTCATGCGCCGTCTCGATGACGTCTTTTGTTTTCATGCGGTCGTAAAAGTTCTGCAGAAAGACAATCTGGCAGACCCAGAGCAGCACAAAGACAATGACCGTAAACAGCATGAACCAGCCCCAGATATGCAGCTGCATACTGCGGCGCTTGCGCTCAGGCTTCAAACTTATATCCCATTCCTCTCAGCGTGACAATGAACTTGCGGTACTCGCCTAAACTGTTGCGCAGCATTTTGATATGCGTATCCACTGTGCGGTCGTCGCCGAAGAAATCGTAGCCCCAGACTTCCTCGAGCAGCCGGTCGCGGGTCAGCGCGATGCCGCGGTTGCGCACGAGATAGAAGAGCAGGTCGTATTCTTTGGGCGTCATGTTCACGCGCTCGCCGTTGACGTAGACCTCTCTCCCCGCCATATCAATCTCCAGCCCCTCAAATTTAATGCGCTCCGGGGCAGGCGCCTGTGCAGCGGCCTTTCGCGCGCAGACCGCCTTGACCCGCGCCATGAGTTCCTTGGGCGAGAAGGGCTTGACCACATAGTCGTCAATCCCCAGCTCGAAGCCGAAAAGCTTGTCGTATTCCTCCCCGCGCGCGGAGAGCATGATGACCGGCGTGTCGGAGGTCTTGCGAATCTCCTTGCAGGCGGAAAAGCCGTCCAGACGCGGCATCATGATGTCCATGATGATGATGTCGTAGTCGTTTTCCCGCGCCTTGGAGACCGCCTCCATGCCGTCGCCCGCCTCGTCCACGGTGTAGCCCTCAAATTCGGCGTATTCGCGCACCACGCGCCGGATATTCGCCTCGTCGTCCACAATCAGCAGTTTCATATCCCAAAAATCCTTTCCGCGGCAGCCGCGCCGCTCCGGTATTTATCATAGCGCCCCGGGGTGAAAGTACGGTGAAAGCGCGGTTTGGGGTTTGCAAAATCTTTCGGACCGTTTCGCGAAAGCCCGCGCCCTTATCATTATACCACAGCCGGACGCGTTTGTAAAGCGGCGGGCGGCTTTCACGGTTCTGTCACCGTTTCGTCACTTACCTTCCATATTGGGGGTATAAAATGATTTGATAACTGCCGCGACTTACGAGGAAAGGAAGATATTCACATGAAACCGCTCAAGACAAACCGGGGCGTCGTCAAGTTCATTCTGCTCACCGCCATCACCTTCGGCATTTACGCGCTCTTCTTCTATTCGGGTATCGGCGAGGACACCAACCTCATCTGCACGCCCTATGACGGCAAGAAGACCATGCACTATGTGCTGCTGACGTTCATCATCAGCCCGCTGACAGCCGGAATCGCGACCTATGTGTGGTTTCACCGCCTCTCCAACCGTATCGGCGAGCAGCTGCGCGCGCGGGGGATAAACTACTCGCTGAGCGCCACGGACTACTGGGTCTTCGGCGCGATCGGCCCCTCGATTCTGGTCGCGTTTTTCTTCATCCTGTTCGTCTTCGTGAGACGCGCTTTTTTCCTCTTCCTGCTCGCCTATCTGGTGGCGATTCTCGGCCCGTTCTACTACACCCACAAGCTCTGCACGGCGATGAATCTCCTCTGCGAGCAGTACAACATCTACGGCAGATAAGCCTTGACAAAAGCCCTTTACACATGGTATAATGATTTGGTGCCCTGATACCTCAGTAGGATAGAGGGTTCGCCTCCTAAGCGAAACGCCGCAGGTTCGATTCCTGTTCAGGGCGTAGCGGACGCGTTGTTTTGTGACGCGCCCGCTTTTTTGCGCCGTGAAAAAGCCGCCCCCCGAAAAAGGGAGGCGGTACATTTTATTGCCCTTCGTGGAAGAAATTCGGCAGCGCGTCGTAGACGTAATGCACGACCGCGCCCCACCAGTGTGTCGCGCCCTCGCAGGTCAGGAAGTAGAAATTGCCCTTGGAGAAATCCGCGGTGTAGATAAACTGGTCGGTGAGTTTCTTCATCTCCTGCATCTGCCCGTTCATGGCGGTGTAGGCGATGTCGTCGGTTCCCGTCGCGCCGAAGATGAAGTACTCATCTGGCGCGTAGCCCGAATCAATCGCCGCCTGCGCCGTGACCTGCGCCTTGCCCGCGTCGCCGGTGCCCGCCCAGTTGTCGCCGCTCAGGGGCATGAAGTAGGCGACGTAATCGAGGCAGTGCATGAACACATACCATGTCGTCAGCGCGCCCATGGAGAAGCCGCCGTACGCGCGGTGCATTCTCGACGCCTTCAAATCCGCCTGAGAACCCGATTTCGCGTAGGTGTGGTAGTGTTCCTCGACAGCGGGCATGACGTCGCTCATAAACTCGTCGTGGAAGGTCTCCGCGCTGGTATTGTTGAAAGTCGGCGTGCAGACAATCATCGGCTCAATATCGCCGTTGGCAATCATATTGTCAAGAATGATATCTAAATTCACGTCGTCGCTGAAGATGGTATCCTGATTCTCCCCGCCGCCGTGCATGAGATAGAAGATATTGTAGCGCTTGCTTGCGTCATTCTCGTCGTAGCCGTAGGGGAGATAGACATTGCAGTAGCTGCCGCCGAAGCTGAATTTCTCGACTCTGCCCGCCTGCGCGGGAGCCGTGCGGTAGCTGTCGGGAATCGCGTGATACGCCACTTCGCTCTGATATTCGTAATCCGAACCGCCGCCGCTATCGGGGGTTTTTTCGGGGTAGCCCGTCTCCCGGACGGTCAAGAATTTAGCCAGCCACACCGCGTCCGCCGCCGTCACTTCCCCGCTGCCGTCGACATCCAGCCGCGCGGTTTCGTCCTCGGAAAGCCCGCCGTAAAGCAGCCCGCGCTTGCAAAGGCTTAAATCCCGCGCCGTAATTTTGCCGTCACCGTCGCCGTCGCCCAGCAGCAAAGTCCCGCCTGTCGGGCCCGCGATTTCGGTGCCCTTGGGCGCGCCGATGGCCTCGTCCACATAGAAATCAAGCGTTGACGCCGCCGTTTCCACGTAAATATACAGATTCGTCGCACCCTCCGGGATGGTAAACGCGGTGTTTTTGAGCTGCGCCCACTTGCCCTTGAGCACGGTTGCCTCCGCCACCGTCGCGTACTGCGTCTCGCCGTTTTCGTCGTCATACTGCAGTTTCAGATAGAAGGTGTCGTTCGCCGCGCCGTCCAAGAAACAGACATCCGCGCTGAACGTGAACGCCTCGCCGGGGGTGAATACGGCGGAACTTAACTTTCTGGCGGTGCCGTTCCACGCGCTCTCGCGCCCCGTGACCGCGAGCGACTGCGCGCCCGAATACGCCGTGTCCGCGCTTAGGGCGACTTTCGCGCTGCCTCTGCCCGCCCAGGAATCCAGCCCCTTGGCGTCGTCATAGGTGCTGTGGAAGAAGTAGCCGTCCGCGTCCGGGCCCGTGTAGGCAGGCTCGTTCCACGCGGCGCGCGTGTAGGTGAAGGAATCGATATCCGCGTGGCCGCCCGTCTGTGTTGTCGGGTAGGAGTAAATCGCGCTGCGGTAGCCTGTAAAAAGTTTTAAGTCATAGGTCATCGAAATGGTATCGCCAATCGGTGTCCATTGGGTACCGTCCAATGAATAGGAGAAGCTGACCTGATTGACATCGCCGGTAATGTTGCCGCTCTCGTCCACATTCGAGAACTGAAAATCCTCTTTGAGATAGACCGTGTCGGAGGAAAGCGGGGTCTCCTCCACAATCGTGTCAACACTGTCGGTAATCGCGGCGGAATCCGAATACGCGCCGTTTTTCGCCATATAGACATATTTTCCGCCGCTGTCGTCCACGCGCACGCCGACTTGGCCGTAATTGAACTGGAACGCCGCGAGGCCGGCACGGTCGCCGGGGAGCATTCCGGAGGCGTCAAGTTTGATGGCACTCTGGCAGTTCGGGCCCTCCGTGCGCATGGTAAGCGTATTTCTGGCGTTGAGGAGGTTTGTCGCGAGATGAGCGTTTGAAAGGCGCAGCCAGCCCGCGCGCTCGGTCACGGACCACGCGGCGTTGTCGGGGTTGTGGTTCCACTGCCATTCGAGCGCGAGTTTGTTCGCGTCATACGTAAAATCATCACTCTTAGCGAGCGCCGCGCCCGTGTAGGAATCGGGCATATCAAGCGTTGTCGGCGCCTTGCCGTCCACGCCCATGACGGGCCAGTCGTCCTGCCATGTCACGGGGACCAGCACCGGCACGCGCCCGACCGCGCCGTGGTCCTGAAAGAGCATCCCGTACCAGTCGCCGGAAGGGGTCTGCACAATGCCGCCCTGCGCCACGCCGCCGGAATTTAAGACCGTTTTCATCTCGTAATTGCCGAGCAGGTCCTTGGAGCGGCAGCAAAGCTCAATCCGCCCGCTATTACTGGGCCACGCAATCAGGAAGACATAGTAATAGTCCCCGATTTTCTGCACATGCGAGCCCTCGCCCGCCAGCCCGTCCAGCCCGGTTCTGAGCAGCACCTGAGAGACGCCGCCGGGCTGAAAACCCGTCATTTCGGCGTTTAATTCCTTGATACTGATTTCGCCGTTGCCGCCGTAGACTAAATAGTTGCGACCGTCGTCGTCAAAGAGCAGCGAGGCGTCATGATACATGCCGTCAATTTCGCTGCGCGTCCACGAGCCGTTCTCGATATCGTCGGTTTTGTAGATATAGGATTTGCCCGTGCCGTAGCTGCCGAAGAAGACATAGAAAGTCCCGTCATGCTCGCGCAGGCTCGCCGCCCACTGACCGTGCGCGTAGTCGTGCTCGCCGTTTTCGAGGTTCTGCTTGGGCGCGTCCGCGAGGGTATCGTAGACGTAGTTGCAGATTTCCCACGAGACTAAATCTTTGGATTTCATAATCGGCGCGCCGGGCGCGAAATACATGGTGGTGCTGACCATATAATAGGTGTCGCCCACGGCGATGACGTCCACGTCCGGGACATCCGCCCAGATAATCGGATTGCGCAGCTCGCCGTCGGCCGCGCGCGCCAAGGAAGGCCCCGAAGAAAGCCCCATACTCGGGAAACTCCCCAGCACCCCGCAGGCGCAGACCGCGGCTGTCAGAACCGCCGCGCATTTTCGTTTGAACATAAACGCTCCCCCTTCTTTTTTGCGATACTGCTTCGATTTTATTATACTACCTTTTGCCATATCCCGCAACCGCAAAATCTGCCGAAAAACCGCACAAAACGCAGAAT
>CAYZMU010000029.1:1392-3158 GCA_964479595.1 uncultured Ruminococcus sp. | reverse complement strand
AGGGGGAATCACGGACTACCAAAAGATGAAAAAACCCGCGAGGGGAGAAACGGCTTCGGGGATATCTTAACTGTTCCCGATAACAAAAAACGGGCGAAAAAAGAGGCTGCGCGGCCGCGCGCTTATGGCACGGCACACACAGCCATGGGGGGCGATATCCAAAAAACCGGGCGGCAAAGAGCCCGGAAGAAACGGTCCGATGGAACTGCTTCTATTTTACCATGGCTTGGGAACGTTTGCAAGATAAAAAATCCAGAAAACATGGAGATTTTGCAGGTCCGAGCGGAAAGGGGCAAAAAAATCCTCAAAAAAGCTATACAAAAGCGAAAATATGTGGTATAATAGGAAGGGTACGCGTGAAAATCTCACGCGAAAGAAACGGACATCGAAGAATGGAGCGTATGGTGCATGAAAAACTTTCGGCGTTGTTTACTCCTGACGGTTATCGTCCTGGCCGCGGCGTGTTCCGTGACGGTGGCGGTAAGAATCTACCGGGGGAAATACGCGCCCCGCTATCTGGAAGTGCAGGGGGGCAAGAAACCGGCTTCCGGAAATCATTAGGGAAAGAGGAACAGGCATGGAAATTCGTTTTGAGAAAGCCGCCGCGCTGAAGAAGAAGCCGGAGGACGAGACACAGCTCGGGTTCGGGCATATTTTTACGGACTATATGTTCATCATGGACTACCACGAGGGACAGGGCTGGCATGACGCGAGAATCGTGCCGTACGGCAATCTCTCGCTGAGCCCCGCCGCGCAGTGCCTGCACTACGGGCAGGAGGTTTTCGAGGGGCTCAAGGCGTACCGGCGCGCGGACGGGCATATTCAGCTTTTCCGTCCGTGGGAGAATTTCAAGCGCCTCAACACCTCCAACGAGCGTCTGGTCATTCCGCCGCTGCCGGAGGACATGGCGCTGGAGGCGCTGCTGGAACTGCTCAAAGTCGAGAAGGACTGGGTGCCGCATATTGAGGACGCGTCGCTGTACATCCGCCCGTTCATCATTTCGGTGGACGAGTTTTTGGGGGTGCGGCCGGCGGAGCACTATCTGTTCATGATCATTCTGTCGCCGTCGGGGGCGTATTACGCCTCGGGGCTTGAGCCGGTAAAGATCTATGTGGAGCCCAAATATGTCCGCGCGGTGCGTGGCGGCATGGGCTTTACCAAGACGGCGGGCAACTACGCCGCGTCGCTGATAGGGCAGGACGAGGCGCACAAGGAAGGCTATTCGCAGGTGCTGTGGCTTGACGGCGTGGAGCAGAAATATGTTGAGGAAGTCGGCGCCATGAACATCATGTTCGTGATTGACGGCGAGATTGTCACACCGGAGCTGCAGGGTTCCATTCTGCCGGGCATCACGCGCAAATCGGTCATTGAGCTGTGCCGCAGCTGGGGGATGACCGTGACGGAGCGCAGGATTTCCATGCAGGAAGTCGCGGACGCGTATGACGCGGGCAGGCTCGACGAGGTTTTCGGCACAGGGACAGCGGCGGTCATCTCGCCCGTGGGGCATCTCAAGTGGGGCGACAAGATCATGACCATCAACGACAACAAGATAGGGCCCATCTCGCAGCGAATCTACGACACCATGACGGGCATTCAGTGGGGCAGGATTCCCGACCCGTTCGGGTGGATTCTGCAGGTCGACTGAGAACCGCGCGGGGGGCGGACCCTTCGGGGGATTCGCCCCCTTACCTTGTATAAGCCGCAAAACGCGGCGGGCTGTGAATCCCGCGCCAACAAAGAAGGCTCGCGGGCTCGGGGACACAAGA
>CAYZMU010000029.1:0-1292 GCA_964479595.1 uncultured Ruminococcus sp. | reverse complement strand
AAAAAATGGGGGCAAAAATCATAGCGATGACGGACGGCGCGGGCGTATGCTGCGCGGCGGCGGCGCGGATATCGACAACTGCCGGCGGGGCGCTTGAAATCTTTGAGCGCTCGCGGAAAAGCGAAAAGAACGCGGCGCTGATAGAAAAAGTCACCGCGTCGGGGCACACGTCGCTGCTGGAACACGCGTGTTTCACGATAGCGTTTGACGGGGTAAGCGCGTGCGCGGAGCAGTTCGTGATAGGCTTCCGGCTGGGTTCGTATACGGTGCAGTCGCGGCGCTATGTCGATTTTTCAGACGCGGGGTTCTATGTGCCCAAAGGGCTCGGCGCGCTCGAAACACGCTGGCGCGCGCATATGAAATCGCTCATGGAGGACTACGCGGCGCTGCTGGAAATGGGCGTTCCAAAGGAAGACGCGCGGTTTGTGCTGCCCTATTGTTTCCGCAGCAATTTCTATGTGACCATGAACGCGCGGGAACTGCTCAAGATGACGGCGCGGATGCGAAAAAGCGAGCCGTATGAGGAACTGCGCGATTTGGGCGATTCCCTCGCGGAGCAGATAGAGCCCGTTTTGCCAAATCTTTTAGCGCGGACAGAACAAAATATTACGCCCAAAGCCCCCCCGCGAATGGAGGAACCCGCCGACCCCGAATCAAGGGAGGCAAACGTCATTCTGCGCGCGGCGACCGTGAACGCTTGGGAAGTGCTCAGAGAGGCGGCGGCGTTTGAGGGCGCGGAACCCGATATGGCGGCGCTGGTACGCGGCGGGGGCGCGCGGGCGCTGGAGTTTATCGGGGCGCGGTTTGAGGCGCAAAACCTGTCGCTGGCGGCGGTGACGCACCTGACGCGCCACAGAATGCAGTCTCTAATCCTGCCGCCTGTCTGCCAAGCCGCTGTGCAAAACAGCTTCATACGCCCCGAAACCATTGAGAAAAACGCGCGGGCGCGTGCAATTTACGAAGGGGCGTTTGAGCGGAACACGCGGACGCTGCGAACGTTTCTGCGGGAGGGAATGGCGGCGGTCCACGCGCAGTATTTCGCGCTGGCGGGCAATCAGCTCAGCGCGCTCTGCGGCATGAACGGGCGGGAGCTGCTGCATTTCTTAAAACTTCGAACCTGTGAGCGCGCGCAGTGGGAGATTCGCGGCGCGGCGCGGCAGCTGCTCCTGAAACTGCGGGAGGTGTCGGGGGAAGTGTATGATTTTTACGGTCCGGCCTGTGTCTGCGAGGGGCGGTGTCCGGAGGGGCGGCTTTCCTGCGGCAAGGCGGCGCAAATGCGGGAGATGTTCCGA
>CAYZMU010000028.1:0-15799 GCA_964479595.1 uncultured Ruminococcus sp. | reverse complement strand
ACCTTCTGCTGAATATCGGAGATGGATTCCACTTTCTCCTGCATCTCGGAGAGTTCATCCACTTTGGAGCCGATGGAAACGATGCTCTCCACCTGCTGCTGAATCGCGTTGATGGCGTCGACCGAATCCTGAATGGAATCCTGAACAGCGACCGCCGCGTCAAAGCGCGACTTCACTTCCGCGAGATTCTCATTGAGCGCCTCAATCGCGTCGCTGTCGAGTGGCACGCCGTTTGCGCCGACAGAGGTTTCCGGTGTCAAAGTGTTAATCTTGCTCTGAATGTTGCTGACGGTTTTCTCAAGTTTGCGCACATATTCCACATCCGCCGCCTGCTTGGGCTGCTTGGGTGTGTTGTCGCGGAACGCGGACTGAATCTGGATGTTCGAGGGCAGAATGTTCTCGACCGGATTCTGCTCCTTGGCTTTGCGCTCCTCTTCCTCCGCCTTGCGCTGCGCCTCGACATCGGGCAGAACTTCCCCGATATCCCACACGGGCTTTAAGACACCGTCCTCAACCCATGTGATGGTGGGGTTGGTGACATCGCCGAACACGCGTTTGATCTCCAGCTTGTCCTGAATGATACGCGGCATATAAAGCTGAGTCAGCGAAGGACAGTTAGCGAGAGAGGAAGGGCTGAGTGTCTCCACAGAGGCGGGGATATACAGCCGCTGGAGACCCGTGCATTCCCAGAACGCGCTGTTGCCGATAAACTTGACGGAATCGGGCAGCATCAGCGTCTGCAGGGCGGAGCAGCCGAAGAACGCCCCCGCGCCCACACGCTGAACACAATTGCCGAAATGCACTCGTCTCAAGGACGTGCAGCCGCTGAACAAATCTTCCGCGACCTCGTCGAGCATCGGCGGCAGATGAATGGACTCAAGCTCAGGCAGTTTCGAAAACGCGCCCTCGCCGATGCGCGTGACGGAATCCGGAATCGTAATTTTCTTCAGATGCTTGCAGTCGGAAAAGGCCTCGTTGTCGATGTGATCCGCGCCGTCACAGATCTCAACTTCCTCGAGCGTCTCGAGCACCGAGAACGCTCCCGCGCCAATCGCCCGCACGCCCGCTGGGATGACAACTTTGCGAACATCCTTGCTGCGCAGGCTCTGCATGGCATGGGGCATGATAATTGTATAGGACGCCGGAATCGTCAGGACCCCGTTCTCCGGACGCAGCAGCGAGGCACCCCCGAGCGTCAGCACACCCGGCATGGTATCAAGCACTTCCTGCACGGATTTGGTCTTCGCGGCGCCGAAAAGTTTCTTGCCGAAGAGCATGGTCGCCATCGGGACATGGAAGAACATCTCCGCCGCCTTGTTTTCATCAAAATCTTCCGGCAAAACAATTGTTTTTAAGCGAACGCAGTCGTAAAAGCACCAGAGTCCGAACTCCGTCAGCGAGGCGGGCAGAATAAGACGCTCCAGACCGCTCGTTCCCTTAAAACTGCGGATATAGAAGGCGTGGCTTTCAATCTCGCGCACCCCTTCCGGAATCGTCAGTTCTTTTAACTGAGCGAACCCGGCCAGCGCCCCTCTCGCGATTTTTGTGTAGTCCGCGGGAATCTTAAATTTTTCAGTTGTATTATGAATCAATTCCTTCGCGTCTTCACGTGTGAATATTCGGTCTTTCACGGAAAATGCCCCCTTCGGATGAAAATTGCAAGGCCCGGTGCGCACGCTCTTTCCCTTAGGCACACCTTGCTTTTATTATACCATTATTTGGGAGATTTTGCAAGGGATTTTCGGGAGATTTCAAAAAATTTTGCCAGTTATGAAAGATTCTTGATAACTAGAATAGAATCAGGGCTGTCAGGACACGCCGTCCGGCCCGGAATCCTGAACCGGCGGAAACGTAACGGTAAAAACGCTGCCCTCGCCGACCTTGGAACGCGCCGTGACGTCGCCGCCGTGGTACTGCGCGATTTCCTTGACCATCGCAAGCCCCAGACCCGTGCCGGGAGTGGAACGCTCCGTTTCGGCGCGGTAGAAACGCTCAAAAATCTTCTCGAGATTTTCGGATGAGATGCCCTCGCCGTTGTCCGCGACAGAGAGCGTAATTTCCGCCCCGCCGCGCAGCCGCACCTCAATCACCCCGTCCTCCCGTCCGTAGCGGTAGGCGTTGCTCAGAAGATTCGTAATCATCCGCGTCAGCAGCAGACGGTTCCCTTCTATCGAGATCCCGGGCTCGATCTCGTGGCGCAGCGTGATCCCTTTTTCGCGCAAAAGCGCCATATCCGAGCAGACGCCCTCCGTCAGAGCCGAGAAATCGAGAACGGTTTTAGGGTATGCCTCCTCGCCGCGCTCCATGCGCGAAAAGCAGAGCATATCCTCAATCAGCGCGGACATCTTTTTGCCCTGCCGCTGAATCACGGTGAGCGCCTCCACATATTCCTCGTCGTCGCAGGGACCGTCCAGCGCCAGCTCGCACTGCGCCATAATGACGCTCATGGGGGTGCGGAGTTCGTGCGAAACATCCGACGTGAAACGGCGCTCCTTCTCAAACGCCTTCTGCAGCCGCGCTATCATGTCGTCCAAAACATCCGCCAGACGCCGCAACTCGTCGTCGCCGCCCTCAAGATGAATCCGCTTGTCCAGATCCCCGCTCTGCCCTATCTCCTGCGCGGTTCTGGTGATTTCCTTGATAGGCCGCAGCGCGCGCTGGGCGATAAAAAGCCCGCCCAGAACCGAGAGAATGAACAGCCCCGGCAGCAGAAAGAGCGAGAAACGCACCACACGGTTGAAACTCCCCGCGCCCTCGTCCTCCGCGACGACCCCGCGCAGCCACAGCCCGTCCAGACGGTAGCCTGTGAGCCGGCGGTCATAGACATAGTAACGCTGCCCGGCGTGCTTGCATTTCTGCAGCGCCGCGTCGTCAAACGGGATCTGCCCGCGCACCTCCGCCAAAGGATCCTCGCCGTAGAGCAAATCCCCGTTCTCCGCGTAGAGCGCGGAATACACGCCGTTGACCACGTCGAGATAGTCGTCGTCGATTTCCAGATAGCCCTCGCCATAGGCGATGTACTGGTCCCCGTACGCCGCCTTGTACGGGTCGGGCTGCAAGTGAAACTCGATCTCGTCGAAGTTTTCCTCGATAAGCTCTGTCAGCCCGTCGCGCGTTTCTTTCTGCAAAACAGTGCGGTTCACCGCGAAAAGAACGGCGAAAGTGACCGCTATGATAAACGCCGAAACGCCCGCGACCCAGAGCGTGATTTTTACGCGGAAAGAGAGGTTTTTCATCGGATGACGTAGCCCTTTCCGCGCACGGTTTCGATAAGCTTCGGGCCGTCGCCGCTGTCAATCTTGCGCCGCAGATAGCTGATATAGACGTCCACCACATTGGTGCCGCCCTCGTAATCAAAATTCCAGATGTGGTCCTCAATCTTTTCGCGCGAGAGCACGATTCCCTTGTTGCACATCAGGTATTCCAGCAGGTCGTATTCCTTCGCGGAGAGCGCAATCTCCCGCCCGCCGCGCTCCACACGGTGCGACGCCAAATCAAGCGTTAAATCCCCCGCGCGCAGCACATTGTCCGTCACCCCGAAACGCTTGCGTGTCATCGCGCGCAGCCGCGCGGTCAGCTCGTCAAACGAGAAGGGCTTCACCAGATAGTCGTCCGCGCCGCAGTCAAGCCCGCGCACCCTGTCCTCCACCGAATCGCGCGCCGTCAGAAACAGCACCGGCGTCTTCGCACCCCGGGCGCGTATGTGGCGCAGCACCTCGAAGCCGTCCGCCTTGGGCATCATGATATCGAGAATCGCGGCGTCATATTCGGCGGCGTCGGCGCAGTCTATCGCCTCCTGCCCGTCCAGACAGCTGTCCACGCTGTAGCCGTCCTTGGTGAGTTTCTTGGTAATCAGGCGATTCAAATCGCGCTCGTCCTCCGCCAGCAGAATCCGCACAGCGAACACTCCCCTCTCTCTAAAGTATCAGTCCCCCGACCGCGTGCACCGCCAAAGCCAGCAGCCACGCGACCACACACTGCAGCACCGCCACACTCAGCGCCCACTTGCCGCCCAGCTCCCTGCGCATGGCCGCGAGGGCGGCGACACAGGGCGTATACAGCAGCGAGAAAACCAGCAGCGTGAGCGCCGTCAGCGGTGTAAAAACGTTCGCGACGCCATCGGCAAACAGCACCTGCAGCGAGGAAACCACGCTCTCTTTCGCCATGAAGCCGCTGATGAGCGAGGTGCATATCCGCCAGTCGCCCAGCCCCAGAGGCTTCATAATCGGCACGAAAAGCCCCGCCGCCTTCGCGAGCATGCTGACAGAACTGTCGGCGGTGAAATTGAGGCGCGTGTCGAAACTCTGCAGAAACCAGATGACCACCGAGGCGATGAGAATGACCGAGAACGCGCGCGAGAGGAAATCCCGCGCCTTTTCCCAGAGCAGGCGCGCCACATTCGCGGCCCCCGGCAGGCGGTAGTTGGGCATTTCCATTACAAAGGGCACCGCCTCGCCCTTAAACAGCGTGTTTTTGTACAGCAGCGCCATGAGAACGCCCGCCGCAATCCCGAAAAGATAGAGCCCCATCATGACCAAGGCGCGGTGTCTGGGGAAGAAGGCGTCCACGAAAAAGGCGTAAATAGGCAGTTTTGCCGTACAGCTCATGAAGGGTGTCAGCAAAATGGTCATCTTGCGGTCGCGGTCACTGGGCATGGTTCTTGTCGCCATCACGGCGGGAACCGTGCAGCCGAAACCTATCAGAAGCGGCACCGCGCTGCGCCCGGAAAGCCCGATTTTGCGCAGAAGTTTATCCATAAAGAACGCCGCGCGCGCGATATAGCCGCTGTCCTCGAGCAGGGAGAGGAAGAAGAACATGGTGACGATGATGGGCAGGAAACTGATGACACTGCCCACGCCCGTGAAGATGCCGTCAATGACCAGACTGCGCACGGCGGGGGCGACGTTCATCGCCTCAAGCGCGCCCGCGGCCAGTTCGGTCAGCGCGTCCATGCCCTTCTCCAAAAGCCCCTGCAGAAACGCGCCTATCACATTGAACGACAGGAAGAACACAAGACCCATAATCAGAATGAAGAGCGGTATCGCGGTGTACTTGCCCGTGAGAATCCGGTCGATTTTGCGGCTGCGGATATGCTCGCGGCTCTCGCGCGGCTTTTTGACCGACTCTTCACAGGTTTCCAGAATGAAAGCGAAACGCGCGTCCGCGAGGGCGGCGCAGATATCCAGCCCGCGCTCTTTTTCGGTCTGTTTAATGATATGCCCTATCGTTTCAATCTCGTTCGGTTCGAGCGCCAGCCGCTCCAGAATCAGCGGGTCATTCTCCGCGACTTTTGCCGCCGCGAAACGCAGAGGCAGGCCCGCGGCAGCCGCGTGGTCCTCGATTAAATGGGAGATGCTGTGTATGCAGCGGTGCACCGCCCCGCCCATGGAGGTCTTGCCGCAGAAATCCCGCCGCTCAGGGCATTCCTTATATCTCGCGACATGAATCGCGTGCTCAATCAGCTCGTCCACACCGGAGTTTTTCGCGGCGGAAATCGGCACGACCGGACAGCCCAGCGCGCGTTCCATCTGGTTGATGTCCACGCTGCCGCCGTTGGCGGTCACCTCGTCCATCATGTTGAGCGCGACGACTACGGGCACTTCCATCTCCAGAAGCTGCAGCGTCAGGTAGAGATTGCGCTCGATGTTGGTCGCGTCCACAATGTTGATGATGGCGTGGGGCTTTTCGTCCAGCACAAAACTCCGCGAGACGACTTCTTCCTTGGTGTAGGGGGACATGGAGTAAATCCCCGGCAAATCCGTGACCAGCGTGTCAGGGTAGTCGCGCATGGGGCCGTCCTTGCGGTCCACCGTGACGCCGGGGAAGTTCCCCACGTGCTGATTCGAGCCCGTGAGGCGGTTAAAGAGCGTCGTCTTGCCGCTGTTCTGGTTGCCCACCAGCGCAAAACGCAAAACGGTGCCTTCCGGGTAGGGGTCGCCGGTGCCCTTTGGGTGAAACCGCCCGCTCTCGCCGAGCCCCGGATGCTCGATATCTGCGTGTTTTAGCGCTTTCGGAGCCTCCTGCGTTCTTTCGCGCTCCACAATCTCTATCTTCTTCGCGTCCGCCACGCGCAGCGCCAGCTCATAGCCGTGCAGCGTCAGTTCCATGGGGTCGCCCATAGGAGCGTATTTGACAACCGTGACCTCTGTCCCGGGAATCATGCCCATGTCCAGAAAATGCCGCCGCGTTTCGCCCTCGCCGCCCACCGCCGTGATGACACAGCTTTTGCCGACCGCCAGTTCGTCCAGTGTCAACGCTGTCCCTCCCTGAATGTTCAAAAATCGCACAGGCGCGCGGAAATCTCCCGCAAACACCCACTCTTATTATACCCTCTCCGCGCCGTCCTGTCAAGCGTCTTGACAAAGCGGGAAAAATCTGGTATCATAGAGGGGGAAAACCCGGAAAGAGAGGAATGTCGTATGGCCTTTGAACCCTGCAGCGGCGAGATGCTTGCTTACGGCGCCGAGCCGTCCGTGATTCGCGAAACCTTTGAATACGGCTGCGCGCGTGCCGCCGAAATCGGAAAAGAAAACGTCTTTGACTTCAGTTTGGGCAACCCGAGTGTGCCCCCTCCCGACAGCGTACACGCCGTTACGCGCCGCCTGCTCGATACCTGCGACGCCGTGGCGCTGCACGGCTACACCTCCGGAGTCGGCGCCGAACCCACCCGAAAAGCCGTCGCGGACAACCTAAACGCGCGGTTTCACACGGCGCTTTCCGCCTCGAATATCTATATGACCTGCGGCGCCGCCGCCTCGCTGACCGTCACCATGCACGCGCTGCTTTGCGAGGGCGACGAGTTGATTTCGTTCGCGCCGTATTTTCCGGAATACCGTGTCTTCGCGCAGAAGGCGGGCGCGAAATTTGTCCCTTGCCCCGCCGACACGGAAAGCTTCCAGCCCAATCTCGCGGCGCTCGCGGACCTCATCACCGAGAGGACCAAAATCTGCCTCATCAACACCCCGAACAATCCCACGGGCGTCATCTACACCGAGGGAAATCTCAGAAAGCTCTGCGATATCCTGCGCGCCAAAGAACGCGAATACGGCCACCCCATCTATCTGGTCTCCGACGAGCCCTACCGCGAGCTGGTCTATGACGAGGGGGCGGTCCTGCCCTACCTGATGAACCTCTATGACGACACGTTCGTGTGCTATTCGTTCTCGAAATCGCTCTCGCTGCCCGGCGAGCGCATCGGCTATATCGCCGTGTCGCCGAAGCTGCCCGACTCCAAAACGCTATATACCGCCATTTGCGGCGCGGGAAGAGCGCTGGGGTACGTCTGCGCGCCGAGTCTCATGCAGCGGGTCATCGCGGAGAATTTAAACGCCACCGCCGACCTCGCTGTCTACAAGGAGAACCGCGACATTCTCTACGGCGCGCTCTCCGGGATGGGCTACGACTGCGTACACCCCGACGGCGCGTTCTATCTCTGGATGCGCTCGCCTGAGCCCGACGCGAACGCTTTCTGCCGGAAAGCGCGCAAATACGAGCTTTTGCTGGTTCCATCGGATTCCTTCGGCTGCGAGGGCTTTGTGCGAATCTCCTACTGCGTTTCCACAGACATGATAAAGCGCAGCCTCAAGGCGTTTGAGGCGCTCATCCGCGAATACCGGTGAGCGGCGAAAACCCTTTCGAACGCAGCGAGCGGATGTTCGGCGAGGCGGCAATGAAGCGGCTCCGAAACGCGCACGTGGCGGTTTTCGGCTGCGGGGGCGTGGGGGGCTTCGTCATTGAAACGCTCGCGCGCGGGGGCGTAGGAGAGCTCACCTTCGTGGACAATGACGTGATTTCTGTCACAAACTTAAACCGGCAGATTCTCGCGCTGTGCAGCACCTTAGGAATGCCCAAAGCCGACGCCGCGGTCAGACGCGTCGCGGATATCTGCCCCGAAACGGTCTGCCACGCCGTGAAACTCTTCTTCCTGCCCGAGAACGCCGATTCCATCGACTTCCGCGCGTTTGACTATGTCGTGGACGCCGTGGACACACTGAGCGCGAAGGCGGAAATCGTGCGCGCCGCCAAACGCGCCGGGGTGAACGTGATTTCCGCGATGGGCGCGGGGAACAAGCTCGACCCCACCCGATTCCGCGCGGCGGATCTTTCTGAGACGAACACCTGTCCTCTTGCGCGGGAGATGCGCAAAATCCTGCGCAAGGACGGGATTGAGCATCTGAAAGTCGTCTATTCCGACGAGCCGCCCATGACCATCGCGCAGACCGAACACGGGCGGCATATCCCCGCCTCCAATTCCTTCGTGCCGGCCGCTCTGGGCATCGTGCTTGGCGGGGAAGTCATCAAAGACCTAATCAAAACGCCGTCCTGAAACAGGACGGCGCTTTCGTTATACAGGGATTGCCTGACAGAGCCTGAGTGAATAGATAAGTTTTTCCTTGACCTTCTGGCCGCGGATGAGCTCAATCGCGGCGGCGTAGAGCGCAAGCTGCTCTGTGTAGCGCTCGCGCAGCGTGTCGGCGTCCTTGGCGTAATCGGATTTGTAGTCAACCAGCACGATTTCGCCGTCTTCCTCAAAGAACAGGTCCACGACGCCGATGAGCATTCCGTCCGTGCCGGCGTAGTCCTCCGCCAGCTTCCGATACTCCCCCTCCAGCCGCAAATCGCACATACGCACCGTGAACTTGCGCTCGCGGCAGACAGTCTGAGCATTCGCAATCCGCGCAAAGAGCGGGCTTTCAAAAAACGCCTCGAGATTCGCGTCCGCGCAGGCCTCCATCTGCTTCTGCGAGAGCCGTCCCATAGAGAACAGCCGCCGCGCCTCCGCCGCAATATCCTCCCGTGCGCGCGAAAAATCCGCAAACTGCAGGAAGGTGTGGAGCGCTGTGCCGCGTTCGGCGCCGGTAAGCCCCTTGCCCTTTTGCTCGCGCGAGAAAACGGGTCTGCGCAGCGGCGCGGAGAATTCCTCGGTCTTGGAGAGTTCCGAGACGCCATACTTTGCCATCAGAGAGACGCGCGGAAGGGTGTTGGAACAGGCAGCGGAGATTTTAGCGAGCAGCGCCTCATCGACCATGGCGGGCTCTTTCGCCTCCTCAGCGGGGAAGTCGTCGGAAAACGTCTCATCAGCGAACTCCTCGTCAAAAAGTTCCTCCTCCGGGTCCTCATACGGCACAACCGTCACGCGCACAGGTTCGGTGTCCAAAAAGCGGTGGCAGAACACATCCATTTCCTCCCGCAGCGCCTCCGCGCCGCGATTGCAAAGCAGCGCCTGAAGCAGCCAGTCCTGCATACTGTTCGCCGCCCGCGCGAGGATTGTCATGTCCCCGCCGAGACTTTTTGCGAGCGCGCACCACGAATTGAGTTTTTCGGAAAAGGCAGCTGACTGATACTTGACAATGGGCAGAATCAGCCGCTCGCGCGCACGCGTCAGCGCGACATAGAGCAGACGCATTTCCTCGCTGCGCTCCGCGGCCAGTTTCTTTTGCGCAATCGCCGCGTGCGGCAGCGGCTCAACGCGCACCAGCGTTTCCTTGTCGTAATAGCATGTGCCGAAGCCTGTCTCGTCGTCAAAGAGAAACTCCTTGCTCCGTGTGCTGAAGGGCGTATTCAGAAACGCGGGAATCACGAACGGCGCCTCCAGCCCCTTGGAACCGTGAATGGTCATGAGGGAAACAGCGCCCGGGCTGCCCGAACCAGAGGCAGGGCTTTTCGGGGAGAGCGCGCTGCCGCGCATCCGGTCGAGATGGCGCAGAAAATCGGAAAGCCCCCCGCCGTGGTCGTCCGAAAACTTTTTCGCGAGGCCCGGAAGCACCCTCAGATTTGCCTTCCTGCGCTCCCCGTCGTCCATCGCGCGCGCCAGGCCCTCAAAATCCCGCTCCGCCAGCACGCGACGAATCAGCGCCTCAGGCGTGTCCATCGCGGCGCGCAGACGCATCTCTTTGATAAACATCACGAAGTCAAGGCATTTGCCCATCAGTGCCTCATCGGAGCGGATCTCGCGCAGCGCTTCTGCCTCATCGGGGTTCGCGGCGCGCTCGTTCACGAAGCAGACCTTCGCGAGCACGCGGAAAAGCGGCTCTTTTCGCCCCGCCAGCCGCAGCCGCACCACCTCGTCCAGCGTAAAGCCCATGACGGGCGAGAGCATGACCGCCGCCATCGGGATGTCAAGGCGGGGGTTGTCAATCACACGCAGGCAGTCCAGCAGCCAGCGCACTTCCTCAGAATCCAGAACTTCCGCGCGCTCGTCCCCCACAGCAGCAATCCCCCGCCGGCGCAGCGCTGCCGCGACCGCTTTGAGGGGATCATTCCTGCGCGCGACCACGAGAAAATCCCCCGGCTCACAAGGGCGCGTGCCGCCGCTGTCTGTCACGGGCGTTTGCGCGTCCAGATGATAAGCAATACGGTCCGCGATCATTTCCGCCTGCTGCGCCACAGCCTGCCCTCTGCCGCCGAAACGCAGTACCGCCAGTTCCACGGGACAGTCCGCTTCCGGATACCGCGCGCCCTGAACAAGGCGGTGGTGCTCGTCATAATCGATTTCCCCGACCGCGCGCGACATCAGCGGCTCGAACACGGCGTTGACAAATTCGATGATCTCTCCCCGGCTGCGGAAATTGCGGTTTAAGTGCACCAGCGTGTTCTCCCGCACAGAATCATTCGGCGCGGTTGCCGGGTCGTATAGCGTACTCTGCTCCATCGCGCGGTAGAAGTTTTCGGGATTGGCGGCGCGAAAGGCGTAGATACTCTGTTTGCTGTCGCCAACGACAAAGAGATTGCGCCCGAAACGCTCCTCAGATCCCTCGCGCGAGAGCATCCTGAAGATTAAATCCTGCTTGTTGTCCGCGTCCTGAAATTCGTCAATCATCAGAAAATCATACTGCGCCGAAATCTCGCGCGCCGTATCGGTCTTGTGAAACGCCCCCGTCAGCGGATCGCGTTCCGCAACCAGTTCCACCGTCAGCTGCAGCGCGTCATCAAAGCCGATAACCTCTTTTTCACGCTTTTTCCCGTCAAGACGCTCCGCGAACACCTCCACCATCTCAAAGAGCGTCCGCACAAGTCCTGTATGGCGCGGCAAATCCGTCCGCGCGTTTTCAAAGGGCGCGAGCCACGCCTCCGCAAGCTTCTTCAAAGTCTCTTTCGCCTGCCCGCGCATGCCCTTGGCACTCTTTTCCTCGCTCTTGAAATCTTTCGGCAGCGTTGGTTTGAACGCGTCCGATTTCTGCCCTTTGACGGGCCGGAATCGCTCAAGCACGCGGCAAAACGTGCCGTAATCCGCCCTTTCCAGCGCCCCGCGCATATTCTCTATGGCACGCAGTTCTTCCTCCAGGATATTCTGAGCGTTCCCGACCGAGGCCTTCTTCGGGTCGCCGAAAGCGTTTATCACCTCGAGCGCGCGCGTGTCGAGAATCTCCGCGTCCTGAAGCCTGACGAGAATCAGGGAAGACGCGGCACGCAGCACGGCGTCCTCGTCCCCGAGACGCTCCCTGAACAGTTCCAGCCCGAACGGTCGGTTCATGGCGGCGCTGTAGACATCCAGAATCCTGTCCCGCAGCTCGGTGTCGTCCGCGCCCTTGCAGAAAGCGCTCTGCAGCGCGGCGTAACGTTCCGCAAAAGCCTCGTCCTCCCGCGCCTTGTGTGCCGCCTCCTCAAGGATTTCCTCCGCTGTCTGCGTACGCAGCAGCTGCTCCTCCTCGTCCTCTATCACCCGAAAGCTTGGCGATATCCCCAGTTTGGTCCCCCAGCCGCGCAGCAAATCGTTACAGAAGCTGTGTATCGTCGAGATTTTCATCCCCGCGAGCATGGCGCGCTGACGGCGCAGCCACGGGTTTTTAGGGTCGCTGGCTGCCATCTCACGCAGTCGCGCGCTAAGGCGTATTTTGAGTTCCCGCGCGGCGTCATTGGCGAAGGTCACTATCACTGTCCGCTCCGCGGGACACTCCCCGGGCGTGCTCAGAAGCCTGCAGGCGCGCTCCACCAAAACAGCTGTTTTTCCGCTCCCCGCGGCCGCGCTGACGACCACGGACGCGCCGCGCAGCGCTATTGCCGCGCGCTGTTCCTCTGTCCATTCCGGCATTTTTCGTTCCCCCTCTCCAAACGTCAGCTGCTTTCGGCTTCCCCGTTGAGGATAGCCTCCATTTTTTTCTCCGCGCCCTTATCCCGCACACGGCTGTACGCGCCGCCGGACGCGCCGCAGATGTCCGCGTAGTCGCAGTAGGCGCACGGCAGGGACGTTCCGCCTTTCGAGTTCGTCTGCAGCGGGCTCGGCGCGACATTCCCCTCAAGATACGAATCCATCATCGTACGCAGCAAATCCTCCACATAGCCACGGAGATTTTGCAGCTGCGCGCGGGTGAGAATCTGCGTGACATTGTCGGTACTTTTGATGTCGTCCTCATTGGTATCTCCCTCCGCGAGCCACGCGGGAATGTACACGCCCTCGATGCGCTCCTCCATGCACGAAAGAAGCGCGCGGTCGCGAAGCAGAATCCCCTTCATGCGGAAGTGCTCACTGATATACGCGTCCAGATCTTGTTTCTCCGGGTCGCGCCCCGGAAGCGGCGCGCCGGCGGGAGCGTAGAGCACCCCGGCGGGTTCCGCGCCGGGATACATTCTCTTGTCCTCCAGAAGCGCGAAGAGATACAGCAGCATCTGAAGATTCAGCCCGTAGTAGATATCGCCCAGATCAAAAGTTTTGGTGCCGGTTTTATAATCCACAATCCGGATGGCGGACCGTCCGTCGACCGTACAGGTGTCCACGCGGTCAATCTTGCCGTCGAGAATCATCTGCATCCCGTTTGGCAGCGTAAGCGTGTAGGGCGCGATTTTTTCGTCCTCCTCACTGCCCCCGGGCGCTCTGCCTATCACCAGTTCGCACGCGTCGGGATAGAATTTTGACTGTGACAGCTCATCCCGTGTGTGCTCAAGCAGCCGCGCAAGACTCTCCGTCAGGCGTTTGTACTGCGCGAGAAAGCGCTCAGAACGCCCCTCATCGCCGCCATAATTCTCCTCAAGATACTTCCGCGCCGTCTCTTCGGTAAAATCTTTGAGCTGTTCCGGCGTAAGGCTTAAAAACTCCTCGCGGCTCTTGGTCTTAAAGAGCGTCTCCAGCTGCGCGTGAATGAAACTGCCCGTCCGCGCCGCGTCGAGGTCGTGTCTGTCGCGGGGGCGTATTCGCATTCCGTGGCGCAGAAACCCCAGAAACGGGCACTTGACCGTGTCCTCTATCTGCGTCGCGGAGACCCGCATCACCGGCCCCGTAAGCCGTTTCATCAGCGCGGTATCGCGTACACGCAGCGCCTGCGGGTCTTTGAGCGTGCGCAGCCTTTCGAGCCGTCCGCGCTCTTCGGGGTTTTTCTCAAGATACGCGCGCACCGTGGCAAGCTCAGTCCCGGTCACCTCGTAGTCGCGCGTCAGGCAGTCGTACGCCGCCGCCTTGGTTCGGACATAAAACAAAACCCCGCGTTCCTCCGCGCGTATTTCAGGCGTCCGCGGCAAAAGCGCGCGGATTTCCTCAATCAGCGGGGATTCTGAGAGCTGCTGCCCTGATTCCGCCGCGCGCGGCACTCCGACCCAAAGATGTTCCGAGGCGCAGGAGAGCGTTTTGGCGACGGTGAGACGTTCCATGGCGCTGAGCTGCTCAAGCGTGCCGGAAATCTCCAGCCCGCGCTCCGCCAGCAGCACACGTTCCGACTCCGTAAAGAAGCCCCCGCCTTCCGCGTCCGCGGGGAAAACCCCCTCGTTGCAGCCCAGCACGAAGACATATTTTGGCGCCTCGTAACGCGCTGCCGCCGCGCTCTGTACCGTCACCGCGCCGAGTTTCTGAGGCGGAACGGGGATTTCGTCGAGCGCCAGCACCGCCTCGAGAATCGACTTGAGTTCGAGGAGCGTCATCTCCACCCCTTCGGCCGCGTCCCGCGCGGCGTCGAGCAGTTCTGTAAAGCGGTCGTAGAGCCTGCGTACGGCCCGTCCCCCCTCAACATCCCCCTCGCGGTTCATTCTCGCCGCAAGCGCGCTGACACGTTCGGGAACGCCCATGCGAAGCAGACAGGTGTAGAGCAGCTCGCAGAGATACGCGCCATCGGTTTTGCGCTTGGGAATCTCCTCCCGCGCGCGCAGAATCGGCTCAAGCAGCCGTATCCGCATCTGCTCAAACTGCCCGTCCGGGTCCGTGTTTTCGGGGAAGGGCCGTTCCCAAGCCTCTCCCTCAACGCCCCACTCATACGCGTAATTCTCAAGCCGCGCGGCGTCGTCCTCGCTCAGCGCGGTAAGCGTCGTTTTCAGCAGCGTCAGCACATCGTCGGTCGTCGTGCGGTGAAGAAGGCTCAGTACACAAAGCGGTGCCCGCATGACCGCCGTGTGCAGCGGCGGACGGTGCAGGTCGAGAAAATACGGGATCTCATAGCGCTCAAACGCCGTCTGCAGGAGCGGGCCGTAGCTTTGCGGGTCGTGCATGAGCACCATGATGTCCTCCCCGCGCGCGCCCTCCTCCATCAGCGCCCGAATCCGCGCGGCGGTATAATCACTCTCCAGCGTCGTATTCGGCGCGGTGACAATCGTCACATCACTCTGCCCCTCAAAAGCCGGCGTATGATCGGTAAGAATATAGCGGCTCAGGTGCGACAGCGAAGGGCTCTCAAACCGCACCGGACGCTCCAGCGCGCGGCGTTCCCACGGCAGGTGCCGCTCGTCCAGAAACCGCGTCAGCCGGCGCAGCGTCCCCTCCGTCACCTCAAAGCGCCCGTACCCCGCCTCCGGTTCCCCGCCATCCGTGCGCAGCGTGATATAGACCTCCTCCGCGCGCGGTAAAATCTCCTCGAGCAGCGTGTACTGATCCTCCTGAAAATAATCGAACTCATCCAAAAAATACAGCGCGGGCGGGATTTCCTCCGCGTGCTCGCGCAGAATTTCGGCGGCGCGCAGCGTGTCCGCCCGGGTGTCCCGTACCCCTCGCGCGTCCAGTTCTGTTAAATACCGCGCGTATATCTTTGAAAAATCCTCAAGCTTCCCCGAAAGCATTCCTGTGGTCTCTTCCGACGCCCGCAAAATCCGCGCGGGCGCTGTGCCGGACCGGATAAAGGATTCGATTTCCGACGCAAGCTGCCGCAGCAGTCCCGTGCCGCCCGAACGTGCCCCTTTGAGGACCTTGAGTTCGGATGCCTCCTCGCGCAGAACACGGTACAGCGTCACTTCCCGCGCGACATCGCTGGCGACATCGAGAGCCTGTTCAGAGGATTCCTCCAAGATCCGCGCCGTAAGGCTGCGAAATGTTCCCGCGAACACGCTGTTGAAGCCCCCCGCGCCCAAAGCCGCGTACAGACGCTTGTCATATGTGAACGCGTACTGCTCCGGCACCAAAGTCACTATCCGCGCGGTGGCGTCCGGCAGATACGCCTCCAGCGCCTCAATCAGCGCCGTGCTCTTTCCTGTTCCCGAGCCTCCCGTAATAAAATGTACCATCTTTCCTCCTTTTTGCCGCCCGACTTTTGCGGTCGAAAACACTTACGTTATCCCAAAAGCCGCTTTCGTGCTCGCGGGTGTGACGTTCGGCGCGGTCGGGAAAAGTCTCCCCGCCTGTATCTTCCCCTCGAGGCAGTTATTCCCTCCCCGGACGGGGAGGGAACAGAGAGGTGCTTTTTCGCCCCCAAGGGGCATTGTCTTTGTTCCCCTCCCCTGACAGGGAAGCAGGAGACAAACTTTGGAAATGCTTTCTATCCGCCCGCGTCCGACGGCTATTATAACATGAAAATTTGGAAAATTCCGAAGTTTTCTATCCGCCCGCCTGCGCGCGAGCCCTCCGCGCCTTTCTCTCCGCGCGCGCCTGCCGTTTTTGGCGCCGCTTGGC
>CAYZMU010000027.1:12605-17444 GCA_964479595.1 uncultured Ruminococcus sp. | reverse complement strand
GGTTAAATCAAAAAAGGAAATGAGAAGATGAAACCGGAAGATTTTGAGATTTACGATATGCACACGCATATCTTCCCGAAAATGATAAGCGTCAAGGCGACGGAATCCATCAGCAAGTTTTACGATATACCCATGGAGTACCACGTCGGGGATATTGACGAGCTGCTCGAGGCGGAGGCGGAGATCTCGGCGAAGCGCGTGCTGTGCTGCAGCGTCGCGACCACCCCGAAACAAGTCCCGACTATCAACAATTTCATCGCCCGGACCCAGAAGGCGCACCCCAATCTCATCGGGTTTGCCGCCATGCACGGGGATTATCCGGATATTGAGGGGGAAGTGGACCGCATTATCGGTCTGGGGCTGCACGGTGTGAAACTGCACGCGGATTTTCAGCGCACCGCCATTGACAGCAAGGCGTCCTACCGCGTCTACGAGGTGATTGAGGGGCGGCTGCCGGTGCTGATGCATCTGGGGGACTATCGGCACGATTTTTCCCACCCCGCGATGCTCGCGAAGGTGCTGCGGGATTTTCCAAAGCTCAAGGTCCTCGCCTCGCATCTGGGCGGCTGGGCGAGCTGGGACGAGTCGGAGTGGATTCTCAAGCCTTCCGAGAATGTGCTCTACGATACCAGCAGTTCGGTCTGCATGATGTCGCCGGAGCGCGCGGTGCGTCTGATAAAGCATTTCACGCCCGACTGCTGCTCGTTCGGGACAGACTTCCCGATGTGGAGCCCGAAAAAGGAGGCCGAAAGGCTGCTCACGCTTGGGTTTTCCGAAGCGGAATACAGAAAAATCTTTTCGGGGAACGCCAAGGCGTTTCTGGGGCTTTCCTGAAGGGGGAAAGGAGCCGCATGATTTACCTGCTTGAGGACGACAGCAATATCCGGGATTTCACCGTCTACGCCGTCAGAAGCGCGGGCTATGAGATTCAGGGCTTCGGGCTGCCCTCTCAGTTCCGCGCGGCGGTGGAGCGGGAGATTCCCGATGTCGCGCTGCTGGACATTATGCTGCCGGAGGAGGACGGGATTTCCGTGCTTCGCTGGCTGCGCGGAATGCCCGCGACCGCGAATCTTCCCATTATGATGCTGACGGCGCGCGGCACGGAATATGATAAGGTCTTAGGCCTCGACAGCGGCGCGGACGACTATCTGACCAAGCCCTTCGGGGTGATGGAACTGCTCTCGCGCATTCGTGCCCTGCTGCGGCGCGCGTCGGCACACGGCGCGGAAACGAAAATCCGGAGCGGCGACATTTCGCTCAATACCGAGGGCCGCACCGTCAAGGTCGGGGGGCAGCCCGTGACGCTGACGGGCAAGGAATTTGACCTGCTCGCGCTGCTTATGCGCAATCAGGGAATTGTACTGAGCCGGGACAGAATCCTGCAGTGCGTCTGGGGCTATGACTACACCGGGGAGAGCCGCACGGTCGATGTGCATATCGGGACCTTGCGCCAGAAACTCGGCGAGGCGGGCGGCGCCATTGAAACCGTGCGGGGCTTTGGCTATCGCTTTCGCGCCTGAGAAGGGGGCGGCATGAACAAAAACAGGATTTTCGCGCTGATTCTGGCGGTTTCCGGCGTTTGCGCGGCGCTGTGTCTGCTGTGTTTTCCGCTGCTGCTGCCGACAGAAAATTATTGGAAGCTCGTGCTGCAGCTAAGCCCGGTGGCGGTGCTTGTCTGCGCGGCGCTGATTTTCCCCGCGCGGCTGCTCGCCGGTCATATCGCGAAAAAGGGGCAGTCCCCCGAAACGCCTCAGCCGGACGCGCAGGAGCCGCTCAAACGTCAGATTTCGGATTTGCAGGCGCAGGTCGCGCGGCAGCGCAGCACCCTTTCGGGGCAGCAGGAGCAGATTCAGGTCATGACGCAGAATATGCGCGAGGGGCTGCTGCTCATCAGCGCGAAGGGCACGGTGCTTTCCTGCAATCACGCCGCGCTGGGGCTGCTCGGGATTCACGACCCGCCCGCGGAAAACCGGGATGTTTATAGTTTAAACGATTCCGCGCCGTTCCGGGAGTGTGTCGGGCACGCCATTTCCGGAACACACAGCGAGTCGGTGCTCTATATCGGGGAGACCGCCGTGCAGCTTATCGCGAACCCCGTGCTGAGCGGGGAAACCGTCAGCGGGGCGGTGCTGGTGCTGCTGGACGTGACGGAGCGCGAAAAACGTGACGCGCTGCGCAGGGAATTCACCTCCAACGTCTCCCATGAGCTCAAGACGCCGCTGACTTCGATCTACGGCATCGCGGACATGATAGCGTCCGGGCTCGTCAAGGCGGAGGATATCGGCGGGTTTGCCGGCCGGATCCGGGATGAATCCGCGCGCATGATCGCCCTGATAGAGGATATTATCCGCCTCTCCAGACTCGACGACGAGAGCTTTTCGGAGGAAATGCGGCAGTTTGACCTCTTCGAAATCGCGGGGAATGTCTGCGAACAGCTGAAACCCTCCGCGCAGGAGCGGCAAATCACCATGGACCTTTTCGGCGGCCCGGCGGAGGTGACGGGCGTTCCCGTGATTGTGGAGGAGATGCTCTATAACCTCTGCGACAACGCCATCAAATACAATGTGGAGGGCGGGCGCGTGCGCGTCGAGGTTTCCGGGGAGGAGAACGAGGCGGTCTTTTCCGTGGCGGATACGGGGATTGGCATCCCGCAGGGGGATCTGGACCGGATTTTCGAGCGCTTCTACCGCGTGGACAAGAGCCATTCGCGCAGAATCGGCGGCACGGGGCTGGGGCTTTCGATTGTCAAGCACGGCGCGGCGTTTCACAACGCCAAAATCGACGTGAGAAGCACGCTCGGCACGGGCACGACCGTCACGCTGACCTTCCCGAAGAATCCCGAACCGCCGCCGCAGCCGCCGAAAGAGAGCTGAGCGGGGCTTGCATTTTTCGCGCCGATATGCTATAATAGTAGAAGGGCGGGGAGCCCACCATCACCATCAAGGGGGTACAAACCATGTTTATCAGTGAATTCGGCCGGATTGAGGCGGAGGCGTTCCTGACCATCGCGTCGGAGCTGGTTGAGGAGGACGGGATTGTCAGCGCGGAGGAGGATTCTCTGCTGGAGGAATATAAGAACGCGTTCGGGATCCCGGATTTCAGTTACGATTCCGCGGCGGAGGCGGCGGCGCGGGACACCTTGGCGCAGCTGAACGAAACGGGCAAGCGCAAGGTTTATATGGAAATCTTTTCCTTCGCCGTCTGCGACCATTTCGAACACCCTTCCGAGCGCAGAACATTAAACGAACTGCGCGACGCGCTGGGGCTTGATCCCCGTATCGTCAGGAAGCTCGAGGAATGCGTGGTCGATTTAAACAGTGTTTACGCGGAGATTGAACGCGCGCTGGAAGAGCCCGCCGCGCCGAAAACTTCCGAATAATCCGTCACCCATAAAATCACCCCTGTCCGCGAAAGGGCAGGGGTTTGTTTTTTCATAAAGGTTAGTCAAAACGCATCACCGCGTTGCTTAAGGGCCGCACGCGTTTGGTCAGCAGACGCCCGCAGGGGAGATAGAGCAGATACACGAGCAGGGAAATGATCATAGTAAGAATCAGGCTCGGCAGCAGAATCTCCCGAAAGAGCAATTCTCTGCCCTCCACACGAAAAAGCACCGCCGTCAGCAGGTACGAGAGCGCCCCTCTTCCCGCCGCGCAGACAAAAGTCAGCCAGAGGAAATGCCAGAATCCCGGCCGCAGCAGCCGCTCAAAGAGCAGCGAGGCGAAGGCGCTGAACACGAGCAGAAAGAGCGCGTTGGAGCCCAAGACACTGCCGCAGGCGACGTCGATGAGGAGCCCCGAGAGCGCCCCGCAGAAGATGGAGAAGTAGAACGTTTCGTTCATGCAGATACAGACGAGCGCGGGGATGACGGAAAGCGGCTGCACCCCGCCGCCGAACATCGGAAACGCGCACAGCAGCAGCAAAAGCAGACTCAGAACCATACGCAGCGCGTTTCTTCGCCGCGTCTTTTTCTCCGAGCGCGTGCGGTTAGGACGGCTCATCTTCCGTCTCATCCTTTCCCTCGAAATCGAGCAGCACCGTGACCGATTCGAGATCCTCGAGCACCGCGCCGGGTGCTATGACGGCGTAGGCGGTAAGCCCCGTTTCCTCCATGCCCGTTTCGAGTACCGTGCCGATGGGAATGCCGTAGGGGAAAATGCCGGTCGTACCCGCCGTACAGACAAGATCCCCTTTTTTGACGCCGTGGTCCTCGTTAAGGTAGATCATCTTGGTCTGCCCTGCCGCGGCGTATCTGAGCGTGCCCTCGACAATGCCGCTGTCAGAGCTCTGCAGGCAGACAGCCCCCACGGAAAGCTCGGGCGAGAGAATGGTTGTGACTGTCGCGGAATATTTCGAAAGTTCCGTAACCACCCCGACCAGACCCTCCGGGCACAGCACGGGCGCGTTTAACGGAATGCCGTCCGCTTCGCCCTTATCCAGCCGGAAACTTCCTGTTAAATCATTTGTCACCGGCATCAGGACCTTGCAGGGCTCGCTGAGGACGAAATCGTCGTGCTCCTCTTTAATCTGCAGCTGGCCGCGCAGCGCGTCGCGTTCCTCCACGGCGGCGTCATAGCCTATCAGTTCTTCCTGCAGTTTCGCGTTTTCCTCGCGCAGACGCGCGTTCTCCTCACGATACGCCTTGGCGCCGTAGTAGGTGTCGAGTTTCTCGTTCACACTGCCCGAAATCGCCGACGCCGCGCGCCGTACCGGCTGCGTTATCGTATCAAGAACCGCGCTCACACGGTCCATACGCGCGCCCTGCCGCAGCGAATAGAGCAGTACCCCCAGCAGCAGCGCCGCGACACACAGCAGCACCTTGAACCTCGCGCTGTGAAAAAA
>CAYZMU010000027.1:8415-12505 GCA_964479595.1 uncultured Ruminococcus sp. | reverse complement strand
CCAGCAGCAGCGCCGCGACACACAGCAGCACCTTGAACCTCGCGCTGTGAAAAAACCCCTGAAGATTCAAAAGCCGCCGCTCCTTTCCGTGCCTGACGAGTGCCGGACAACTGCCCGAATTTTCCTATACGCGCGATATACGCGTGCGCGGGTGTATATATGCCTATATTTACGATTTACTCTGATATAGAAATAATTGTCTTGTCCGTCAAAAACGGCTTATCTGGGCTGTGACGCGCCGATTTGCTGTGACAAGGCTGAACGGTCGTCACACGATTCGCCTGATTCCGCGGGCTTTCGGGCTCGCCAAAGGAGGTTTCGCTGCCCCCTGTTGCCGCGATTCTCTTTAGCTCTGCGTGCTTTCGGGCTCGCTCTCCGAAAGCGCCACATTCGGGTGTTCTCTTCGCAGATGCGCCTTGAGCGCGCGGAAAGACTCCGCGCTGATGTGGTGTTCAATCTTGCAGGCGTCCTCCGCCGCGGTCTGCCGGCTGACCCCGAGATCCATAAGCCACTGTGTCAGGACCGTGTGCCGCTCGTAAATGCGCTCCGCGACTTCCCGCCCGCTCGGAGTCAGGGTAATGTCCCCGCTCTCGTGCGTCTCAATAAAGCCCCCGTCGCGCAGAATCCCCATCGCGCGGCTGACGCTCGGCTTGGAGACGTCCATCTCCCGCGCGATATCCACCGCGTGCACGATACTGTGGGTTTTGTGGAGAATGAGAATGGTTTCGAGATAGTTTTCGCCGGATTCGTAGAGTTTTGCCATTCGGCACACCCCTAGTCGTACAATTCGTCACAGCGGTCGTAATACGCCTTGATTTTGTCGCTGGTGGAGAGCATGAAAGTTACCGCGAAACACCCGCCAATCGCGCCCAGATACGAGACAGCGGAGAGCCAGAACATTTCCGTTCCGCGCATCTCAAACAGCACCAGCACCCCCGGTATCAGCAGCAGCACCGCCGAAATCCCGAACAGGAAGGAGGTGAAGCCCTTGAGCTGTTTTACCCGCGTCACAATCGTGAAGGAGAGCAGCACGAGGATGAACCCCGCTATCAAATAAAAATTCTGCGCGAAGTTAAAGAACGCGGGGGAATCCTCCGGGAAAGGTCTGGTCGAGAACAGCGCCATAAGCCCCGCCCCGATGACGCCCACCACGGTACAGATAATGGCGAGTTTAAAGCCCGCCTGCGCCTTGTCCGCGAGCTGCTGGTGGCGCAGAATCTCCATCTGGCGGCGCGACTCGCGCTGTTCCTGTTCCGTTTTTGGGCCGGAATCTTCGAGCGCCTCCCGCTGGCGTTTTACCGCGGCGCGCTTCGCGGCCTCCAAATCCTCGCTGTTGAAAACGGCGCGGCGTTCGGGCTGAGGGGCGGGTTCTTCGAGCAGCGCGCTCGCGTCCACAGTAGGCAGCTCCTCATGCGTTTTCTTTTCGGGCGCCACATATTCGGTGTCCTCCACGAGAATGCTTGCCGCCGCCGCGGCACGGGCCGCCTCCTCCTTCGCCATCGCCTCTTCCTGAGCCTGTCTGCGCTGGCGCTCGATAAACTCCGCCTGCAGATCCTCGATTTCCTCCGCCGTGTAGGGCTTTTCCCCCTTCGCGGCGCGCTGCTGCTGCAGCGTGGCGATTTGCTCGTCTGTGAGTCTCTGGTAGGCGGGCGCGCTCGCCGGGGCGGAGAGATCCTCGCTCATATCCCCGAGAATCACCGCCGGGTCCGGCTCGGGTCCGCTATCCGCCGGCTGTGTCCTGTGGGCTCTGGGGTCGTCGTAGGTCATATCCCCTAAAAGCTGCTCCTCCAAACTGCGCTGGTCGTCCATACGTTTTCTCCCTTTCATTTCTAATCACAACGCCCCTCGCGGTGCGGGGGCAGAATACGCTCCCCTCTATTATACCAGAAAACTTTTGAAATTGCAAGGGGCGCGCGACAATTTTGCGAAAAAACTCCCCCGCTTTTGGGAGGCGGGGGAGATATGCTGTCTTACGCGAGTTTTACAAGGATTTGCAGCAGCACGGTCAAATCGTTTTCACCGATGTCCGCGTTGCCGTCCACTTCCGCGTTTATATGTCCCTGCTCGGAAAGTTCCACGGCAGCCCCGGAGAGCAGGCGCGAGAGCAGTACCGCGTCCGCTATCGTGACTTCGCCATTGCAGTTGAGGTCGCCCGGGAGCGCCTCTCCCGCCGGTGCTGTGGTCGTTGTCGTTGTGGTGGTGGTCGTTGTGGTCGTCGTTGATCCGGAATCTGTGCTGCCGCCGCCGGGACCTGTGATGACCGGGCCTTCCGTCGTCAGCAGGAGTTTGTCCATCGTGCCGCCCCAGACCTCAAACAGTGCCGAGAGGGAGGTGTAGAGGTCGGGGTCCGCTTCGGTGTCGAGGCGGTAGGCCCCATCGGAAATGTAGCAGAGCGAGGCGTCGGTATCGAAGTTCGCGTATTTGTTCTCGCTCGCGACTTTCTCGCTCTTGTCCGTGACAATCGTGCCGTCCATGTCGCCCTTGACATTGGTGAACTCGTCGTTATAGCTCTTAATCGCGCCCAGCTTTACCTGCATGGGGTTCTTGCTGTCCTTGAAGACATTGTACTCCGAGAAGATATAGGCGTTCGCGCGCGGATTCATGCAGTAGCTGGTCTGTCCGTCGAAGATGTTGTTGTACATATGGATATTCGCCTGCCGTGCCAGCGGCCCTCTGGATTCGCATTTCTTCCAGTAGTTGTGGTGGTAGGTCAGGTGGTACTGCGCGTTGGAATCGTTCGCGCCGACCAAGTTGGTCTTGTGGTAGCCCTCGTAGTAGCAGTAGCTGTTGGTGAAGTAGAGCCCGCGCTTGAAATCGCACGCGCCGTCGCCCTGCGCCTTGTCGCTCTCGGCGGGTTTTTCGATGGCCGGTACATAGAATTCGCAGTTGTGGATCCAGCAGCGCTCTACCGGGGCGGTCAGCTCGTCGCCTTCCTGTACGCCCTCCATGCCGACGCAGTCCTCCGGGACATTGCGGAACGCGAGGTTGCGCACCTCAAAGCTCTTGCCGAAGTCCGGGGCGCTGGATTCCGCCATGAAGTGCAGCCCCCAGCCGTCAATGCACGCGCCCGAGCCCACACCCTCAATCGTGATGTTCAGCCCGGATTTGATGCGCGCCATGAAGCCGTTGTCGCCTTCCGAACCGCCCAGATCGACCGAATCGTACGCCGTGACACCTTGGGGCGCCTTGACCGTGCCGATGATGCGCACGACCAGCGGGGTGCCGTCCTCGGAGAGCTTCTTGATGATGCCGCTGTTGGAGTTGGCGGTGCCGCCGCCCGCGGTTTTGCCCCCGCCCGCGTCCTGTCCGGCGGAATTGAGGATATTGCCGATGCCCGTGACGGTCGTGCCGTCCTTGGAGGTGACGGAAACGGTGTCCTTGTTCTCGTCTGTTACGTAAAGCACTTTCGCGTTCGCCTTCAGGGTGCCGTCGTCGTTGTAGGCGCCGACACCCGCGGTGTAGTTAAAGTGCGCGTATCCGGAGCGGTCCTGTTCGCTGACCTCAATGCCCCCCTGGGAGACGGTCGCGTTCGCCGTTTCAATCTTTACGGTGTAGGTGCCGGGCTTGAGCCCCTGCAGGTCCACGCGCAGCCCGTCCTCGGTGTCGCGGACGAGATACTCAAAGTCCTCGCCCTCGAGTTTGCCTTCAGATGCGCCGCTGTAGGAGACGGCGGTCACATCCGCGTCGGAAATCCCCGTCAGCACGATATACGCCATCTCGTTCCATCCGCCCGCGTAGACGACCTTGATGTCGCTCTGGGAAGGAGCGGGGGTGACGGTTGTGCCGGAGGGTTCTGTACTTGCCTGTGTGTCGGTTGTTGAGGCCGTGGTGGCCGTGGTGGCCTCGGTGGAGGAAGTGGAGCCCGGAGCGGGCGGTGTATCCGAGACAAACCCGCTGCCGACCGCCAGCACGCCGGACTGATAAGATTTGACCGCGTCCATGAGCGCTGAGTTGACATTGTAGTCCGCGTCGTCCTTGGCGTCGTCAAAGGCAAAGGTGAAATCCCCTCCGCCTAAACGCCCCGCGCCCGCCTCGACGATGGCGGGAACGTCCTTTGCGTCGTCGGCGGTGTAGGAATACATATCCGCGG
>CAYZMU010000027.1:2565-8315 GCA_964479595.1 uncultured Ruminococcus sp. | reverse complement strand
ACGATGGCGGGAACGTCCTTTGCGTCGTCGGCGGTGTAGGAATACATATCCGCGGAGGTGTCAAAGTTGTTGTAGGTGTGCGGGTAGGAATCGCCTAAGTCGGAAGTATACAGCGCCTTGACCGTTTCGGGGACCTTGTCGGTCTTGTTCTCCACGACATAGGCGTCAAAGGAGGTGTTGTTCTCCGAATAGGGGATAAAGGATTTCTCCCCTTCCATGATATTGCCGTACGCCTTGACGACACCGCCGTCCTCGCCGGAGAAGGTGCCCTCGCCCAGAGCGTCCGTGCCCTGCATGGAGGTGAGGATGGGGTAGCCGCAGTTGCGGAAGTAGTTGGATTCCGCGAAGACCGAGGAACTCTGTGTCGAGCCGATGCCGTACTTGGCGTTGCCGTCATAGTAGTTGTTGTAGACGTGGGCGCTGTAGAAACGCACGCGCGGGTGGCGCGAATCCGAGTGGTCGTACCAGTTGTGGTGATAGGTGATGTAGAGGTCGTCCACCGTATTCTCGCTGAGCCCGAGCAGGTTGCACTTGCCGTTGTCCCAGAAGTGGTTGTAGGAGAAGGTGACGTAGGTCGAGCGCTTGCAGTCGAGCGCGCCGTCGCCCTTGGCCTGGTCCGCGTCGCCGCCCGCCGCGCCGTAGAAAGAATCGCAGTTGTGCACCCAGACGTGGTCGTTGCCCTGCTGCAAAGTGATGTTGTCGCCCTCGTCGCTGTCGCACATACGCACGCCGATGTTGCGGATTTCAAGATTGGAGATGTTCTTGACCTTGACGCCGAAGCCCGTAAAGAGCGCGTCGCTGCCGATGCCCTCCAAGGTCATGCCGCCGGTGAATTTGCCGCCGCCGTCAATGGTCAGGTCCCCGCCGACGTCCGCTATCCCCGCCGGGTCGGTGATGTCGCCTATCACGCGGATACAGAACGGGCGGGTGTCATAGCCCTTCTTGACCGCGTTTAAAATCTGCTGAATTCCCGTGAAGGTCTGGGATTTGTTTGAGCCCGTCGCGACTTCACAGGTAACGCTGTCCTTGTTGTCGTCCGTGACATACAGCACCACCGCGCCGTCGCGCAGCGTGCCGTCCTCGTTGTAGGCGCCCGAAGAGGTGCCGTTCACCCAGCCAAAGCCCGAGCGGTCGTATTTGGTCACCGTGACGTCCGCCTGCGCCGCCTGCCCTATCTGGGCGCTCCCCTTGCACGCGACAACCTGAATGGAGTGCGCGCCGCTTGTAAGGCCCACCGCGTCCGCGCGGAAGAACCCGCTGTATTGTCTGATAAGCATGCTGTCAATCTGTTTGCCGTCCACAAAGACGTTGTAGCCGTCCGCGCCGTCAACCGGCGCCCATGTCACGTACGCCGACTCATTGAGCCCTCCCTGCTCCAGAAAGGAAACCGATGTGTCCGCGGCCGCGCCGCGATCGGTCAGACAGGGAATCACGGCGCCCGCGAGCATGGCCGCGCCGCACAGAAGCGCGGTGAGGCGTGTTTTTGCCGTGGTCATCTGGTATCATCCCCCAAAAAATTATTGAGCCGCGCGAAGGGAAGCCGTTTCTCGCGCCGCTCCTTCACTCTTTATTATAATAGCCCGCGCGCCCTCCTTCAATGATTGATTGTACTCTCAGAATGTCTGATTGTCTCCAAGCTCTTGACCGCTTTGTCAAATTTCACAGTGAGAGCGGGCATTTTCTGTGCAATTCTCCGAAAATTGCCGCAAAACGCGCTTAGGGGCTTGACAAGGGCTAAGAAATGTGGTATATTCATATTAGCACTCAGAGAGGAAGAGTGCTAGCACCAAAACGGAATGTCTGCGAAAAGGGGGCTCGGGGGCATGGACGACCGCAAACTTCGCATACTCGCGGCGGTGGTGGACCAGTACATCCTGACGGGCGAACCCGTGGGCTCCAAGGCCATCGCCGCGCTGCCGGATATCCGGGTTTCCGCGGCGACGATACGCAACGACATGGCGGTGCTCGAGCAGCTGAATCTTCTGGAGCAGCCGCACACCTCCGCCGGGAGAATCCCGACTTTTCAGGGCTACAAACTCTATATTGAGAAGTGCGTGGCGGGGGCCCGCCTGAGCGAGGAGGAACGAAGGCACCTCGACGCGGTCTTTCCCGGGGACGGCGCGGTCTCGCAGGATTCGCTGATACAGTCCGCGACCACAGCCTTGGCGGAAATCACGAAATGCGCCGCCGTCGCGGTCAACACAATGCCGCGTTTCTCCGTCATTTCCAAGGTTGAGGTCATTCCGACCGGCAGGCGGATGTACGTGATTCTGCTCATCACTTCCGGCGGCAACATCAAGAACAAGATCTGCAGGCTGGAATTTGATCTGACCGACGAGCAGCTGGCGTTCTTCGCCTCGTTCCTCACCGAACATCTTCAGGGCGTCTCGCTGGGCGATGTTTCGCCGGAGCTTTTTGAGGGCCTCGTCACGGCGCTGGGGACTTACATGGTGACGCTGGGGCCGCTGGTGGAGGGGCTCTACGAGCTCAGCCGGGACATGATGAAACAGGAAGTGACCGTCAACGGCGCGCGCAATCTGCTGGGCTGCGGCGAGCTGAACACGGGCGACATTGTGGAATTCATGGAGCATCAGGATGTGATCATGCCGCTGCTCAACGACAGCTTTTCGGGGATTCACGTGCTGTTCGGGGACGAGCGCCGCGCGGGCGGGAATCCGGGTTTCGTCATCGGCAATTCCAGCATGATTGTCGGGGGCTACCAGAAAGACGGCGTGGACGCGGGGCGGATCGGCATTATCGGCCCGATGCGGTTAAACTACGCGAAAGCGATACCGTATCTTGAGTATTTTACCAACAAGATCAGCGATCTGATCTCCGAAAAGGAGGAGGATGATGACAAATGAGCGCGAAACTGCGCGACGCGGACGGCTGCGAGGATTTTGAGTCGCTGGAAGAAAGCGGCGTGCCCTCGGACGAGCCTGCAGACGAAGAAGAGGACAGCGAGGAGCGGACGGAAGAAGGGGACAGCGGGGATTCTCCGGACGACGAAGAGCGGACAGAAAACAGCGGGGAAGAGCCTGAGGAGGACGGCGGCGAAGACGATGCCGGGGACGATGAAACTTCTCCGGACAGTGAAGAACCGGGATTACAGGAGCAGCTGCGGGCGGAACAGGACCGCTATGTACGGCTGCTGGCGGAATTTGAAAACTACCGCAAGCGCACGTCGAGGGAGAAATCCGAAACCTACAGCGACGCCGTTTCCAAGACCGTGGCGGATTTGCTGCCGGTGATTGACAGCTTTGAGCGCGCGATGGAGGCGCCCTGTTCCGATGAGGCGTACAGGGGCGGGATGGAGAATATCTACCGCCAGCTGGGGGAATTTCTCAGGAAGCTCGGCGTGGAGGAAATCCCGGCGCTGGGGGAGGTCTTTGACCCGAAGGTGCACAACGCCGTACACCGCGACCCCGACAGCGAACGCGAGGAGGGCACGGTCTGCGAGGTCTATCAGAAAGGCTACCGCCTCGGCGCGCGGGTGCTGCGCTGCGCGATGGTGGGCGTCGCGGGAGAATAGAACGGCGCGAAAAGATAAGGACAGCAGTGATTTCACTTTGCAATATATGAGGAGGATGCTTTATGGGAAAGATTATCGGTATTGACCTTGGTACGACCAATTCGTGCGTCGCGGTGATGGAGGGCGGAAACGCCGTCGTCATCCCCAACGCGGAGGGCGCCAGAACCACACCGTCGGTGGTCGCGGTTTCCAAGACGGGCGAGCGGCTCGTAGGACAGATAGCGAAGCGGCAGGCAATCACCAACCCCGACAACACGGTGATTTCCATCAAGAGAAAGATGGGCTCGGACCAGAAAGTGACGATTGACGGCAAGTCCTATACCCCGCAGGAGATTTCCGCGATGATTCTGCAGAAGCTCAAATCCGACGCGGAATCGTATCTGGGCGAGCCGGTCACCGAGGCGGTCATCACCGTTCCGGCCTACTTCACCGACAGCCAGCGTCAGGCGACCAAAGACGCGGGGCAGATAGCGGGGCTCAATGTCCGCCGCATCATCAACGAACCGACCGCCGCCGCGCTCTCCTACGGCATTGACAAGGAAGAAGAGCAGAAGATCATGGTCTTTGACTTGGGCGGCGGCACATTCGACGTCTCCATCATCGATATGGGCGACGGCGTCACGGAAGTGCTGGCGACCGCGGGCAACAACCACTTGGGCGGCGACGACTTCGACCAGAGAATCATTGATTGGATCATCGCGGAGTTCAAGAAGTCCGACGGCATCGACCTCTCCACCGACAAGACCGCCATGCAGCGGCTCAAGGAGGCGGCGGAGAAGGCGAAGATAGAGCTTTCCTCCATGACGACGACCAACATCAACCAGCCGTTTATCAGCGTGGACCAGAACGGGCCCAAACACCTCGACCTGACGCTGACGCAGGCGAAATTCAACGAGATGACCGAAGACCTCGTTCGCGCGACCATGGGTCCTGTCGATCAGGCGCTGAGCGATTCCGGTCTTCAGGCGTCCGATCTGGACAAAGTCCTGCTCGTGGGCGGTTCCTCGAGAATCCCCGCGGTGCAGCAGGCGGTCAGGGAGCGCATCGGCAAGGAGCCGTTCAAGGGCATCAACCCGGATGAGTGCGTCGCACTCGGCGCGGCGTATCAGGGCGGCATTCTCGGCGGCGACGTCAAGGACGGGCTGCTGCTGCTCGATGTCACGCCGCTGTCGCTGGGCCTTGAGACCATGGGCGGCATCTGCACCAAGATTATCGAGCGCAACACGACCATTCCGACGAAGAAATCGCAGGTCTTCTCCACCGCCGCGGACAATCAGCCCGCCGTGGACATCTGCGTGCTGCAGGGCGAGCGCGAGTTTGCCAAGGACAACAAGAAGCTCGGCGAATTCCGCCTCGACGGCATCGCCCCCGCGCCGCGCGGCGTGCCGCAGATTGAGGTCACTTTCGATATCGACACCAACGGCATCGTGCACGTTTCCGCGAAGGATCTGGGCACGGGCAAGGAGCAGAATATCTCCATTACAGCCTCCACGAACATGAGCAAGGAGGATATCGACCGCGCCGTGCGCGAGGCGGAGCAGTTCGCCGAGGCGGACAAGCGGCGCAAGGAGCAGGTCGACGCCAAGAACAACGGCGAGGCGCTGTGCTTCCAGTGCGAAAAGGCGATGAACGAATTCGGCGACAAGGTTTCCGATTCGGACAAGGCGCCCATCAATGAGGCCATCGCGGCGCTGAGAGAGGCGCTCAAAGGCGACAACTACGAGGATATCAAGGCAAAGACCGACGCGCTGCAGAACGCCTTCTACGCGCTGAGCACGAAAGTCTACCAGCAGAGCGCGCCGACGGACGGGCAGAATCCCGGCGCGGGTCCGGCACCGGGCGGTTTCCAGGCCGAGGACGGCACACCTGACGACGGCGGTGTGGTAGACGCGGACTTTACAGACGTCTGAACCCTCGAAAAAGAACATGATTGGTCCCGCGCGGTCGCGTTTTGTCCCCGCGCGGGAAAAAGCGGCTCAGGGGCTTTTCCGCCCGGCAGAGGGGACAAACCGCCCCAAAACATAGCAGCCGGGAGAGCATAGCCTGCTTCGGGGACAACATAAATTCCACCGATAATCAACAGCGGGCGGAAAAATCCCCGAAGGGGAGGGAACTAAAGACACCTCCGGCAGGGTGCGGGAGACCAACAGCCCCAAAACATAGCAGCCGGGAGAGCGCAAAAACATTCCTGCCCCCTCCCCGAAGGGGAGGGGACTAA
>CAYZMU010000027.1:0-2465 GCA_964479595.1 uncultured Ruminococcus sp. | reverse complement strand
CAGCCGGGAGAGCGCAAAAACATTCCTGCCCCCTCCCCGAAGGGGAGGGGACTAAAGACACCGCCCCGGCAGGGGAAGAAAACTTTACCGACAACGCGCAAGCGTAAAAACTCGGACAACGCACATCGGGTATAATAAAGATGAGGGACAGAAGAAACTGTGTGATGATGACAGTGGCGGCATTAGTGATACTGGCGGCTCTGCTGATATTCTTCGCGCTGCACGCGCCGATACCGGTGCTCTCGCTGGGGAGAGAGGTTTCGGCGGGGGAGAGCGCGCGCGGCGGGGTCTTTTTGGCGTGCCCGGGGGGCGCGTGAGGAAGCGAAAAAGGGAAGGAGTCCGATATGGCCGACAAACGAGATTACTATGAGGTGCTGGGCGTGAGCCGGGACGCGACTGACGAGGACCTGAAGAAGGCGTACCGTCAGCTCGCGCGGCAGTATCACCCCGATTTGCACCCGGATGATCCCAACGCCGAGGCGAAGTTCAAAGAGATTACTGAGGCGTATGAGGTGCTTTCCAACAGCGAGAAACGCCAGATCTACGACCGTTACGGTCACGAGGGGCTTGACAGCAGCGGTATGGGCGCGGGCGCGGGGGAATATTCCTCCGATGTCAGCGAGATTCTCGAGAGCCTCTTTGGCAGCATGGGCGGCATGGGCGGAATGTTCGGTTCCAGAGCCGCCAACGCCAATGCCCCGCGTCAGGGCAAAGACGTGCAGGTGGGGCTGACCATCGACTTCATGGAAGCCGTCAACGGTGTGACCAAGGATGTTTCGATTCAGCGCATGGAAACCTGCCCGGACTGCCACGGAACGGGCGGCGCGGGCGGCGCGGAGGCGGAACTGTGCAAGGAGTGTCAGGGCCGCGGCATGGTCAAGGTCACGCAGCGCACGCCGTTCGGCATGATTTCGTCCTCGAAACCCTGTCCGCGCTGTCAGGGAAAGGGCAGAGTCATCCGCACGCCCTGCCAGAAATGCAGAGGCGTCGGCAGAGTGCGCATGATGAAAACCGTCACGGTGCGGATTCCCGCGGGCATTGACGACGGGCAGGCGGTTCCGGTCGCGCAGATGGGCGACGCGGGCGTCAACGGCGGGTCTCCGGGCAATCTTTACGTGGTCGTGAGCGTGCGCGAGCACCCGGTCTTCAAGCGCAACGGCTTTGACGTCTACTGCGACGTGCCGATTACCTACGCGCAGGCGGCGCTCGGCGACGAGATTGTCGTGCCGACGGTGGACGGGCATTCCAAGATCACCATCGCGGAGGGCACGCAGACCGGAACGAAATTCAGGCTGCGCGGCAAGGGAATCAAGCGCCTCAACCGCTCCGATCGCGGCGACGCGTATGTCACGGTGACGATAGAAGTGCCCAAGAATCTTTCCAAGCAGCAGAAGGAACTGATCCGGCAGCTGGACGACTCGCTGGTGCAGTCGAAAAAGTACACCAAGCGGGAGAATTTCTTTGATAAATTACGCGATTTCTTCAACAAACCCGACGGGGATTAAAAGAAGGTGGGGAAGATGGCCGATTATGAGATCAGCGCGGTAAAGAAACTGGACGTAAACCGTTTCAGCGAGGAGACGGTCGTCGCGGATTTTGAGGCGGAGATGTTGGGGCCCGCGAAACGAATCGCCGCGGAGAAAATCGGTGAGGCGCTGCGCGGCAGAGACATTCGCGTGCGCAATTTCGGCGACTGGGTCAAGGACCAAAAACGCGGCGGGCTGACAAGAGAGTATATGGTCAGCGAGGCGGACAAACCCGCCAAATATATCTTTATCCTGCGCGAGAAATAACGCTTGTCCCTCGTGATCTGTTCACGGGGGATTTTTGCGGTCTTCCGAGGGGCTGTTCACAGAATATTCATATTGCGTTCATAGTTTGTTCATAGCATTGGGAGCGTTTTCTGTTATAATGAAATTGTCGGAGAACCGGACCAAAACCGGGGGGATTTTGGAACAATTTTAACGATGAGGAGAGGAGTTTTTCCGATGAACAGTCATTTTCTCAAGCGCGTGGGCGCGGCATGCTGCTGCGCGGCGGTAGCGGTCAGCGCGCTGGTGTTCACGGGGCCTTCGGAGAACGAAAAGGCAGCCGCGGCCCAGACGGACAACTACGCCAAGCTGCTGCAGTACAGTCTCTACTTCTATGACGCCAATATGTGCGGGAATGTCTCGTCAACGACCGGAATGGAATGGCGCGGCGACTGCCATACGGGCGATGAGGTTCCCGGGGGCTACCACGACGCGGGCGACCACGCGATGTTCGGACAGCCGCAGGGCTACGCCGCCTCGACACTGGGGTGGAGCTACTACGAATACAAGGACGTCTACGATTCTCTGGGTCTGACGGGGCATTTCACGACCGTCTCCAAGCATTTCACGGATTTCTTCAAGGCGAGCACGCAGCTCAGCGGCGACACGGTCTCGAACTTCCTGTATCAGAAAGGCGACGGCAACGAGGACCAC
>CAYZMU010000026.1:0-18220 GCA_964479595.1 uncultured Ruminococcus sp. | reverse complement strand
CGCTGTCCTGCTCGAGCGTGTCATCGCTTTGGTTCCAGATAAACATCTTGCCCGTCCACAGGAAGAGAATCACACAGACAATTGCCAAAACAGACGCGATAAGGTCTTTTTCACGGATTTCCCGGGCACTTTCCCGCCGCGGGTGACGCTGGGGTTCTTTTGATTCATAATCCATCGCTGTCAGCCTCCCTTTTAAAAGCGGAAATAGAGGAACGGGTCGTCCATACCCATGTAAATACAGTAACACGAGCCCGCGAGCGCCGCGAGACAAATCGCGACACGGAACCAGACCCCGTAGCGCGTCTTGGAGAGCATTCGGTAGAGATTCTGCGGAGCGGCCGTACAGAAAAGCAGCCCGACGATCAGGAATTTTCCGTAAGTGCCAAAATATTTCACATAATCATTTGCCATCAGCGGCGCCGCGCCGAATCCGAACAGCTTGCCCAGATAGATGCCGTACTGTTTCATGTCGGAGATGGCGAAAAGCAGCCACGACATGGGAATCCAGAAGAGCATGTAGAGGTGTCCCAGGCCCTTGTGCTTCTGCAGGAAATTGCCCAGCCCCGCCTTTTCCAAGGCGATGAGCCCGAACAGCAAAAAGCCCCAGATGAGGAAATTCCAGTCCGCGCCGTGCCAGAATCCCGTCAGCACCCAGACAATCAGCAGATTCAGATAGGTCCGTCCCCTGCCCTTGCGGTTGCCGCCCAAGGGAATATAGACATACTCGCGGAACCACGCGCCCAGCGTGATGTGCCAGCGGCGCCAGAATTCCGTCATGGAGCAGGAAAGATAGGGGTGGTTGAAGTTCTGCGGAAAGTGAAAGCCGAACATTCTGCCCATGCCGATTGCCATCTGGGAATAGCCGGAGAAATCGAAATAGAGCTGCATGCTGTAGGCGATAATCCCCATCCACGCCGCCGGTGTCGTGATGGATTCATAGCCCACCATATCCAGATCGCGCCAGAGCCCGCCGAGCATATTCGCCAGCAGGACTTTCTTGCCGAGCCCTATGACAAACTGCTCCAGCCCCTCCAGAAAATCCCGCACGCGCACGCTGCGACTGTGGAGTTCGCTCTGAATATCCGAAAACCGCACAATCGGCCCGGCGATGAGCTGCGGGAAAAAGAGGATGTACGTGCCGAGATTGATAAGATTATACTCCACCTTGACCGTGCCCCGGTAGGCGTCGATGAGGTAGGAGGCGATCTGAAACGTAAAAAAGCTGATTCCGAGCGGCAGAATCAGGTTGCTGAGCGGAATATTGACGTGCGGAATATGATTCAGATTCTTAATGAAGAAATCCAGATATTTGAAAACGAAAAGGCAGCCGAAATCCCAGCAGAGCCCGATAATCAGATAGAGTTTTCGGAAGCGGTCCCGCCTTCCGATGAGCATGCCGATAAACCAGTTGACCACGACAGAAAAGAGAATGAGGTAAAGATATCCGATGTGGTCGAGCGTTCCCGTCAGATAGAAGACGATACTGAAGAACAGCAGAACAAGGTTTTTCGCGGGCTTTCGCGCGAGCAGATAGACTACCACGCAGAAAGGCAGCAGCCAGAGCAGAAATTGGAAACTGCTGAAAACCATATCATCCCTCCTTGTCTCAAAAAGTCAGTCACTCACATCGCGGTCAATCTGAATCGAAAAAACATGGTCCGGATACCGCTTCAGCAGGCGGTTCCGAATTTCCTCCACAATGTGAACACAGTGCTCTGTCTTAAAGTCAAATATCACATCAAAAGACACCGTTTTCGCCGTCTCGTCATAGTAAAAGCCGTGCGTCTGCAGAATCTGCGGATAGGGGGAAACCGCCTCCAGCACGGCGCTTTTCATGCTCTGCGCGGAACGGTCGTAGGTGTTGGTCGCGTAGACGCCGATTGTCAGCAAAACGCCGTAGGTCTCGTAGACTTTCGGGACAATCCTGCGCGTCAAGGCGTCGAGTTCCCGTACGGTCATCTCATCGTCCACTTCCACGTGCACGGAACCGAACCAGACCTCCGGGCCGTAGCTGTGCAGCATGAGGTCGTAGGCGCCGTGTATTGACTCGTCCTCGCAGATAAGCGCCTTGACATTTTTAACAAGCTCGGCGTCGGGGCGCAGACCGATAATGCTGTTGACCGTGTCACGCAGAATATCCACACCCGCTTTCAGAATCAGCAGCGAGATGATAAGACCGAGAAAGCCCTCCAGATTGCGGTGCAGAATCATGTTGAGCAGCGCCGAGACCAGAGTTCCCGCGCCGATGACAGCGTCAAAGAGCGCGTCCGTGCCCGAGGCGCTCAGAGAACTCGAATGCAGCCGCTTGCCCTGCTGCTTGAAATACAGCCCCAGAAAAATCTTGACGGCGACACCGACGCCCAGAAGCGCCGCGGAAAGCGCGGTGTGATGAATCTCCCCCGGGGAAAGAATCTGTTTCACGGAGGAGCGCAGCGAGGAAAACCCCGCCAGCAAAACCAGCAGCGCTATCACGGAGGAGGAGATATACTCCACCCTGCCGTGCCCGTAGGGGTGCTCGCGGTCCGCCGCTTTTCCAGCCAGTTTCGCCCCGACAATGGTCACACCGGAGGAAAGCGCGTCGCTTAAATTGTTGAGCGCGTCGAGCACCACGGCAATCGAACGCGTGAAAAACCCGATAAGCCCCTTGCCGAGCACCAGCAGCAGATTCACACCGACGCCTGTGGCACTGACTTTGATAATCTCCGCGGTACGGTTTCTTGCCTGCTCCATTGTGTCACCCTTTTCGGCTCATTCTACCTCCCGGCAGTGCCCCGAAAAGCAGCCGGGTATTACAAAAATTCAGTCGAGCTTCCCAATCGCGTCAATCGTCGCCTGATAGCGTTTCGTGAGCTCAGCGAGCTTTCCGTCCAGATCAAAGCCTTCCCGCAGACTCCCCCCGCGCGTCGCTTCCGTAATCTCCCCGGCGGTCTCAGAAAGGCTCCTGAGCGCGAGGTTCGCCGTAACGCCCTTCAGCGCGTGCGCCGCCTCAAAGACAGCCGTCATGTCTCCCGAGCCCGCCGCCTCCATCAGCTTTCCGTAGGACGGCTCGCTGGGGAATTTCATGATAAACTTCCCGATAATCCCGTCATTGATAAGCCTTTTGCAGGCATCCTCGTAATCTCCGCCGACCGCGGCGTAAAAATCCCGCAAAGTCATTCCAAAGCACCCGCCTTTTCGTTTTCATCCTCACATAGCCGCGACAGCCTGAGCGTCTGCTCCTCAATCTGCCGCAGACAGCCCGCCGTGTCGCCGCTGATATCCTCTCCGCGCAGCATTTCCGTCAGCTCGCTCACAGGCTCAAACAGCGGCGTCAGCGCGACATTGCCGTAAATGCCCTTCAACGCGTGCGCGATTTCAAAAGCCTGCGCTCTGTCACCCGCGCTCAGCGCCTCCCGCAGACGCGGCAGACGGTCGTCCTCCAGCGCCACGCGGACCAGAGAGAGATAGAATTCCTCATCGTTTAAGCAGCGCGCCAGACCTTCGTCCACATTCGCGCCGTACGCCCGCAGTGTCTCAACGCTCAGCACAGTTTTCCCCTCCCTGTTCCTGATTGTCCCGCTGCTGCTTCAGGATAAACGCCGCGAATTCCTCCGGGGGCACAGGCTTTGAGAAATAATACCCCTGAATGATGTCGCAGCCCGCCTGCCTCAGCAGTTTATACTGGTCCTCGGTTTCCACGCCCTCCGCGACCACGGGCACAGAGAGAAACTTCGCGATTCCGAGAATGAGCTCGACCATTTTGTAGTCCTTGGGATTGGTGCAGATATTGCGGATAAACCGCATATCGAGTTTTAAAGTGTCAATGGGCAGAGAAGTCAGCATATTCAGCGAGGAGTACCCCGAACCGAAATCGTCCATTTCCACATGGAACCCGTCCTCGCGCAGTTTGTTCACCGTGCTGATAATCTGATCCGTCGCGTCCGTGTAGGCGGATTCGGTGATCTCCAGCAGGTATTCTTCCGGCTTCAGCCCGTTTTCGCGCATAATTTCCAGCAGTTCGTCCTCCAGATTCGGGTCGTAAATGTCCACTCTGGAAACATTCACAGAAACCGGAACCACGAAGCCGTAGCGTTCCTTCCACGCGCGAATCTGCGCAGCCGCCTCCCGCCAGACAAAACGGTCAATCTTCTGTACCAGCCCGTTCTCCTCAAAAAGCGGAATGAAGACCCCGGGGCTTATCATGCCGTGTTCGGGGTGAAACCAGCGAATCAGTGCCTCCGCGCTGCAAAGCACGGGCTTTTCGCCGAGAATATTGTATTTGGGCTGATAGAAAACCCGGAACTGCTGCGCCTTGAGCGCGGCGTCCAGATTCTCAATGAGCTGCTCGGCGTAGAGTTCCTGTTCGTGGAGCGTGTTGTCATAGACGGAGAAGTTCGTCAGGTACTGCGTCCGCAGCGTGTTGCAGGCGACAGCGGCGCGGTCAAAGCGCTGCTCGGGGTCTATGGCGTGGTCCGCGTGCGCGTAGACGCCCATGCGGATCTGAATCCGCGCTTGGGTAAACTCCGCGTTCAGATGCCCCGCGATTCTCGTCAGCAGCGCGTCATAATCCTCCCTGTGCGCGACATAAAGATAGAACGTGTCCGCGATGCTGCGGCAGGCAATGCCTGTGCTCTCCGCGAGGATTGCCCGGAGCTGATCGGAGAGCGCGCGCAGCACATTGTCCCCGAAAGTCCGCCCGTGCAATTCGTTTAACAGGTGAAAGCGGTTGATGTTGAGCACCATCGCGTCCATATCCATATCCGGCTGATACCAATCGCGCTGGTGGCAGTACTGGAAGAAGAAGTCGCGGTTATAAAGCCCTGTCAGCGCGTCCTTTTCCGTCGCGTGAATGATGGAGGAATCCTCCGCGAGCTCAATGGAACGCCGAACTCTCGCCAGAATGACTTCCGGCATATCATAAGGCTTCGTGATGAAATCCGCCGCGCCGAGCTGCAAACTGCGTACCTCCGCGGATTTCTCGGAAGTCAGCACGATCACGGGAATCCTGCGCAGGTCCTCGTCGCCGCGAATGACCTCCAAAAGCTCGTAGCCGTCCATCTGCGGCATCAGCAAATCCAGCAGCACCAGAGAAATCGTGCGCCGCTGTGTGCGCATAACCTCCAATGCCTCTCTGCCGTTCTCCGCGTAGAGAACCTCATAGGCGCTCTCCAGGATATGCCCGAGCATTCTGCGGTTTATCAGTTCGTCGTCGACCACCAAAACCCTGCGGCGGATACTCGCGCCGTCTGCGGCAAGCTGGGTCATGTCCGCTTTTCCTCCTCGTTCGCGATATACTTCTCCAAAGTCTCGTAAAGGTGCTGCGGCTCCACGGGCTTGGAAAGATGGGCGTTCATGCCCGCGTGCAGCGAGCGCTCGACATCCTCGTCAAAGGCGTTTGCCGTCATCGCGATAATGGGAACCGTCCTCGCGTCCGCGCGGTCAAGCGCCCGTATGGCGGCTGTTGCCTCGAGCCCGTCCATGACAGGCATCCGCACATCCATCAGAACGGCGTCATAATACCCCGGCGCGCTCTCGCGGAAGCGCCGCACCGCCGCCTCGCCGTTTTCCGCGATATCCACCTGTGCGCCGCGTATCGTCAGCAGGCGCTTTACAATCTCCGCGTTGATTTCGACATCCTCCGCAAGCAGAATCCGACGGTCTTTGAGGCCTTGGTCGTCCGTTTCGCGCTTCGTTTTCAGGCGCTTGCGGTAGAGCGCCTGCTTGAACTCATGCACGATGCTCTCGCCGAAGAGCGGCTTCCTCATAAAGCCGTCCACGCCCGCCTCCACGGCTTCCTTTTCCACCTCGTCCCAGCTGTACGCCGTGAGGATGATAATGGTCGCGTCCTCGCCGATGACCTCGCGAATGCTGCGCGTCACGACAATCCCGTCCGTCTGCGGCATTCTCAGGTCCACCAGAATGAGGTGATAGCCCTCGTTTCTGGCGTGGTGGAGCTTGACAAGGCGCAGCGCCTCCTCCTGCGTCATGCAGGTGTCCGCCTGAAAGCCCGCCTCTCCCAGCACAATCTGCGCGTGGCGGCAGGCGGTTTCATCGTCGTCAATGACCAGAACCCTGAAATCGCGCGGGTCCATCCGCAGGTCGGACGCAGATTCGGAATCCGTGTGTTTGACGTTGTGCAGCATGACCTCGACCGTGAAAACCGAGCCCTGCCCTTTTTCGGACTTGACATCAATGCTGCCGTTCATCATCTCGATAATGTGCTTGCTGATGGCGAGCCCGAGCCCCGAGCCGCCGTAAATATTCGTGTTGCCGGAATCCTCCTGCGAAAACGGCTCAAAGAGATGCGGCAGATATTCCGCGTCCATGCCGATTCCCGTGTCCTCGACAACAAAACGCAGCGTGCTGTGCGTGTCCGTCTGATTGACGCACTCCACGTGGAAACAGATGGTCCCGCCCTTGTCCGTGAACTTGACGGCGTTGCCCAGGATGTTGATAAGCACCTGCTGCAGCTGCTGCGCGTCGCCGATATAATGCTCGCCGACGGAGCCGTGAATGAAACACTCATAGCGCAGCCCTTTTTCGCGGCACTGCGTGTAGAGAATGGTGTTGATCTGGTCGAGGAAATCCTTGAAACTGAATTCCTCGCTGCGGATGGTCGTCGAGCCGCTCTCAATCCGGCTCATGTCGAGAATATCGTTGATCAGAGAGAGCAGATATTTCGCGCTGCCGCCGATTTTCTCGAGTATCGCGCGCATCTGGGGCGAGATGCCCTCCTCCTGCAGCCCGATGGTGTCAAGCCCGATAATCGTGTTCATCGGCGTGCGGATTTCATGGCTCATGCGCGACAGAAACGCCGTTTTCGCGATACTCGCCTGATGGGATTCGCGCAGCGCGTTCTCAAGCTGCTCGTTGACGCGGAGCTGTTCGCGCTGAATCTCAGTATAGTCGGATTTGAGCAAAATATAAAACTTTACGTCGCTCTCCGCGCGGTAGAAGGAAAACTGCTGATAATAAAGCTCCCCGTCCACGCGGCAGGTGAGATTGACGCGGTAGGGATCGCGTCTGTCAAGCGCCGCCTCCACGCGTTCCAGCGAAAGCGCCTCCGAAATTTTGCCGCGCTGTTCGTCATCGCCCGCGAGCAGCGGTATCACCTGCTCCTCAATATACGCGCGGTAGTCTCCCCGCTCCTGCTCGGGAATGAGGATATGCCGCCCGTCGGTCAAGGTTTTCGCGACCGTGTGAAAACACCCGTCGGTAAGATAGGCGACAAAATCGTGCTGTTTCTCCAAGACTTTTCGCAGAATCGTCTCGTGCACGATCTCGCGGTTGTATTCTTTCTCCGTGATAAAGGCGATGAGATCCCCTGTCGCGGGGTGCCGAATCAGCGAATAGGCGCCCTGCACAAAACACGACCGCCCCGAAAGGCGTTTCGTAAAAAGAATTACGGAATCGCGTGTCTTGCCCTTCTCAAAGTTTTCAATCAGGTTTTCGCGGTCAAAAGTTTCAAGGAAACGCTTTCTGTCCGCGCTCAGAGGATACGCGTCCGCGCGCGCCTTCACAGACTTGCTGTAGACAGGTTCGTTCAGCTCGGGGACGATGTCCTTGCCGCCGCGCTGCTCGATGAAATCGCGCGTCAGATTGACTCTGAAAACCGCGAGCATCTCCTCGGAATCGGCGTTTAATTCGCTGTGCATCCCCTGATACATCGCGACAAGCTGCGCCTCGTTCTCCTTGATATGCGTGAAATCAAAGCAGCTGCAGTAGACATAGTCGCTGCCCTCAAAGGAGAAGAAGGACACCGTCATATCCAGCCACGCGACATTGCCCTTCGCCGTCAGAATGCGCACCGCGACACGGTCGTCCTGCCCGGGCATACGGCCGTCCCTGAGAATCTTGGCTATGGTCTCGCGATCCTCCGGGAAAATGGTCCCCAGCGGCGCGCTGTGCTCCATCTCGCAGAACCTTTCCTCGCTGCATTCCATCGCGGCGGCGAACTTTCTCGAACAGCGCAGGGGGTAATAGCGCCCGTCCTCCTCCCGCCGCAGCAAAAGCGCGGCGTTATCCAGAGACAGCAGAAGCGCGCGGCAGAATTCGGGTGAAAAGGTGTCGGACATATGCCTTCATCTCCTTTGGCTTGGCGCGAAATATCGTGTGCTTTCTTCTCATTATACCACAAAACGCGGGCGATTGTCAAGGCGGATCAGACAAACGCGCTGCCGTCCGCGCGAAGAATCGCCACCCGCCGCGCCGAGGAAAAAATCTCCCCGACGCCATGCTCCGCCAGCGCCTCCGAAAACGCCTCCCGCGGCAGCACAGGGCTCACATTCAGCGCTGTTCCCGCGGGCAGGCGCAACGTGACAGAGAATCCCTCCGCCCCCGCCGCGCTCGCGAGAATCTCCATGTATTCCTTCAGATTGACCGCCGCCGTGCCGCGCTTGGTTTTCTTTTGCGCCGTTACCTCCCCGCGCGCGGTAAAATCCCGCCACTCGCGCTCAAGCCGTTCGGCGGAAATGTCCGGAGAGGCGTGAAACAGGATTTCGTAATCCGCGAAGGCTATCTCCGTGTGCTTGTAAACGGGCGCGGCTATCCGCAGAATCCGCAGGCCCTCCGGCAGCACGGCGTTGAGCCGCTCCTTCGCCTCATCCATGCCGCAGCGCTCAGGGAGGAGCCGGAAATCCATACACTCGCATACGCTTTCCACACCCAGCGGCAGCGGCAGCGCGAACGTCATGTAAGCGTGCGGGTGAAAGCCCTCCGTAAACCAAATCGGCACATCCGCGCGCCGAAAAGCCCGCTGCAGACAGCGCATGAGGTCCAGATGCGAGATGTATTTCGCACGTCCGAGCTTTTGAAAAACAGCCCTTGCCGCAATCATGGTGTCTCCCCTTTCAGCGGAAAGCACGGTCTCCCCGCGGCACGCGCGACACCGCAGCCCGAACAGGCCTCCCTGCAGTTCGGAGTCGTCTGTGCCGCTTTCGCGCGTTCATTCTCCCGAATCAGAAACGCCTTGTCCACGAAGTAATCCAGATGGTCCCACGGCAGCACTTCCTCGTAAGGACGCTCGCGCGCGGCGTAAAATTCCGGCTCAAGCCCCGCCGCCTCAAACGCCTCGCGCCAGAGGTCCGCGTGGAAATGCTCCGACCACGCGTCAAACACGCACCCGCGCCGCCACGCGCCCTCAATGACGTCGGAGAGCCGTCTGTCCCCGCGCGCGAGAACCCCCTCCAGAACACTGGATTCGGGACTGTGAAGGCTTATCCGGATCTTTTTGTGGCCCTTCGCCGCCTCCTCAATCACCGCCTGCTTGCGCGCGATAGTTTCGGGGGAATCCTGCGCGTGAAACTGAAAGGGCGTGAAGGGCTTGGGAACGAAAGTCGCCACACTGCACGAAATCGAGACGCCGCGCCCCTTGCCGCGTTCCGCGCGCGCGTAGTAGGAATCCACCACACGCTGCGCGAGGTCCACGATTCCGACAAGATCCTCGTCCGTTTCGGTCGGCAGCCCCATCATGAAATAGAGCTTCACCGCGCTCTGCCCCCCGTCAAAGGCAATCCCGCAGGTGCGCAGCAGCTGTTCCTCGGTCACGTTCTTGTTGATGACGTCCCGCAGGCGCTGGGTGCCCGCCTCCGGCGCGAAAGTCAGCCCGCCGGAGCGCACGCGCCGAATCTTGTTCATCACAGAAGTGCTGAAGTTGTCCACGCGCAGCGAGGGCAGACTGAGATTGACGCGGGAACACTCCGTGATGTCGAGCAGGCTGTCGAGCATTTCCTCTATCCGGGAATGGTCGGACGTGGAAAGCGAGCAGAGCGACAGCTCCTCGTATCCCGTGCTGCGCAGAAGCGCCTCCGCCTGCCGCGTAATCGTCTCGGGGGATTTTTCGCGGAACGGGCGGTAGAGAAATCCCGCCTGACAGAACCGGCACCCGCGCACACAGCCGCGCAGCACCTCCACAACCGCGCGGTCGTGGACAATCTCCGAGAAGGGCACCGCGAAGGAATCCGGCGCGTCCATCGTGTCCAAGTCGCTCACGATTCTTTTCCGTACGCGCGCGGGAGCGCCATGCTTTGGCGTCACGGAGGCGACTGTGCCGTCGTCGTGATAGCGCACATCGTAGAGCGAGGGCACGTACACGCCCTCTATCTGCGCGGCGGCGCGCAAAAACTCCGAGCGCGAGGCGCCCGCGTCCCGCATTTCGACGTAGAGGTCCATCACTTCCAAGTCGAGTTCCTCGCCCTCGCCCAGAAAGAACAGATCAAAGAAATCCGCGATGGGTTCGGGGTTGCACGCGCACGGTCCGCCCGCGCAGATGATCGGCGCGATGGCTTCCCCGCGGTCTTTCTGCCGCGGCGGAATGCCCGCCAGATCGAGCATATTCAGAATATTCGTGTAGCAGAGCTCATACTGCAGCGTAAACCCCACAAAGTCAAAATCCCGCACGGGGTCAAGGCTCTCAAGCGCGTAGAGTCTGATGTCCCGTTCACGCATGAGCGCCTCAAAATCCGTATCCGGCGCGAAAACCCGCTCGCACCAGTATTCCTCCCTGCGGTTGATGCAGCTTAAGAGGACTTTCAGCCCCAGATGGCTCATGCCGACGTCATAACGGTCGGGAAAGCAGATGGCGAAACGCGCCCTTATTTTGGATTTGTCCTTCATGACGCTGCCGGGTTCCCCGCCGATATAGCGCGAGGGCTTCTGTACCTTTGCCAGCAGCGGCTCAAGTTCTTCTAAACGCATAGGTCTCTCCGTTTCGGGTAAAATTGCTTTGGGCATACGGTTTTATGATACCATATTCCGGGCGGTCCTGTCAACCCCTCGCAAAACGCACAAAAAGGAGGTGCTTTTCTTGGTGAAAACGTAGAAATTATACCGCCCGGACGCCGTGTTCCCGCAAAAATATGGTATAATAAGAACAGAAAGTGAAGGGGAGGTATGAAAATGTTTTACGCAATGGCTGACCTGCACGGCGAGTATGAGAAGTACATGGAGATGCTCGAAAAAATCGGCTTTAACGATGACGACACGCTGTTTGTGCTGGGCGACGTGGTGGACCGCGGCGACAAACCTATGGAAATTCTGCGCGACATGATGATGCGGCCGAACGTCTTCCCGCTCATGGGCAATCACGACTACTGCGCGCTTTTTATCCTTGAGAAACTGCGCGACGTTTCGGACGACGATCTCGCGGACAGTCTGGACGAGAGCCTCATTGAGATGGCGCGCGGGTGGATTCAGGACGGCGGGCTCACGACCTTGAAAGAGTTTCTGGCCCTTTCCGGCGAGGAGCGCGAGGACATTCTGGGGTATCTCGATGAGTTCTCCCTGATTGAGGCGATTGATGTGGGAGAGCGTTCCTTTGTGCTGGTTCACGCGGGGCTCGGCAACTTCTCCAAAAACAGAAAATTCAGCGACTACAGCGCGGAGGAACTCATCGACACGCGCGTGGACTACGAGCGGCGCTATTTTGACGAGGACGATGTATACGTGGTCACTGGGCACACCCCGACGCTGACCATCACAGGCAAAGCGGAGATTTATAAGAGCCACAACAACATTGTGATTGACTGCGGCGCGGCCTATGAGGACGGGCGTCTCGCGTGCCTGTGTCTGGACACGCTCGAGGAATTCTACGTGTCCTGAGTCTTGACAAAATCCGCGTTTTGTGGTATCATTCATGTAGGGGGGTGAAGCGTTTCGCCCCCCGAATTTCCGAAGAAGGAGGCTTTTGCTCATGAGAAAAAGAAGGCTCTGTTCGGCGCTTCTGGCGGGCAGTCTCGCGCTTGGTTCACTGAGCGGCACATCGGGGCTTGCGATGGATTCCGCCGCGGCGACCGGGCTTTCCTACCAGATTGACAGCGCCGCGCGTTCCGTAACGATTACGCGCTGCGATATCAGACAGACGGGCACCGTGGAAGTTCCCGCCTCCATAGAGGGTTTTCCCGTGGAAACGATTGCGGCGGGGGCGTTTCACCGCTGCGAGGACATCACTGCGCTGATTTTGCCCGATTCCGTGAAAACCATCGGCGATTCCGCCTTCTCCGAAATGGATTCGCTCAGAAGCGTGACGCTGCCCAGCGGCCTGACCGCGCTGCCCGACGGCGCTTTCCGGTTTTGCGAAAGCCTTCCCGCGATAACGCTCCCCGCCGCGCTTTCGTCCATAGGCGGGCGCGCGTTTGAGGAGTGCGAGGCGCTGCGCTCCATCTCTGTAGACTCCCAAAACCCGTATCTCACCGTCGCGGCGGACAGCACCGTTCGCTCCAAAGACGGGCATATACTCTACGCTTATCCCATGGGGCTGCCCCTTTCCGATTACGCCTTTGACAGCACGGTCACAACGGTCGCTGCGGGCGCGTTCGCGGGCTGTAAAACGCTGCGCTCCGTCACGGTGCCCTCCAATGTCACGCAAATGGGCGCGGCGGTTTTCGCGGAATGTACGGCTCTTGCAAGCGCGGATTTTTCCCAGAGCTCGCTTAACGCCATCGCGGACGAAACCTTTTACGAGTGCGAGAGCCTTCGCGCGTTCTCCTTCCCCGGCGGTGCCGCAAGCGTCGGCGCGCGGGCGTTCGCGGACTGCGGCTTCACGGAGCTTGCCATCCCCGCGAGTATAACGGAAATCGGCGCGCTCGCGCTCAGCGACTGCTCCGCGCTCACCGCTGTCACCTTTGAGAACCCGAATCTTGCTTTCCCGATGACGAACGGGGTGTATGATTCCGGGGTCGTCTCCAATGACACGAACGACACCGCGACGGCGCACACCTACAGCGGCGTGATTCGCGGGGAGGAAGGCTCGACCGCGCAGGCGTACGCGAACCGGGAAGGCTACCGTTTTTCGGCGCTTTCCTCAGGCGGCTCACAGCCTTCCGTGCCTACCGAACCGGCGGTGGACGCGTCCGGCTTCAGATATATTGTGGTGAACAATCAGTCAGTCACTGTCACGGAATACACCTTGGGCGGCGGGGAAGTGTATATCCCCTCTGTCATCGCGGGGCTGCCTGTCACGGCCATCGCGGCGGGCACTTTCGGCGGGAGCGGGACGGTTCCTCTTGAGATTCATATCCCGGCGTCCGTGGAGACCATTGAGCCCATGGCGTTCTCCTCGCCCATGATTGAGGAGATTGACGTGGCCGACCGCAGCGCTTTCTTCCGGGACGAGGACGACGCGCTCTTTACAAGAAACATGGAAACGCTCGTGCGGTATCCCTCCTATGCCGAGCCCGACGAGGACGACACCGTTTACTATGTCCCCTCCTCCGTCACGCGGGTGGAAAGCGGCGCGTTCTATCAGAATCAGTGGCTTACGGAAGTGATTCTGCCGCAGGGCGTCTCGGAATTCGGGGCTCTGGCGATGTCGGGCATGGCGCGGCTGCGCACGCTCACCCTTCCCGAAAGCGTGGTGAGAATCCCGGGGGATACTTTTACAAACAACCCGAATCTCTCCAAAGTGACGATTCGCAGCGCCGTATGCGTATTTGATGAGACATCCTCCGAAAACGTCTTCGCGAACACCGCAGACGGGGCTTTCAGCGGGACCATCGCCGCGCAGGAAGGTTCCACGGCGCAGGCATACGCCGCCAAGACCGCGACCTCCTTCGAAACGCTCGGCGACACCCAAAGCGGCGGAAACGGCGGCGGCGGTTCGGCATCCGGTGTTTTGCCGCAGGGGCTCTCCTGCTCGCTCAACTACGAAAAAACGGGCTATATTGTCAATCTCACGGGCTATCGCGGCACGGACGCGGATTTGGTCATCCCCGGCGAGATAAACGGGCTGCCGGTTGTTGACGTGCAGGGGGAAATCGAGGACAACGCCACGCTGCGCAGCGTCACTTTCCCCGGCAGCGCGCGGGATCTGGATTTCATCGCCTTTGAAAACTGCCGCGCCCTTCAGACCGTAACTGTCTGCGAGGGGACGGTTTCGCTGCAGGTGTGCCTGTTTGAGAACTGCCCCGCGCTGGAGACGGTTTCCATTCCCGCGACCATGCTGGAACTGCTCTGCGGCGCGGAACACTGCCCCGCGTTCAGAGGTTTCACCGTCAGCGCGGACAATCCCGTCTACTTTACGGACGAAAGCGGCGTGCTCTTTATGGACGCGGACAAGCCCCAGTCGCTCTACCCGGATATGAGCGGAAAAGTGCTCTGGAACTACCCCGGCGCGCTGACCGCGCAGTCCTACACCGCCCCGGACGATATTACGGCGGTGGGACCGGGCGCGTTCGCGGGGAACACCGCACTGCGGGAAGTGACGCTGCCTCAGGGCTGCACGGCACTCTACAAGGCGGCGTTCGCGGACTGTACGGCACTGCGGGAAGTGACACTGCCCGACTCGCTCACACGGATTTATGACGCCTGCTTTGAAAACTGCCCCGCGCTGGGAAAAATTACCATCCCCGCGGGGGTGGAACAGCTGCCGCCCACCGCGTTTGAGGACTGCCCGCTGCTCAAGGAACTGACGGTTCTGAACCCCGGCTGCGCCTTTTCCGACGCGATTCGCGAGGACTACTACGACCTTATCGAGGATTTGCGCCTGAGCGGCACGGTCATCCGCGCGCCAAGAGATTCCGCCATGCAGACCTTCGCGCAGACAAACGGGCTGCCCTTTGAAGTGTATGCCGTGTCGGCGGCTCTGCTCGGGGATATCAACGGCGACGGGGAGCTTACCGTTTCCGACGCCGTGCTGCTGGCAAGACTGCAGGCGGAGGACAAATCCCTCGGTGCCGCGCTGAACATCACCGAAGAGGTTCTTGCCGCCGCGGATGTCGACCAGAACGGCGAGATTGCCCTGACCGATGTCTCACTGCTGATGGGCCTGCTCTGAATGATACGAAACGCGAAAACGGCCGGTTTGATTCCGGCCGCTTTTTTATATATCAAATTCCGCGTATTCCTCCGGGACGCTCTGCTGTTCCTCCAGCGACGTGAGCGCGAACGCGAATTCCCCGCCGCGCAGAATCTCCGCAGCGCTCTGTTGCGGGTTCTGTTCCACAATGTCGAGCAGCGAGATGAAATCCCGAATCACCTCGCGCGGTGTCAGATTGCTGTCCGCGCCGATTCTGCCGTATTCCACCTTGATGAAGTCGTCCATGTCCGAGGCGGTGACAATCTGTGTATAGTCGTAGAGCACCGCGTGTATTTCGGCGAGTTTTTCCACCAGAATCCGCATCTCGGAATAGCTCAGCGGTTCCAGCGGAATCACGGGGCGGTGCAGATTGGGCGCGGCGGCGTCAAATTTCCCGCCGTCCAGACGCGAACGCAGCGCCTCGTAACTGAAAAGCCCGCGCCGAGGGTCCTCAATGCACTGGGGCGTCCCGCAGAGCACGAAACCGATGGACTGTGCCTTGCCCTGCATGGTGTCGTTGTACATCGTAAGAATTTTTTCGTAATTCTTCTCCCGCGAGAGCGTCTGCGGAATCTTATAGAGATTGACAAGCTCGTCCAGCAGCACAATCAGCCCGTGATACCCCGCCAGCCGCAGAAAAACGGCGAATATCTTGAGGTAGTCATACCAGTCGTCGTCCGAGATACAGGCGTTCACCGACAAATCGCGCTTGGCCTCGCTTTTGTTCGGGTACTCCCCGCGCAGCCACTTGACCGCCATGCCTTTTTTCTCATCATCGCCGTCCAGAGCGGCGCGGCACCAGACCTGCAAAACGGCGGCGAAATCAAAGCCGTGCACCAGATCGCTCAGGCTGTCCGTAATCTGATAGAGTTTCTGCCAGACGGCGCCGTTCAGCGCGGGGTCCGTAAGCGCGAGCCCTTTCTCCGCTGCAGCAGTGCCCCGCAGCGCGCTCAGAAAGCGATCCAGAACGAGTGTCAGCGCGCCGCCGTCGGGTTTGGTCTTGGTGGAAAGGTTTTTCATCAACTCGCGGTATGTCGCGAGCCCCTGTCCGGAGCTGCCCTGAAGTCTGCGCTCGGGGGACAAATCCGCGTCACAGACGACGAAATCCCGCTCCATCGCGTAGCCGCGAATCGTCTGCAGCAGGAAGCTCTTGCCGCTGCCGTATCTGCCGCTCAGAAAACGGAACGACGCCCCGCCATCGGATACAACCTCAATATCGCGCAGCAGCGCCTCGATTTCGCGCTCTCTGCCCACCGCGATGTATTTGAGCCCCACACGCGGCACCACACCGCCGCGCAGTGCGGCAATGACGGCGGCTGCCATGCGCTTCGGAATTTTCAATGCCTAGAGCATCCCCTTCCAATCGTCCAAGTAATCCTGAGCGAGGACCGGTTCCCCCGCGTCGCCCTCGAGCAGAATCATATCCCCGACCACATCATAAAAGGCGCCGTTTATCTCGTCAATCAGCACCGCCATGGGCTGTCCGCCGAAGTCCTGTACCCCGCGAAAATCCTCGCCTTCAAGCAGCGCGTTCAGAAGTTTCCGCGCCGTGTCCGAGAGAGCCGGGGCGCCGTCAGAAGCCGGGATTTCGGGCTCGGGCGCCTTTTCCTTCTGAATCTCCTCGCGCTCCTCAGGGGTAAGCAGCATATCGGTCGTGCGGTCCGCCTGAGCCCTGATTTGTTCCAGCCGCGCGCTGTCAAACGCGATGACGGGGGCGTTTCTGCGGGCGCGTTCCTCAAAATAGGTGTCCAGCGCCTTCTGCGCCGCGGCCGCCTCGCCTCGCGAAAGTTCGTCCCCGCGCAGTCTCGGCCCGCGCGGCACTTTTAGCCTCTCCCTGAGTTTCGCGTCCAGAAAGCGCAGCAGATCCCCCGCTTTTTTGCCGTCGGGCTCGGGGCAGGAACGCTCTGTCGCCCAAGTGCCCCGGTAATGGTGGTAGGCGAGAATCGGGGACAGCCGTATCACGCCGTCCGGGGGCGGCGACACCGGACAAAAGACCGCGCCCTCAAACATCAGCCACGCGGTGCGCTGTGTCTTTCCGAAAAGCTTCTCCGTGAGCGAGCCGCTGCCGACCGCCGCCGCGTGCATCTCCAGCGCGCGGTACACCGCCAAAAACGCCTCCGCCGTTTCGTCCGGATAGCTCTTATAAAGCGCCGAACCCGAGATGTGATAGCGCGAAAGCATATCAAACGCCTCTAAAAACTCCGCGGGGCTGTGCGCGTCCGGTCTCATGATGACACAAAGCGCCTGTTCGCGGGGACGTGTGTGCGTGTAGGGCAGCTGATAATACGCCGCGTAATCCTGAATCCAAAGTTCTACTGACCGTACAATCTCCCCGTGTTCCGCGCCGTAATCCGTGAGGAGTTTTTGAAGATTTTCCATGCCCTCTTGCGCGGAATCCACACCGATCTGACCGAGCATCTCATAGCAGTAAAGCAAGAGGTAGGGCGTCTGAACCGACGGAATTTCGCCGTTTCGATATCGCGTGCGCCACGTGAAAAAGGTGCGCAGCTCGTCGTCTTTGAGGTTGCAGTACATCGGCACGGCGCGCTCGCAGGGCTTGTCAGACGTGAAATCGTCCGTGTAATCCGCCATAAACCGCCCCTGCTGCAAAAACAGGCGTTCCATGGTGCGCCGCCCGTCCTCACCCACGCCCGACAGTGTCCGCATTTGCCGAATCCGGGGCGGAATTGCCCGCAAAAGCTCCGCCCCCGTCTTCACAATGGGTTCATCCCTGTAAGTCCTCGATGCGTCAAACCCGCGCCGCACTTTCCCCTCAAGTTCCTTTGGATCCATTTTTTCTGCCTTTTACTACCCGCTCATTGTTGTCGGGAAAGATACGTTATCCCCGAAGCCATTTGCGTTTTCTGAAAATGGGGTCTTTGCGCGGGCGGTTTCTTCCCCCTGCCGGGGGTGGTTCGGTGTTCTCCCTCCCCTTCGGGGAGGGACGAAAAGCTTTTGGGCGTTGTCCGTACCCCCGACTCCGTCTGCCTTTTTCTAGCTATTCCTATTATACCACACACACGGGGGCTTTGTCAATTTATCCGCGCGCGTACCCGAACACCGAAAAATTCACAATGCACACAAAAAAGCCAAGCATTGCCTGAGAGATGGGGAGAACAATACTCCATTTCTACTCACACGTCCCTCGCGGGGCGTGACACAAAGCAAGCTTGACTTTAGTATTATGATACACCAAAGCAGAAATATCGTCAAGTATTCCGGGATAAATTCACAAAGAGATGCGCCGGGCGGCGATTATCCCCTGCCAAACTCGCCGCAGGGCAGAGGCACGAAACCGCCTGTACCGCGTGGGGCATAAAAATAGCACCTGGCGAGAAATTAGCCCTAAACGGCTACACCTCGAACGTCAGCCAAATGGATGACGTGAGTGTGATCTCATCAGATGCTACAAGCATAAGTATACCACAACTTTACGCGATTGTCAAGACC
>CAYZMU010000025.1:6595-18552 GCA_964479595.1 uncultured Ruminococcus sp. | reverse complement strand
CGCGCGAAGAAATCCGTGCGCGGAGGGAGGAATTTGAGTTTGTGGCCTTCCTCCGTAAAGAACGCCAGCGGCTCAAAGATGGTGTCCCACGAGAAAATCCGCTCGTCCACGCGCAGGTACTCCCGCAGCTTCTCTGTCCCGAACGGCGCCATGGGGTGCAGCAGCACCGCCGCCGTGCGAATGGTGTGGAAGATGTTCGCCAGCGCCTGCGCGCTTTCGGCGTTCGCCTCGGTGTCCGCCTTGAGCGTCCGGGAGGTGTACTTGCTCGCGCCGCGGATATAGCTGTCCAGAACGTAAATGCAGCGGTGGAACTCAAAAGCCGCCATATGCCGCTCGTATTCCAGCACCGCCTTTTTCGCGTCCTCTAAAAAGCTATCCTCCGGGACCTGCCGCGGCAGCACGCCGTCAAAGAGTTTCTGCGCGGTATAAAACGCCGTGCGGATGACGCGGTTGAACACGCCGGTGAGCAGCATGCCCTCGTTGATGACCGGGTCCTGACCGGGCGCGTCCTTCTGCGCGGCGTCAAAGGGCTTGGGGTTGAAACTCACCGACTGCGTGCCGAGCCCCAGACTCAGCCAGTGCATTCTGAGCTGCTCGGGTGTATAATAGTTTAACAGCTCGTCCGCCATCGGGGGTTTTACAGAACCCGAGGAGGACGATTTCTTGTTCATAAAGAGAATGTGGTGATTGGCGACAATCGTGGGCATCTGCAGCTCGCCCTCGGGCGGGTCGAGAGTCTTCTCTTCCGATTGCTGCTGCGCCATCCACATCGCGGGTTCCGCCACGCCGTAGAAATAGATATTGTCCTGCCCGATAAACTGATAGACTTTCGCGTCCTTGGAACACCAGTAGTCCTTCCACTCCGCCTTGTCGCGCCCGGACTGTTCCAGATACGCGCAGGTGAACGAGATGGGCGCCCAGAGCGACTCCGGCCAGACCCAGACCGTCGCGGGCTCCTCGCCTTCCAGACAGGGCGCGGGCACGCCCCACTCGATATTGCCCGTCAGCCGGAACGGCACCAGCGTTTTCCCCGTGCGGAACCGAATCCCGTTCTCTGTCAGGATCGCCGCCGCCGCGTCGCAGCTCTCCAGATCCTCAAACGCTATGGTAAACGACGGTTTCTTGGGCTCCTCAAGATACGTATGCTTGGGCAGACGGTCACAGAGCGCGCGGTACTGCTCCTCGTACGGGCGCCGGATATAGATCACCGGGGGTTTCAAAAACTCCGAAACGGTCTTTGTGACCACCGGCCGGGCGGTTTTGTCCCGCCGCAGGGTCTCCACCCAGCCCTTGAGCAGGTCCTCGTAGCCGCGCAGGTTGAAGTACCAGTTCGTGACAGGCTTCATGACGGGCTTTTCGCCCGTGAGCGTGGAAACGGGGTCGATGAGGTTCTGGGGATTGTACTGGTGGCCGAGCGCGCATTCGTCCGCGTACGCCTGCTCCGAGGCGCAGCCCTCTACCGGGCACTTGCCGAGCACCTGTCGCCCATTTAAGAAAACGCCCGCCTTTTCATCGTAAAACTGCAGTGTGGTGATACGCTTGAGCTGCCCTTTTTCGTAAAGCGATTTGATAAATTCCGCGGAAACTTTTGCGTGGATATCCTTTGCGGGGGGCAGCCCGGACGCGGCGAAGAGATTGAGCGATATGCCGTACGCCTCGAGCGTTTCGCGCTGTTTCTCGTGATTTTGGCGCACGTAATCCGAAAGGCTGCCCGAAAATTCCCCGCTCGCGGTCTTCTGGCGCCACGCCTCCGCGATGGGCGAGCCGTAGCAGTCCGTCCCGCAGACAAAAATCACGTTCTCCCGCCCGATTCGGTCGCGCAGAAACCGCGCGTAGGTGTCCGCGAAAACCATCATGCCCCCGACGTGCCCGAAATGCAGTTCCTTGTTGCCGTAAGGCATTCCGCCGGTGACGACGGCGCGTTTGGGAAATTCCGGGCGCGGCGCCTCGCGCTGCTGCGACATGAAAACCGTCTCCTTCCTGCTCAGCCGCGGATTTCCACGGTGCTTTCGCCCCCGCGGCCCCTGCGGACATAAATCTGATTCGTGATGCGCTCCTTCATCTCCGCGACATGGGAGATGACCCCGACCAGCCGCGCGCTCTCGGAAAGCTCCGCCAGAACGCTCATCGCCTGCGAGAGGTCCTCGCTGCTCAGGGTGCCGAAGCCCTCGTCGATGAACATGGTGTCCAGACGCACGCCGCCCGCGTTGGATTCAATCTCTTCCGAAAGCCCCAGCGCCAGCGATAGCGACGCCTGAAAGCTCTCCCCGCCCGAAAGCGACTGCACCGGCCGCACCGTGCCGTTGGCGTGGTCGAGAACGTCCAGTTCAAGCCCCGTCTGCTCGTTCTGCTTCGCGGCGGTTTCGGGGCGGCGCCGCAGGGTGTACTTGCCGTCCGTCATGCGGAAGAATTTTTCGTTGGCGCGCCGCAGAATCCGCTCAAAATAGGCGATCTGCACGTACGCCTCCAGAGTGACTTTCGTCTTTCTGCCCTCGTCGCCCTGTTCCAGACTCTCCGTGCCGTTCGCGATGACTTTTAAGCGGTTCACCGTCTTCGCGCGTTCGCTGAGCTTTTGAATCTCCTCCGCGCGCGTCCCCAGAGCCGCCTTCTGCCGCGTGTTGATGGCAAGGCGCACCCGGATTTCGCCGGATTGTTCGCGCGTTTTCTCAAGCGTTTCGCGCAGCGCGTCTTCACGCTTTTGCAGCTCTTCCTCGTTCGCGCCCCCGCTCAGCTGAGAGAGGCGTTTCTCGATTTCCTCGAGCTTGCCCCGCGCGTTCTGGCGGCGCTTTGCTGTTTCCTCCAGCGCGAGGGTACGGATTTGCAGCTCCTCCTCCGCCTTCCTGACAGCCGTTTCGAGTTTTTGTACCTGCGCGGCGGCGGCTTCGCGGTTTTCAAAGGGCAGGCTCTTTTTGAGCTCGTCGCGCTGCGCCTGAAGGTTTATAAGATTCTGATTGCACCGCGCCAAAGCGGTCTGCAGATTGTGCAGCGCCTCCCTTTCGCCGGAGAGTTCCTGTTCGCTTTCGGGCAGCGCGCGCTCCAGCATACGGAGCCGTTCCGTGTCTTTGCGCGCCTGTTCCGTGAGCGCCGACACACGCGCCAGTTTGCCTTTGATGTCGTCTGAGCGGGCACGCAGCAGTGTTTCCGCCTGTTTCTCGTCCGCGCTCCCGCAGAGCTTGGTAAGTGTTTTCGCGAAATCCCCGCGCTGTTTCTCCACACTCCCGCGCGTCACGTTTTCTTCCTCGCGCGCCGCCGCGAGCCGGCTTGCCAGCTCCTCAAGCTGTTTTTGCCCCTCCGCACTTTTTGTTTTCAGATTTTCCAAAGTCTCGCGCTGGGAAAGGAGCGTTCTGACGGCGCGGCTCTCCATCTCAAGCTGCTTTTGCGCCTCGGCAAGTTCGCCCTCCAGCTCAGCGAGCAGCTGTTCGCATTTGTGCCCGAAAACGTCCAGATCCGGGGTCTTGAAGCGCTCCTCGCCCTCTCTGGAAAGCCGCTGCGCGTGCTCCCTGAGCGCCCCTTGCGCGGCCGATTCCGCCTTCACCGCGGCGTCCGCGGCGTCCAAAAGCTCCTCGAGCGCCTTTTCCTCCGCCTCCAGCGCCGCCCGCGCGTTTTCAAGCCTTCGCGCCTTTTCCTCCGCCTCGCGCCCGCGCGCGTCCGCCTGTTCCACCGCGATATCCATCAGCCGCGCCTGTCCGGCAAGCTCCTCGCGGCGTTTCTGGGCGATTTGCGGCGCCTCCTCAAGCCCCGCGGAGAAAAGCTCCCGCGCGGTCCGGTTAAGTTCCCGCTCCAGATGTTCCGCGACAGCGCCCGCCTGCGCGCTCTCCGCGCTCTTTTTGGCGGTCTCCGCGCCCGCCTCGTCCGCGCGGGCTTTTAACGCCTCAATCTCCTCCCGCGCGAGGGCGTTCGCGTGGGGTTTCGCGGGGGCGGGGTGTTCCTTGGAGCCGCAGACCGGGCAGGGCTCACCGTCTCTGAGTTCCCGCGCCAGTATCCCCGCCTGATTGTCCAGAAAATCCCGCCGCGCCGTCTCATAGGCCTGTTTCGCCGCCTCCTCGCGTCCGCTCGCGCGCAGGTAGGCCTCCCGCGCGGCGTCGCGTGCCTTGAGCTTTTCGGTGTAGAGCGCGCGGTCCTTGATAAACTCCTCCGCCTCACGCGCCCGCGCCAGCAGGTTTTCCTTCTCCGCGCGGTATTTCTCCATCTCGGTCTCGGTGCCCTGGAGTTCTTTGAGCGCCTCCTCGAGTTCGGAGACCTCCCCCTGACGCGCCGCCAGCGCCTCTTTGGCCTCTGAAACGCGTTTCTGAGCCGCCTCGCGCTCCCCGCGCAGCCTGCCGCATTCCTCGCGCTCCTTGGCGTATTCGCCGCTGTCGCGCAGCAGCCCCCGCGCGTCCTCCATGTCCGCGCGCAGCCGGTCGCAGCGTGCCTCCAGTTTTTCCCGCGCGGAGGTTCTTTCGGGCAGTGTCTGCACCTTTTCCTCAAGCTCCCCAATCTGCCGCCGCAGCGCCTCGCCCTCCGTGCGCTTGTCCTCATAGCTTTGCTCGAAACCGGCGCGCCGTCCGTACGCCCCGCGCAGCCCTTCCCCGCTTTCTCTGAGCGCGTTCAGCGCCTCTTTCCCGGCGTTCACGGCGTCCAAATCCGCCCGCAGCGCCTCCGCCTCATGGCCGCGCTGCTCCAGAATCCGCGGGCTTTCGAGCAGCCTTGTACGCTCGGTTTTTGCCGCCTCCAGACGCCGGCTCAGCTCCGCTATTTTGTTCTGTTTGAGCATGATTTGCCCGGTAAGCGACGCGCGTTCGTTTTCCAGACGGGCAATCTCTCCGTTTCGCTGCCCGAGCGTGTCGTATTGCTTGAGCGTTTCTTTTAACAAAACCGCGCGGCTCTTGAGCTGCTCGCTCTCAGCGGCGGTGTTTTTCGCGCGGGCAACCGCCTCTTTCGCGCTTTCCTCTTTCGCCGTCAAATCCGCCAGCTGCGCCCGGATAACCCGCGCGTCCTTTTGGGCGCTAACCAGCGCGCGCGCCGTTTCGAGGTTCTTCTGCACTTCCTCGAGCGCCTTGGTGTCGGTTTTTTCCTTGTCCTCAAGCTTGGAAAGCTCCGCGCTGTCGCGTTCCATGCAAGCCTCGAGCGCCGCGAAAACCGCGCTTAAATCGTAAGGGTCGTATTCGCCCCGCGCGATTTTCTCCCGCGTGGGCTCGTCTGACGGCAGCTGCAGCTCCAGCAGGCTATTTCGCAGCGCGTCCTTCGCCCGGCTCAGCTCCTCCTCCGCCGCTTTGCTCTCCGCCTTGAGCCGCTCGCCGATTTCACCGTAAATTTCGGTGCTGAAAATGCTCCTCAGAATCTTCATGCGCTCCGGCGTGCTCGCGTTCAATAGCTTCTGAAACTCCCCCTGCGCGATCATCGCGACCTGGGTAAACTGCTTTTCGTCCAGCCCCAGCAGGTCTCTGACCGCGCTTTTCTCGGAAGTGACGCTCCCGTCGGGGCGGCGCAGGGTAAACTTCGCCTGCGAGGGCTGCGCGTCGGATTTAACGTCCTTCTTCCCCGGAATCCGTTCCGCGGTGTATTCCTCCCCGCGGCAGAGAAAGGTGAGTTTTACAAAAGTCCTTCGCCCCGGCGCGGCGAATTTGGAGCGCAGCATCGCGGTCGTGCGGTAGTTGCCGCTCGGCTCGCCGTAGAGCGCGTAGCAGATCGCGTCAAATATCGTCGTTTTCCCCGCGCCCGTATCCCCCGTGATGAGATAGAGCCCGTGCGCGGGCAGTCTGGTGAAATCCACCTCGGTTTCGCCCCCGTAGGGCCCGAACGCCGACATGATAAGTTTCAGCGGACGCATCGCGTGTTCTCCTTTCCGCGCGCCTCAGGGCTCGCCGTCCCGGATTTTCTCTATCAGGCGCGTAATACAGGCGGTCTCTTCCGCGTTCATCTCCCGCCCCGCGCGCAGCCGGAAAAATTCCCCGAAAATCTCCCCGGGCTCCTTGTGCTCCAGTTCCTCCGGCTCGAAAGCGGGCAGCCCCGTCTCGATTTCGGGGGTGTGATCATTGGCGTAGCGCAGCCGCGTGAGGTTGGGGAATTTCACCCGCAGCCGCGCCAGCGCGTCGTAGACAGGCTCCTCGTCGTCCAGCGTCACGCGCAGGTAGTCGTCTGTCTCAGGGAGGGCGTAGATATCCTCGAATTTCCCCTCCAGATCCCGTAAATCGAGCATGGGTTTCAGCGGAATCTGCCGGGTTTGCAAGTTCCCTTTTTCGCGCAGCTCCACGACCGTCACGGACTTCTGAAAATCCTTTTTGCGCCCGCGCGCCTCCCGCCCGATGACCTCCTTCGCGGTCTCAGAGAAGGAATATTTGAGCGGCGTGCCGCAGTAGCGTATCCGTTCGGTCACAAACTGCGGGATATGCAGATGCCCCAGCGCGACATAGTCAAACGCCTCAAACACCGCGGGGTCCATCGGGTGAAATCCCCCGACCGTCACCTCTTCGGATTCGCTGCGCAGCGCGGCGCTCCCGACAAATTGATGCGCTGCCAGCACGGCGCGGCGATTAGGGTCGGGCTTTATCGCGGAGATGGCGGCTGCGGCGGCGTCCGCGTCCGTTTCGAGCGTCTGCCCGGGGAAAAATTCCCGGGTCTGATACGCGCGCAGAAACGGCAGCAGATAGAAATCCGTCTGCCCGTATTCGTCCTCAAAGGTCACCGGTTTTATCTCGCCCGAATACGCGGGGGAAATGTAAACGCCGGCATGCTCAAAAATCTCCGAGCCGAACGCCAGACGCTCCGCGGAATCGTGGTTGCCGTTGATCATCAGCACGGGCACGCCCTCGCGGTGCAGACCCGAAAGAAAATCGTCAAAGAGCGTGACCGCCTCCGCCGGGGGAAGGGATTTGTCGTAGACGTCCCCCGCGATGACCACGCAGCCGGGCTTCTCCTCCCGTATAATCCCGAGAATCTGCTCCAGAATATACCGCTGCTCCGGGATAAGGGATATTTCGTAAAATCTTCGTCCCAAATGCAAATCCGAAAGGTGAATAAACTTCAAATCGGCTCTCCCTTTCAAAAACCGCGCTTCCTCCGCTTTGAGGGCGGAGAAAGCGTCATTGCCTGTTCACATATTTTCCGGTTTCTGTTTTAAGTATTTCGAGGGGTTTTTCTTGCGCTTTTCTTCGTACATCCGGTTGTCCGCGATGGTGACAAGCTGGAAAATGGAAGTCCCCTCCTTCGGCACGGTGATACAAGCGCCCATGCTCAGACTCAGCGTATAGGGCAGCGCGGCGTTGCGGTTGCAGATTTCAATCGCGCGGTGAATGCGCCGCTGCAGGTCGTTGGCGGCCTCTTCCGTATAATCCGCGCCGAACACGAAGAATTCGTCCCCGCCGAAGCGGCAGGGAATCTCCCCGTCCGAACAGCACTCCTGAATGATCGAGGCAATGCTGCGAATCGCGTGGTCGCCCGCCTTGTGGCCGTTGGTGTCGTTGATGCTCTTGAGCCCGTCCATGTCCGCGAACATGACCATCACGGCGCGCCGCTCGCGGATACACTGCTCGTAGATTTTCTGGGCGCCGCGCTTGAAGCCGTTGCGGTTGTAAATCCCCGTGAGCGAATCGACCGTATAGATTTTGTCCAGTTCCCGCACGACATCGTCCAGACACAGCAGCTTGCGGAAGTTCTCCAGCGAATTGCTGATGCTGATGCTCCACGAATGGAACATGGAGCTTGTGAGCGGGAAATCGGAATTGACAATCGCGAAGTACCCGAGACAGCGCTCGCGGAAGTGCAGCGGGACAAAATAGAAATTGCGCGTTTTGTCCGTATCCAGCCGCAGCCGCGGCAGCACCTCCGAAGAGGAAAAGCCCTCCTCGTCCGTGCGGAAAACCCCGTCGTAATAGGCGAGCGGCATCATCATGCGCGCGGAATAGCCCTTCGTGATGTAGGATTCCCGCGGAATCTCGCCCGTGTAGCCCGTTTCATAGCGAATCGGCCGCGTGTGCCAGTTGTCGTTTAAGCAGAGATAGAATTCCTCGCAGCCCGTCTTGAGGACATAATGTTCCAGCGCGGTGAGATACTCCGCGAGGGTGTCGCACTCGACCAGCGCGCAGTCCATCTGGTTGCCGCGCAGAATATCCCGCGCGACACGCTCCATCTCCTGGAAATTGTGCTTCTTAAACGACGGTATGTCCTCGGGTTCCCCGGCGGGACACCCGCAGCTCTCCGCGTAGACCGGCACCGCGTCCAGCTCCTGATTCTGCTGCGCCGGGTCGCCGCGCAGATGCCGCAGAATCAGTTCGCACGCCAGCGCCCCCGAGCGCATGAGCGGGCGCTCCACGGAAGTAAGCGACGGCGAAAAGTGCTGCGCGTTATAAATGTTGTCAAAGCCCGAAACCAGAACGTCCTCAGGACAGCGAATCCCGTTCTCCTCCAGCGACAGCATGACCGAAATCGCCATGGCGTCGTTCGCGCAGACGATGGCCTGCGGAAATTCCAAATCCGAGCGCAGAAACGCCTCCACGGCCCTGCGCCCGTCCTTGGCGCGGAACGTCCCGTGATAGACGCGCTCGGGCTCCAGTTCAATCCCGTGTTCTCTCAGCACGCGCTCAAACGCCTGATAGCGCGCGACGCTTTCGGTATTGCCGTCGGGCCCCGAAACGAAATTGAGCCGCCGCACCCCGTGCTCCTCGATTAAATGCCGCGTAATCTGCTCCATGGCGTAGTCGTTGCGAATCCCGATGGTGTAGAAATCCCCCATCTTGCGGTCAATGCTGACCGCGGGAATCCCCGCCCGCGCGATTTTGTCGTGCAGCATGACGGTCAGATCGGCGGAGAAGGTGTTGGAAAACAGAATCGCGCCGTCAAACAGGGAGAAATTCGGCAAGTTAAATATATTATACTCCCCGTCGTCGTATTTGGAATTCGCCAGTATGCCCCCGAACGCGATGAAATGCGCGATATTGACATGGTGCTGCTCTGCGTAGCGGTGAATGCCGCTTAAGATGGAACGCTGATATTCCTCGTCAATCCCCGAGGCGATGACCGCGATTGTAAGATTTGTATCTGCCATTGGTTCACCTCATTCTTCCGCGCGCGCGGACTTCCTCTTCATCTTTTCTATTCTACCACATCCCTCCCCTTTTGTCAAGCGCGCGCCGCGCACTCCCCCGCGCTTTGCGAGATTTTCACAAAATTTTCCGCTATATTTTGTGCATTTTGCCGATATTTTCCCAAAATCCCGCGCGCGGAGCCTGATAACGCCCCCACAAGACGCCGAATCTCTCCGTTTTTGTGCGGGACGCTGTATTTTATCACGATTTTTTGTGTATTTTGTGTATTGCAAAATCCGCGCGAAAGTGGTATAATATCAGTGTATGCTTTCATGGCGCGCCATGCCGCGCTGTCAGAGCGGTTTCGCCGCGTGCTTTCCAACGAACGCGCGGTGACCCCGTACTTTTTCGCGGGGGTTGGCGGCTTCGCCGGATTTTGTCTCGTTGGGGAATGGAGTATGTATGCAAAACAAATTTTCCGAAAAGGTCACACAGGATTTTTTAACCAGACTGCAGTCCCAGTTCAACGTCACGCCCGATGAGGCGAGCGACAAGCAGATTTATCTCGCGCTCTCCGCCGTCATCTGCGATGTGCTCAAGACCAAGCGCCAGAAATTCATCAACCACGTCAATTCCACGGGGGAAAAGCAGGTCTTCTATCTCTCCATGGAATTCCTGATGGGGCGTTCGCTCAAGACCAGCCTGTATAACCTTGATCTGGCGCAGGATATGGAGCGCTTCCTCAAGAAATTCGATATCAACCTCGAGCGCGTCTACGACTTCGAACCCGACGCGGGGCTCGGAAACGGGGGGCTCGGGCGTCTCGCGGCGTGTTATCTCGACGGGCTGGCGACCATGAACTACCCCGCCACGGGTCACAGCATCTGCTACGAATACGGCATCTTCAAGCAGAAACTCGAGGACGGCTGGCAGACCGAGCTGCCCGACAACTGGCTGCCCGGAGGAGAAGTCTGGCTCGACCCCAGACCCGAGCAGTCCATTGAGGTGCATTTTGAGGGCGACTTGGAGGAATACTGGGACCAGCAGTACCACCACGTCTCCCACGTCAACTACAGCACCGTCACGGCGATTCCCTACGATATGTACGTCTCCGGCTACAACAGCAACGCCGTGAGCGTGCTGCGTTTATGGGCGGCGAAGGCGCCGAGCTTTGATATGGCGTCATTCAACCAGGGCGAATATTCGAAAGCGCTGGGGCAGAATTCCATCGCCAACGCCATCTCCAAGGTGCTCTACCCCAACGACAACCATCTTGAGGGCAAGTCGCTGCGCCTGCGCCAGCAGTACTTCCTCTGCGCCGCGGCGGTGGGCGATATCGTCAACAACCACATGAGCGTCTACGGCACGCTCGACAATCTCGCGGACAAGGTAGCGATTCACATCAACGACACCCACCCCACCCTCGCGATTCCCGAACTCATGCGCATTCTGCTCGACGACTGCGGCTACAGCTGGGAGAAAGCCTGGGACATCACGACGAAAGTCTTCGCCTACACCAACCACACCGTCATGGCGGAGGCGCTGGAGAAATGGGACGTCAACCTCGTGCGGCGCATTATCCCGCGCATCTTCTCCATCATCGTGGAGATTAACAACCGCTACTGCGCCCGCCTCTACGAAAAGAACGGCGGCAACAGCGCTTTAACAACCTCCATGTCCATCATTCAGGACAACCTCATTCACATGGCGAAACTCTGCGTCGTCGCCTCCCACAGCGTCAACGGCGTCTCGAAACTCCACTCCGAGATTATCAAAGACCGCGTCTTCCACAACGAATATCTGGATACCCCCGAAAAGTTTACGAATGTAACCAACGGCATTGCCTACCGGCGCTGGCTCTCGCAGTCAAACCCGGGGCTTACCGCCCTGCTCAAGGAAACCATCGGGCCGGGATTCTTAAAGGACGCCTCGGAGCTTTCGCGGTTCCGCGCCATGGCGGACGACTCGGAAGTGCTGCACAAACTCATGGCGGTCAAGCGCGAGAATAAAGCGGAATTTGCCAAATATGTGAAGTCCAAGACCGGCATCGTGCTCAACCCCGACAGCGTGTTTGACGTTCAGGTCAAGCGCCTGCACGAATACAAGCGCCAGCACCTAAACGCGCTCAACATTCTCGCGGATTATCAGATGCTGCTGGACAACCCCGACATGGACTACGCGCCGAAAACCTATATTTTCGCGGCAAAGGCGGCGCCGGGTTACTATCTCGCAAAGCAGATTATCAAGATGATCTGGGCCATTTCGGAGGAAATCCGGCGCAACCCGAAAATCAGCGAGAAACTCACGGTCGTCTTTCTGGAGAACTACTGCGTGACGCTCTCGGAGCTGCTCATGCCCGCCTCGGATTTCTCCGAACAGATTTCCCTCGCCGGCACGGAAGCCTCGGGCACGGGCAATATGAAGCTGATGCTCAACGGCGCGGTGACGATTGGCACGCTCGACGGCGCGAATATTGAGATCAAAGAGGCGGCGGGCGACGAAAACATCATCATCTTCGGCATGAAGACGGAGGAAGTCAACGCCCGCAAGGCCAACTACCGCCCGCAGGATATCTACGAGCACCACGGCATCATCCGCTCCTGCGTGGACCGCATGGCGAACGGCATCAACGACTGCCAGTTCCCCGAAATCGCCACTTCTCTTCGTACCCAAGACCCGTACATGGTGCTGGCGGACTTCGACAGCTACCGCGCGGCGGAGGCGTACGCGGCGCAGTGCTACGCCGAGAAACAGCGTTTCGCCCGCATGAGCCTTTACAACATCGCGGGCGCGGGCATCTTCTCCGCCGACCGCGCCGTTACCGAATACGCCAAAAATATCTGGTATAAGTGATTTTGACTGCCCCTCCCCTGACGGGGAGGGGAGGGAAAAAGCGGTATAAGTAAAACGTTTTTGAGCCCCCTGACGGGGGAACGCGATTGCCCTCTCCCCCTG
>CAYZMU010000025.1:0-6495 GCA_964479595.1 uncultured Ruminococcus sp. | reverse complement strand
TTACTGCCCGCTCGTGCTGTTGCCGGAAACTGTGATGTTATCCCCGAAGCCGGCTATGTTGTCACGGGCAGTGGCGTTTGGGGGCTGCCGCAAACCGCTTTCTCCCCCTGCCGGGGTTTTACTGCCCGCTCGTGCTGTTGCCGGAAACTGTGATGTTATCCCCGAAGCCGGCTGCCTGTCCCGATATGGAGGTCATGGCGGCGCGGTCGGTGAATGTCCCGGTGGGAAACGGTCTTGATCCCCCCAGAAGGAACGCGAAACGATACCCCCGTTTGGGGAAAAGAACCTCCGGTCCCTCCCTGACGGGGAGGGAGCGAAACGATGTCCCCCGCGAATGGGGAAAGATCCTCCGGTCCCTCCCTGACGGGGAGGGAGCGATATATTGCCCCCATGTGGGAAAAACAGAAACAGGAGTAGCGCATGAAAAGAATTTACGACAGCTGGGACCGCGCCTATAAGTCCGTCTTCGGCGCGCTGCGCCAGAACGAACCCTGCACCTTCACCATCTGTCTGCCGGATAGTCTCGTCCTTGAGAGCAACCCCATGCTGGTGCTCTACCGCCCCGGGCTGAAAGAGCGCTTTATCCCGATGAACACCGTCTACCGCCACGGCGAGGACGTCTACTACAGCGCGACCTGCTCCGCGAAATATCCCGGCGTCCACTACTACTACTTCGCCGCGCGCACGGACGGGCGCTGGATTTACGTCAAGAAGGCGAAAACCCACGAGGGCGTGCTGGAAGGGGAGAATCTCTTTCAGCTGACGGTCTATGACGAGAACTTCCACACCCCCGATTTCCTCAAGGGCGGGGTCATCTACCAGATTTTCCCGGACCGCTTCCGCAAAAGCGGGCTGCCGCACAAAGACGTCCCCGAGGACAGAGTGCTGCGGGACGACTGGGGCGGAACACCTTACTACCGCCCCGACCAGAACGGTCATGTCTGGAACAACGACTACTTCGGCGGGGATCTGGAAGGGATTGTACAAAGTCTTGACTATCTCGAGAGTCTGGGCGTCACCTGTATCTACTTAAACCCCATCTTCGAGGCGCACGAGAACCACCGCTACAACACCGCGGACTACCGCAAGATTGACCCGCTGCTGGGGACGAATCAGGATTTTGTGCGGCTGTGCAACGAGGCGGGGCGCCACGGCATCAGCGTCGTGCTGGACGGGGTGTTCTCCCACACGGGTTCCGACAGTATCTATTTCAACAAATTCTCCCGCTACGATTCCGTGGGCGCCTTCAATTCCGAGGACAGCCCCTATTACAAGTGGTACACCTTCCATCAGTACCCGAATATCTACGAATCGTGGTGGGGCATTGACACGCTGCCCAATGTCAACGAAAACGAGCCCAGCTACACCGATTTCATCTGCGGAAAAGGCGGGGTGCTGGAATACTGGATGTCGCTCGGGGCGGCGGGTTTCCGCCTGGACGTCGCGGACGAGCTGCCCAGCGAATTCTTGGACCGTCTGCGCGACTGCGTCAAGCGTGCGCAGGGCGACCACATCATCATCGGGGAAGTCTGGGAGGACGCCTCCACGAAGGAATCCTACGGCGAGAAACGGCGCTACCTGCTCGGCGGGGAGCTCGATTCGGTGATGAACTACCCGTTCCGCGAGGCGATTCTCAACTATGTGATGGGGGGCAGCCCCTACGATTTCCGCGCGGGCATCATGACGATTCTGGAAAACTACCCCAAGCCCGTGGTCGATGTGCTGATGAACTTCGTCTCCACACACGACAAGGAGCGCGCGATTACGATTCTGGGCGGGGATTCCTCCGAGGGCAAGACCAAGGACCAGCTCGCGGAGCGCAGACTGACACCGCAGCAGTATGAGCTCGGCAAGAAGCGTCTCAAGTGCGCGATGGTGCTGCAGTTCTTCCTGCCCGGCGTGCCGAGCGTCTATTACGGCGACGAGGCGGGGCTTGACGGCTACGGCGACCCGTTCAACCGCCGCTGCTTCCCGTGGGGGCACGAGGACGCGGATCTGGTGGAATTTACGAAAGAGCTTTCCCGCATCCGCCATTCCTCCAAGGTCTTTGTCGACGGGAACTTAAAATTTCTCACCCTTTCGGACGACTACGTGGTCTTCGCGCGCTACCGCAACCACAGAAGGAAAGCGATGGTCATCGCGCTGAACCGTTCCGAGCGGGATTTGTCCTTCGATATCGACAAGTCGCTCTTTACGGACTACTACACGCGCTTCGAGACGCTGCACGGCAAGGTGGAGGGCAACACGCTCTATCTGCCGGCGTACGATTATGTCGCGGTGAAAGTGGAGCTGTGAGGGCGCATGCGGATTCCTTTTCGTGCGCCGGATTTAGCGGACCGCGAACCCTGCCGCGCCGCCGCGGAGCGCTCTCACGCAAGGGAGAATGACTGCGCCTTCGCAAGCCTCTATCTGCTGCGGCACAAATACGGCACACAAATCGCGTTTTCGGGCGGGGTCCTGCTGCGGCGCTATACGCTGGGGTTTCGCGCGGGCTCGTACGGTTTCCCGTTGGGCGGCGATGAGGCGGAAACGCTCGGCGCGCTGCGGGCTTTAAAAGCGCACGCGCAAGATTCGGGGGAGAAATTCTCGCTGTCGCTGCTGACGGCGGCGCAGTGCGAGACGCTGCGGGGAGCGTTCCCCGGGGAATTTCGGTTCACGCCCTGCCCGGACTACACGGAATATCTCTACCTGCGGGAAAATCTCGCCGAGCTAAAAGGCAGCCGCTATCACGGCAAGCGAAACCATATTGCGCAGTTTGACCGCGCCTATCCCGACGCGCAGATTCAGCCGCTGATTGCGGAGAACGCCGAATACGCCGTGGAAATCGCGGCGGATTGGCTCAAAGGACGCGAGGACCCCAAAGACCCCTCGCTGCAGGCGGAGTTTGCCTGTATCACCGAGGCGGCGCGGGAGTTTGACGCGCTGCGTCTGCGCGGGCTGCTGCTCTACGCGGAAGGGAAACCTGTCGGAATGACGATGGCCTCGGAGATTTCAGACGGGATTTACGACGTGCATTTTGAGAAGGTCGTCCCGGGCTATCCGCACGCGTGGCCCAAAGTCGCCAGCGAGATGGCAAAAGTCCTCCCCGACGCTCAATATCTCAATCGCGAGGAGGATTTAGGCGACGGCGGCATGCGCGCCTCCAAGCAGTCCTACCACCCGGATTTGGAACAGGAGAAGTTCCTCGCCGAGGCGCTGCCGTAAGAGTTTGAACAAATACCCGTGAAACCGCCCCTGCGAGAGGAGAACCGCCATGCTCAAAGCAATCCTTGCCCGCGAAACCTGCGCGAAATGTCAGAACTGCTGCGTTTTTGAGGAGCAAAGCGCGTGGGAGCTGCCAAGCTTTGACCCGCGCTCGGTAGAACGGCTCCCGAATCCGGCGGCGTTTGACCCGCAGGCCGAGGGCGGCAAAGTGCGGCTGACCCTTTCGTATGACGACGGCTGCCCGCGTCCGTGCCCGTTTCTCAATCCCGAAAGCGGCTGCACGCTCCCGGTTGACGAGAAACCCTTTGCCTGCTCGGTCTGGCCGCTGCGGGTGATGAAAGACCGCGACGGCACGCCGAAACTGGCGCTTTATACGCACTGCCCGGGCGTGGGCGAGGCGCAGATGCCGGCGCTGAACAAACTGCTGGACGAGGGGCTGCGCGAACGAATCTTTGAGGAGATAAGCAAAGACCCGGGGCTTATAAAGCCTTTCCACGAAAACTACCGCTTTCTGCCGGAATGATGAACGAGACACCGCGCGCCGATTTCAGCCTGCTCTGGCGCAAGGGCGGGGAGGAATATACGGAGATTTCCCCGGTCACGGCGAATGACTTGGGGCTTTCCGCGCTGATAAACGCGCTTTCTAAGGACACCAGAGAACGCGAGGCGCTGCGCAAAATCCTCCTCAAAATGCCGACAAACATTGAGACGATTCGCTACCGGCAGGAAATCCTCGATGATTTAAGAGGCGATCTGGCGCTCTGCGAGGAGCTGCGGCGCGTCTTTGACGAGGCGGCTTTCGGCGCCGTGCTGCCGCCCAACACCCGCAAGGCGGGCATCTGGGACCTGCTGCAGGCTTTCCGCTCGCTGTCGCACTACGCCGACGCCATGCGGCACTTAAACCGCCTTTTTGAGGGCAGGAAGTTTCGCTCCGAGGGGCTGTCAAAACTGCAAAGTTTTGTGGAGAAAACCTGCGCGGAGGCGGGCTTTGAGGCGCTGGACGAGGATTTGCGGACGATTTCCGACGACGCGGCGGCGGTGCGCAGCATGACCATCGGGGTAAACCTCGACACCGAGTTCGTCCCGACGGAGGCGGGGATTGTCTCGCTCAACGCATTCTCCTACACCGAGAAGGGCGTGCTGGAAAAGTACACGCAGTTTCACCGCAAGCGCCACCCGGAAGACCCGGACTTGACGCCTTTTACGTTTCTGTCGCACAACAGCAATGCCGCGGACGGGCGCGACATTTTGATGAATAATCTGACAAACATCATCGAGGAAATGCTGCCGCAGCTCAAAAGGCGGCTCAAAACGCTGCTGTCGCGCTACGGCGGGCAGGGCGCGGAAATCCTCGCGGGGCTCGGCGGCGAAATGCTCCTCTACCTGCGGTTTCTGCGGCTGGAACAAAGCCTTAAGGGGCTTTCATTCTGCCGCCCGGAAATTTCAAACGACGGCACACGCTTTGAGGGGCTTTATAACATCCGGCTGGCGCTGCTCGGCGGCAAGGAACCTGTAATCGGCAACGATCTGGCGTTTGAGCGGTCGGGGCGCGTCATCATCCTGACAGGGCGAAACCGCGGCGGCAAGACGATACTCACCCAAGGCGTCGCTTTGGCGGTGCTGCTCTTTCAGCAGGGCCTTGACGTGCCCGGCACGCGCGCGGAAATCGAAATCTGCGACGGAATCTACACGCACTTCCCCGCCGACGAGAATCAGACGCTCTCCTACGGGCGGCTCGGCGAGGAGGCGGCGCGGTTTTGTGAAATCAGCAAACACGCAACGTCCCATAGCCTTGTGCTGTGCAACGAATCCTTCGCGACGACCATGCACGCGGAGGCGCTCTATATCGCCAGAGACGCGCTCAAGTATCTCTGCGCGCTCGGGGCGCGGGCGGTTTACAATACGCATATGACCGAACTCGCGGAAAATCTGGACGCGCTGCGGAGCGAAAAATCCCGCGTCGGAGCCGTCAGCGCCGTCATGGAGGAGGGCTTTCACCTCCGTTTCAAGGCGCCCGAGGGGAAAGCGTACGCGGAGGAAATCGCCCGGCGCTTCCAAATCACGTTTGAGCAGCTCTGCGAAAATCTGCCCGGGGAGGAGAACCATGCCGACACCTGAAAAAGCCCCCGTCACGCGCACGCCGAACGCCGCCACGAGAGAGTGGCTCTACTGTCTGTTTGAGTGCGGGCGCACCGAGTTTACCGAGCCGGGGACGCTTTTTGAGCGCGAGAGCGGCGCGTTCGTGTTCGCCGTGGTCACCGCCGGGGAGGGGAAACTGCGGCGGGAGAGCCGGCTTTTCGCGCTGCGGGAGGGCGACTGCCTCTTTCTGGACTGTCTGACGCCCACGCGCTTTTCCCCGGACGATTTCGGCACGCTGGAACTGCTCTACGCGCGGTTCGGCGGCTGCGCGAGCGCGGCGTACTACCACTACTACCTCATGGAGCACTATCCTATCCGCTTTCACCCCGCGCGGGTCGAGCCCTACCGCGACCTGCTTTACGAACTTTATTTTACAAACTGCGGGCCGCCCAACCGGCCCAATGAGATGCAGAATTCCTGCCTGCTGACACGGCTTTTAACGATGCTGTGCGCGCCGCCCGACCCCAAAGCGGAACAGAACCCGCGGCTGCGCGCCAAGCTGCGCGCCGTCATCATCTACCTTGACACGCACTACACCGAGGATTTGAGCCTTGACGCGGTCGCGGAGCGCTTTGATATCAGCCGCTCCTATCTTTCGCGGGAGTTCAAGCGGGAATTTCACGAGAGCATTGTCGACCACGTCACGCGGCTGCGCATGGAATACGCCAAGAAACTGCTGCGCACGACCGACACGAGCGTTCGGGAAATCTCGGAGCTCTGCGGTTATCACGACCAGTGCTATTTCATTCAGGTATTTAAGAAAACGCAGGGCACGACCTGCGGGCAGTATCGGGAGCTTTGGCGCGGAAAGAACAGACCGTGACCGCGGCACGAACTTTTGGCACAAGAGGTGAACAAAATGGAGAAAAATATCGGGGTGCGGCGACAGAACGCCAAGGCGCGGCGCCGCTCGGTGCTGGGCTGGATCCTGACAAGGCTCGCGATTTTGGCGCTGGTCGCCGCCTGCCTGATTTCGCTGATTTCCACACAGGCGACCATCATGCAGAAACGCGCGGAACAGGCGGAGCTGGAGGCGGCAATCGCCCGCGCGCAGGAGGAACAGCGCGAGCTGGAAAAGTTCTCCGACTCCAACGATTTGGAGGGCTACATGGAGCGCGCCGCGATTGAGGACCTAAACTACGCCTACCCCAA
>CAYZMU010000024.1:5021-20016 GCA_964479595.1 uncultured Ruminococcus sp. | reverse complement strand
CCGAACCGACAGCGGAGAACAGGCAGACAGCCGCGGAAATCCCCGCCGCGAGCTTTTGAAATATCAGACTCATCTCCCGCGCACTCCTTCCCTCAGAAAATAAGCCCCAACAGGCCGCGCGAAATGCTATTTACACAGTACAATTATACCATAGAACCGCCGCCTTTGCAATATCCGCACGTGATTTCGTCATGCTGCACAGATTATTCTAAGGAATTTTGTACAGGATGACCAAGGGGCGGCGCTTGACAAATCCGCCGCGAATCCGTTATAATAGGAGTGATAAAACGGCGCGAAAGCCGCGCTTTGAGGAAAGGGAGGACGAGATGGACAGCATTCTGACCGCGATTTTTGAGGTCGAAAGCGAGGGCTATCAGGCGTTCATGGAACTCAGAAACCGCCTGATTGGCAGCTCCTACACCATTCTGCAGGGCGCCTTGGTCAAGAAGGCTCAGGGCGCGCTCACCACTGTCGATATGCTCTCGAGCGCCTCGGAGAGCATGGACGACACGCTCAAGGGCGGGCTCATCGGCAGCCTTGTCGGCGTGCTGGGCGGGCCGCTGGGCGTGCTGCTGGGGACTGTGACGGGGCAGCTCATCGGCGGCGCGAAGGACAGCTCCGACGTGGACAAAAACGCCACGCTGCTGGAGACGGTCGGCGCGAGACTGACCGACGGCGAATCCGCGCTGCTGCTGCTGACCAGAGAGGATACCGAGGCGGAGCTTGACGGATACTTTTCCAGATTCCGCGCGACGGTTCTGCGCAGGGACGCCGCCACGGTTCAGGACGAGGTCGAGCAGGCGCAGCAGCTCGAAAAGGAGATGGCGCAGGAGGCGCGCAGGAAAATGCACGAGGAGAAAAGCGAGGAGCGCAAACAGAAAATGGAGTACAACCGCGCGCGCTTCAACGCCAATTTCGAAAGCTTCAAGGACAAATTCAGGAAAACAGAGGAGTAGAACATGGGAACTTTAAGAGAACTCAAAAACGCGCTGAAGAAGGACGAGGAACTGCGCGGGCTGATGGTGCGCTCGGACCGCAGGGAGATTCTGCTTGATCTGGACGGCGACCAAGTCCCCGATATCGGGCTTCTGGACACCGAGAAAACCGGCGACATCAACGCCATCGCCATTGACCTGACCGGCAACGGCGAATTCAATTTCTACCTCATCGACCACGACGGCAACGGCGTGCCCGACGAGATTTCCTTCTACCGCGACGGGGACGACATCCCCGCCAAGGCGCATTTCGGGCGCTCCGTGGAGGCGGATATGCTCGAGAGCGTCGGGAAAATCCACGCGCTGATTACCGCCTCGAACATCGCGGCCGGCGAAATCACCTCCGCGCTGCGGCGCTTTGAGGATTTCGTCATCGAGGCGTACAGGGACGGCTCCTGCGAAGGCGTCGAAATCGTTTCGGAATAAAGCAAAGAGGCAGGGTTTTTAGGCCCTGCCTCCCTTTTTTGTTCATTCGTTTTCTTCGCCCGGCTTTTCGGCGGGTTCCTCCGCCGCGTCCGCAATCTCCACGTCAATATTGATATCTTCCTGTGCGGGCTGTTCCGGCTCTGTCAGAGTCTGCTCGGGTTCCTGCGCGACCGATTCCGGTTCTGTTACGGCTTGCCCCGGTGCGGCTGGCTCGGATTCTGTCGCGGTCTGCGCCGATTCTGTCACAGTCTGTTCGGGTTCTGTCGCGGTCTGTTCCGATGCGGTTACGGTCGGTTCCGTCACAGTCGGTTCTGTCACGGCCGGTTCCGGGTCCGCCTCGGCGTGGCGGTAGCGGTAGTTCTTAGGCTTTGCCGATTCGAGCGTCAGGCCCTTGCTTTCCAAGAATGTTTCCAGATCCTCCGCGGGGAGAATCTCTCTCGCGCAGGGACGCTTGCCCTCGTAGCGCTGCGCGATTTCGAGTTTGCAGGTCACTTTCATGCCCTTGAGGCAGCCCGGATCCACGGTTTCCAGCGCCCCGCGCAGCTCCGAAATCTGGAAGAACACCCCGTGGACTTCCGTTTCGTCCTTATTGAGGAAGCCGTAGCCGGTGGAGCGGATGTTGATGATAAAGCCCGAGAATGTGCCGTCGGGATTCTCATCGAGCATCGCGCGGGCGTTCTCAAAATAGCGCTCTTCCTCCGCGCCCTTGCGCTCGAGAAATTCGTCCAGATCCTCATCGGCCGTGATGGAGACCGCCTGCAGCACCTGCCGCCCGTCGTGATAGCGCGTCGCGAGGCGGTAGCTGACTTTGAGCCCGTAGAGCGAGGAGTGGTGGAACAGCAGCTCCGGGGAAAGTTCCGTGACGGCGTAATACGTGCCCTTCTTCTCGCTCATGTTCTGCCCGATAAAGCCGTAGGTGCTCAGCACTTTCAGGATATAGCCCGTGTAAACCTCGTCGCTCTGCGCCTTGGGCCAGATTTCGGAGGCGTGGCGCGCGACAGAGGGCGGCGCGCTCTCGCTTTCCTCCCGCGGCTCGTCGGCGGTTTTCGCCAGCAGCATGGAGACCATCTCGGGGATCCGCCGCGGCGACTCAAATTCGCTCAGAGACGCGGCGGGGACATATTCGCTCAGCACCCGCAAAAGCCCGTAAAACACCGTTTCCTCGCGCCCGCGCGGCTCGCGCATGATACGCAGAACCGTCTCGGCGCAGTCGCGTCCGCGCCGCAAATCCGCGCAGACCGCGAAGAAGGAACTCACAACCGCCGTGTCGGTCTCGCCGTCGAGCAGCCACTTGCGGAAGATACTGAACAGGTATTCCTCGCTCTCGTCCCCGCACATGGAGGCGTAGGCGGCGGCGTTGGGGTAGTCCCCCGCGATTTCGTACTGCAGCGAGCCGTTGGCACAGTCGCCCATCTCCACGAAAGTCGAGCCGATCATCTGCATGAGTTCCACGCAGGGGTACTGCTGATAGAGCTGTTCGAGCAGCTGCACCACCGTTTCGCCCTTGGTCTGCAGCTCGCCGTTCTTGCGCGCGTCGCTGAGCATATTCTGGCAGCGAATCCATTCCTTTTCAAGCGGCGTGTCTTTGATCTGCGCGCGGATTTCCTCCGTGCGGTCGACCGGCGAAAATTCATAAAGCGTAATCTCCCGCTCCGCGCGTTCGACCCGCGGCGGTATCTCCCGCCCGGCGGTTTCTTGCACCCCCTCCGCCGCGTCCGGTTCGTTTGGTTCCTCCGGCTCTTCCTCAAGCAGCAGCCGCTCCCTCGCCGCGATTTCCTGTTTGGGGGCTTTTTCCGTCAGCCGCGCCTGAGGGACCTGCCGCGCGCCGGGTTCTCTGAACGTAATTTCGGAAATTTCACTCAGCCTGAAAATATGGGGCACGCCGTCCGACAGCGCGCGCGCGCAGCTGCTGGTTGCCGTATCGAATGTAAGCTTTTCGGACCAGTCCCGCCCCGTCATGCGAATCCAGAACGGCTCCCCCTCAAATCCTTCCATGAGATACAAAAATTCTTCCCGATTCATAGTAATTCCTCCCGATGTCCCGAAATTTTTTCAACGCGAATTTCATAGGGCGTTCACGGGCACATCTTCCCCATTTAGTATAGCACAAAACCGCCTGTTTGTCAAGCGGCCCGGGGGGCTTTGTCACCCTCCGGGCCATGAAATTTCAGCCGTTTAAAAGCACAGATTTGAGCAGCGAGAGATCCGCCGCCGTCAGCTTGCCGTCCGCGTTCATATCGCCGTTTTCCCAGCTGGCGAGCGTGTCGGTTTTCACCAGCAGATATTTCTGCAGTTCCACCGCGTCGGCAACCGTCACCGCGCCGTCGGCGTTGACATCGCCCTTTACAGCGGCGGAAACGGGCTGCGCGTCCGTCAGCGCGAGCAGGTGCAGCAGCGGGGAGTTCCAGTAGATGGTAATCTCGTTGGTGGAATAGCTCTCCGCGTTGTCCACATAGCATTTCGCGGGGGGCTTGCCCTTGCAGTACGCCTTCGCGGCGTAGTCCTCAAGATTCTCGTTGACGCCGCCGACGAGCATCCCCGGCGCCGCCTTTCCAACCGCCATGGAGGGGCGGTGGTGCGGTGTCTGCGGGCTTACCGTGCCGTTGCCCGTCACAAAGCAGACAGCGAGCGGGTTCTCCCCGAGCAGGTGGCTTAAAATCCGCTGCGCCGCGCTCAAATAGGACTGCTCTCCCGTGAGCTGATAGGCTATGGCGAGAATGTTCCCCGCGTTGGAAATGCCCATATTGCTGCCCCAGTAATATTCCACCAAGGGCGAGGCGTAGGGGTTCTTGCCTGAAATCGCGGCGAAGTCGTCCGCCTGCGAGACAATCGCGTCCTTCGCGGCGAGGTACAGCGCGTTCTGCGGGTCGGTCTCGCCCAAAGCGAGCAGCGCGAGGTTGCCGTAATCGCCGACATCCGCCCAGCCCAGACCTTCCTTCTTGGCGTAGGCGTTCATCTGCTCCAGACACGCGTCCGCGTAGGTGCTGTCCGCCATGTAAAGCGCGGCCGCCGCCCAGTAGCGCTCGTCCTTGTCGGAGGTGTCGCCGTAGTCGCCCGTCACGATGTCGGGCGGGTTGACAAAGTCAAATTCGGGGTGCTGCGCGAGATACTCCCAAGCCTTCTTGGACGCCTCCAGACATTTGGCGGCAAACGCCGCGTCAAATTCCGCGTAGCGCTGCGACGCGAGCGCCATGACCGCGCAGAAATCCCCCGTCGCCGTGGAGGAAATGTTCGTGACAATCAGCTCGTCCGTCTCCATCTGCGGCATCACATAGCCCGGGAATGTCGCGCAGCTTACTTTGTGGTGCACGCCGCCGCTCTCGTCCTGCATTTTCAGCATCCACTCGAGTTCGTAGCGCGTCTCGTCCAGAATGTCCGGCACGCCGTTTCCGCTCTCGGGAATCCCCACGCTGTCGGTGAAGATTTCCGGGTTGCGCTCATACGCCCAGAGCAAATCCGCGCACGCGACCGCTCCCGCGACCACATAGCGCCCGTAATCGCCCGCGTCGTGCCAGCCGCCCGAAACATCCATCGTCCCGAGGCCGTCGTAGCGCCGCGCGATGGAATCATGGCAGGCGGGGTGGCCGAAATCCGCGTCGACCACTTCTGTCCCGCAGCGCTGCAGATAGAACATCCGCACCAGCGAATCCGTCAGCGCGCCGTAGGGGTTTTCCGCAATCGTAAAGGAATAGGATTCCGCCGTCTGCCCCGCGATCCGGCAGGCGATGTGATAGGTCCCCGGCGTGGTGAAATCCGAAAAATCCGCTACTCTGTCCTGCTCGTCGGCGGACGCGTTCGCGATGACTTCCGAGAGCGTCCCCTCATAGACGGACTGCCCCGTCGCCTCGTCAATCAGCGAGAAATTCCCCTCCGCCTGCTCATTGCGGATGACGGCGGTCTTGGTGTCGCCCGTACGGTAGCCCACCTGATTCGCGACAATATCGGGCTGGTAGGGCGTCGCCCAGTCGTAGTCCACGCCGCTGTCGTCAATCAGCTCCAGCGAGACATTGTCCAGATAAATCGTGTGCGGGACACTCGGGTTGGATGTTTCCTGCACCCCGCAGTTGAAACAGAGCTTCGTCATGATGTCCGTTTCATTCTCCATGGTAAATTCGTAATCAATCTGCGTCACTTCCGGCCCGATATCCGCGCCCTGCCACATATAGGCGGTGTAGTCGCCGCCGGATTCCTGAATCATCGCCTCGATATAGCGCGGCTCGGAGGCGGAGATGTCGCAGTGAAAGCGGTAGACGCCGTTCTGATAGAGCGCGACAGGGTCGCTGTAGGAGAGCTGCACGGCGTAATTTACCTCTCCCAGAGCGGTAATCGTGAACGCGAGCTTGCCGTCCTGCGCCGCGATGGTGCCCGCGCCGCCGCTTTCGTGATAGACCGACCAGAGATTGACCCCGCTCTCAAACTCGCCGTTTTCAATCAGGTTTTCCGCCGCCGCGGAGCCGAGCGCCGGCATGGCTGTGAGCACTCCCGCGCCCATGGCAGCCGCCGACAGAAACGCCGCAAACCGTTTCAGTTTCGCTGTTTTCATAAATTCCTCCCGTGCGCGACGCGGCACCGCCCCGAAAAAGCAGCGGCGCCGCGTCTTTCATTCTTTTGCCGTTTTGGTTTCAGCTGACAGACCAGCTGTCAAACTCCAGCGCGCCGCTGAACACGAAGGTCAGGTCGGTCACGTCTGTGGTGGAAGCGAGCGGTACGGTGATTTCCGTCATCGAAGTGCCCGCGGGAATATCCACATAGCCCAGCGCTTTCCCTGTCGGGCCGCCCGCGCAGATCTTTATCGCCGCGCCGTCGGCCGAGGAGACCTTCACCGTCATCGAGGAGCAGCCCTTGGAGAAGTCCACGCCCCGCACGCGAATCCAGTCGCCCTTGCCGATATCCGTAACGACGGTGTTGCCCACGCCGCTGACATTGATGCCAGACTGCTGCGCCATGGTTTCCGCCTCAACGGTGGTGTAGGGGTTGAGCGTTTCGAGCTGGTCACAGCCCGCCAAGGTCCCCTTCGCGCTGACCGTGCCGTCCGCGGAGACCGTCGCCTCACTGATGGCGGGGCTGCGGTAGTTTAAGTTGATGCCCTGTCTGTCCTCCACGATTCTGCAGTGGTAGAGGATGTAGTACTTGCCCTTGAACTCAACAAGCGAGTGGTGGTTGTTGCCGCCGCCGCCCATGTCGCCGGGGTTGGGGAACATTCTGCCCCTGCAGGTGAACGGCCCGAGCGGGCTGGAGCTCGTCATATAGGCGATTTCCCCGCTGCCGAAGCCGTAGGGATTTCCGTCCGGCACATTCCAGCCCGTGCAGTAGCTGTAATAATAGGTGTCGCCGATTTTTAAGATGCTCGAATCCTCAAAGAGGTAGGGCGGGTCCGTGCGCACCGGGTCGCCCGCGAGCGAAATCATGTCGTCGCCGAGCTGCACCGCGCGCCCCGTGTCGGGATGTTCCTGCTTGCCATCGGGGACGCCGCCGCCGAAGTAGAGATAGCCCGTGCCGTCGTCGTCGACCAGCACCGCCGGGTCAAACATCCAGACCACATCGCTGCAGTTGGGGGTCTGTCCGGTCACCAGCGCGTGCCCGAGCGGATCGGTCCACGGCCCTGTGGGGCTGTCCGCCGTCAGAACGCCGATGCCGCCGCCGCTGTTGGCAAAGTAGAGGAAGAATTTATCTTTTCCGTTAATCGTCTTCCAGCACGCGTCCGGCGCCCATGAGTCAAACGCCCAGCTCGCGATGCCGCCCGACCCCGCGACGGGAATCGCGCCATGGTCGGTCCAGTTGACCAAGTCTTTGGTGGAAAGGCAGTTGATTGTCTGAACGTCGTAGCTGTTTTCCTTGATCTGCCCCGCGTCGTCATACTCAAACGCGTCGTTGGTCATAAAGACGTAGAGCGTGTCCTTATAGACCATGAAACCCGGGTCCGCGCCGAAACGCTGGGTGTAGAGCGGATTGTTCTCATCGTCTTTCTTGAGGCTCTCTCCCGGGGTAATCCCGGCGAAAAGCTGCTCCATCTTCGCGGTGTCCACGGGTGTGGACGCTTTCGGGAACGAATCGATAAGCTTTACCACATACTGCCGGATAAGCTCCACATCGTCCGCGTCGGCCGTTCCGCTGCCGTCAACATCCGCCAGCGCTTCCTTCGAAGCGTCCGCGAAGCCGTTCTTGACCCCCATCTTCGCCGCGGAGAGATCCGCCGCCGTGATGACGCCGTCGCCGTCGATATCGCCGGGCGTCCGAACCGTCGCCTGCCCCGCGCCGTCGACTTTTGTGCCCGCGACCGCGCCGATGGCCTCGTCAATCATGAAGTCGGTCAGGGAGCTGTCCGTCTCCACGTAAATCGACATCCCGGTCGCGCCGTCGGGAATCTGATAGTTTTCGTTGGCGAGCTGCGCCCACTCGCCCTTGTAGAGCGTGCCCGAGGCAATCTTGTCGTAATGCGCCTCGCCGTCGTCGCCGGTGTATTCCAGCGTAAAGTGGAACAGTTCGCTCGCGGGCGCCGAGGCGCCGTCATAGCAGACATCCACGCTGAAGGAATATTTCTCCCCTGCCTTGAACGCGCGGGAACTGATACCGTACGCCGCGCCGTTCCAGGTGTCCGTTCTGCCGGAAACAGAGAGCGACTGCTGCCCCTTGGAGGCGGAGCTTGTGGTCGTTTCCACCGTCGCGGGGCCTCTGCCCTTCCAGCCTTCCGTGCCCGCTTCATACGTGTGGTGGAAATACCAGCCGTTTTCGTCCGGTTCCACCGGCTTGGGGTCGCTGCCCTGGTAGTTGGAGCCGTCGCCCCACTCGGATTCGGGAATAATCGAAGTCAGCGCGCTGTACGCCTCTTTGGGCTGGTTGTTCGCGTCATAAAGCAGCGCGTTGGAGCCGGAAGATAACCACGAATGGGCGTCATTCGGCCCCCAGATGCAGACCGCCGTCACACGCCCCTCCGAAATCGGGTTCGTGTTGAAATCCATCGCGGCCTCGAAGATGGCCTTGTACTTGTCCGCCTGCTCGGTGTAGGTGTAGGTGCCGTTCTCCACGCTGATGTCAAGCTCCGTCACCTGAACATCGCAGCCGATGGACAAATATTTGCGCATCGCTTCAATATAAGCGTCCGTCCCGGCGAACCCTGTCGCGTTCGCGGGCACGTGCGACTGCATGCCGACGCCGTCGAGCAGCCCTCTCTCGTAGAGGTCCTTCGCCTTGGCGTAGATGTTGTCGCGCTTGTGGTCCCAGTATTCGTTGTAGTCGTTGTAGTAGAGGTCGCAGCCCTCCGGCGCGTACTTTCTCGCGTAGGTGAACGCCTGGTCGATAAAGTCATTGTTGCCGTAAATCTGCACCCACGGGGACGCGCCGTTGCCGTAGCCGGGCTCGCGCCACGAGATGCCCTGTCCGCTGCGGCTGGTATCATCCGTCATGCACTCGTTGCAGACGTCGTAGGCGTAGAGGTTCAAATCCGGATACTGGGTCGCTATCGCCTCGAACATGTTCTTGATGTAGCTTTCCATGCGCTGGTTCATGGTGTCTACAGAAACCCACGCGCCGTTGTCGTCGAAGTTTTCCTTGAAGACCCACTGCGGCGTCTGGCTGTGCCAGACCATCGTGTGCCCGCGCATGCCGATGTTGTTCTTGCTGCAGAAATCCATGATGGACGCCGCGCCGTTTAACGAAACCGCGATGTTGTTGCCCGAACTCTGCGATTTGTTCATCGTGCCGTCGGGCTTGGTCTCGTTTTCGCACTCAATGGAGTTGAAATCCTTGATCATCATCGCGGTGATCGTGGAATCCTGAACCGTCTGGCCGTTCAGGATGTTGCCCACGCGGAAATAGTTCGCGAACTCGTCCTTCAAGCCCTTCTCCGCCGCGGAGACCTGCTGTGTCTGCGGGCCCGTGACCTTGAAGTCGTCAAAGCGGAAATCCGCCGTGGAATCCGAACGCACCGTCATCTCAAATTCCGCGCTGTTTTTTGGCGCTTTGAAGCTGCCGCTCAGCGTCGTCCACTCCCCCGCCTTCACTTTCTCGGAGGCTATCTCGCGGAAGGTTTCCTCGCCCGTTTCCAAGTCCACGCAGCGCACCGTGAGCCGGAAGGTGTCGTCCGAATCGCTCAGCACCCGCACGGAGTAGTCGTAGCGCACCCCGCCGCTTAAATACAGCCCTTTGGACGAGCTCGCGCCGTCGCTCGGCGTCTTTCTGCCGCTGACCGTCATGCCGCGGGAAGCGTCCGCGCCCAGCCCGTTTTCGGCGGTCACGACGACATATTCGCTGCTGCCGTGCCAGCCCTCGTAGCTGCGCTCAAAGTCGTTTGAGACCAGCGTCTGCGCCCCCGCCATCAGTCCGCCCGGCAGTGCTGTCAGCATCAGTGCCGAGCAGGCGGCGGCCGTCGCGATGGCTGTCAGCCGCCCTTTTCGTCTGCGCATGAAAAATCCCCCTTCTTTCTCGGTTTCACTTTCACAAAGCACAGGGAAAAATCCCCCGTTTTCCAAAAACGCGCCTATTGGCACTCTTATATATACTATACCGCTTTTGCCCGCTCAAAATCAAGGTGTGATTTGCAGATAAGGTGGACAAAACGCAGATTCCGCCCGGCAAAAAAGCGCGTCCGCGAAAGCGCGTGAAACCCTGAGAAGGAAGTTGCAGTAAGGAAGATTCCACACGCCGCGGACGCGCCCACCAAAAGGATGGAAACACAGCGCGAAGGCACTGTGATGAAGGGGCATAGTATACCGCTTTCATTCTAGCACAGGCGCGGCGGGGATTACAATGGAAAAAACGCCGATTTGGTGGACAAAACGCAGATAATTTCCCGCTTGACAAACGGGGGAAAATGGGGTATAATAAATGTGTATGAAAATACGAAAGGACGGTGCGTTATGGGACTTACCTTAACCGAGAAAATTCTCTCCGCGCATCTTGTGGACGGGGAGCTTCGCAGAGGCAGTGAAATCGGCATCCGCATTGACCAGACGCTCACGCAGGACGCCACGGGCACGATGGCGTATCTGGAATTTGAGGCGATGGGCGTGCCGCTTGTGCGCACGGAGCGTTCCGTCGCGTATATCGACCACAACACGCTGCAGAACGGCTTTGAGAACGCGGACGACCACCGCTTCATCGGCAGCTGCGCCAAGAAGCACGGGCTGTTCTTCTCGCGCCCGGGCAACGGCATCTGCCATCAGGTCCATCTGGAGCGCTTCGGGGTGCCCGGGAAGACTTTGATCGGCTCGGATTCGCACACGCCCACGGGCGGCGGGCTCGGCATGCTCGCCATCGGCGCGGGCGGGCTGGACGTCGCGGTCGCCATGGGCGGCGGCGCCTACTACATCACCTGCCCCTACATCACGAAAGTCGAGCTGCGCGGGAAGCTCTCCCCGTGGGTCTCCGCCAAGGACGTGATTCTGGAACTGCTGCGGCGCATGAGCGTCAAGGGCGGGGTCGGGAAAGTGGTCGAGTATGTCGGCGAGGGCGTCAAAACGCTCACCGTGCCCGAACGCGCGACCATCACGAACATGGGCGCGGAACTGGGGGCTACCTCCTCGATTTTCCCGTCCGATGAGATGACGCGGGCGTTCCTCAAGGCGCAGGGGCGCGAGCAGGACTACACCCCGCTCAGCGCGGACGACGACGCGCGGTATGACGAATCCTTCACCATCAATCTCTCCGAACTTACCCCGCTGGCGGCCTGCCCGCATTCGCCGGACAATGTGCATACGCTCGATTCCATCGGGACACTGAAAGTCGATCAGGTCTGCATCGGCTCCTGCACCAACTCCTCCTACGCGGACATGATGAAAGTGGCGTACATCCTGAAGGGCAAGACGGTTCATCCCGACGTTTCGCTCGCCATCGCGCCGGGCTCCAAGCAGGTGCTCAACATGATTGCGGAAAACGGCGCGCTTGCCGCGATGATTGACGCGGGGGCGCGGATTCTCGAGAGCGCCTGCGGGCCGTGCATCGGCATGGGACAGTCGCCCAACTCCGGCGGTGTCTCGCTGCGGACGTTCAACCGCAATTTCGAGGGCCGCTCCGGAACGAAAGACGCGCAGATCTATCTCGTTTCCCCGGAAACGGCCGCCGCGAGCGCGCTGACGGGATACCTGACCGACCCGCGGACACTGGGCGAGATGCCGCGGTTCGAGATGCCGCAGAAGTTTACGATAAACGACAATATGATTACGCTGCCCGCCTCGGAAGAAGAGATGGAAAGGGTCGAAATCCTCAGGGGGCCCAACATCAAGCCCTACCCCGAAACACACCCGCTCGCGGAGACGATTGAGGCGGCGGTGTCGCTCAAGGTCGGGGACAACATCACAACCGACCACATCATGCCGGCGGGCGCGAAAATCCTGCCGCTGCGCTCGAATATTCCGGCGATTTCGGAATACTGCTTCACCGCCTGCGACCCGGATTTCCCGGTGCGCGCCAAGGCGATGGGCGCGAGCATCATCATTGGCGGCAGCAACTACGGGCAGGGCTCCTCGCGCGAGCACGCCGCTCTGGCGCCGCTGTATCTGGGCGTCAAGGCGGTCATCGCGAAATCCTTCGCGCGCATTCACCGCGCCAATCTCATCAACGCCGGGATTCTGCCGCTGACGTTCTGCGTCAACGAGGACTACGACAAGATTTCGCAGGGCGACACGCTGATTCTGCGCCATGTGCGGCAGGGCGTGGAAGCGGGGCAGGAGGAATTTACCCTCACCGACACCACCAACGGCGAGAAAATCCGCGTGCGCTGCGAACTGACCGGGCGTACGAAAGAAATCATGCTCGCGGGCGGGCTGCTCGACTACACCCGCAACGCGCTGGGCAATGAATAACCCCCCGAAAGCTTTGGAAAGGAACGTACGCAAATGGCGAAAATACAGATGAAAACCCCTTTGGTCGAGATGGACGGCGACGAAATGACGCGCGTGCTGTGGCAGTGGATTAAGGACATTTTGATTTTACCCCATGTGGACCTAAAAACCGAGTACTATGATCTGGGATTAAAACACCGGGAGGAAACCAAAGACCAGGTGACGCTTGACAGCGCGGAGGCGGCGAAACGCCTCGGCGTGGCGGTCAAATGCGCGACCATCACCCCCAACGCGGCAAGAGTGGAGGAATACGGGCTCTCGCAGATGTGGAAATCCCCCAACGGCACCATCCGCGCGGCGCTCGACGGCACGGTGTTCCGCGCGCCGATTCTGGTGAAGGGCATTTCCCCCTATATCCCGACCTGGACCAAACCCATCACCATCGCGCGCCACGCCTACGGCGATGTCTACAAAAACACGGAAACGCGCGTCAAAAGCGGCTCCAAAGCGGAGCTGGTCGTCACGGAGAAAGACGGCACGGAGCGCAGACAGCTGATTCATGAGTTTCAGTGCGACGGCGTCATTCAGGGGCTGCACAACCTCGATGACAGCATTGAGAGCTTCGCGCGCTCCTGCATGAACTACGCGCTGGACGCGGGGCAGGATCTCTGGTTTGCCTCCAAGGACACCATCTCCAAAATCTACGACCACCGCTTCAAGGATATCTTCGCGGAGATTTACGAGAAAGAGTATAAAGAGAAGTTTGAGGCGCGGGGGATTACCTATTTCTACACGCTCATTGACGACGCGGTGGCGCGGGTGATTCGTTCCAGCGGCGGCTTTATCTGGGCGTGCAAGAACTACGACGGCGACGTGATGTCGGATATGCTTTCGACCGCGTACGGCTCGCTCGCGATGATGACTTCCGTTCTGGTCTCGCCCTCGGGCGCGTACGAATACGAGGCGGCGCACGGCACGGTGCAGCGCCACTACTACAAATACCTCAAGGGCGAGGAGACTTCCACCAACTCCGTGGCGACGATTTTCGCGTGGTCCGGGGCGCTGAGAAAGCGCGGCGAGCTGGATAACACCCCCGACCTCATACACTTCGCGGACGCGCTGGAAAAGGCGACACTCGACACCATCGAAAGCGGCGTCATGACGGGCGACCTCTGCGCGCTCTCAAGCCTTGAGAACAAGCGCAAGGCAAGCTCCGAGGCGTTCCTTGAGGCGGTCGGGGAGAGGCTTTCCAAGGCGCTCGCGGGCTGATGCGCGGTGATGAGATTTCGCTGTCCGTCATTCGCCGCCTGCCGCGCTACCACCGCTTTTTAGGGCAGCTGGAGCGCGAGGGAATTGTACGGATTTCCTCCAAAGAGCTTTCGGAACGGATGGGGCTTTCCGCCTCGCAGATACGGCAGGACCTGAACTGCTTCGGGGGCTTCGGGCAGCAGGGCTACGGCTACAATGTCTCGGCGCTGCGCGGGGAAATCGCGGCGATTCTGGGGCTTTCGCGGCGCCACAGGGCGATTCTGATAGGGCTCGGGGAGCTGGGCAGGGCGATTGCGGGGCATGTGCGGTTTTCCGAATGCGCCTGCGAGCTTATCGGGCTGTTTGACACCAACCCCTTTGTCGCGGGGCGGGATTTAAACGGGCTGGCTGTACATCATATCGACACCTTGGCGGGTTTCTGCCATCAGGAGCGGCCCGAAATCGCGATCCTCTGTGTTCCGGGGCAGTCCGCGCCCGTACTCGCGCGGCAGCTCGCGGGGCTCGGGGTAAAGGGCTTCTGGAATTTCAGCCACTGCGAACTGCGGCTCGATATTCCCGGGACGATTGTGGAAAATGTCTGCCTGGCGGACAGCCTTCTGACGCTCGCCTACGAGCTTTCCCAAGAACCGGAACAAAAAGATAATCTGGCGGCACCAACAAGAAAGGATGAGAACCATGCGCTTTGAGAAGACGCTCGCGATTCTGCTCGCGGGCGCGATGACCGCGTCCGCCCTTTGCGGGGTGAGCACGGCGGCACCGGCTGAGGACACCATCTTCTTTGACATTCAGAGCGAGGGCGAAAATACCGTGACGCTCACCCGCGCGCAGCTTTCGGAGGGCGCGGTGACGATACCCGTTTCCGTGTACGTGCCGCAAAACCCCGGCGTCTGGGCAATCGGGCTGAAGCTGCAGGTAAACGACGGGGAAATAGACGAAAGCTATGTCTTCCACAACTACGGCTTCACGCTCGCGTCGGCGGAATTTGCCTCGCCGTACTGTTTCGACAGCGCGTCGGGGGACGCGTCGCAGGCTTTCGGCTCGATTTTCTCGGCGGAGCATATGAACTTAAGCTGGATTTACAGCACGGACCCGAACAAGAACGCGGACGCCTACGCGGAGGCGGACACCACGGCGTGGTCTTACCCGGACTGGGCGTATGACTACGCGTTCGCGCAAATGGACTTGGTCGTGCCGCAGGACTTGGCTGTCGGGACCTACACGTTCGACGTACGCAGAGAGCGCTACGTCAACGCGCTGAGCGCGCAGGCGGGGAACATCAAGTACGGGCGTTCCAGCTGTGTGAATATCGCGGACGAGGAAGTGCCCTTTGATACGCAGCCGCTGGTGATTGAGGTGATACAGGACACCACGACCACGACGACCACCACAACGACGACCAGTACCACAGCAACCACCACCTCTACAACCGCAACGACCACAAAGACCACCGCGACAACCACAAGCACCACAGCAACCACAAAGACCACCGCAACGACTGAATCTTTAACAGAAAGCACGGAAAGCACA
>CAYZMU010000024.1:2284-4921 GCA_964479595.1 uncultured Ruminococcus sp. | reverse complement strand
AACTTTGAGGGCGCGACGGACGGGCACTACATTCTCATCGCGGATGTCTGCGGCAAGGCGGGCGAGACGGTGAATGTGCCGGTCTACGTTTTCGGCGACACGGGCACGGCGGGCATCAGCCTGCACTTCACCTACGACAAGGCGCTCACCCTCAACGATTTCCTCATGGACCCGGACAACCTCGCCTATGTGATGACGACGAGCTCCGCGCCGCAGCTCTACCCCGCGAATTATGTGGCGATTTCGGGCAACGGCGCGAACCAGACGGCACCCGACGGCTCCACCATTCTCATGCTCAATTTCACGATACCTCAGGACGCGCAGGCAGGCAAAACCTACAGCGTGGATTTTCACCGGGGCGGAACGGGCAGAGAGGCGCTGGAAGTCTGCGACAGCGGCGGCATGACGCTGAATGTCTCCTACTTTGACGGCTCGATTACCGTAATCGGGGACGAAAGCCCGGCGATTAATTATGAAAACTATCTGCTCGGCGACGAGGGCGAACAGGTGAAGCTGACGGTTTTCAACGACCCTGAAACGATTACGTGGAGTTCTTCCGACGAATCGGTCGCGACGGTCAGCGAAAACGGCTTTGTGACGGCCGCGGCGGCGGGGAGCTGCGTGATTACGGCGACCGACGCCTCGGGGCGGACTTTCGAGTGCAAAATCACGGTCGGGCTCTTCGGGGACACGGACGGAAACGGCGAAATCAACATTGACGACGCGACTTTCACGCTCCTTATCTACACCTACGAGGCGCTGGGGCTGGACCCGGGGCTGACACCGGAGGAATACGCGATACACGATGTGACGGGAGACGGCGTTGTGACCATTGACGACGCGACGGCGATTCTGCTCTACTACACCGGGCAGAGCGTCACCGGCGACCCGGTCACGTGGTTTGAGGCGACGGGCAATCCGAACGCGCCCGACGCGCCGTAAATAAAACATATCACAGACTGCCCCCGCCGGGAATGGCTCGCGCGGGGGCGGCTTGACGGGAGGACGCGGAGGAATGGAGAAAAGCATTACCGTTGGGGGCTTGGGGCGCGCGTCCGTGAAGCCGGACACGGCCGAAATCACGCTGAGCGTGCGCGCGCGGGACAGCGACTACGAAAAGGCGATGAAAGAGGCTCAGGAAAAAACAGGCGCCGTCACAAGGGCGGTAAAAGACGCGGGATTTTCGGAAGAAGCGCTTAAAACCGTAAACTTTACCGCCGCGGCGGATTACGACCGGGAGCGCACGCCCGACGGCGGCTTCAGGGAGGTCTTTCTGGGCTACCGTGTGAGCCACGAGCTGCGGCTTACATTCCCCTTTGAGATGGCGGCGCTGTCAAAAGCGCTGCGGGCGGTTTCCGAAAGCGGCGCGCGGGCCGGGCTGCGTATCGCCTTTTTGGCGCAAAACCCGGAGAAGGCGCGGGACGAGGCTCTCACCGAGGCGGCAAAAGACGCGCAAAAAACCGCGCAGACGCTCTGCGAGGCGGCCGGGGTAAAACTCGGGGCACTGCTCAAAATAGAATGCGAAAGCGCGGAGCCCGTGAGGGAGAGTTTTTCGCTGGACGAAAACGCGGCGATGGTCATGCGGGCGGCGGCGGTGCCGGATCTGCGCCCGGACGACATCCGGATTACGCGGACGGCACGGTTTACCTGGGAAATTGAGGCGTAGGATGAGACACGCGCGGGCGGCCGCCCTCGCGCTCGCGGGGGTACTGGGGCTTTCGGGCTGCGGCGCGCGGGAGCAAAGCGGGGAGGAGAACTTCAAAATCGTCACGACCGTGTTCGCGAGCTATGATCTGGCGGCGCAGCTGACGGAAAACCTGCCCTGCGAGGTCACGCTGCTGCTGACGCCGGGCGGGGAGAGCCACGCCTTTGAGCCGACCCCGGGGGACGCGGCGGATATCTTAAGCTGCGACCTCTTTGTCTACATCGGCGGGACCTCCGAAATATGGGCGGAGAAATACGTTCAGAAGGCGCGGGAGGATAAACCCAGTATCCGGCTGTTCGACGCCGTGGAGCCGATTGTGGAAAAGGACTTCGAGGGCATGGAGGAAGAGCCCGAGGAGGAGGAAGAATACGACGAGCATATCTGGACGGCGCCGCGAAACGCCGAGGCCATGCTCAACGCGACCGCGGACGCGATAGACAAGCTCCTGACAGACGGCGCGCAGAAAGCGCAGCTGGAAAAACGGCGCGGGGAAATCGCCAAAGAACTCCGCGCGCTGGACGAACAGGCCTTGGATATCAGGCAAAGGGAAAAGCGCAACACGCTGGTGTTCGCGGACCGGTTCCCGTTCCGGTATCTGACAGAGCGCTGCGGCTGGGACGTCTACGCGGCTTTTTCGGGCTGCACGAGCGACACGGACGCCTCGCCCGCGACGCTGGCGGCGCTGATTGAGAAAGTGCGCGCGGACGGAATCTCCACCGTTTTCTATCTCGACGGCGCGCCGACCAAGCTTTCCGACACGGTCGCGAAGGCGACGGGCGCCAAAACACTCATGCTGCGCTCGCTCAACAATGTCATCCCGGAGGACTTGGAAAAGGGGCTGCATTACCAAGACCTCATGAAAATGAATCTGGAAGCCATCGAGGAGGCTCTTTGCTGATATGACAACCATCACCCGCGAGGATCTGACGCCG
>CAYZMU010000024.1:0-2184 GCA_964479595.1 uncultured Ruminococcus sp. | reverse complement strand
GACCTCATGAAAATGAATCCGGAAATCATCGAGGCTGCTGATATGGCATACATCACCTGCGAGGATCTGACGCTGCGCTACGAATCCCTGACCGTGCTGGAACACCTAAGCTTTCGCGTGGAGAAGGGGGATTATCTCTGCATTGTCGGGGAGAACGGCTCGGGAAAGAGCACCTTGATGAAATGTCTGCTGGGGCTCAAAAGCGTGGACGGCGGGACGCTGCGGTTCGGCGACGGGCTGAAACGCAATGAAATCGGCTACCTGCCGCAGCAGAGCATGATCCAGAAGAACTTCCCCGCCTCCGTGGAGGAGGTCGTGCTTTCGGGCTGTGTCCACGGCGCGCGGCCGTTCTACACCAAGGAAGACCGGGCGCGCGCGCTCGAGCAGATGGAAACGCTCAACATCACGGATTTGAAAAACCGCAGTTTCCGCGATTTGTCGGGCGGCCAGCAGCAGAGGGTTCTGCTCGCGCGGGCGCTCTGCGCCACAAGAAAGCTGCTGCTGCTCGACGAACCGCTCAATATGCTCGACCCGCTGCACCAAGTCGAGCTTTACGCCATTCTGCGGCACATTCACGACGAGCACGGGATTACGATTCTGATGGTGACGCATGACGTGGAATGCGCGGCGCGGCACGCCAAAAGCATTCTGCACATCGGGCGCGGGCAGAGCTTCTTCGGCAGCGTGGAGGCGTACCGCGAATCCGAAATCGGGCGGCGGTTCCTTTCCGAGGCGCCGGCGCGGGCGGAAACCTGCGCGCGCTGCAGACTCCGGGAGAGAGAGGAGCGCGCGTCATGAACGAACTTTCCGCCATGCTCACCCCGGAGTACCTGAAGCTCATCCTGCTGCCGGCGCTGCTGGCGGGGCTCTGCGTGAGCCTCTGCGCGGGGCTTTTGGGGGTCAGTCTGGTCCTCAAGCACTGCTCGATGATCGGCGACGGGCTCTCCCATGTCGGCTACGGCACGCTCTGTGTCGCGGTGGCGATGGGCTGGGCGCCGATGGAAGTGACACTGCCGGTCTGTATTCTGGTGGCGTTCGTGCTGCTGCGCCTCTCCGAAAAGAGCAAATTGGGCGGCGACACGGCGGTCGCGCTCTTTTCGACTTCCGCGCTGAGTATCGGGATGTTCGTCTCGTCCAAGGCGAATCTCACGGCGGACGTCAGCCACTATATGTTCGGCAGCATTCTCGCCATGGAGCCGCGCGAGGTGACGGCGGCGTGTATCCTGAGCGTCTGTGTGCTGGCGGTGTACTTCATCTTCCACAACAAGATTTTCGCGGTGACTTTCGATGAAAACTTCGCGCGCGCGACGGGAATCCGGGTCTCTGTCTACAATCTGCTTATCGCGGTGCTGACGGCGGTCACGGTCGTGCTCGGCATGGTCATGATGGGGGCGCTGCTGATATCGAGCCTGATGATCTTTCCGGCGGTCACGTCCATGCGGCTTTGCGGGCGTTTCCGCTCGGTGATGATTACGGCGGCGGTGGTTTCGGTGGTGTGCTTTCTGCTGGGGCTTGTGATTTCGCTTGTCTGGGACGCGGCGGTCGGGCCCTGCGTGGTGCTGGTCAATTTAGGCGTGTTCGCGGCGGCGAGCCTTTGGAATCTCGCGCGCGGGCGCAAAAAACGCAACGGAAAAGGAGAAACAAAATGAACTTTCTGAAGATGAATTTCGGGACCATTCTGCTGCTGCTGGCGGAGGCGCTGGTGGGCGTGCTGCTGTTGCTGAATCCTCAGGGCTTTGCCATGGGCATTGTGGTTGTGCTGGGCGCGGCGCTGATTCTGGGCGGCGTTATCGAGGCGGTCGGGTATTTTCGCCAGCCGCCGGTGGAGGCGGCGCTCTCCAAATCGCTTATGAAGGCGCTCATCATGCTGACGGCGGGCGGCGCGCTGGTGCTGTACCCGGAAAAACTCGTGTCGACGATTTCCGTGGTTCTGGGGCTGGGGCTGCTGATGGTCGGGTTCTTCAAGTTTCAGTCGTTTGTGGACGCGCTGCGGCTGAAGACGGGCAGATGGGCGTTTCACCTGATTAACGCGCTGGTGTCGATTGTGTGCGCGGTGATTATTCTCGTCAATCCCTTCTCCGCGTCCGCCATCTTTGTGTTCATGGCAATCGTGCTGATTGCGGAGGCGGTCTTTGACCTGGTGGTGCTGATTTTCGCGCGCAACACCGTCAAGAAAGACGCCGG
>CAYZMU010000023.1:13945-20163 GCA_964479595.1 uncultured Ruminococcus sp. | reverse complement strand
GGCGTGGAAGGCATCGGAGGAATCGAGACCTTTCCTCTCGCGGCATCCTGAGCGGGTGTCGGAAGAGGTGTCGCGGACGCGGCTCTCTCCAGCGCTGTGGGCTGGCGTCTCACCGGCTGCGGATTCTTTGGCGGCGGAGGCGTCTGAGAGGCCCCGCTCGGTGTCCGCGCGGGCGTTCTGCCTGAAGCGGCGCTCTGCGTTCTCTGCTCAGAGGCGCCCACCGGCGGCAGGACCACATCCTCGCTGCGCTGCGCTTTCTCCGCGCCGCGTTCCCGTTTCGCGTAGCGCTGTTCTTCCTTCAGCTGCGCCGCCATCTCGCGGTTGGATTCCCGAATCATTTTCTTGGCAATGGCGGTCTTGCATTTTTCACAGGTAATCTGCATAATGTCCGACATCGTACCGGCGGCGGAATACTTCCCGACATTCTCCGGTCGTGTAAGCATAATGCCGCACGCGGTGCGCTTGCCGTTTTCCGTGGCGTGGACAAGTCCGTCTCCGGATTTGTTGCCCTTTGACGGCGTTATCAGGTCAACCTTCATGGGACTCATACCTCCAAGCCTGATAGAATACTTCATCTTCTATTATACACCAAAGTCACGAAAAAATCAAGCGCTATGGTGAAATTTTTGTGAGACCGCCGGAATTTCAAAGCCCCGCGCGCAGTTTTGCCGCCGTCAGCGTGTTTTTCATCAGCATGGCGCGCGTCATCGGCCCCACGCCGCCCGGCACCGGGGTTATCGCGGCGGCCTTTTCCGCGACCGGTTCATAGCACACGTCCCCGCAGAGTTTGCCCGCGCTGTCGCGGTTCATGCCCACGTCAATCACCACCGCGCCCTCGCGCACCATATCCGCCGTGACAAAGCCCGCCTTGCCGACCGCCGAGACCAGAATATCCGCCTGTCTCGTAATCTCCGGCAGGTTTCTCGTCTTGGAATGGCAGACCGTCACGGTTCCGCCGCGGTGCAGCAAAAGCATCGCCATCGGTTTGCCCACAATGTTGCTGCGCCCGATGACCACACAGCGCCGCCCCTCAATCTCAATTTTCGAACGGTCGAGCATCTCAATCACCCCCGCGGGCGTGCAGGGCAGAAAGCGGTAGTCCCCGATCATGATATGCCCCACATTCTCCGGGTGAAAGGCGTCCACGTCCTTGAGCGGGGAAATCGCCGCGAGAATCTCGCGCTCGCGAATCTGTTTCGGCAGCGGCAGCTGGACCAGAATCCCGCTGACATTCCCGTCCGCGTTGAGCTTTTGCACAAGTTTTAACAGTTCTTCCTCCGTCGTGTCCTCCGCCAGCGCGTACTCATACGACTCAAACCCGACCTCCGCGCAGTCCTTCTCCTTGTTCGTGACGTAAACCCGCGACGCGGGGTTGTTCCCGACCAAAACCACCGCCAGACCCGCGCGAACGCCGCGCTCTCTGAGACTCTGCGCCTCCGCGCGCACCTCGCTCTTTACCTGTCCCGCGATTTCCTTGCCGTTGATGATTCGCGCCATCGCCTATTCCTCCCGCTGCTCCTCGTCTTCCAGCTCCTCGTCTTCCTCGCTCATAATGGTGTGCGTCCGCCCGCTCTCACGCGCCTTTGCCTGTTTCTTCGCCTTGCGTCTGGCTTCCCTTTCCTCGTACTTGCGCTCGGTTTCTTCCAGCAGTGCCGCGGATTCCGCCGTGTCGCGGTAGAGTTTATAGTCCGTCCCCTGCCGCTTTGTCCGGAAATACATCACGACAAACAGCACCGCCGCCGCAATCGCGGAAACCAGCGCCAGCACCTGAGACACCCGCACGGTTCCCACGCGCAGACTGTCCGTGCGCAGCCCTTCAATCATGAAGCGCCCCGCGCCGTACCAGACGACATAGAGCAGGGCAATCTCCCCGTCGAATTTGCGCCACTTCTTCGAGATGATATGCAGAATCACAAAGCCCAGCAGGCACCACACGGATTCGTAGAGAAAGCACGGATGCACGGGCTGATACGGGTCCACCGAGCCGTCGGGGAAATTCTGCGCGATATACGCCTGAATCCGCCCGCTCGACATCCCGAAGAGATTGTCCGTGTTCGTCCCGAACGCCTCGTGATTCATGAAATTTCCCCAGCGCCCGATACTCTGCCCGATGAGGAACCCAAGCCCCGCGATATCCAGCATGGGCAGCAGCCGCACCTTCCGTATCTTGCAGATGATGCCGCCCACCAGCACCGCGCCGATGATCCCGCCGTAAATGGCGAGCCCGCCCTGGCGGATATTGAAGACGGATTTCCAGTCGCCCGCGAAGCTTTCCCAGTGAAAGATGACGTAATACGCCCGCGCGCCGATAATGCCGCCGATAACACCGCCGATGATGGCGTCTATCGCGCGGTCGGAATCGATCCCGAATTCCCGCATTCTCGAAAACCCGTAAATCATCGCCAGCAGCATTCCGAGCATGATGAGGATTCCATACCACGCCACGGAAACCCCGAAAACGGTGAACGCCGTGCTTTTTACGGTGAGGTCTATTCCCAGCCGCGGGAAAACCAGGTGATCGCTTTCCAGCGGTGCCAAAGCGGCAGCCAGCGCTGTAAGCATAGAGTCATCCTTCCTTTCTCTCTTTCGCGCCGCGCGCCTTACTCAATGGATTCGACTTTCAGCAGATTCGTCGTCCCCGAAACGCCCAGCGGCACCCCGGCCGTGATGACGACCAGCTCGCCCGGCTCGGTATAACCCGCCTCGCACGCCGCGGAAACCGCGTGGCGGAACAGTTCGTCCGTGTTCGTCTCCTCCGCGATGACCAGCGGATAGACCCCCCACGAGAGATTCATCTGCCGCTGCACGACCTCGTCCATGGTGCAGGAGATGATGGGGAACATCGGGCGGTATTTCGAAATCAGCCGCGCGGTCTCCCCGCCCTTCGTCACCGTGATGATGGCGCTCGCGTCCAGATCGTGCGCCGTGGTGACCGTCGCGTGCGCGATGGCGTCCGCTATCGTCGCCTTCTCGTTCATGCGCGCGAGGAATTCGCCCTTGTAGTCAATGTTGTTCTCCGTCGTCACCGCGATACGCTCCATCGTGCGCACCGCCTCCACCGGGTGCTGCCCCGCCGCCGTCTCGCCGGAGAGCATGATGGCGCTCGTGCCGTCGTAAATGGCGTTCGCGACGTCCGTAATCTCCGCCCGGGTGGGTCTGGGGTTCGTAATCATGGATTCGAGCATCTGTGTCGCGGTAATCACCTGCTTGCCCGCCTCGTAGCCCTTGCGTATCAGCGTCTTCTGAATCGCGGGGATCTGCTCAAACGGGATTTCCACTCCCATGTCCCCGCGCGCGACCATAATGCCGTCCGCCGCCTCCAGAATCTCGTCAATGTTGTCCACACCCTCGCGGTTTTCAATCTTTGCGATAATGCGCACATCCTGCCAGCCCAGACTCTGCGTGAACTTGCGCAGATAGCGGATATCCGCGCCCGTGCGCGTGAAACTCGCCGCGATAAAATCAAACCCGAGCTTCGCGCCGAATTCCAGGTCCTCCATATCCGCGTCGCTTAAGTACGGCATCGAGAGGTTGACATCGGGGAAATTGCAGGATTTGTGGTTGGAAAGCACCCCGCCGTGCACGACCTTGCAGACGATATCCGTGGAGGAGACGTGGTCCACGCGCAGTTCCACGAGCCCGTCGTTGATCATGACCGTGTCGCCCGCCTTGACGTCCTTGGTCAGCCGCCCGTAGGTGACGCTGCCGATATTCTCGTCACAGGGGACATCGCGCGTGGTGAGCGTGTAGGTGTCGCCGTCGTGAATCTCCACAGACCCCGCGGGAAATGTGCGCAGCCGCACCTCAGGGCCTTTCGTGTCGAGCATGGTCGCTATCGGCAGCCCCATTTCCTCTCTGAGGCGCACCACCTGCTCAAACCGCTTCTGATCCCGCTCGTAGTCCGCGTGCGAAAAGTTAAACCGCGCGACATTCATCCCCGCCTGCAGCATCTGCCGCATGACCTCGTCGTCGTCCGTCGCGGGCCCCACCGTGCAGACAATCTTGGTTTTCCTCAAGTTTTGCATGACCGCTCATCTCCTTACACAGATTCCGGCAAAGCCGTTTTCTTCCCCGTTCATTATACCATATTCCGCCCCGGCCGTCAACCGCCCGGTTGTTCTTCGCCGTACGCGCGCGCGAAATCGGGCTCATACGAAAAACGTTTCCCCCGCAGATTCTCAAGCGGGCAGTGTTCAGACTCGCTGTCAAACGCTATCTCATACGCCGCGAGCAGCTGCCCCTTTACACCGTACCGCGCGTTCGCGCCGCGGTCGCCGTATCTTATGTCGCCCAGCACCGGCAGCCCGACATCCGCCAGCTGCGCGCGAATCTGGTGGGTGCGCCCCGTGTGAAGCGTCACGCGCAGAAGCGCCGTCCCGCCCCGCGCCGAAAGGCATTCGTATTCTGTCACAATCTCCCGAAATCCCTCGCGCGGGGTATCGGAAATCTCGGCGGATTCCCCCTCGCGCCTGCGCAGATACGCCCGCAGCACCGCGCGCGGTTGTTCCGGGACGCCGTACGTCACGCAGAGATACCGCTTTGTGAGAAACCCGTTCCGGATCATCTCATTGACGGTCCGCAGCGAAAAGGCGGTCTTTGCCCCGATAACCAGCCCCTGCGTGTTCCGGTCAAGGCGGTTGCACAGCGCGGGTACAAAGGCGTTCTCCCCTTTCGGGTCATATTCGCCTTTCTCAATCAAATCCCAGACAAAGCGCCCCGCGAGCGTGTCCTGCCCCCGAGGCCCGTGCGCGGAAAGCCCCGCGGGCTTGCGCAGAATGCCGATTTGCGCGTCCTCATAGAGATACTCCGGCGCGGGCAGCGCCTCAAAAGTCCTCTCCCGCCGCTCAAAACAGTCCTCGGGCAGATAGACCCGCAGCACATCGCCCTCGCGCAGAAAATACCCCGCCTCCACGCGCCTGCCGCCGCACTTGATATCGCGCTTTCGAAACGCCTTGTAGAGCAGCGCCTTGGGGAGCGCCGGCGCCGCCTTCAGAAGGAAACGGTCCGCGCGCTGGCCCGCGTCATTCGCTCCGATGACAAATTCCCGCATGATCTATTCTTTATAGAGAAAACAATTGAACACGAAATCGTTGTTCCAGTAGTTTTCCACCTCGGATTTTGTAAAAACAGCGTTCATTCCGCGCTTTTGCGCGAAGTCCTCGAAAAACCGCCTCGGATAGAAAAGTTTCGGCAGATTCCGGTAGCGCTCCTCATAGTTCTCAATCATGCTCTCGCGGTAGGCGGTGTAGGCGTCCTTCTTTTCCATATCGTGCACGTCAATCAGCCCCACCGCGTACCGCGCCTTCGCGCACATCTTCTCCAGCGTTTTCTCCGCGTAATCCATGTCCGGAAAGTACGAAATCACGCTGTTTGAAAGCACGGCGTCATAGCGCGGCTCTTCCTCCGTCTCAATTGCCTCCGCGCACCGGATATCTTTCGTTTTCAGCACTTTCCCCGCAATCGCGATAAGCGCCTCGGAGTAGTCAAGCCCCCCGCATGCAATCCCGTCGCGCTCCAAAAGCAGCAGATTCGCCCCGCAGCCGCACCCGACCTCATAGACCGAGGCAATCTCATGCTCCTTGCCGAGCATCTCCATCGTGCGGCGGTACTGCTCCTTGAGCGCTTCCAGCGAGAGCCCGCCGTTTAGCACGTCAAAGCCGTCCGTTTCCTTGAGCGCGGCGAAGAGTTCGTCCGTGTCCGAGCCCCGAATCACCCGCTCGTCAAGGGTGCGCTTCTCCCAGATTTGTTTCCAATCGTTGCCCATATGTCAGCCTCCCTGCCCCGCGTTCTTCCGTTCTCATTATACCACATCCCGCGCGCGCTGTCAATCGCGTTTTCCCCGAAAGAGAAAGCACCCGCGAATATCACGGATGCTTTCCCGCCAAAGTTATTGCGGCGCTCCCGGGGCGTTGGGATTGCCGGTGATCTCATACCACGTCATGGGCTCATGGGTCACACTCTCCGCCGTATAGTAGGCGAGAATGTAGGTCGCGTCATCGATCGTCACGGCGCCGTCCTCGTCCAGGTCCATCGCCTTCATCACAGCGTCCGAAACGCCCGGGTCCACGTGGAGCATCTGGTTGGTGTAGACCTGCAGCGTCAGAGTCGCGTCGTCAATCGTGATAGTCCCGGTATTGTCAACATCCCCGAACGCTTCGCCCGGATCCGCCGGCGTTGTGGGCGTCGTGCCGCCCGTCGCCGTGGTCGTGGTTGTTGTG
>CAYZMU010000023.1:6843-13845 GCA_964479595.1 uncultured Ruminococcus sp. | reverse complement strand
GCGTCAATCTCCGCGCTGTCGGATTCGAACGGGTTGTAGACCGTCTGGAAGACAATCTCCGCGTCGGGGTTGAGCGCTCTTAAGTCCGCGGCGATTTGCGGAATCTGCTCATTGATGGTCGCGTGCGGTTCGTAGAGCACTTCCGCCAGCTTGGAAATATGCGTGCGGATGGTGCCTTCCTTCACAAGCCGCTGCAGGAGATCCCGAAATCCCTCCCCGTCTTGTTTGAGCGCGTCAAAATACTCCATGGACGGCAGCAGCAGGTCGTTCCCGCCGATGGTGACACAGATAAGATCCGCGCCCTTGATGGCGGCGGCGTTGGCGCTGTCGTGAACGTCCTCAAGCAGCCCCGGAACAGTCAGGTCGTGTTCCGCGAGATTGGTGACCCGCGCGCCCGTGCATTCCTCCAGGTAATCCACATAGCTGTACGCGCCGTCGGGCAGCCCGTAGCCCGAGGAGATGCCGTCCCCGAGTATCAGAATGCTGCCGTAATCCGCCGACGCCGGTGTCAAGTCCCCGAAAACGCTCGCCGTCCCCAGACACAGAACCCCCGCCATCGCGGCGGCAATGCCTCTCCCTTTGTTCATAAGCGTACTCCTTTCCTCTCAGTCTGAAAGCGCCCCGTGCGCGCCTCCTTTTAAACCGTGAGCCAACTCAGAAAGCGGTCCGCGGCCGTGCAAACAGCTGAAAAATTGTATCTTGCCTCTTCGTCCCCGCAGATATCCCGGATATAACGCTCCGCCTTATACGGAAAGCCCAGTGCCTTCGCGATCATCTCGCAGGTCATCTCCGCCTCGCATTCCATGTCCTCGTGGGAAAGAAGGCCATAGCGTTCCGGCACCTTGCATTTGAACTTTTCCGTCTTCTGAATCTCCTCGTCCACGGGCAGATGCCCGCAGAGCAGGTGGCCTATCTCGTGAAAAATCGTGGCGACTTTGTCCCCGTCGCTGTCGGCTCGGTTGACGACCATGGCGTAATGTGTTTCATATTCCCGCTTCTCATAAACGGAGCCCTTTTTCACCATATATCTTGCGACAACCGGATGTGTCACATACTGCATTTCTCCCCTGAGGCGCATCCCGAAATCCCGTTCGCCGTAATAAACCCCGTGCCGCGCCAGCGCATATTTGACCGTGAAAAGCGGGTACGCGACCGGCTGCCGCTCTATATCGCCGAGCATCCACTCGGGGAGTCTGACCTCCGGATAGAGCGGATAGGTGTCACAGACCTCATAGTACAGATCAACCGGCGCGAACGGCTTGAGAACCAGCAGCGGGCGCGCCTCGGGCCGGATACCGAAGCCGTAGCGCTCGTAGAGCGCCGGACTCCCCGCGAAACCAAGTCCCGGTTTCTGTATGAGCAGCATCGCGGAATTGAAATACGAGAGCTTCGAGACCCGAAACATATAACTGCCGTACCTCACAAGGTCCTCCATCATGCACCGGTTCCGAATCTCCCCAAGAATCGGGTTCCAGCCCATACAGCCCTCACTCCCCCGCGTTTGATTCTTTGATTATACCATCTTTTGAAACTTTTGTCAAGCCCGGAATGACCGGCAAAAGAACCGCCCCCCGCCGCGAAGGGCGAGGGGCAGCTAAATTACGGAGCCAGCTGCTCTTCTGTCAGCACACTGACTAAGAATTGCAGGAGCTTGGTGACGTCGTCCGCGCTCGGGGAAGTGCCTCCCGATACCAGCGCGTTGGCGAGCCCCTGTTCGGTAATGAGGTTCGCGCTGTCGTCCGCGACGTAGCGGTTGAGCAGCACCGCGTCCGAAATCGTGACCGCGCCGTCCACATTCACATCGCCCCAGCGAACCTCGCCCGAGGGTTTCTCGGTGGTGGTCGTGGTTGTAGTTGTCGTCGTCTCTTCCGAACCCGCGGCGGTCGTTGTGGTCGTGGTCGCGGGCGGATTCGGCGCGTCGCCTATCTTGCCGTAGACAATCCCGCAGCCGACCGTCGACATATAGACCTTGCCGAATTCGTTCATGTCGCCGACAAGGAAGTTGCCGTTGCCCGTGCCGCCGTAAATGTGGTCCTTGTTGATAAGCTGCCATGTCTCGCCGGCGTCGGTGGAGCGGTAGATGCCCTCATCGTCGCTCTCCGCGGGCTTGCCGTAGATAAAGAGCGTGTTCGGACCGCCTTCCTTTTCCGGCGCGCCGTAGCCCACTGTCTTGCAGTAGAACACGTCCGTTTCCGTCAGATTTGGCGCCGCGCCCGAAACATCCACAATGTCAAGCCCCTGCCAGCCGAGCGCCATGGCGATTTTCCCTTCGGAGATATAGCCCAGATCGCCCGTGTGGTCGCACATATCGTACGCCTCAGCCTGCGTCTCGCTGAAGGTCGCCCCGTAATCGTCGCTGACATAGAAGGAGTAGTGCGCCTCGTCAAAGGTGGGCTCGGTCTTGCCCGGCGTGGACGCCCAGTATTCGTTGTATTTGATGCCCGAGCCGTAGATTCTGGCGGGATTTTCCGGGTCCACGAGCGTGTAGGTCGTCTTGGTGCCGTTGATGCCCGTGCTCTCCGACCAGGTCGCCCCGTAATCGTCGCTGTAGGAGACGCCCGCGCCGTCGCCGGAGGATTCCACAAAGCGGTAGTCGCCGCTCTCTGTCTGCGTGATCGAAAGCTTGCCGTTGCTGTAAGGCACGGTGGCGAGTTCCTTCCACGTCGCGCCCGCGTCCTCGGAGTAGTAGCCCTTGGCGTTGTCTTTCGAGATTCTGCCCATGATATCCGGGTTCGACGGGCAGTACGCAATCGCGGAGGTCGAGCCCATATTCGGGGTGTACTGCGGCGGAACGGAAGTCTCGTCATTATGCACGAAGCCGTCGTAGTCCCCGATTGCGGAGTAGAACGCCCCGCCGGGCACGCTCACGCCGTCCAGCGCGACCACTTCCTCCACGCCGTCGGGCTGGAAGTAGAACTGCACTTCCCGCTCGTCCCAGACATTGTCGCAGGCGAACACGCCGTTTCCGGAAGTCAGAAGGATGCGGTCGGGGTTTCTCGGGTCAAACAAAATTCCGCTGCCCCAGTGGCACGCCTTGCCGTAAACCCAGTCGTATCCGCCCGTGTCCATCGGCGCGGACACGAAATATTGATCCGGGGTGTACTGGCCGACCTGCTGCCCCGGGGTGATATCCTGCCATGTTTCCCCGCCGTCGGTGGAGCGGAAGAAATGGTCGCCCCACGCGATGGAAGTGTCCGTCCATTCCCGCTCATACCACTGGTCCGACCACACCCCGCAGGTGCGCGCGACCAGCTTGTTCGGGTCGCTCTTATCCGCCTCAATCATCCCGATGGCGTTGTCGCTGACGGAGAGCTTCTGAACCGCCCCGCTCGCGGGTGTGTATTTGTACGCCCCGCCCGCGGTCCCGGCAAACGCGAGCCCCGCGATATAGGTGAAGAAGAGATTCCCCGCGCCGTCGCTTGTGATGGAAAGCGGATAGTTCTCCGTCGGCAGATCCTCGGAAAGTACCGTAAATTCGTCCTTTTCGACATCCGCGACATGGATATTCGCCTGCCCCGCGACGGAAGTCCCGACATAGACCTTCCCATCCTCGATGAAGATACAGCCGATGCCGTTCTGCTCCTGATATTCCTTGTCCTCCGTGCCGCGCACGAGATGTTCCGTCCACGAGGGGTATTTGAGTTCCACCGTGAACAGCCCCAAATCATCATACCCCGCAACAGGCGCCCAGGTCGCGCCGCCGTCGGTGGATTTAATCAGCGCGGAGCTGCCCGCGGTCACGTCGCCGCCCGCGTAGATGGTATCCGGGTTGTCCGGGTCCACCGCGATGGGCTCAATGCACTCTCTGCCCGAGCCGTTGCCGTGAACCTGAATATGCTCCGTGACATCCGCCTCCGTGAATGTCGCGCCGCCGTCCGTGGTCTTGAAGATGACCGTGCGCGCGTCCGAGAAATAGGCGCAGCCGCAGAGAAAATACGCCGTGTTGTCGTCTGTCGGGTCAATCGCGATGCCCTTGACGCTCAGCAGCCCTCTGTCCGCCTCATTGAGGAACCCGAAAAGCTGTACCCACTTCTTCGCCTCATAGTCGTAGCGGTACGCGCCGCCGACGTCCGTGCGCAGATACATCTCTTTCTGCCCCGTGACGATTCCCGAAACAAACCCGCCGCCGCCGATGCGCAGCGTGTCCCAGTACATGGTGTCGGAAACGTCCTCCGCCGCCGCCGAAGGCAGCACAGCGGGCATGGCGGCACAGCACAGCGCCGCGGCCGTCAGAAACGTAAGCCCGCGCAGCTTCTTGCCTGTTGCCATAAAATTTCCCCCTTCAAATCAAACATCCGTGGGCTCCCGCCCATTCATACGCTCTTATTATACCACAAAACGCGCCAAAAATCAAGGGCTTTCCGGTGAAATTTGCGCCGTTGTCTCAGCGGGCTGGGTCTGGCTCTGTGCCCTGTCGTCCGCTATCTGCACACTCGCTATCGCCTCGCGAAAATCCGCGCCGTAACTGCCGTACGTCTCCTCGTGGCTCTTGCACGTGACGATATACGCGGTGTCATTCTTGACAAAAGCCCCCACCACGCTGTGCATATTCAGCCGCTGACCATTCCCCGCGATGGCGTAGTGAAATTCCAGTATCGCGCAGTCCAGCCCGTTCACCTCAAGCCGCTCGTCCGAAATCTCATTATACTCCTCCACCGCCTCGCCGTACTTTTCCTTCATCTGCTCCACATACTCGTTCAGCGTGATGCCCTTGATCGTGAACTGCTCGCTGGTCACGATAATGGAGGCGTCGTCTTTGATAAAATATTTCTCATAATAATCCGAGCTGGTCTGCGAAAACCCCGGCGGCACCGCCAGAGAAACGGCCGCGGGAAATTCCGACTGCATGACCACGACCTCCGGCACCGCTGAGCTCTCCCCCGACGACTCCAGAAGCGACGATTCCTCGTTCTTTCCGCCGTTTCGCAGCGCGAAAGCCCCCGCGACGCCCAGCAGCACCAGCGCGGCAATCATCAGGATAATCAGAACCTTCTTGGACACGTCCATCCCCCTTTCATATCAAGAAAACCCCGGCACGCCCCGAAAACCGGACGCGCCGGGCACTGACCAGACCTGTAAGCCGGGTTCTGTCTTGCGCAGCCATTTATCTAGACGATTCGTCGCCGAACCGTTCCAGCCGCTTTTGCGTGTGACCCGCCGAGCAGACGTTTCGGCCACCCGCACCAATCAGCGTTGCATCGGGTAGGGTTTACATGGCCGCGTACTCTCGCACGCGCCGGTGGGCTCTTACCCCGCCTTTCCACCATCGCGCCGCCGTGAAAAAACACGCCGCCGCAGTCTCTTTCTGTTGCACTAGCCCTGGAGTCGCCTCCGGCTGCCGTTAGCAGTTACCCCGCTCTGTGATGCCCGGACTTTCCTCGTCAACCTAAAGCGTTGCCGCGGCTGCACAGTCTGCTCATATGACTATTTTAGCACAGCGCGCGGGAAATGTCAAGCCTTTGCCACACGCGTCAGACCTCCCTGCAGCGGCAGAATTTGTCAAGATACTCAAGCATTCTGCTGTCGGGTGTGAAAACAAGCCTTGTCGCGCCGTAGTCGCTGTGGTCAAAATCCGCGAAATACGCCGTTTCGTCCTGCGCCGCGCACGCCAGCACAAGCGTCGCGCTCTCCGAAAGCGGTTCCGCCGCCGAGAGCCGTCCGCGAACCTGAAAATCCCGCAGCGACACGCAGATCAGCTCCTTGCGCTTGCTCTGCGCGATGATTTTGGTCACGCGCAGTTCGTCCCCGGAGATGACATACTCATATTCCACTTTTTCGCGCCGCCACAGCAGCCAGCCCGCGAACCCCGTCAGCATCACCAGAAACAGCAGAAGCATCATTCCGGTGGCAAACGCCAGAACAATCAGCCCCGCGGACAGCACGATTCCGACAAAAGCCGCCGCCGCGAGCCTGAGCCCCTTGCCGCGGTATTCTCTTCGGGGCACAATCAGTTCCATGTAGTCCGCGCCAAGCATCCTCTCATTCCTTTCTCCGCGCCGCCGCCGTCCAGGTCATCGGCTCGTCCCCGGCTTCGCTGTAAAGCCCCTGCCCTATCGGCACCAGCGCGCAAAGTTCCAGCCCGTTGTCCGAAAGCTCGGCCCTCAAATCGCTTACACTCCAGAAAACGTCGTAAATATGATAATTTTCCCAGCCCGTGCGGCGCCGCTGCGGAATCTCAAACCGGCGGTTGGGCACGTCAAAAAGCACCACCCCGCGCCCGCGCAGCGCTTCACGCAGTTTCGCCCAGAGCTTCGCGCGCACCCGGTATTCATAATGGCGCAGGAACCTGAAAATCGTGATGACATCATACTGCCCGGGCAGGTCATCCTCAAGCAGGTCAAGCTTCAGCGTCTGAAATTCCTTCCCGTCAAAGCGCTCCCGCACGCGCCCGAGCATGGCGTCGGAGGCGTCTGCGGCCGTGCAGTTTCCAAGCTCCAGCAGCGCGCTGAGGATTCTGCCGTCACCGCACGCCAAGTCGAGAATTTCACGTGTCCCGGTCATTTTCCCGGTAAGTGTCCGCGCCAGAACCGCCACGCTTTGGCGTTCCATCAGGTCAAAGGCGTTCTGCGGCCAGCTCTCGAAACGGTCGGCGGTGTAATGCTCCGCGATCTCCTCGCGCTGGTAGTACGCGCGCAGCGCGGCGTGGCCCTTTATCAGATGTTTCTGCCGCGTCTTCAGCCGTCTGTCCCACTCGTAAAGCGTGCAAATCCCGTGCGGGGGCGCGCCCTCGATACATTCCCGCACATACGACACAAACGGGAACCGCGAGAGAATCCGCCGCAGCCGCTCGCCCTGCCATTCCTGCCCGTAGCGTGAGGGATTTTCCCGCACCGTTTGCAGCGCCTTGGAAATCGCTCCCGCGTCCGTCCCGGCGGCCGTCTCGCCCAGCCCGGTCCTTGCAAGCAGTTCCGTGACGCCGCTGCAGGGCGTGCTGACAACCGGAATCCCGAGCAGCATCGCCTCCACCGCGGAGAGCGGGCAGGCGTGGTTATAGTTTTCGTC
>CAYZMU010000023.1:0-6743 GCA_964479595.1 uncultured Ruminococcus sp. | reverse complement strand
CCCACGGTAAACCGCGCTTTCTGAGCAAAAGACCTGCGCAGCAGCTTCGGGTCGTCCCGGTCAATGACCGGATACATCACGGCGGGGCGGCGAAAGCCCATCTCCTCCATACGGTCCGCCGCCGCCTCCGAGGCGACAAGGTAGTGCTGCACGCCGTGATCGCAAAGGTGGAGCAGTTCCTGCAGCATGCCCCCGCCGATGCCCTGCAGCGGGTTTTGCGCCGTGAGTCTTATCACGCTGTCGCGCAGCAGCATACACTGTTTCGCGGTGTTGAGAATCGCCGGCGTGCTCTCGCAAAAAACGAGCAGCACCGGGTCCTCCCGCGAAAGCCAGCCCTCAAGTTTCTCCTCCGGCACGAAATGAAAATCCCCGTCTGCGCGCTCCGTGCTGCCCTCGGGTTCGATGGAGAGCACCAGCGCGGGATTGGCGCAGCCCGCCTTCACGATATCAAAGAGCGCCCGCAGTTCGTTTCGGATGGCCTCCATGCCCTCCCCGCGCGCGTACTCCTTACAAACAAACGCAATCGCGCGGTTTTCGGGCTTTCTTCGGCGTGTGTCGATCTCCCTTTGCAGCAGCGCCGTGTACTCCCGCCCGAGGTTTTCGAGCGCCTCCCGCGCGTTTGCCCCGCTCGCGTTCCGCACCTGTTCCAGCCCGCGCAGCCGTATAACATCCGGCGTCTCAATCGCGCAGAGCGGGCTCTGTCCCGCACCTTCCCGTCCCTCGGGCGCCGCGGCGGCAAAGCCTCTGTCCACGGATTTTCGCAGCGCCTCAATCCGCCGCTCGTACATCTCTTTCTGGCGCTGCAGTTCCCCCAGAAGCCGCGCGGTCTCCGCCTTGGTCTGACGCTCGAGCGCCGCGACGCGTTCCTCTGCCCGCGCCGCCTCCGCCGCAATCTCCGCGCTGAGGCTGTCGAGCGCGTCCGCGGTCAGCGAATTGAATTCATTCTGCTCCTTCCCGAACGGCTCCACATACCAAAACGTCAGCTTCCTGCCGAGGCGCTTGAGGAACTTTCCCTTCCCCTCCGCCGGCTTTACCTGAAAGGTGCCCTTGCGCGAGCGGATTTCCTCCAGAATTTTCTGCTGCTGTGTGCTCACGGCACTCACTCGTCTCCCCCCGCAAATTCCCATGTATGCTCGAGTCTTGCCACACCCGTTTCGTCAATCGTGTCATAAACCGAAAACCGCACGGCGGCGGACACATAATCAAACGCGAACATATCCAGTTTCCGCAGCGCGACATCCAGAAAATAGCTCCCCGCCGTGAGATTCATCGGCGAAAACGCGCAGCGGATGACGCCTTTCTCCCGCAGTATCAGCGGTTTTAAGTGCTCGCGGTCGGTGTTCGTGCCGTAGCAGAGCGTTTTGTCCGCGCGGTAGAGCGCAAGCCCCACAAGCGCCTCCTCGCCCTGAGCGTCCGCCTGCGCGCTGTAGGTAAGCTCCAGCGTCACCGCGTCGCCCGTCTGAAAATTCTCTATCTCCTCGCCCGCCTGACTCAGCAGCCGCGCGGACTCAATGCGCGCGCTTTTCTGCTCCGCCTCGTCCTTTTCGGGTTCAGCTTTTTTCGCGGCGGGTTTGCGCATTCTCTGCCCCATGAACTCCAGGTATTTCGGATGCACGTCCGCCGGCGCGCCCTCCATCCGAATCTGTCCGCCGTCAATCCAGATGGTGCGGTCGCAGATGCGCTCCAGCTGCGCCATGCTGTGCGAGACAATGCAAATCGTCGTTCCCTCCGCCTTAATCTCCATCAGCCGCTCAAAACACTTCGCCTGAAACGCCGCGTCGCCTACCGCTAAAATCTCATCTATCAGCAGGATATCCGCCCCGACGTGAATCGCCACCGCGAACGCCAGCCGCATATACATTCCCGAGGAGTACGTCCGCACGGGCGTGTCGATAAATTCCTCAAGCTCGGAAAACTCAATGATAGTGTCGACTTTCCGCGCGATTTCCTTGTGCGACAGCCCGAAGATGGACGCGTTTGTATAAATATTTTCCCTTCCCGTCATGTCCGGGTGAAAGCCCGCGCCCAGCTCAATCAGGGAGGACACCCGCCCGTTCATGATCACCTGTCCGCTGTCGGGGTAGAGAATCCCGCTCATAAGCTTTAAAAGCGTGGATTTCCCGCAGCCGTTCTTGCCCACAAGCGCCAGCGCCTCGCCCTTCTTCACCTCAAACGAGATGTCCCTGAGCACTTCCTTATACTCAAAAGCCCGCCTGCTCTTGGAAAGCATTCTGTCCTTGAGAGATTCCCCCCGGTCGCCGTAAATCTTAAACCGTTTCCTGAGATTCCGGATTTCGACAGCGGGTTTTTCCAGTACTTCCTCCGCCAAGGTTCTCCCCCTTTTCAGCGCTTTCGCCGCCGCGCCGCGTCCTCAAGCTTGCCGCAGAGCGGACGAATGACGCAGTAGAGCACAAGGCTCGTGATGATATAAATCGGAATCAGGCACAGCACGCGAACGAGCGTGGAATCAAAAAGCTTCCACGCCAGAACCGTCAGCCCCGCGAACATTCCCGCAAAGAGCAGAAACTGCAGCACCGACGAGACTTTCGCCGCGCCGTCCTGCTTGGGCAGTTTCAGATTCATAGCCCACCTCTTCCGCCGCTCAAGTCTCGTATTCTTTGAGCAGACCCGGTATTTCCTCGATCAAATCGCTCGGCAGCATCCCTCTGCGCGATAACCTTTCCGCCGCGCGGTCGCCCGCCAATCCGTGCAGAAAGACGCCTATCCGCGCCGCCGCCGGGGCCGGAATATGCTGTGCCAGAAAACTCGCCGTCATCCCCGCCAGCACATCCCCGCTGCCGCCCTTGCTCATGCCCGAATTGCCGTTATAACAGATATTCGCGCGCTCTCCCGATACAATCACCGTACCGGGGCCTTTCAGAACGACCACATCGCCTTCATCAAGCATCGAGAGCAGCTTTCGCGCCGCGCCGAGGCGGTCGCTCTGCACTTGTTCCGTCGGAATGTGCAGCAATCTGCCCATCTCTCCGGGGTGCGGCGTCAGAATCGCGGGCGCGCGCCGGTTTTTGAGCACTTCCATCCGGTCCGCCACGGCGTTTAACCCGTCCGCGTCCAGCACCATCGGGCACGAGAGTCTGGGAACGAGCATACGCACAAGATTCCGCGCGCCCTCGCTCTGCCCGAGCCCGCAGCCCACAAGCACGGCGGTGCAGCTTTCGGCATAGCAGAGAATCTCTTCCGCGGCCTCCGCCGTCAGAAAGCCCTCGCCGTCCGTTTGCAGCGGCAGCGTCATCGCCTCGGGCGTGCGCGAAACCGCCAGCCGGCAGACGTCCTCCTGTGACGCCACGCAGAGTGTCCCGACTCCGCAGCGCAGCGCAGCGTTCACCGCCAGCATGGCAGCGCCGGGCATCCGCCGCGAACCGACCACGCAGAGCAGCCGCCCGAACATTCCCTTGTGCCCCTGCGCGGGCCTTTCCGGCATGAGTTTCGCGATTTCGCCTTCCGTCAGCAGCGTCTCCCCCGCCAAATGACTCACCCCCTCGCAGCCTCTTGGCGATCCCGCCGTGATAGCAAATTCCAAAGGACACGCCTTTGGAATCTCGGCTTTTGTCAGGATTTCTTTTTCTTTGCTTTGGCGCTGTCGTCCGGTGTCACGCCCGCGGCGGCAATGCCCTTCTGCTTGGCGGCCTTGCGCTCTTTCTCCGCCGCCTGCTTCTCTTCCTCCTGCGTGATGTTCTCGTGAATCGCCCACTTCTTCACACGAATCTTGCTGCGCTCGCCCGCCGTCTCAATCACCACGGTGTCCTCCGTAATGCGAATGACGATTCCGACCAAGCCGCCCGCCGTGCAGATCTCGTCGCCCACGCGGACATCGTTGCGCATCTGCTCCGCTTCCTTGTCGCGCTTCTGCTGCGGGCGCATCAGAATAAAGTAAATCAGCACGAACGCCAGCACCAGCGGGATAATCGCGGACAGCAGCGACGCGCCCATGCCCGGCGAGGACTGCTGCGCCGCCTCTTCCTCCGCGAAAACCGCCCCCGCGCACATCATGACCGCGCCAAGCGTCCCCAGAACCGCGCTCAGCGCCCGTGCCAGCCTTTTCTTCCAACTATTCATGTTCCAACGCCTTTCATTCATCAATTGTCAGTTAAATCAATTTCAGCTTCCTCGTTGTGCAGGATGAGGTCCAGAATCCCGCCGAATACCGCCGCGGGGTTTCGCAAAATCCGCTCCTCAAGCTGCCGCGCGCTCTCCTTCGAGGGCGTGCGAATCCGCAGCGAGAGCATTTCCTCCCCGCCGTCGGAGCATTCCACCTTCAGCAGACACCCCCGCGCGCTCTCCTCGTACTCAAACCGCAGATTTTTCAGCGCCTTGCGGCGGTTGACGTAGCGTATCGCGGCGCGCATGAAACGGTCGCGGTAGTATTTCGGGACGTATTTGCGCAATTGCCGCGCGCACTGCCGCCCCTTGTCCGTCAGCCGGTAGACCGTCTGCTCCTGTTCGAGCGTCTCCACCGAACCGTTGTCCAGCAGAAATCCCAGCGCGTCGGAGTAGGCGAAGAAGCTTATTTCCCCCTGCGAAACCAGAACCGTGTAGAGCCATTCCTCCGGCATCTCATCGTCGAAATGCGCCAGAATGTCGCAGATCAGAATGCTGATGAGCGAGGGGTCGCTCAGGTTCTGAATCTCGCCCGCTTTGGAGCCCGTTTCCATCGCTCAGACGAAGTTGGGGTAGTCGAGCAGGTGCGAGACCAGCGCGATGCACATGGCCGCCTCCACACTCGGCGCCGCCGTGGGTACCAGACATGCGGGCGGCGTGTCCTCGCCGGGGAGTTCCTCATTGCGCATGGCAACGTAATCGACCCCGTGCTGCGGCTTGGAGAGCCCCGCGGCCGGCCGGATCGCCACCCGGAAGCAGATGGGCATTCCCGAGGAAATCCCGCCCAGAATGCCGCCGTGGTTGTTCGTCTGGGTGCGGATTTGCCCACGATCGTCCACATAGAACGGGTCGTTGTACTGGCTGCCCGTCATCTTCGCCGTCAGAAAGCCCGCCCCGAATTCCAGCCCGCTGACCCCGGGAATCCCGAAGACCAGCTGCGCGATGGAATTTTCCAGTCCGTCAAAAATCGGCGAACCTATCCCCGCGGGAACATTGACGGCGTAACAAGTAATCGTGCCGCCCAAAGTTTCGCCGCCCGCCATCGCGTTCTGAATATCGGCGAGCATCTTCCTGCCCTTGGCCTGATCCAGAACGGGAAATCTGCGGCTGCGGACCTTGATAAGCTCCTCTTTGGTCACATTCGTCGGGGAGAGCGCCTTGTCTTTGATGTTGTGGACGGAAGAAATCTGCGCCGCGACGTAAATTCCGCGCCGTTCGAGCATCTGCTGGCAGACCGCCCCCGCAAAGCACAGCGGGATGGTCATGCGCTCCGTGAGATGGCCGTCCCCGCGCGTGTCCGCAAAGCCCCGGTAGCGTACAGCGCCCGTATAATCCGCGTGCCCGGGTCTCGCCAAGTGCGGCATCTCCCCGAAATCAATCGGCTGCCCGCCCTTGGGATTGTTCAGAAACGCGCACAGCGGGGACCCGGTCGTGCGGTCGTTGATAAGCCCGGAGAGAATCTGCGGGAAATCAAGTTCCTCGCGCGGATAGGACGGGTCCTGCGGCAGAAACAGCGAGCGCGTCCTGCGCGTCATGAAACGCGCGAGCGCTTCGCGGTCCACGTATTCCCCCGGCGGCAGATTGTCCACCACGACTCCCAGCGCCGGACCTTCCGCCTCTCCAAAGAGGGAAACGCTGATTCGATGATTCCAGATTGATGCCATAATAGCCTCCGTAACACGGTATTCAAGTCTATTATACCACAAATCCCCCGAAACTGCAAGCCTTTTTGAAAATTCGCGCAAAAAGCGGGAGAGGAGCAGTTTCCTGCCCCTCTCCCGGTTGGTTTTTCATTTTACCGCGGCGTCATACCGCGTGTGGTATTCTCTCAGTGCTTGAAGTCGTCGGGGAAGTCGTAGCCCACAGCGTCTTCCCAAGTCGCCTCGCCGCCGAGAACGCTCTGGGTGTTGTAGTAGGACAGAATGCCGTTGGCGTCGTCAATGGTCATCGTTTCCGGTTCCGGCGTTACAGGGTTGCCCTCACCGTCGAGGTAAGCGACATCGCCGAGGAAGAAGACCAGCCCATTCACGCCGTCATATTCCGTATTCTCGCTGAGCGAAGGCGGTTCATCGAACAGAACGCTAACCGCGTTGTAGTACGCCAGCGCCTTGTTCGCGTCATCAATGGTAATCGTTTCGTCAAGTGTCATATCGCCCTTCACGCCGATGTAAATCGTGTGCTCGCCCACTTTGGTGCCGGTGGTGGAACCGTCGGGATAGTAGAAGAGCTCCAGCGTGAACGTGTTCTGGATGGTGCCTTCCGGTCTGGTCGCGAAGACCTTCTCAGGGGTGTTGTGGTCGTCATCCGGCCGTGTGTTGGCGGTGAAATCCTGCCCCGCCTGAGAGCTGACCGCCTGATCGGGTGTCACAGGAAGCTGCGCGGCGGTCGGGTCGTACACGAGCTCGCCGTTGGCGCCGCTGAGCACATTGCCGCTCGCGTCAACAAACTTGTTCTCGTGGTTTACGCTAAAGGTGTAGACTGTTCCCGTGACGGAGAGACCTTCCAGTCCGCCGCTCTCCTGGAATGTTCTGGTGTCGTGCGACCAGTAGTTCACACGGGTGGGCGGTGTAAAGGTGAAGGAAATGGAGGTGACCGTCATGGTCTCGCCGGGCTGCAGCGGATTG
>CAYZMU010000022.1:10991-20618 GCA_964479595.1 uncultured Ruminococcus sp. | reverse complement strand
GGGCTGTGACGCGCGGATTTACTGTGACAAGCGAGGGAACAGTTGTCCGCCGCCTTATTCGTATTGTTCCAGCGCGGCGAGTTTAACGCAGGTACAGAAAAGTTCGAGCGCCTGCCGCAGTTCGTCCAGCGGCGGATACGTCGGCGCGATACGGATATTGCTGTCCTCCGGGTCCACGCCGTAGGGGAAGGTGGCGCCGGCCTTGGTAAGCGTCACGCCCGCCTCCTTGCAGAGGGTGAAGATTCTCTTGGCGCAGCCGCGCGGCGCCTGAAACGACACGAAATAGCCGCCCTCGGGCTTGGTCCACGAGCCGATGCCCAAGGGGGTAAGCTCGCGCTCGAAGGTGTCCGCGACCAGCTGAAATTTCGGCGCTAAAATCTCTCTGTGGCGGTCCATATGCGCGCGGAGGTTGTCCGCGGTCTTGAAGAAACGCACATGGCGCAGCTGATTCATCTTATCAAAGCCGATGGTCTGGATGCCGAACGCGCCGGAGAGTTCCTTGAGGGTTTCCGGGTCGGCGTTGATCGCGGCGACACCCGCGCCGGAGAAGGTAATCTTGGAAGTGGAGACGAACTGGTAGTAGAGCTTGGGGCTCCCCGCGTCGTGGCAGGCGCGGTAGATGGAGAGCGGGGTCTTCGGGTTCTCCACAAGGTGGTGGACGATGTAGGCGTTGTCCCAGTAGATTCGGAAGTCCCTCGCGGCGGGCTGGAGTGCCGCGAAACGCCGCACAGTCTCGTCGCTGTAGACGATGCCTGTGGGGTTGGCGTAGACGGGAACGCACCAGATGCCCTTGACGCTCTCGTCAGACTCCACGTATTTCTGAACAATATCCATATCGGGCCCGTCGGGGGTCAGCGGAATGGGAACCATTCTGAGCCCGAAGTAGTTGGTGAGGAGGAAATGCCGGTCATAGCCGGGCACGGGGCAGAGAAACTTCACCTCGTCGAGCGTGTGCCACGGCGCGCAGCCGGCGATTCCGCGCACATACGCGGTCTGCACACAGCCGAACATCAGTTCCAGACTGGAGTTGCCGCCCACAAAGACCTCTTCCTTGGGGACGCAGAGCAAATCCGCGAAAAGCTGCTTTGCCTCGGGAATGCCGTCGGCCTGCCCGTAATTGCGGCAGTCGATGCCGTCGCTGGAATGCGGGTCGCTCTGGCTGTTGAGCGTGTCGAGCATGGGCATGGTGAGATCCAGCTGCTCCTTGCTCGGCGTACCTCTTGACATATTCAGAGAAAGTCCCTTCGCCTTGAACGCCTCATAAGCCTGTCTGGTTTCTTGCAGGAGCGCCGCGCGTTCGTCGGCGGTCATCTCCCGCAAAGTATGATTCTGCATTTCAGAAAGCCTGCCTTTCCACAGTGTGTAAGCGCCAAAGGCCTTCCCTCTGACACCTCAACACCTTATTTTACCACATTTTCGCGTAAATTGCAATGGATTTCAGCAAATTTTCCGCGCTTTCGCCCCGTTTTGCGAAGAAATCGTCAAACGGCTGAGTTTCAACAGCCTTTTCGCGCAATTTTTCTCCCTTTTCACGCCCCGTTCCCCGCGCGAAATCGCGCTTTTGCCCCTTTACAATTCCGGGGAAATATGGTATAATAATAAGAATCAGAATGAAGAGAAAGAACGGGAAGGGGGAGGCGCCCATGGGCAGAATCATTACCGTCGCCAACCAGAAAGGCGGGGTCGGGAAGTCCACCACAGTCGTAAACCTCGCGGCGTATCTCGGCTCACGAGGCAAGAAAGTTCTCTGTGTCGACACGGACGCGCAGGGCAACACGACGACCGCGCTCAATGTTTCCAAGAAGGATACGGCACGGTCCTGCTACGACGTTTTTGCCGGCGGCGCGCGTGTCGCCGACGCGGCGGTTGTGACGGAGTTTGAGAACATCTCGCTGGTCCCGGCGAACGCGGATTTAGCGGGGGCGGAGATTGAGCTGATTGAGACCGAACACCGCCTGGAGCGGCTGAAAATGGCGCTTCTGCCCGTGCGGGAGGATTACGACTTCATCTTCATCGACTGCCCGCCCTCCTTAAGCCTTGTTACAATCAACGGTTTAGTCGCGGCGGATTCCGTGCTGATACCGATGACGGCGGAGTATCTGGCGCTGGAGGGGCTCTCGCAGCTGAGCGAGACGATTCGGATTGTGCGGGAAAAATATAACCCCGGTCTTGAGCTGGAGGGGATTTTGTTCACCATGTACGACGCCAGACTGAATCTTTCGGTGCAGGTGGTCGCGGAGGTGGAAAAGTATTTTCCCGGGAAGGTCTTTCAGACGAAGATTCCGCGCAACGTCCGCCTTTCCGAGGCGCCCAGCCACGGCAAGCCCGTGCTCTATTACGACAAGAACTCCAAGGGCGCGCAAAGCTACGAACTGCTGGGCCACGAACTGCTCGGGGAGCCGCCGGAAATCCTCCACAAACCGAAGCGCTCGCTCTTTAGCCGGAAGTCTTCTTCCTGAGCGCGGAAAGAAGGCGGTGAAATGGCGAAAAAGAGCGGTTTAGGCAGCGGACTGCATTCCCTCTTTGAGCAGAACGCGGCTGATTCTGAGGTTTCCGGTGTGCGGACGCTGCGGCTTTCCGAAATTGAGCCCAGCCGCGCGCAGCCCCGAAAGCGTTTTGACGACGACGCGGTCACGAGTCTCGCGGAATCCATTCAGGCGCACGGAATGCTCCAGCCGATTGTGGTGCGGCCTCTGGGGGAGGGGCGGTATCAGATTGTCGCGGGAGAACGGCGCTGGCGGGCGGCCAAACGCGCGGGGATTTCCCAGGTGCCGGTGATTGTCCGCGATTTGAGCGACATGGAGGCGAGCCAGTTCGCGCTGATAGAGAACCTGCAGCGCGAGGACTTAAACCCGATTGAGGAGGCGCAGGCGTACAAGGAGCTTTCCGAGCGCTACGGCATGACGCAGGAGGAAATCGCGCGGACGGTCGGGCGTTCCCGCGCGGCGGTGGCGAACAGCCTGCGGCTTTTAAGCCTGCCCGAACAGGTCAAAACCCTGCTTGAGAACGGCTCGCTCACGGCCGGGCACGCCAAGGCGCTCGCGGGGATTAAAGACAAAAACCTGATGCTCGAATACGCCCGGAGAGCAGCAGAGGGGAAAGCGACTGTGCGGGATATTGAGCGCGCGGCGAAACAGCGGGAGGAGCCCCCCGCGCGGCCCGCTCAGAAGACCCCGAAAGAAATCTATTGCGAGGAGATGGAAATAAGCCTTCAGAACACGCTCGGGCGGAAAGTTTCCGTTCAGAGCGGCAAGAAGAAAGGTACATTGACGCTGGAGTTTTACGATGAGGAGGATTTGCGGTATCTCTGCTCGCTGCTGACGGCGGAGGACGGCACGGAAGGGTAAAGGAGTGAAAAAAATGATACAGAACGCCGAAAAGTTTCAAAAGGAAGGTCTTACATTTGACGATGTGCTGCTGATTCCGGCGGAATCCGCGGTCACGCCGAACATGGTGGCGCTGGACACGCGTCTGGCGCGGGACATTCGCCTGAACACACCGATTCTGACGTCCGCGATGGACACGGTCACGGAGGCGAAGATGGCGATTGCCATCGCGCGTGAGGGCGGAATCGGCATTATCCACAAGAACATGAGCATTGAGCGCCAGTGTGACGAGGTGGACAAGGTCAAGCGCTCCGAAAACGGCGTCATTGTCAATCCTTTTGCCCTGACAGAGGACCGCTATGTCTACGACGCGGACGATTTAATGAGCAAGTACCGTATCTCCGGCGTCCCGATTGTGGATAAAGCCGGGCATCTGGTCGGCATCATCACCAACCGCGATATGCGCTTCCTCACAGACTTCAGCACCCGGATAAGCGAGGTCATGACGAAAGACAACCTCGTCACCGCGCCGGTCGGCACGACCCTTTCGCAGGCGCAGGAGATTCTTTCACGCCACAAGATCGAAAAGCTGCCGATTGTGGACGACGAGGGGATTCTGCGCGGGCTGATTACGATTAAGGATATAGAAAAATCCGTCAAGTACCCCGATTCCGCGCGAGATTCCAGCGGCAGGCTGCTCTGCGGGGCGGCTATCGGGGTAACAGAGGACGTGATGGAGCGCGCGGGCTCGCTGATTGACGCGAAGGCGGATATTCTGGTGCTCGACAGCGCGCACGGGCACAGCAGCAATATTTTGCGGTGTTTAAAAGCGATTAAGGCGGAGTTCCCCGACACGCCGGTGATTGCGGGGAATATCGCGACCGCGGAAGGCGCGCAGGCGCTGATTGAGGCGGGCGCGGACGCCATCAAAGTCGGGATAGGGCCGGGCTCCATCTGTACCACACGCGTGGTCGCGGGCATCGGCGTGCCGCAGATCACCGCGATTTACGACGCGGCTTGTGTCGCGGAGCGCTACGACATTCCCGTCATTGCGGACGGCGGCATCAAATATTCCGGCGACATCGTCAAGGCGCTCGCGGCGGGAGCGAGCACGGTCATGCTGGGCAGTCTGCTCGCGGGCTGCGAGGAGGCTCCGGGCGCGACGGAAATCTATCAGGGCCGCCAGTTCAAGGTCTACCGCGGGATGGGCTCGCTGGGCGCGATGGAGAGCGGCTCCAAGGACCGCTATTTCCAGGAGGGCGCCAAGAAGCTCGTGCCCGAGGGCGTCGAGGGCAGAGTCCCTTACAAGGGCGCGGTCGCGGACACGGTCTTCCAGCTCTGCGGCGGGATTCGCTCCGGCATGGGCTACTGCGGCTGCGAGAACATTCCCGCGCTGCAGGAGAGAGCGCGCTTTGTGCGGATTACGGGCGCGGGGCTCAGAGAGAGCCATCCGCATGATATTTATATTACCAAAGAGGCGCCGAATTACTCGGTTCAGATTTAACGGGAGGAACTTTCATGAAAATTACAAACGATATCCGCTATATCGGAGTCAATGACCACAAAATCGACTTGTTCGAGGGGCAGTACGTTGTTCCCAACGGCATGGCGTACAATTCCTACGTCATTCTGGACGAGAAAATCGCCGTGATGGACACCGTGGACCGCAATTTCACGCACGAGTGGCTCGACAATCTCGCGAGCGCGCTGAATGGAAGGAAGCCCGACTATCTGATTGTACAGCACATGGAGCCCGACCATTCCGCGAATGTGGCAAACTTCATGAAACTCTACCCCGAGGCGACTGTCGCGGCGTCCGCGAAGGCGTTCGCGATGATGAAAAACTTCTTCGGGACGGATTTCGCGGACAGAAGGATTGTCTTAAAAGAGGGCGACACGCTCTCCCTCGGGCGTCATACGCTGCGGTTCGTCGCGGCGCCGATGGTGCATTGGCCGGAGGTGCTGATGACCTACGACAGCGCGGATAAGGTGCTTTTCTCCGCGGACGGCTTCGGCAAGTTCGGCGCGCTCGACGCGGACGAGGACTGGGCGTGCGAGGCGCGGCGCTACTACTTCGGGATTGTGGGCAAATACGGCGCGCAGGTTCAGGCGGTCCTCAGGAAGGCGAAGACGCTGGATATTTCCATCATCTGCCCGCTGCACGGCCCGGTGCTTACGGAAAATCTCCCCTACTATCTCGGGCTCTACGACACCTGGTCGAGCTACGGCACGGAGAGCGAGGGCGTGGTGATCTGCTATACTTCTGTCTACGGCCACACCAGGCGCGCCGTGGAGAAGCTGGAGGACGCGCTCAAGGCGAACGGCTGCCCCAAAGTCGCCGTGAACGATCTGGCGCGCTGCGATATGGCGGAGGCGGTAGAGGACGCGTTCCGCTACGGCAAGCTGGTGCTGGCGACCACGACCTACAATGCCGAGATTTTCCCGTTTATGCGCACTTTTTTGGACGAGCTCACGGAGCGGGGCTTTGCCAACCGCCATGTCGGGCTGATTGAGAACGGCAGCTGGGCGCCTCAGGCGGCGAAAATCATGCGCAAGCGTCTGGAGGGCTGCAAAAACATCACGTTCGCGGAGAACACGGTGCATATCAAATCCGCGCTGGACGAGGAGAGCAGCCGCCAGATTGACGCGCTCGCGGACGAGCTCTGCAAGGATTACTTGGCGCAGCAGGAGGAGACCGCCAACAAGAACGATCTCTCCGCGCTCTTCAAAATCGGCTACGGGCTCTATGTCGTCACCTGCAACGACGGCGTGAAGGACAACGGGCTGATTGTGAACACGATTTCGCAGGTGACGAGCGTGCCCAACCGAATCGCCGTCACCATCAGCAAGGACAACTATTCGCACCACATCATCAGCCAGACGGGGAAGATGAATGTCTGCTGCCTGTCGACGGAGGCGCCGTTTAAGATCTTTGAGAAATTCGGCTTCCAGAGCGGACGCGCGGCGGACAAATTCGCGGACTGCCAGCCCCCGCGCAGCGACAACGGCCTTGTTTTTCTGCCGCGCTACAGCAACGCGATGATGTCGCTGGAAGTTGAGCAGTATGTGGACCTCGGCACGCACGGGATGTTCATCTGCTCGATTACGGAGGCGCGGGTGCTCTCCGACGCCCCGACCATGACCTACAGCTACTACCACGAAAACGTCAAACCCAAGCCCAAGACCGAGGGCAAGAAGGGCTGGGTCTGCAAGATCTGCGGGTATGTCTACGAGGGGGACGAACTGCCCGACGATTTCGTCTGCCCGCTGTGCAAGCACGGCGCCGCGGATTTTGAACGGATTGAGTGAGACTTTGAGGAGGAGCGGCCGATGATTGATTTGAATCTTGTACGAACCGACCTCGATATGGTCAAGACGCAGCTCGCCAGAAAGGGCTATGATGTCAGCAAACTCGACACGCTGGCGGGGCTGCTCGAGAAGAGAAAGGGCAAGCAGGCGGCGCTGGACGAGCTGCGCGCGAAGAGAAACGCGTGGAAGAAGGACCAAAGCGTGTCTGTGGAGGAAAAGCGCGCGCTGCGGGACGCGATTTCCGAGGACGAGGCGGCGCTCGCGGAGCTTGAGGAGCAAATCCGGGTGATTCATCTGGATATCCCGAACCTGCCCGACTCAGACGCCCCGGACGGACGCGACGCCAGCGACAATGTGGTGGTGCGCGAGTGCGAGGACTACTACCGCGCGCCTGTGGAGAAATTCCGCCCGCACTGGGAAGTCGCGAAGGATCTGGACATTCTGGACGCGGAGATGGCGAGCAAAATCTCGGGCTCCATGTTCGCGATGTACAAGGGCGCCGGCGCGAAACTGCTGCGCGCGCTCGTGACGTACGCGCTGGGGCTGCACAGCGGAAAGTACTTAGAAGTGATTCCCCCGCACATGGTTTCCTCGCGCACGCTCACGTTCACGGGGCATCTGCCCAAGTTCGCGGAGGAGCAGTACCACTGCGAAAAGGACGATTTGTGGCTGATTCCGACGGCGGAGGTTCCGCTTACGGGGACATTCGCGGAGACGACTTTCGAGCCGGGGCAGCTGCCGCAGTACCGCTGCGGCTACACGGTCTGTTTTCGGCGGGAGGCGGGCAGCGCGGGGAAGGACACGCGCGGTCTGCAGCGGGTGCATGAGTTCCACAAGGTGGAGCTTGTCAAGATTGTCGAGCCGCAAAACTGCCGCGCGGAGCTTGAGGACCTGCTCAGGGACTGCCTGCGCATTATCGAGGATTTAAAGCTGCAGTGGCGGATTCTCGATCTCTGCACGGGGGACATGGGCGACAAATACGGGCGCTGCTATGACATCGAGGTCTACGCGCCGGGCGCGGACAGATGGCTGGAGGTCTCCTCTGTGGGGCATTTCAGCGACTATCAGGCGCGCCGCGCGAAGATCTTCTATAAGGACGCGGAGGGCAAAAAGCACGTTGCCTACACGCTCAACGGCTCGGGGATGGCGACGCCGCGCGTCATCGCGGCGATTCTCGAGGCGTATCAGCAGCCCGACGGCACGGTTCTGGTGCCCGAGGTGCTGCGCCCGTTCATGGGCTGCGAGGTCATAGCGCCCCGCGGATAAAATTCCGACCGGCTGTTTCACGGGAAGCAGCCGGGTTTTTGGTTTTGGTGTCTTTACATTTCGGTTCTTTTGTGGTATAATGGAAGATGGGGGATTTTGAGGAAAGGCGGCGTAGCGGATGGCAAGCATTTACACAGACGAGGAGCGCGACAGACGAAACGCGAGACTGCGCGCCAAGAAGAAACACCTCGACGGGATGTTTGATGTTCTGGGCTGGGTGCTGTACATTCTTCTGGGCTTTGTGGTGGTTACGGATATCTTTATGGGGTTTCTCGACAGCATTACGGATTCCGTAAGACCCTTCCTGGGCGGTGTGTGCAATTTAGGGATAGGCTTTGGCGCCGTGTACGCGCTGCACCGGCGCGAGATGAGGGTGACGGTTTTCTGGATGATTGTGTCCATACCGCTCGGGATTCTCGCGAATTACCTCGGCGCGTGGATGAGGCCGTTTGTGATTGTCGCGGAGGTCTATGAGGCCGTGCTGCTGCCGCTGCAGAGAGAGTGGCAGCGCCTTTCGCAGGAGGACGGCTTCCCACTCTTTGACGTCAGCTACAACGACCGCGCGCTCGCGCAGAAGGCGCAGGAGAAAGTGATGCAGAAGCGCGCCATTGCCGCCGCGGAGCAGTCACAGAAAGAGGGCGGGGTTTTTGTTGAGAACGCCGACGGGCAGGGCGATATGTTAGACATTTTAGACGACAACGGCATGGCGCGGATTATACCGGAGAAACTGACGGGCTATCAGGACAGACTGCGCGAGCCCGCTCGCGGCGAGGAACGCTCGCACGCGTATGTGCCCGGGGTGATGGACACGCTGGAGGATATTGCCCCTCCGCCGCCCCCGAGCGCGCCGGAGATACAGCCCGCCGCGGGGCAGGGCGAGGCAATCATGAGCGGGGTTGCGGCGATGGATGAGGTGAACGTGCCCATGGAGGCGCCGCCTTCATCGGATTCAGACGATGACGCGGAGATTCTGGAGGCGCTGCGGCAGCTGGAGGGAAAGGGATATGGCGATGGAAAACAAAAATCCGTTTGAGGACGAAAAACCGAACATTGTCCATTTTGAGAAAGACGAATCCCATTATGAATACTGCCGCGTGCAGATGCGGGAGATTGAGCGCGAATACCAGCGCGCGTTCTCGGTCAATCTCGGCATATGCCTTCTGGTCTGCGTGCTGTCGGTGTTCCGTCAGTTTATCGAGGGCTTCTCACTGCTGAGTAAGCCGTTTGAGCATTTCGAGGGCGCGGGCATGGTGCTGGCGGGGGGCATTTTCCAGATTGTCATCGCGCTGATTGTCATTGTCTTCGCCTACCTCGCGTGGTCGAATTTCCGGGTGCTGAATATTTTCCTGATGGCGTGGTATCTGATCATCATGATTGTGGGGATTGTCAAGGGCGAGTATCTCTCCGCGATTATCGGCGCGGTCGGGTCGGTCAATTATTTTTACGCGATGCGCGCGATGAACCGCGAATCCAGTCTCTCGCAGATAGAGGGCTACCCGGAATTTCAGGAGACCATGACCATTGACAAATCGGATATCGTGGTCCAGACGCTGCTGGCGCATAAAGGAGAACATCTGACAAAATCCACGCTGTTCACCACGGATTATTCGCTGCGGCGCAAGAAAAAGGCGCGCGCGCAGCACCAGAAGGACGAAAAGGTGGACAATCTCGCGGCGGAGCTGCAAAAACATATCGACAATGTCAGGAATACCGGGGAAAAGACAGA
>CAYZMU010000022.1:0-10891 GCA_964479595.1 uncultured Ruminococcus sp. | reverse complement strand
GCAGAATCAGAACCATAACAAAAAGAAGAAGAAAAAACATAAGAGATAAGAGGCGAACAGGATGGACATCAGTCAGGTGACACCGGAACTGCAGGAGCGTTATGAACGCAACCGGCTCGCGATGATGAAGGTAAAGCACAACAGCAATATCGCGTTCGGGCTGCGCCTTGCCATCGCCCTGCTGTTCTTCTTTTTCGCGATCTACGCTGTCGCGAAGAACTCGCAGCGGGAGGACTTGCACGGCGCGGAATACTGGTATTACGGAATGCAGGTGGGCGCGATTCAGATTATTTTCGCGCTTGTCGTGATAGTGCTGAATTTCTGGGCGGGCATGCGCAGCAAGTACGCCGGGGTGCTCCTTCTGGGGTTTTCCGTCGGGCTGGCGCTCTACATTCTCTTTCGCGGCGGGATCATGCTGTCGATAGGCAATCTCCTGCTCGCGGGCTCGGAGGCCGCCGTGGAGGTATGGTTTCTGGCGAACTGTATGGAGGAAGAGCGGCTCAAAAGGGAGCCCGGGTATCCGCAGTTCTCGCTCAACGCCGATATCGAGCAGCGCTATGAGGCGCCCGCGTATGTGACACAGGCGCGGCGCAGCGAGCATATGGACGAAGTGGAGACGCCGGTCTGGCATGACGAAACCGAGCGGGCGGCTCAGAACGCCGAAAAGCTTTCCGAGGACATGGGGCTGAGCGAGATGGAAACCCCGCGGCAGTCCCCCGCGCCCCAAAAGCCCGCCGCGCCCCAAAGCCCCGCCCCGGAAATTGCCGTGGAGCAGCTGGGGGAGTTTGCTCAGGAAGCGCAGCCCGGGCGCGCGGAGGAGAGCGTTTCAGAGCATTCCGACGTGGTGCTGGAAGATATGGCGCGGGAGGCGGTCTCGGGGCGCAAAGAGTCAGGACAGCCGCTCCCCGACGCGGAGGAAGTGCGCCAAAGACTTCGCAGAATGCGGGACGAACAGCAGAAATGACTTAAGGAAAGGAAGGCAGCGCGTTGTTTGCGAAAATACGCAGTTTCGGGCTTTTCGGACTGAACGCTTTCCCGGTGGATGTGGAAATTCAGCTGAGCAAGGGCATTCCGCGCTTTGAAATCGTCGGGCTCGCGGACGCCGCCGTGCAGGAGAGCCGGGAACGAATCAAATCCGCGCTCTACGCGAGCGGCATTGCCTTTCCGCTCAATAACTGCGTGGTCAATCTCGCGCCCGCGGACCGGCGCAAGAACGGCAGTATGCACGACTTGGCGATTTTCACGGCGATTCTTTGCGCGCTGGGGCGGGTGCGTGTGCCCGACGACGCGGCACTGATAGGCGAGGTTTCCCTAAACGGCGATGTGCGGAGCGTCAACGGTGTCCTTCCCATGACGCTGCTCGCCAAGGAGAGCGGCATCCGAAGGATGTATGTCCCGCTGGAAAACGCGCGCGAGGCCGCGGCGGTCGAGGGCGTGGAGGTCTACGGCGTGCCGAGTACGGGCGCGCTCCTCAGCGCCTTGGAAGGGCGCGAACCGCTCGAGCGCACACCGCACACGGGGCTCCCCGAAACGCGGGAGGAGGATATCCCGGATTTTTCGGACGTGCACGGGCAGAGCACCGCGAAATACGCGCTGGAACTCGCCGCGGCGGGCGGTCACAACGCGCTGCTGATAGGGCCGCCGGGTTCGGGCAAGAGTATGCTCGCCAAGCGCGTCCCGGGGATTCTGCCGGGCCTCACCTTCGAGGAATCCATTGAGACCACGCAGGTCCATTCCGTGGCGGGGCTTCTCGATTCCAAGCATCCGCTCGTGACGCGCAGACCGTTTCGCTCCCCCCACCACACGATTTCGGCGGCGGGGCTGGCGGGCGGCGGCTCCATTCCGCGCCCGGGGGAGATTTCCCTCGCGCACAACGGGTTGCTGTTTCTGGATGAACTGGCGGAATTTGACCGCAGGACGCTCGAGATTCTGCGCCAGCCGCTCGAGGACAGAGAAGTCACGATTTCGCGCGCGGCGGGGACGGTGCGGTACCCCTGCTCGATTATGCTTATCGCGGCGATGAACCCCTGTCCCTGCGGCTACTACGGCCACCCGACGCGCAAATGCACCTGCACGCGAAGCGCGGTGGCGAACTATCTAAGCCGGGTTTCCGGGCCGCTGCTGGACCGTTTTGACCTGCACGTGGAGGCGGCGCCGGTTTCCTTTGACGACTTAAATTCCGACAAGCCCGAGGAGACGAGCGCGCAGATCCGAGAGCGCGTGGTGGCGGCGCGCGCCATCCAGACCGAGCGTTTTCGCGGCACGCAGATAGGCTGCAACGCGCGGATTACGCCCGACACGCTGAGCCGTTTCTGTCCGCTCACTGACCGCGCCAAGCAGCGCCTCAAGGCCGTGTTTGACAAGCTGGGGCTCTCCGCGCGCGCGTATGACCGTCTGCTGAAAGTGGCGCGGACGAGCGCGGATTTGAGCGGGGCGGAAGTGATTGACGAACAGCACATCATGGAGGCGGTGCAGTTCCGGACTTTGGACCGCAAGTACTGGCAGCCGAACTAGAAAGGGGTGCGCGAAATCCTTGAAATCAATGCTCGCGGAACGGTTTCGCCGCTTTTTTGGGCGTGTGGATTTGGTTCTCATTCTGCTGGTCACGGTCTGCGCGGGGACGAGCGTCGTCATGCTCTACACCATGTCGGCGCGCCAGATCAGCGACAAAGTCCTCCCCAACGACTGGATTGTGCAGCTGGCGTCCATGGGGCTGGGGCTCGCGGGGGCGTTTCTGCTCGCGGCGATTGACTACCACAAGCTCGCCAAGTTCTGGTTTCTCTATGTCCCGCCCGCGCTCGCGCTCATGGCGCTGACTTTCACTTCTCTGGGCTACGGCCGTCAGGGCGCGGACGACCGCAACTGGCTGGATCTGGGGTTTGTGCAGCTGCAGCCCTCGGAGATTTTGAAGCTCGTGTTCCTGCTGACGTTTTCCTACCACATCTCCAAGTGCGCGGACAAAATCAACCGCCCGCACGTGCTGCTTCTGCTGCTGCTCCACGCGGCGGTGCCTGTCGGGATTGTCGCGCTGCAGGGCGACTACGGCACCGCGGTCATCTTCCTCGCGATGGTCGTCTTCATGCTCTTCGCGGCGGGGCTTTCGCTGCGGTATCTGCTGCTGGGGCTTCTGATTCTGCCTGTGGGAATCTACATCCTTTGGAACTATGTCTTCGGGGAAGTCCACAGAAAGCGCATTCTTGTCCTGCTGCACCCCGGAACGGACCCTCTGGGGCTGGAATACCAGCAGGATCTGGGCATCAAGGCGCTGCGCGCGGGAGGGCTTTTCGGGCTCGGGCTGCGCGCGGACAGCTATGTTTCCGTTCCGGAAATGCACAACGACTTCATCTTCGCTTTCATCGGCGAGGCGTTCGGGTTTGTCGGGGCGGTTGTGACGCTGCTGCTGCTCGCGCTTATCTGTTTACGGGTTTTCTCGGACAGCCGCGCGGCGAAGGACACGATGGGAAAAACCATCTGCATGGGCGTTTTCGCCATTCTGTTCACGCACGACCTGATGAATATCGGCATGGTGCTCAAGGTCCTGCCCGTCATCGGCATTCCGCTGCCGTTCTACAGCGCGGGGGGCACGGCGATGGTTTCCATGTACCTGTGTCTGGGGCTCGTCATCAGCGCCTACACGCACAATGTCAGGAAATACCGCATCTTTTACGACGCGGAAAGTGAAACATAAGAAGGAGAGAATCTGATGAACGCAAATGTTTTTCCGATTTCCATGAACAAACACATCATCTTCTGCGCGGTGGCGGCGGTCTTTTTCGTGCTGCAGTTTATCCGCACCAAGCGCGTCTACCAGCTGATTCTCGCCGTGGCGTTCGGCGGCTCGCTGCTTATCTACCTCAATACGGAGAGTTCGCTGCTCTTCTACGGCGTCGGGATTGGCGAGGCCGTTCTGCTCATTGCCGCGCTGGTGGCGAATATCGTCCAGAACAGGCACGCGCGAAAGGCGAACGGGGATGACAGCGGCCCCTCAGACGGCGGCGAGGCGGCGGCACAGCCGGCGGAGGGCGGCGGGGAATGACACCGCGCGCGCGTAAAATCGTCGTTCTGGATTGGAACACGATGGCGTATCGGGACAAGGAACTGACCCCGGACTGTCTGGCGGCGTTCTCAGAGCAGTTTGAGGTGTTCGGCGCCACCGAGCCGGAGCGGGCGGTCCGCAATATCGGCGACGCGGATGTTGTCATCTGCAACAAAGTCCCCATCACCGGGGAAGTGCTCGCAAGCTGCCCGAACGTGCGCTATATCGGCGTTCTGGCGACTGGGTACAACAATATCGACTTAGAGGCTTGCAACCGGCGCGGGATTGTCGTCTGCAACGCCGGGAGCTATTCCACGGACGCGGTGGCGCAGCTTGTTTTCGCGTATATTCTGGATTACTGCGAGAAGGTTTCGCTCTACCGCGACGAGGTGCGGCTGGGCGGCTGGGAGCGTTCAAAGACCTTCTCCTATTTCCCCTACCCCACGATGGAGCTGAGCGGGCTGACGCTCTCCATTATCGGCTACGGCGCAATCGGGCGCAGGGTCGCGCAGTTAGGAGCGTGCTTCGGGATGAAGCCGCTGATTTCGACCCGGACCGAACCCAAGGACTGCCCCTATGAGCTGGTTTCCAAGGAAGAGGCGTTCGCGCGGGCGGATTTTCTGACGCTGCACTGTCCGCTCAACGACGAAACGCGCGGGCTGGTGCGGCGCGAAACCTTGGCGCTCATGAAGGAAACGGCGGTGCTTATCAACACCTCGCGCGGCGCGACGGTCGACGAGGAGGCGCTGGCGGACGCGCTCTGCCACGATATGCTCGCCGCCGCCTATGTGGACGTGCTGGAAACGGAACCCATGTCGCCGCGGACGCCGCTCAAAAGGGCGAAAAACTGCGTGATTACGCCGCATATCGGCTGGACGCCGCCTCAGACGCGCGGAAGGCTGCTGGAAATCACGCGGCGGAACTTAAGCGGCTGGCTTTCGGGAGAGCCGCTCCATGTGGTCAACGCCCCTGTTTTGAGAAAGGAGAGCGCGGATGGTTCCTGAGGATTGCGCGGAGCCGATAAAGCTCTCCGAATGCAGAAGAATCGTTATCAAGGTGGGCACTTCCACGCTCACACACCCCACGGGAAAGCTCAATCTGCGGCGCTTTCACAACCTCGTGCGGGTGCTCGCGGATTTGAGCAACGCGGGCAGGGAGCTGATCCTTGTCTCTTCCGGCGCGGTGGGGCTCGGTGTCGGGAAATTGGGGCTTTCGAGCCGTCCGACTTCCACGCCCAAGAAACAGGCCTGCGCGGCGGTCGGGCAGTGCGAGCTGATGTATCTCTACGACCGGCAGTTTTCAAACTACAGCGTCAATGTCGCGCAGATTCTGCTGACGAAGGCGGCGCTCAACGGCAACGGCGCGGTCAACGCCGGAAACTGCATCGAGGAACTGCTGCGCATGGGGATTGTGCCGATTGTCAACGAAAACGACACGGTGGCGATTGACGAACTGGAGCTGGAAATCGGGGAAAACGATTCGCTGGCGGCGGTGGTCGCGGGGCTCGCGGGCGCGCGGCTGCTGGTCATGATGAGCGATATTGACGGGCTTTTTTCCGCCGACCCGAGACAGAGCGCGGACGCGCGGCTGATACCGACCGTGCGGGAGATTGACAGCGGGATTGAGCAGATCGCGGGCGGTGCGGGTTCGCCCAACGCGCGCGGGGGCATGGCGACCAAAATCGCGGCGGCGAAGCTCGCGACGGAATCGGGCATTGACATGGTGATTCTCAACGGGGAAAAACCCGAGGCGCTCTACGATTTGCTGATGGAAGACAAGGCGGTCGGGACAAGATTTCTGGCCCGGACGCGTTAGAAAAGGGGAGGAACCGAAGAATGAACACACCGACTGTGGAAGAACTCGGCGCCTTGGCGAAGGGCTGCGCGCCCGTGCTGGCGTCCGCGTCACCCAAGCAAAAAAACGACGCGCTCACAGCCATCGCGCGGCGGCTGCGCGAACGCGGTGGGGAGATTCTCGCCGCGAACGCGAAGGATCTGGAGAACGCCGACAAGAACAATATGTCGCGCGCCATGCGGGACCGGCTGCTGCTGACGGAGCAGCGCATTGAGGATATGGCGCGGGGGGTTGAGAAGCTCGTGGCGCTCGACGAGGTGGTCGGGGCTGTCGACGAGGGCTTCGTGCGTCCCAACGGGCTGCGCATTGTCAAGACGCGCGTGCCGCTCGGGGTCATCGGGATTATCTTTGAGAGCCGCCCCAATGTCACGGTGGACGCGGCGACGCTCTGTGTCAAGGCGGGCAACTGCGTGATTCTGCGCGGGGGCAAGGAGGCCTTCTTCTCCAACAGCTGCCTCACCGAAATCATGCGCGACGCCGTGGAAGAGGCGGGGCTGCCCAAAGATATCATAAGCCTTGTGGGCGACACCTCCCGCGAATCCGCAAACGCGCTGATGAAACTGTCGCAGTATCTGGACGTGCTGATTCCGCGCGGGGGAGCGGGTTTAATCTCGGCGGTCGCGCAGAACGCCACCGTCCCGGTGATTCGCACGGGAACGGGCAACTGTCATGTTTTCGTGGACGAATCCGCGGATCTGGAGATGGCGGTGAACATCGTCGACAACGGCAAGACGCAGCGCCCCTCGGTCTGCAACGCTGTGGAAACCGTGCTGGTACACAGAGCCGTCGCGGAGAAGTTTCTGCCGCTTATGAAGGCGAAACTCGACGAGCATTCCGTCACGCTGCACGGCGACGAGGACGCGCGGGCGGTGCTCGGGGAATGTGTGCTGCCGGCGAACGAGGACGACTACGCCAACGAGTATCTCGATTATCAGCTCGCCGTCAAGGTCGTCGGGAGTGTGGACGAGGCGATTGCGCATATCGCGCGCTACGGCACGAATCACAGCGAGTGCATTGTCACGCGGTCGCTTGAGAACGCTGAGCGGTTCCAGCGCGAGGTGGACGCGGCTGCGGTTTATGTCAACGCATCCACGCGTTTCACCGACGGCGGGGAGTTCGGTTTCGGCGCGGAAATCGGGATTTCCACCCAGAAACTCCACGCGCGCGGACCCATGGGGCTGCGGGAACTCACCACAGTCAAATATTTAATCAACGGTGACGGACAAATTCGCTGAGAGCCGGACGGGAACGGAACATGAAGGACTCGGAACTTGACGAACTGCTCAAGGAGCTGCGCTCGGAGCGCGACAACAGGCGGATTCTGCGGAAGGCTTTCCCGGAGGAACTGACGAAGGAGCAGCGTCGCGACGAACACGCCGACCCCGACGCGCTGGTGCGGGGGATTCAGAGCGAGCGCGCGGCGCGGACGCGGGAACTGCCGCCGGACGAGACGGAAGAATCTCCCGAGGCGGACGAGCTGGCCCCGGAAGAGCCCCCCGTACTGAGGGAACCTGAACCGGAAGATACAGAGCTTGAGCCGGAAAGTGTGCCCGAAGACGCGGAGCCCGAACCGGAAGATACGGAACCTGAAAATGTGCCCGAAGATACGGAACCGGAATCCAAAAAGCGCGAAAAAGCGTCTAAATCCGTAAAGAAAGGGAAGACGCCGCGACGCGTTCGGGACACCGTGGTCGGGGCGGTGCTGCTGGTGCTGGCGGCGGTCGGGCTTTTCACGATTGCGCGCGCGGGGATACGCGCGGGGGCGCGGCTGTTTTCGGGGCAGCAGCGCCGGGACGAGGCGGCGCGGACGGTGCTGCCGCTGGTGCTGATGGATATCGGGGATTTTTCGTCGCCCGGGGAGATTTCCGACGAGCATTTCCTCACGGCGGCGATTCTGAGCCTCATTGTCTCGGATAAGCTTGAGCAGTACCCGGAGGATTTTGAGACGCGCGCCGTGCCGAAGGATGATGTGATCGCGGCGGGGAACGAGATTTTCGGTACCAACCGCCAGCCCGATTGCGTCACGCTCAGCTTCACCGGGGATTTGCGTTTTTATTATAACGAAAGCGAGCAGAATTACCTGCTGCCCTCAGACGCGGTGTTCTTTACGTATATGCCGGAGATTGTGAGCCTTGATACGGCGCCCGACGGCAGCGCCACGGCGGCGGCTGACTACCGCGCGGAGCAGCCCGGCTGGAAAAAGGGGCAGCCCGCGGAACCTGTGAAAACGGTGGAATACACGCTGTTTCGTGAAAACGGGGTCTGGCGGGTGCGCGCGGCAAAGCAGATAGACTAGCGAAAGGAGAAACGCGGTATGCGATTGGACGATAAGACGCTGGAGACGCTCGCGTGGCTTTCCAGACTGGAAATTCCGCGGGAGGAAACGGAGGCGCTTTCCGAAAGTATCGGGCAGATGCTGGAATTTTTCCGCCAGCTGAGCGCGGTGGATACGGAGGGCGTTCCGCCGACCGCGCATATCGCGCCCTTGGAGAACGTCTGGCGCGAGGATATTCCCGAAACGGAGCGGCTGCCCAGAGAAACGCTGCTCTCGGGCACGGAATCCTCGGAAGACGGGCTTATCACGCTGCCCAAAGTCATCAGCTGAAAGGAGAACGCCGCTATGAACCTTGATTCCATGGGCGCTGTCAGCCTCAAGGAGCTTTCCGGGCTGCTCAGGGACCGCCGGATTTCCTCCCGGGAGCTGACGCTGGCGTGTCTTGAGAAGATTGAGCGCGAGGACAAGACGATCGGCGCGTACCTGACCGTCTGCGAGGAGGAGGCGCTGCGGGAGGCGGACGCCGCGGACAAAACCTTGAAAGAGGGCAGGGGCGGCGCGCTGACGGGGATTCCTTTCGCCATGAAGGACAATATCTGTACCGAAGGCGTGCGCACGACCTGCGCCTCGAAAATGCTCGAAAACTGGGTGCCCGTCTACGACGCCTGTGTGACGCGGAGGCTCAGGGACGCGGGCGCGGTCATGCTGGGCAAGACGAATATGGACGAATTCGCCATGGGCAGTTCCACGGAGACCTCCGCGCTGGGCGTGACGCGCAACCCCGCCGCTCTGGACCGCGTGACGGGCGGGAGTTCGGGCGGTTCCGCGGCGGCGGTCGCGGCGGGAGAGTGTTTCTTCGCGATTGGCTCGGACACCGGCGGCTCGATTCGCCAGCCCGCGTCGTTCTGCGGCGTGGTCGGAATGAAACCCACCTACGGTACGGTTTCGCGCTACGGGCTTGTCGCCTACGCCTCGAGCTTTGACCAGATAGGACCGCTTACACGGACAGCGGAGGACAGCGCGGTTGTTCTGGAGGCCATCAGCTGCCACGACCCGCGCGACAGCACTTCTCTGCCCGAATACGACACGGATTACGGCAGGGTAATCGGGCGGGACTTAAAAGGTCTGCGCGTGGGGATGCCGGCGGAATTTTTCGGCGAGGGCATTTCCCCGCTTGTGGAGGAAAAAGTGAGAGCCGCCGCGCGGACGCTCGCGGAGGCGGGCGCGGAGATTGAGGAATGCTCCATGCCCGATGTGAAATACGCGCTGCCGGCTTATTATGTGCTGTGCTGCGCGGAGGCGTCCTCGAATCTGGCGCGGTTTGACGGCGTGCGCTACGGCTTTCGGGCGAGCGGCGCGGAGGACATGGAGACGCTCTACCGCAAAACGCGCACGCAAGGCTTCGGGCGGGAAGTGCGGCGGCGCATTCTGCTGGGCAATTACGTGCTCTCGGCGGGCTATTACGACGCGTATTATAAAAAGGCGCAGCAGGTCCGCACGCTGCTGATACGGGCGTTCGCGCGGCTTTTTGAGCGTTATGATATGCTGCTGACGCCGGTCGCGCCGACCCCCGCTTTCCGGTTCGGGGAGAAATCCGGCGACCCGCTGCAGATGGCGCTCGGGGATATCTGCACCGTGCCCGTGAATCTGGGCGGCTTGCCGGGCATCAGTGTGCCGTGCGGGCGCGTGCCCTCAGACGACGGCGCGATGCTGCCGGTGGGCTTTCAGCTGATTGGGGCGGCGTTCTCCGAGGCGAAACTCTACCGCGCCGCCGCGGCGTATGAGACAGCGGCAAAGGAGGGGGAGTGAAATGGGTCTTTTTCATAGAAAGCGCGCCAAAGATTCCACTCCCGCGGCGCAGGCTGCTCCGGAGAAACCGGCGGCAACCGCCGCGCCGGCGCGTTCCAAACCGCAACCCCCCGACGAAGGAAAGGCAGCCGGCGAAAACAAAGGGCGGGAAGCGGAGGACAGAATTTACAGCGTTCTGGTGGAATTGCAAAAGGAACTTCGGGACGCTGGTCAAGGCGAAAGTGAGATTTACAGGAATTTGCTGCTTTTGAAATCGAAAGTGAAAGGGCATCACTCGCGGGAGATTGATCTGCTGTTCCGTACAAAGAAAGCTATTTTCGTGATTGAGAGCAAGGACAGAGGAAAGTACAGGGACGCGTTTATTACGCTGACATACAATGAAGACAATGAAGAAGAGAGCGTATTCCAAACAGCGTATAACAACACGCAAAGCGTTCCCATAAAAGGCAAAGACAATCATAATCCTGTGTTTCAGAACCAGAATCATCGCTTGGATCTGGAAAAGTATTATTTAACGGACATCCAGATTCCGGTCATTTCCGTGATCTGTTTTTCCGACCGGTGTACTTTGGAGAAAATATCTGTGCCGCCTCGGGTCGCTTACATCACGCGGACGCAAAATCTGAAGGATTTGCTGCGCGGTCTGATTGCGGCGGATAATTATTACCCCTGCGGTTCTGAATCAGAGGAAATGAGAATTGACAGTATTCTTAAGGAAATGGACAAAAAAAGCAAAGAGTGGAAGGAAGCACTAAACAGAGAACAACTCTGCGATAAATGCGGAAGTAAAATGAATCTTGAAGTGAACCACACAACTCTTCAGTTTTATTACGATTGCACCAAATGTAAAAAGACAAAGTCCATCCCATAGGAGGAGCGCGTATGCCCAAATATGAAACCGTCATCGGTCTGGAAGT
>CAYZMU010000021.1:15676-21133 GCA_964479595.1 uncultured Ruminococcus sp. | reverse complement strand
GCAGAACGCTCGCGGTTTTGGCAGGAGTCATTTGCGGCGCCGCCTCCGTCATGAGCATGACAGCGGGTGCAAGCAATTCGACTAAAGACAATCCGCTTCACCATGATGTCTGGGACACCCGCTATGTTCAAAACGCGACGGGTACAGGTCCTACCTACTCGGCAGACTGTTACATATTCTTCGATAAAAGGGGTCAAAGCATTGAGGTTACCTCAGCATCTTCTCAGCACAGCGTAAAGCGTGGAGAAAATGTTGTCCATGTATGGGCACAGGCAGGCGAGGGCATTTACACATACAACAACACCGGGCTTTACGGTGCGGGAGACTCCTTTGTCGCGAAACCGGAAGGAGAGGGCGCCATTGAGTCCGTACACTATGTGCTTAGCGCCTACACTACCAATTCCGGCAATATTTTCTATGCTGGGGGGCGAATTGACAACAAATGAACGGCAAATATCTCGGTAAATGTTCCCTTGTACTGCTGCCGATTCTGCTGGCGGGCTGCGCGAAATCGGATTCATCGGGTGTTTCCTCCGAGGGAGATTCCGCAACGGATTCTGTTGTCTCGGGGAGCGAGCAAAGCGGTTCTGACACAAATCTTCAGGATTCTCAGGACAGCGAGACGGCAGATATCCAAGACGGAATGGTCGCTGTTTCTCAGTATCATCCGACCTTAGAGAGTCTCACCGCGGCTGCGCAGGAGATGGAGCATATGACTGTGGCGGATGATTTTGAATTTATCTATCCTGAAAATATAGAATCAGCTCCTTCGTTCTACACAAAGTTTAACGCGCTGCCTTATAAGGAATATTATGAGCAGTTTGAGAAAGTTTTCGCGTTCAGTTTTCCCGGCAAGAAAATCAATGAGGATTTTTTGCTATATGACGGAAGCTACAGAGATACCGACGGACTGGACACTGGCGTGAAATGGAGACTTTGGAAGGACTATAAAGATGAGTTGGAGGCGCATTCCGGTGATGAGGAAGATACCGGCTTTTTTGACGATTTATATTACGATGAGTCCCATTATGATGAATGGTCTGATTGGGAGAATCCGCCGGATCACGATATTCCGCTCGAGGACACGGTTTCTCTGGTGCTGCTGAATCCTCCGCTTGAGAATTTGTGCTATATCAACCGCGGCGCGATTGACCACAGTGAGGGACGTTGTGCCCAGCAGCATGTCATTCTTGAGGATACGAATTGGGTGGGCGATTACAAGGCGGACAGTACGGAAAGCTTTGTGCTCCTTGACGGAAAAGAAACGCGGATTTGTGACGCGGCGGAGAACCTGAAGACGGAGCTGGAACGCATGATAACGGCTGTGCTCGGCGAGGGGAAGACAAAAGATCGCAGCATTGATGTGATGCGAGTGAGTGTTTATAGGTCGGGAACAGCTGACAGGTATCTCTATTACTGCAAACTCGGCGACGGATACAAAGGCATTCGATTTGATTATCACGCCATGTGGGGAACCGTAGATATCCCGACAGAGTACAGCGGGAATTATAAGAGTTTTGATCCGTCTTACGCAATCATGGCGGATGGCGAAAAATTCGATTTCCTCTTCGGCAGCGGGCTTGTGTACAGCGCGATGGAACTGCAGGATGAAGTGGACCACGAGGAAATCTACAGCGGGGAAGCGGCGCTTGCTGCGGTGCGTGAAAAAATGACGGAAAACGTGGATTTTCGTTTGGAGGACGCGGAACTGCTTTATTTGAAAAATGATGGAGAGGATATGCCGGAAGGCGTCTCGGATTATGTGCGTCCAGCGTGGCGGTTTGAACTCTACAATCCCCAAGACGAATTTCGTTACGAATGTATTGTCAGCGCTATCGATTTGGAAGATTTTATGTACAGACCCATGGGACAAGAGGAAGATGACGGGGAGTAACCCCGAAAAAAGCACCCGCTTGACAGGAGCGGGTGTTTTTCTGTTTCAGTCCGTTTCCGAAAGCAGTCGCGTTGGCTCTTTGCGGTCTTTGACCATGGATTCGTACAAACCGGCGTTTCCCGCCTTGACCAGTTTGAGCAGGACCTGCTTGACCATTTTTTTCTGCTGCGGGTTCATGGAGGAACGGATAATGCTGCGCAGGCCGTTTTGCGCGATCTTCTCGGGAAGTTCCGAAACATTGACCGCGCCGGTATCCTCCAGCGTGCCAAAAAGCGCGTCCAGAAATTCTCTCCTCTCCTCCAAGGACAGCCCGTCTATCCAGTCTGTAAGCGCCTTGTCCGCGATGACGCTGGAATCCGTGCGCTTGGGCGCGTAGAGGAAATTCCGCCCCACAACCTGCCAGAACATCGCGTCGTGCTGAAAAATGCCGAACCCCTTGCTCTGCACGACTCTGTAGTCGTCCCCGTGTTTGAGCAGCATGCCGATGATGGAGGATTCCGGCACAATAGAGACAATTTTGTCCTGAATCAGGGCGCAGCGCGGCATTTCGCGCATGTCAAAGGAGAAACCCGGTCCGTCAAAGCTGTAGATTTTGCGAATCCTTTGAACTTTTTCTTCCGAGCCGAACAGCGCCGCAAACACGGAGAGATTTCCGCCTTTGGAATGTCCGCAGAGCACAAGGGGAGACGCGTCGGCTGTGTCCTCAAAATAGCGCAGCGCCGCCTTTTGCGCGGGGACGGTGTCGGAGATGGCGAGATAGCAGTCCTCTTTCCAGCCGGCGATGGAATCGTCCGTCCCGCGGTACGCTATGACCTGAAGGGGCTCGCCGCCGTCCTCAAAGCGAAAGGAAACCGCCGCGAACTGGGTCTCCGCACCCTCGTCGCCCGCGTCGCTCTGTTCTTTGGCAAAATCTCCGACACGCACTCCGGAAAACCGCTCCGTGCGGCTGACACAGGCCAGCAGCCAGGTGGCGGTCGCGGCGGAGTCAAAAGTCTTGCTGAGATTGACCTCCTCAAATTCGCCGTGCAGCTGCTCGTGCAGCGCCGCCAGCTCCGAAAGGGTCATGTTTTCTGGGATCTCGGCGGGCAGGTCCTCGAAACGGTAGTAGACCAGCCACGCGAAAATGAGCGCGTCCACATCATTGAGCCCGGACGCGGTGAAAGACAGATCCCCGCGCCAATCAAGATAGTCAAAAATATTCATATTCCACTCCTGCGCGAATGTTTCGCCAAAGTCATTATAGCATGATTTCCCGCAAAAGTCAAGCGCGCACGCCGCTCGCAGCCGTCTATTTGCACAAAAATCGTGTTTGCTATTTGTGCGCTTTGACGATATTGGGCGCGCGCCTTCTTTTTTGTGAGTGAATGTGGTAAAATAGGAGAGTGAAGGAACGGGCTGTTCTGACAGGAGAGTCTGTTTTGAATCGCTGTGAGAAATTTGTATCATTTGACAAGCAAAGGAGTTTTTGTGTGAATATTCAAGAGGCGAAGGAAGAAATTTTGCACACCGTCACCGCGTATCTGAGCAAAGACGAGTTCGGGCGTTACGAAATCCCGCAGAACAAGCAGCGCCCGATTTTCCTGATAGGCCCGCCCGGCATCGGCAAGACAGAAATCATGGCGCAGGTGGCGAGCGAACTGGGCATCGGCATGCTCTCCTATTCCATGACGCACCACACCAGACAGTCCGCTCTGGGGCTGCCCCTCATCAAGCAGAAGGAATACGGCGGCGTCACGTACGATATCTCTGAATACACCATGAGCGAAATTATCGCGTCCGTTTATGAGATGATGGAGCGCACCGGACTCCAGAACGGGCTGCTGTTTCTCGACGAAATCAACTGCGTTTCGGAGACGCTGACCCCGATTATGCTGCAGTTTCTGCAGTACAAGGTCTTTGGCGCGCATAAAGTCCCGCCCGGCTGGGTGGTCGTGACGGCAGGCAATCCGCCCGAATACAATAATTCCGTGCACGAATTTGATATTGTGACATGGGATAGATTAAAGCGCATTGATGTGGAGCCCGACCTGAGCGTCTGGAAGTCCTACGCCTCCGGGATTGGGGTTCACGCGGCGATTACCACCTATCTGGAGATCAAGCCGCAGAACTTCTATCAGATTGAGACCACAGTCGGGGGCAAGCAGTTTGTCACCGCGAGGGGCTGGGACGACCTGAGCCGCGTCATCAGACAGTACGAGAAGCATAATCTCCCCGTTACGCGAAATCTTATCGGGCAGTATCTGCAGCACGAGAAAATCGCGAAGGATTTCGCTATCTATTACGATTTGTTTAACAAATACAAAAGCGACTATCAGGTCTCGGAGATTCTGCGCGGCAGTTTTTCCGAGGAAATTGTGGAACGCGCGCGGCGGGCGAAATTCGATGAGCGTTATTCGCTGCTGGGGCTGCTCCTTGAGGTGCTCAACCGCGATTCCAAGAATGTGATGGTCGGCGAGGAACTCTTTTCCGAAATGCAGAAGCGTCTGAAGGAAATCAAAAACGCTTCCGAACCGCTCACCACGGCGCTGCAAAATGCCGCGGACGCGCTGAAAGCGGAGGAGAAAAAGCTCGAGGACGCCAACGCGCTCTCTGCCAATCAGGGCGATTTTTACATGACGCGTATCAAGCTGCTGAAAAAATACCGCGAGGCGGCGGCGCGCGGGGGAGAGAAACCGTTTGAGGCAGTGCGGGCGGCCTTTTCGAAAGATGTCGCGGAATATCAGAAAATCTGCGAGAACGCGAAAGTACACTATAAGAGCGCTTTTGATTTTTGCGACATGGCGTTTGGGGCGGACGGGCAGGAACTGCTGATTCTTGTGACGGAAATCGCCTCCAACCCCTACGGTTCGCAGTATGTCTCCAAGAAAGGCTGCGCGGAGTACTTCGCGCACGATAAGGAGCTGATGTTTAGGGAGCGCAATCTGGAAATCATCAGCGAGCTGGAACAGCTGGATTTTTCCATCTGAAATCCCTTTGAGGTGTGCGTCATGGACGAGGAACAGCTGCGCCAAATCGATACGCTTGCGCGCAAAATCTTAAACCTTTCCAGAAGCTCGCTTTCGGTCAATCTGCGCTTTCTGGAAAACGCTGTGAGCCGCTTTTCCTATCGGCCCTATCCCGGGACATTCGGCACGGACGGGGAATTTCTGTACTACCAGCCCATGCATATTCTCGCGCGCTACAAAATCGCCAACCGTCTGGTGGCGCATGACTGCCTGCACGCGATTCTGCACTGCGTCTTTCGCCACGGCTTTGTGAACATGGCGGTTCAGGCGGATCTCTGGGATCTCGCGTGCGATATCGCGGTGGAATATCAGATAGCCTCCCTGCGGCTGTCGTGCGTGGACGATGTTTACACCGAGGAGAAGCAGGCGGCGTTTGAGAAACTGAAGGGCTTGGTGCGGCATATGACCGCGGAGCATTTCTACGCCTATTTCAGGACTTCGGTTTCGCTCGAGCGTCTGGAGCGCTGCCGCGAGATTTTTACCTGCGATGACCACAGTATGTGGTATCAGCCCGCCTCGAAGCAGCCCGTGCCGCGCGGCGCGAAAAGTGCCCCTCAG
>CAYZMU010000021.1:0-15576 GCA_964479595.1 uncultured Ruminococcus sp. | reverse complement strand
GAGCAGACGTGGCGGGAACTTTCGGAGCGCATGCAGAGCGAGATAGCGTATTTCTCGAAAGCGCGGGGTGTCGCCGGCGGGGAGATGTCGCAGTCGCTGCGGCGCCTCAACCGCGAACGGTATGATTATTCCGAGTTTCTGAAGCGCTTTGCCGTGATGGGCGAAGTGATGAAACTCGATTTGGATTCCTTTGATTATAATTTTTATTCTTACGGGCTGCGCGCGTACGGCAATGTGGCGCTGATTGAACCGCTGGAGTACAGAGACGTCAAGCGGATTCGGGAGTTTGTCATCGCGATTGACACCTCGGGGTCTGTCAGCGGGGATTTGGTGCAGCAATTTATGAACAAGACTTATAACATTCTCAAAAGCACGGACACATTCTTTTCCAAGGTCTCGATTTGGATTATCCAGTGTGACGCGCAGATTCAGGAGGCGAAACACATCACCAAGCAGGAGGAATTTGACGATTATCTTCAGCACATGACGCTGAAGGGCTTTGGCGGGACGGATTTTCGTCCGGTTTTTCGCTTCGTGGATTCTATGATTGAGAAGAAATTGTTTTCCAATTTAAAGGGGCTTATCTATTTTACGGACGGTTTCGGGACGTTTCCCGAACGTAAGCCATCCTATGAAACGGCTTTTGTTTTTCTGCGCGACGATTACGAAAGCAGCGGGGAACCTTCGGTGCCGCCATGGGCGATTCGGCTGGTGCTGGAGGATGAGGATATTGCCGGCACTTCGTAAAATCAACTATCATGATGACGAGGAAAGGGGAGGAAACCTATGCGAAAAACAGCGTTTCGGATTCTGGCGGCGGGTGAGGCCGCCGTGCTCCTCGCGGCGGGAATCTCTGTGGCGGGAGGTCTTCGCGCTTCCGCGCAGAACCTGCTCAGCGCGGAGTTTGAAACCACCAACGACAGTTTCACGGGGAGGGGAGCGGCTTCGGTCGCGTGGACATCCGACGAGGCGTACAGCGGAAACTGCAGTTTGTTCGTGAGCGGGCGAACCGACACATGGAACGGCGCCTCCCGCGATATGTCGTCTCTCATGAAAGCGGGGAGCACCTACGCGCTTTCAGCGGCGGTTTATCACTCCGAGAGCGAACCTATCGAGATGAAATTCAGTCTGCAGTACAGCGGCGCCGAGGGGGAAATGCAGTACGACGAAATCGCGCTGGAAACTGTGGAAAGCGGCACATGGACGCTCCTGTCAAACGACGCCTATACCGTACCCGAGGGCACTGAAGATCTGTCGGTTTATGTGGAAACGACCGAATCGCTCGCGGATTTTTATCTGGATTCCGTGTCGGTAAGCGGCCCTCCCGCCGTCATCAAACCGGGTGACAGCAACGGCGACCTCTCCGTAAACATGGAGGACGCGATCCTGCTTTTGAAATTCCTGACCGCGCGGGAGGCGTCTGTGGAACAGGGCGCGGATTATAACGGCGACGGCAGGGTGAACGCGGTGGATTTAAGCCTTCTGAAGGCGCGCCTACTCGCTCCCGAAACGCCCGGAGGCGGCATTGAGGGCGACTGGGACCATTACGAGGAGACCGCGACGCCCGAAATGTTAAAAGTCTATCAGGACGGGCTGTACCGGATCGGCAATACCGCCAGAATTCGTGAAAAAATCGCGAAAGCGCAGGCGGGCGAGGATGTCACAGTCGCGTATCTCGGCGGTTCGATTACGGCGGGCGGTTCCGCGACTTCCAACGCGAACTGTTTCGCGAATCTCTCCTACGAGTATTTCCGCGACACCTTCGGTCAGGGCGACAATGTGCGCTATGTCAACGCCGGTCTCGCGGGCACGTCCTCAGTGGTGGGAAATCTGCGCGTGGATAGGGATGTGTTCTCCCAGAACGCGGATGTCATCTTCATTGAGTTCGCGGTCAATGACCAGGGCGGGGAACGTTTCCAGAAGTCTTTTGAGTCCCTCGTGAAAAAATGCTTGATGCAGGAGAACGCGCCGGCGGTTATCATCGTGACGCTCTGCCAGCAGTCGGGCAGTAGCAATCAGGACTGGATGGTTCAGGTGGCGGAGAATTACGATCTGCCCGTCATCAGCGGCAAGAACGCGATCATGAACGCGATTGAGGCGGGAACGCTCACTTGGAACGATTACGGCAGCGGCGACACACTGCACCCGGGCGACGGCGGACACCGGCTGATCGCGGACTGCATCGGATACTATTACCGGCAGGCGCTGCGCTCGGAAAACGCCTCCGACGCGTATGAGATTCCTCAAAGCGAGGTGTTCGGGGCGGAGTACGCGACCGCGAAGATTGAGGACGTTTCGCAGTTCCCGGATTTTCAGACGGGTTCCTTCACAAAGGGCACCAACCAGATGAACTATCCCGACGGCTTTACCAACAGCAAAACCGGAAACGATCCGCTGACTTTTACCGCCGAGGGCAAGGGGATTCTGCTGCTCTTCCAGTCCAATGACAGCGCGGAAATGGGGACGGTCAATGTCACCGTCAATGGTGTCACGACGCCCGTATCCGCCAACTTGCCGTGGACTTGGGGCGGGCTTGACGGCGACGTGGGGTATTATCAGCCGGAGAGCGGGACGCTGCATGTCTCCATTTCCATGCAGGACCCGAATACCAACTTCGTCCTCTACGGCATCGCGATTGTTACCTGACCGTGCGCCGAACTTATCTTTACGCGCGAAAACGCCGGGGCTTTTTGCCTCGGCGTCTTTTTGCTGTCCGGCCGCTCCCGGAGTCTGAATGCGTCCAGATTCTGATTATGCTATTCCCGCTCGTTCGCAAGCCCGCCCTACGAAAACACCCCGCAAAGGGGCTTGGGGATTTGCTGGGTGATACAGTGGATATTGCCGCCGCCCAAAAGAATGTCCCTAGCGGGAACGGGTACCACTTCCCGCCCGGGACAGGACCCGCGCAGAATCTTTGCCGCCCGCGCGTCCGTTTCGGCGTAGATTCCGCCGAATTGCGGCAGCAAAACGCAGTCGTTCCCGAAATAGAAGTTCACGTAAGATGCCGCGAGTCGTTCTCCGGGGGTTCGTACCGCCTCGCCCTCGGCAAAGGAAAACTTTTCGCAGTCTTGCTCTGTGACGCGCAGCGGCGGCATGGGCAGCGGGAGCTTGATTATGTCAAATGTCCTTCCCTTTGCGTCCGTTTCCTGCGTCAGCACTTCCCAATCCGCGCGCGAGCGCGCATACTGCGGGTCGCTTTCGTCCTCGCACCACGCGAGCGCGACTTTGCCATTCCCGAGAAACGCGCAGATATTGTCCACATGACCGTTTGTCTCGTCATTAACAATCCCATAGGGCAAAAAAATAACTTTTTGCGCGCCCAAAACCTCCCGCAGAAAAAGGTCTATCTCATCCTTGCTCATGTCGGGATTTCGCCCGGGACTGAGCAGGCATTCCTCGGTGACGAGCAGCGTTCCTTCCCCGTCGCTGTGCACAGCCCCGCCTTCCATGACAAAGGGCGTGTGAAAGCACGGGATCTGAAATGCCTCACAAAGCCGACCCGCCAGTGCGCGGTCGTTTTCATAGTCCTTATAGAGCCCGTCATACGCCCCGCCCCACGCGTTAAAATTCCAGTCAATTCCGTACAGCGCCCCCTCGCTGTCGAGCGTGAAAGTCGGCGCGGTGTCGCGTGCCCACGCGTCATCGGTTTCATGTTCCACAAGCCGGACTTCCGGGGAGAGCAGCGATTTTGCCGTACCAGCGTTTTGGGCGTTTACTATCATGTACACGGTTTCACAGCGCGCGAGGCGGTTGGCGATTCGTGCGAAAACAGTCTGTGCCGCGCGCGGGTCTCTGCCCCAGGAGCCCGGTCTTTGCGGGAAAATCATGATGGTAGCGCAGTGCGGGGAAAATTCCGCGGGCATACAAAGCGCCTTTTGCGGTGTCAGGAGAGTCTGCATTTGAAATCCTCGTAGCCAAATTCGCGCAGAACCTCGCAGTCTCCGTTTCCATGGCGCAGGACGATGGAGGGCAGCGGCATTCCGTTAAATGTGTTGTTCTTGACCATGGTGTAAATCGCCATGTCCTCAAAAGACAGCCGCTCTCCCGCCGCCGCCGGGCGGTCGAAACTGTAGTCACCGATAATATCCCCCGCGAGGCAGCTGTCGGAGGCGAGGCGATAGGAATAGGGCTTTTCCCCGAAGGCGCCCGCTCCGAGAACAGACGGGCGGTAGGGCATTTCCAGTACATCCGGCATATGACAGGACGCGGAGGTATCCAGAATGAGAATCTTCACGCCGTTTTCCACGACATCGAGCACGGTGGTGTCCAGCCTGCCCGCGCCCAGTGCCACGGCCTCTCCGGGCTCTAAATAGACCTCCACGCCGTAGCGCTGCTGAATACGGGAGATGAGCCCTTTGAGCGCTTCCAGATCGTAGTCCTTCCGGGTAATGTGGTGCCCGCCGCCGAGATTGAGCCACTTCATCTGGGAGAGATATCCTCCGAATTGCTCCTCAAACGCGTCAAATGTTTCAACAAGCGCGTCCGCGTTTTGTTCACAGAGCGTATGAAAATGAAGCCCCTCCACGCCGTCAAGCTGCTGGGCGCGAAACTGCGATTTGACGCAGCCCAGACGCGAATAGCGCGCGCAGGGGTCGTAAATGGCGCCGTCCTGGGTGGAGTGTTCCGGATTGACCCGGATGCCGATACTGACGTTTTCCGCGCGTTCCCAGAGCGGGCGGTATTTTTCCAGCTGCGAAAAGGAGTTGAAGACCACGTGGTCACAGATTCTCAGCAGCTGCGCAAAATCCGAATCCCGGTAAGCGGGCGAAAAGACATGATTCTCCCCGCCGAATTCCTCCGCGCCCAGCCTCGCCTCGTAAAGCCCGCTCGCGGCCGTTCCGTCGAGATACTGCCTCAGCAGCGGATAGAGCGCGTAACAGGCAAAGGCCTTCTGCGCGAGCAGAATCTTGCAGCCCGTGTCCTGCCGCAGCTGCCGCAGAATCTGAAGATTTGCAATCAGCCGCTCCTCGTCAATGACGTAGCAGGGGGTAGTTAGCTCTTCTTCCCTCATGATTCCACCAATGCCGGGTTCTCGTCCACAATCCACGGCAGCCCCCATTTTGGCAGCATTTCCATGAACGGGTCGGGGTCAAATTCGTCAATCGTACGCACACCCGCGCCGCTCCACCGCCCGCTCGCCACGAGCGCCGCGCCAATCATCGCGGGAACGCCGGTCGTGTAGGAGACGGCCTGTGTGCCCAGCTCGCGGTAGCAGGCCTGATGGTCGCAGACATTGTAGATATATAGAGACTTCCTCCTGCCGTCTTTTTTCCCGGTGAAGATACAGCCGATATTCGTCTTTCCGACGGTCCGCGCCCCGAGAGAGGCGGGGTCTGGCAGCAGCGCCTTGAGAAACTGGATGGGGACGATTTCAGCCCCCTGAAAGTTTACCGCCTCAGTGGAGAGCATCCCGACGTCGCGCAGACAGTTCATATGGGTTAAATAGTTTTCGGAAAAGGTCATAAAAAAGCGGATTCTGCGCACTTCGGGGAGATTTTTCGCGAGCGCCTCGATTTCCTCGTGATGGAGCAGGTACATATCCCGTTTCCCGACTTGCGGAAAGTCAAAGACACGGTGGATTTCCAGCGGTTTCGTTTCAATCCAGTGTCCGTCCTCCCAGTAGGAGCCGTTCGCGGAGACTTCCCGCAGATTCACCTCGGGATTGAAATTCGTCGCGAAAGGCAGCCCGTTGTCCCCGCCGTTGCAGTCGAGAATATCAATGGTTTCGATTTCGTCAAAATAGTGCTTGCGCGCGTACGCAGTGAACACGCTGGTCACGCCCGGGTCAAAACCGCTTCCGCAGAGCGCCAGAAGCCCCGCCTTCTGAAAGCGCTCGCTGTAATCCCACTGCCACGAATAGTCAAAATACGCGCTGAATCCCTTTTCCCTGCAGCGCCTTTCATAGATTTTACGCCATTTCGGGTCGGAGGTGTCCTCCGGCTCATAGTTCGCCGTGTCCACGTAATGCGCCCCGCCTTCCAGACACGCCTCCATGATCGTGAGGTCCTGATAGGGCAGCGCCAGATTCAGCACCACGTCAGGGGCAAAACGTCGAATCAGATCCGTGACGGCGGCACAGTCGTCGGCGTTGAGCGCCGCGGTCGTGATGTTCGCTTTGGATTTGCCGCTCGCGTCAATCTTTGCCTTGAGCGCCTCGCACTTGGAGACCGTGCGGGAAGCCACGCAAATTTCCGAAAAGACCTCGTCATTGAGGGCGCATTTCCAAATGGCGGCGGTCGCCACCCCGCCGCACCCGATCACGAGAATTTTACTCATGGTTTTCTTCCTTTCCAAGCCCTATTTTTTCCGCTCCTCCGCGTCTTCGAGCAGGTCCTCCACATATTTGGGCAGCATGAAAGCGCCTGTGTGGAGATTGGTCGTGTAGTACCATGTGCGGATGCCCCGTTTTTTCCAGCGCTTCGGGTCAAAATCCCGCAGCGGGTGGTATTTCTTGGAGGCAAAGCCAAAGAGCCAGTAGCCCGCGGGGCAGGTCGGGATATGCGCCTGATAGACCCTGCAGATGGGAAACACCCGGTACGCTTTTTTGTGCATAGACTGGAAGGCGCTTTCCTCCTCGTCATAGAAAGGGCTGCCGTGCTGGTAGACCATCACGCCGTCCTCCTTGAGCGCCTTGTAGCAGAGCCCGTAAAATTCCTTCGTGAAAAGCCCGGCCGTGTGCCCGAACGGGTCGGTCGCGTCGTTGATGATGAGGTCGTATTCCCCCTGCCTTGTCCGCAGCGCGCGCAGACCGTCCTGATTGTAGATGGTCACGCGCGGGTCCAGCAGCCCCTTGGCGTTGTCGGGAAAATATTCCTTGCAGACGTCGACGAACATCTCGTCAGGCTCCACGACATCAATGACCTCAATCTCTTTATAGTAGGAGAGTTCCCTCGCCACACCGCCGTCCCCGCCGCCGATGACGAGCACGGATTTCACGTTCGGGTGCACGGCCATGGGCACGTGGACAATCATTTCGTCGTAGATGAACTCGTCTTTTTCCGAAAAGATGACACTGCCGTTTGAGACGAGGAACCGCCCGAATTCCGCGGAATCAAAGACATCAATCCGCTGGAAGTCGCTCTGCCCGCTGTAGAGCTGCTTTTCACAGCGAATGGAATAGCGTACATTCTCCGTGTGCTGTTCCGAAAACCAAAATTCCATGCCCTTGCCCTTTCGTTAAATCAGAACGTTCAGATGCTCCATCTCGGGGTCCTGGGTACCCTGCATGGAACAGCCCTTCTCTTTCGCGTAACGGATATAATCGAGGATATCCTGTGTCACGACTTCCCCCGGCGCGAGAATGGGGATTCCGGGCGGATAGCACATCACAAACTCCGAGCAGATGCGTCCCAGTGTTTTCTCAAGCGGCAGCATTTCTTTCTCTGCGTAAAACGCTTCCTGAGGCGTCGCGGCGACAATCGGCGGGATATATTCCATCCGCAGCATTCCGCTGCAGTCGCGCGCGTAGAGGCGCTTGATATCCGCCAGCGCCCCCACCAGACGCTCGATGTCCTGAATTCTGTCGCCGATGGAGATATAGGCTAAGATGTTTCCGATATCCCCGAACTCAATCTGAATATCGTATTCGTCCCGCAGCAAATCGTAGACCTCTATCCCGGCGAGTCCTATCTCGCGCGTGTAAACGGAGAGCTTGGTCACGTCATAACCCACGCAGCTGCGTCCGTTTCGCAATTCCTCCCCGTAGGCGTAATAGCCGCCGATGGCGTTGATCTCGTCGCGCGCGTATTTCGCCATCTCCATGACTTTTGAGAAGGACTCTCTGCCGCGCAGCGCGAGATTGCGCCGTGAAATATCCAGACTGGAGATGAGCAGGTAAGAGGCGCTGGTTGTCTGTGTCAGGTTGACAATCTGCCGCACATAGCCCTCGCTGACGCCCTCGTTGAGCAGCAGCAGCGAACTCTGTGTGAGACTCCCGCCGGATTTGTGCATGGAAACCGCCGCCATGTCCGCGCCCGTTTCCATCGCCGTGGGGGGCAGCGCCTCGTGGAAGTAGAAGTGCGTGCCGTGCGCCTCGTCCACCAGTACAAGCATTCCGTGCGCGTGCGCGAGTTTCACGATTTCACGCAAATCCGAACATATCCCGTAATAGGTGGGGTTGTTCACAAAGACAGCGACGGCGTCGGGATTTGCCTCTATCGCCGCCTCAACCTGCGAAAGTTCCATGCCGAGCGAAATCCCGATGCGCGGTTCCACATCCGGGTTCACATAAACCGGCAGCGCGCCGCAGAGTACCAGCGCGTTGATGACGCTTTTGTGGACATTGCGCGGCATGATAATCTTCTGCCCCGCTTTCGCCGCCGCGAGAATCATGCTCTGCACCGACGAGGTCGTTCCGCCGACCATAAAGAAGGCGTGCTTGGCGCCGAACGCGTCCGCCGCCAGATTTTCCGCCTCCAGAATGACCGAAACGGGGTGGCAGAGATTGTCGAGCGGCTTCATGGAATTGACGTCGATTCCGACGCACTGTTCCCCGAGCAGGCTGACCAGTTCGGGGTTTCCTCTGCCGCGTTTGTGCCCCGGCACGTCAAACGGTACCACGCGCTGCCTGCGCAGCCGGCACAGCGCCTCATAGACAGGCGCCCGGTTTTGCTGTTCGAGATTCATAGTCTGCTTGTTCCGTTCCCTCCTTCGGTGAAATCGGTGCGCGAAGAGAGCGTCCCCCGGCGCGCGGGAGACGCCGTCACGGTTTTTTCAAATCACGAATCATGCTTGGCTTTGTGTTCGCTGTTCTCAAACATTTCTTTTAAGTGTTCCGAAAGCGGGCGGTCGGATTGGAACGGGGAGAAGAATGAATACTTGTGTTTTCGCTCGTCACTCTTCGCGCGGATATGCTGCTTGACGCTCTCATAGCGCACAATCACGTTATTCTTCTTCGCGAACGCCCTGAGTTTTTCGACAATCTCAAACGAATTGGCGACGTCGATAATGAACACCCCGAAGAAGAGCCCGATGACAAACGAGAACGCCAGATTGTTGGAGAGCCAGTTGAGCGCGCTCAGAATCCTCGGGTGCAGCACGAAGTAGTAAAACGCGCTGATGACCGCCCAGTAGAAGGAAAACTTCGGACAGATAAGCCCGTTGACATTTCCCCACTCCCCGCTGTAATCCCACAGCCGCACATTCGCCGCTTTGAGCAGAAAAATCCCCGCGATGTACTCAATCACCGTCATCATAACCGCCATGAGAACGAACAGAATGACCTTCTTATAGCGCAGTCCGCTGATGGAGTCGAGCGATTCCATGGAGGCTATCAGATACAGCAGGCAGAGCCCGCAGCCGTAGAGCGGCACATATGGGCCTGTGCAGAAGCCCGGGTTTATCCATTTGTGGTCACGGTTGGCGGGGGAAAAGTGGCGGTAAAAGAGCTCCAGTACCCAGCCCGCGACCGAACCGATAAAGAACAGAAACGCCAGAATCAGGAGTATATTCATGGATGCCATCCTATTCCGTTTCGAAGTTTTGTCAAGACGCGCCGCAGGAGTAATCCCGCCGCGGGAGCGTGAACCGTCATTCTGTCAGTCTCCCCACGCGCGCCTGTGTTTCCCTGAGGATGTCCGCCGGGTCCGCGCCGATGTGGTATTCGCCGTTTTCGTAGAGAATTCTGCCCGCGCAGGCGGTCAGAAACACATTCGAAGCGCTGCCGCTGAGCACAAGGCTTTCCGCGATATGGTGCGCGGGGCGCAGATTCGGCGCGTCCAGATTTACGGCGATAAAATCCGCCTGTTTGCCGCGCGCGAGCACATCGCAGTCCGAAAGCCCCATCGCGCGCGCGGAACCTGTCGTGGCGGCGCGCAACATGGCGATAGTCGGGAGCGCGGCGGCGTCATTTTCGCGCAGTTTGGCCAGCACCGTGCCCAGATACATTTCCCGGAACATATCGAGCGCGTTGTTGGAGGCCGCGCCGTCTGTCCCGAGCGCCAAAGGCACGCCCATCTTGCGGGCTTTGGCAAGCGGCGCGATGCCGCTGGCGAGTTTTGCGTTGGAGGCGGGACAACTGACCAGATAAAGATTTTTTTCGCTGAAAATTCTGAGGTCCTCGTCCTCAAACCACACCCCGTGGAATCCTCCGCCCCCGTATTCCCACATCCCGAGCGAATCAAAATACCGCGCGGGAGAAGCCCCGTGACGCTCCTTGCATTCCTCGTGTTCTTTTCGTGTTTCGCTGATGTGCGTAAAGACGGGCTCCCTGAGTGTCTGCGCGAGCCGCGCGACTTCCCTGTGGAGCGATTCGTCGCTGGTGTACTCGGCGTGGAAACCCAGACGGTAGCGCACGCGCGGGTGGAAATCCGAAAAACGCTCAAACTCCCGCTCCAGCCGCTGCGCGTCCTTCCCCGTGCCGTTGACGCTCCCGCAGAGCACCGCCCTCACCCCGGTTTCCACGGCGGCGTTTGCCGTGCTCTCCGGGAAAAAATACATATCAAAAAACGCCGTTATGCCCGACGCGAGATATTCTAAAATCGCCAGTTTCGCGAACGCGTACACATCTTCCGGCGTCAGCCTGTCCTCGTAGGGGAAGACCTTCTGACAGAGCCATTCCTGCAGCGGGACATCTTCCGCGAAAGAGCGCAGAAACGTCATGGCGGAGTGCGTGTGCGCGTTCTTAAACGACGGCATGAGGAGATTTCCCTTCAGGTCGATTTCCCGTTCGAAATCCGGGCGTTCGGGCTTGGGCGGCCCTACATAGCTGATTTTGTCGCCGTCTGTCCAGAGCTCGCCCTCAAAAATATCCTCGTTTTCCGCCATGGTTAAAATTTTGGCGTTATAAACCCGCAGCATTACGCATTCTCCGTTCCGATTTGTCCTAATATCTCGCGCAGCAGGAGCGAAAACATGGGCGCCGCCTTGTCCGCGGCGAGTTTGACTTCCTCATGCGAAAGAGGATGCGGGGAAATGCCGGCGGCGAGATTGCTGATGCACGAAATCCCGCAGATTTCCATACCGCAATGCCTTGCCGCCACGGCCTCGATGCCGGTGCTCATGCCCACGGCGTCCGCGCCGAGCGCGCGGTACATGCGGATTTCCGCCGGGGTTTCATACTGCGGTCCGGCCGTCTGCAGGTAGACGCCCTCTTTCAGCGGGATATCGTTCAAAAGCGCGGCTTTGCGTATGATTTTGCGCAGCCGTTCGCTGTAAACCTCACTCATGTCCGGAAAGCGCGGCCCCAGCGCGTCGGGATTTTCCCCGCGCAGCGGCGAGGGCACGAAGCTCGTAATCTGGTCGGAAATCAGCATGAAATCCCCCGCGCGCAGGTCGTGCCGGATACCGCCCGCCGCGTTTGTCAGCACCAGGATTTTCGCGCCGAGCGCGCGCATGATACGAATCGGCAGCACTGCCTCCCAAGGGGTATAGCCCTCGTAGAGATGGACTCTGCCCTGCATGATGACGACGGGCACGCCCTCGCAGTTTCCGAAGACAAAACGCCCCGCGTGCCCCTCGACGGTGGAGCGCGGAAAATCGGGGATTTCCGAGTAGTCAAGCGTCTGCGCCACCTCAATTTTTTCCGCGAACGCGCCAAGCCCCGAACCGAGCACCAGCGCGGCTTTCGGGCGGAAGGAGACGCGCCCGCGCACAAAGGATTTGCAGTTTTCGTATCGCTGAGATTCCGTCATCATGCTTCCTCCCGCGCGGCGTTCCCGTAAAGATAGCGGCGCTGTTCCTCGGTCAATGTGTCAATCGTGACATCCAGACTCTCCAGCTTGCGCCGCGCGACTGCCTCGTCGACCTCGCGCGGGACATTGTTGAGCAGAGACTTCACATTCGCGCGGTTTTCAATGAGCCACTTGGCGCTGAGCGCCTGAATCGCGAAACTCATGTCCATAATTTCCGCCGGGTGTCCGTCGCCCGCCGCGAGATTGACAAGCCTCCCCTGCGCGATGACGAAAATAGTCACGCCGTTTGGCAGTGTATAGCCGTCAATGTTGTTTCTGGCAGGGAAAGTTTTCACGGCGATTTTGCGCAGCGCCGCCATATCGACCTCAACATCGAAGTGACCCGCGTTGCAGCAGATAGCGCCCTCATGCATTTTGAGAAAGCTCTTCTCGGTGATGACGTGATTGCAGCCGGTGACGGTGAGGAAGAAATCCCCGAGCGGCGCGGCGTCCTCCATTTTCATCACCCGGAAGCCGTCCATGACCGCTTCTATGGCGCGAATGGGGTTGACCTCCGTGACAATGACGTTCGCGCCGAGCCCTTTCGCGCGCATGGCGGCGCCTTTTCCGCACCAGCCGTAGCCCGCGATGACCACGGTCTTCCCGGCAACAATGAGGTTCGTGGTGCGGTTGATGCCGTCCCAGACGGATTGTCCCGTGCCGTAGCGGTTGTCAAAAAGATGCTTGCAGTCCGCGTCATTGACAAGCATCATCGGGAATTTCAGCTTTCCCTCCGCCTCCATTGCCTTGAGACGCAAAATGCCGGTCGTCGTTTCCTCGCAGCCCCCGATGACGTTGCCCAGCAGCTGGGGGTAATGCTCGTGAATGAGGGTGACGAGATCTCCGCCGTCGTCAATGATAAAATTAGGCTCCGCCTCGATGACTCTCCTTGTGTGGGCTTCGTATTCCTCAGCCGTCGCGCCGTGCCACGCGTAGACATTGAGCCCGCCGTGCACCAGCGCCGCCGCGACATCGTCTTGGGTAGAAAGCGGGTTGGAACCCGTAATAAACATCTGCGCGCCTCCCGCCGCCAGCACGCGGCAGAGATAGGCGGTCTTTGCCTCCAGATGAATGGAAAGCGCGAGGCGAATTCCGTTGAGAGGCTTTGTCTTTTCAAATTCCGCCTCAATGCCGCGCAGCAGGGGCATGTTGCCCTTGACCCACGCGATTTTCTGCTCACCGCTCTCCCAAAGCTGCGGGGAACGAATCTCACTCATAAGGAACCGACCTTTCTGTTTCGAGTTTGGGGAAACTCCCCCGTCCATTTTACCATATTCCGCCTCAAAATGCAAGCGTATCGCCGAAAAATTCCCCGAAAGGGCGCCAAACGCGAAAATAAGGCTTGACGGGAGCGCGATTTTGTAGTAAAATAGAATCAGCGCGGGTGCGGTTGTTCTGTGCGGACCCGCGCGAAACATGAAGGAGGGGTTTTCCATGAATTTTATTGTTGAAACTTCCGCGCGCCACGTTCATGTCACGGAAGAAACGCTTGCTGTCCTTTTCGGGGAGGGCTATACGCTCACCAAGAAAAAGGATCTCTCCCAGCCCGGGCAGTTTGCCTGCAAGGAACGCATTGATGTGGTAGGGCCGAAAAAGACGCTCTCGAATGTATCCATTCTGGGGCCTGTGCGTCCCGCCGATCAGGTCGAGCTCTCCGCGACGGACGCGCGTTCCATCGGCATTGACGCGCCGGTTCGCGAATCCGGGGATGTCGCGGGTTCGCCCGGGTGCAAACTCGTGGGCCCCAACGGCGAGGTAGAGATCAAGGAAGGCGTCATCATCGCGAAGCGCCATATCCACATGACGCCGCAGGACGCTGAGAATTTCGGCGTCAAGGACAAGCAGATTGTCTGGGTGCGCCTTGACACGGACGGCAGAAGCGCCATTCTGGGGGATGTTGTCGTGCGCGTTTCGGAGAAATTCCGCCTTGCCATGCACATCGACACGGACGAATCCAACGCGGTGATGTCGGGCAGAGAGCAGTTCGGCGAAATCGTCACAGTAGAGTAATGTCCGGGGCGCCGTATTGGTGCGGCGTACCCGGCTTCGGACGGCCGCTTCGCGGTTTGGCGCCGCGGGGAGGCCGTCTTTCACACAAAACCAAAACGCGGCAAAGGGGGTTTTGCGATGCGTACCGGCGAATCATCCGGCGAGGGGCTGCTGGGGCAAAGAAATCTCACCATGCTGGTAGATTTCTACGAGCTCACTATGGCGAACGGCTTCCTTGAAAACGGCATGGGGGAAATTAGCGCCTGTTTTGACCTGTTCTTCCGGAAAGTCCCCGACGGGGGCGGCTACGCCATCATGGCGGGGCTTGAGCAGGTCATCGAATACTTAAATTCTTTGCGCTTCACCGGAGAGGATATCGACTACCTGAGGGGGAAGGGCATCTTTTCCGAGCGCTTTCTGGAGTATCTGCGCGATTTCTGCTTTTCCTGTGATGTGTACGCCGTCGCGGAGGGCACGCCCATCTTCCCGCACGAACCGCTGGTGACGGTTTGCGGTCCGGCGATACAGGCACAGTTCATTGAAACCATGCTGCTGCTCTCCATCAATCACCAGTCGCTGATTGCGACAAAAGCGAACCGCGTCTGCAGGGCCGCGGAGGGCAGACCGGTGATGGAATTCGGCTCCAGACGCGCGCAGGGCAGCGACGGGGCACTCTACGGCGCGCGCGCGGCGTATATCGGCGGCGCGTCGGGCACAGCCTGCACCATCAGCGACCGCGCCTTCGGCGTACCCGCTTTGGGGACCATGGCACACAGCTGGGTTCAGATGTTCCCGACAGAGTTAGAGGCCTTTCGCGCCTACGCGAAAATCTATCCGGACGCCTGCACGCTTTTAGTTGACACCTATAACGTTCTGCGCAGCGGCGTGCCGAACGCCATTACGGTTTTCGGCGAACTCAAGGCACAGGGGCACAAGCCGCAGGGGATTCGCATTGACAGCGGCGATATCGCCTATCTCTCCAAGAAAGCGCGTGTCATGCTGGACGAGGCGGGCTTGCCCGAAGTAAAGATCGTCGCCTCCAATTCGCTGGACGAGTATCTCATCCGCGATTTGCTGGCACAGGGCGCAAAGGTGGACAGTTTCGGCGTCGGGGAGCGTCTTGTGACGTCGCGCTCCGAGCCCGTGTTCGGGGGTGTCTATAAACTCGCCGCGGCGGGGACGAAAGAATCTCCGGATACCCTCGTTCCGAAGATTAAGATTTCGGAGAATATCGCGAAAATCACCAACCCCGGCTTCAAGACCCCGTGGCGGCTTTTTGACCGCGCCAGCGGCAAGGCCATCGCGGATGTCATCACGCTCGCGGAGGAGACCATTTATGACACCAAACCTTATGTCATCTTCGACCCGGAATTTACCTACAAGCGCAAGACGCTGACAAACTTCCGGGCCGAGAAACTGCAGGTCCCGATCTTCCAGAAGGGCGTCTGCGTTTACGAATCTCCCGATTTGCGTCAAATCCGGGCATACAGCGAGGAACAGCTTGACAAAATCTGGGATGAGGTCAAGCGCTTCGAGAATCCGCACGCCTACTATGTGGATCTGTCCGAGCCGCTCTGGAAATTAAAACGCGAACTTCTCGACCGCTACTTCGCCGATTAAGTGCCAAAAAGGAGGAGCCCCATGAACGCTACGCCCCACCGTGTTCGCATCGGCGCCGCGCCTGTCGCGATGGATCTGACCGACGGCAGTGAGCGCGGGGAATATGTCGCGCAGGACTATCTGCTGCAAACGCTGGGCAGACCCATGCGTGCCGTCAATCTGATGTACTGCTACTATCCCTTGGATAAGGGCTTCCCGAAGCGCGCCCGCGACGCCTTCGCGAATATGAAAATCACCTATCAGTGGGATTACCCTTACGACGATTACTTCCCCTACACGGGCGGGCTCATCGGCGATA
>CAYZMU010000020.1:6610-22133 GCA_964479595.1 uncultured Ruminococcus sp. | reverse complement strand
ATCCTGACTGACAGTACCCTCCTTTCTGAAAAAAGAAGACATTGTCTTTAAAGTTCTTCATTATAGCACATTTTGCGCGTGCTGTCAAGGCTATAATGCACTTTTGTATATTATGACGAATCAAAGCAGATTATACAAGCGTGTTTTGTGCATGATGAAAAATCGAAAAGCCGCGGGCACCCACTCGCGGCTTGTTTTGTTTATGAAAATACGGGATCTACTGCGGCAGCGCGTTGCCGACGGAAGTGACCAGACGGTAGCCCGCCGTCTTCACGCGCTGAGAAAGACAGCCTCTGCACTGCGCGGATTCCTCGCCCGTGCAGATTTTGTTTTCGTAAAGCTCATAGAGCTTTCGCACCCGAACCGGGGAGAGGTTGGGCATCACCACATTCGCGCCCGCGCGCAGCGCCAGTTCCCTGCCCTGCGGGTGCAGCGTGCCGAAAGCCGTGGTCGCGGGAATCAGCGCCTTGGGGAACATGAGCCGCAGCATCGCGACTATTTTGAGCCCGAAATGCAAATCCCCGTTGGGGAACCGCGAAAGCGGCGTCTGCTGATGGCGCAGATACGGCCCTACTCCGATCATTTCCGGGCGCAGGCTCTGCAGGAACCGAAAATCCGCGAGCAAGGTTTCCGGCGTCTGATACGGCGAGCCGATCATGAAACCCGCCCCGGTCTGGTAGCCGATTTCCTTGAGGTCGCGCAGGCAGCGCTTGCGGTTTTCAAGGCTCATGCGCTCGGGGTGGAGCTTGCGGTAATGCTCCGGGTCGGCGGTTTCGTGGCGCAGCAGATACCGCCGCGCGCCCGCCTCAAAATACGCCTCGTAGCTGGCGCGGGGTTTCTCGCCGATAGAGAGCGTGATGGCGCAGTCGGGATAGTTTTTGTGAATCCTTGCAACCATCGCGCAGACGCGCTCGTCGGTAAAATACGGGTCCTCCCCGCCCTGCAGCACGAAGGTGCGGTAGCCCAGATCATAGCCCTCCGCGCAGCAGGAGAGAATCTCGTCCTCGCTGAGTCTGTAGCGTTCCGCCTTCGAATTTCCCGCGCGGATTCCGCAATAGTAGCAGTCGTTTTTGCAGTAGTTTGTAAACTCAATCAGCCCGCGCAGAAAAACCTCGTCGCCGTAATACGCGCGCCGCACGCTGTCCGCCGCCTCAAAGAGTTTTTCCTCCGGCTGCGGCTCACGCAGAAACCGAAGCAGTTCCTCGTCCGTGAGATTTTGTGTCGAATACAGTTTGTCAATCAAATCTTCCATGACGGGGCACTCCTTTCCAAGGCGCGGCGCTCAGTCGTCCTTCTTGCCGAACAGCCCGCCCAGGGCGTCGGAGATTTTCTCCCCCGCGTCGCTCTCGAGCAGCGGCTTCACGGCGTCCGCGATTTTTTCGACGGTGTCGCTGTCCGCGCCGCTTACCAGTTGTTCAACCGTCCCCTTGGGGTCGTCCTTGAATTTCTCAAGCAGTTCCTTGTCCCCGGTGAGGGTATCGACAATCTTTTGTACCTGTGCCTTGATATCCATGTTCTCTTACTCCTTTTCCTCCACGATTTCGGAATCCGCGTTCTTCCTGACGGATTCAATGCCGTTTAGGCAGCCCGCGAGCGCCTTGTAGCCCTCGCTGACCGCGATAATCTGCCCGTTGGCGGCCTTGAGACGGAAGCGGAACTCCCCGCCCTTGTCGCTGTAGACCTCGAATTTTGGGTGCTTGAGCGTCTCAAAGCCCTCCTCGGTCTGATTCTCCACACCCGCGGCGGGCGCGTTCTTGCGCACGCTCTCAATCCCCGCGCGGCACGCCTTCTCGGTGGTGTAGACCTCAGAAGTCGCGATGACCTCCCCGTTCGAGGCTTTCAAGTCAAACTTGATGCCCGTTTTTGTTTCCTTGACAACATATTTGCCCATAACAGACCCTCCCTGCGAAGCATACCGGCATCTCTGCCGGCTCTTTTCTTTATTATAATCCATATGCTCAAAATTGTCAAGAGACGCGCCTTCTCTTTTGGACATATCGCGAAGGGGGCGGTTGACATTTTCGCGGGTTTGTGGTATGATTCAGAAAAAGCGCAAAGGGGGAACGCGCCGTGTTCCAAGATGATTTTACCTATATGCGCCGCGCCATCAAACTGGCGGAAGAGGCGGCGAAAGCGGGGGAAATCCCTGTAGGCGCGGTGATAGCGGACCGCGAAACGGGGGAGATTCTCGGGGAGGGCAGGAACCGCCGCGAGGAAACGCGCTCCCCGCTCGCGCACGCGGAAATCATAGCGATTGACGCGGCGGCGCGTGCAAAAGGCACATGGCGGCTCGGGAACTGTGTGCTCTATGTGACGCTCGAGCCCTGCCCCATGTGCGCGGGGGCGATTCTCGCCGCAAGAATCGCGCGGGTCTGCTACGGCGCGGCGGACAAAACCATGGGCGCGCTGGAATCCGCCGACAGAATGTTTTGCGAGGACAAATACCCCAATACGCCCAGAATCACGGCGGGGCTTCTGGAGGAGCCCTGCGGCGAACTGATGCGGACATTCTTTCAGAATCTGCGCGGGCAAAATTTGTGAAGAATAGACAAGGCTTGTTTGCCAAAACCGCGCGGCACTATCTAAAATATCAAAAATGCCGCGAAGGCTTGCAATTTCGCCCGGTCTGTGGTATAATGAAACTGTATGAAAGTACTGTGTAAGGAGATATCTCCGCGAAAGAAAGGATGAAACCTATGCCCAACATCATGGTAACCGGCGGCTGCGGCATGATTGGCGACCACATCTGCTCCGGCCTGCTCAAGAAGGGCAATTTTGTCATCGCCGTGGACCGCGAGGACAGCGGCTACAACACCGGGAAAGAGAATTTTGTCTTCCGTCAGGCCGCGCCGAACGAGCAGAACAAATACGGCGATGTGTTTGACGAGTTTCAGATTGATTCCGTAATCCACCTCGCCTGCACCGTGGACAACGATCTGGGCCCGGTCATCGACAAGGACGAACTGGATTTAAACGCCGCGTGCAACCGCTTTATCTACCGCTTCGCGATTTCCAAGGACGTCAAGAAGTTTATTCTGGTCAGCACCACGCAGGTCTATAAGGAACCCGAAAACCGCGAGCCGGTGCGCGAGGAGGACGCGGTGAAGCCCGTCTCGAACTACGGGCGGCTCAAGCTCGAATCCGAACGCGCCTTTTCAGACGACGCGCGCGGCACCAAAACCATGATTTGCTGTGTGATTCGGATTCCGCCGGTCTACACGCTCACGTTTACGGACAACCTCATGTCGCGCATCACCGACCCGAAAGACCACACGCTCTTCATCTTCCGCACGGGCGAATACGGTTTCCATCTCTGCTGCGTGCACAACATTTCGGATTTCATCATCGGCTTCCTGCGGCAGGCGGACGGCACCAACTACACGGGGATTTACAATGTCGCGGATTCTTCGCTGGTCATGGCGTCGGAGATTATCACCTTCATGAAGGAGAACCACCATATCGGTCTGGTCAACCAGCGCACGAGCATCTCCATGGGGCTGCGCCAGAAACTCTTCGGCGACCCGGAGCAGAAAACGAACTACCGCTATCTCGATTTGGGCGCCATTGACAAGAACTATATGTACGACATCACGAAAGCTTCCCGCATCTGCCCGTTCCGCTGGAACATCACGAATACAAAATGAGTTGGCAGGCGACGGTTCTTTGCCGCCGCCTGTTTTTTATGATAAAGAAAGGGTTCCGTAAATGATTAAACCGATTCTCGACCCCGATTTCCTACCGGCCGTCTGTTTTAACCGCGCGTTTCTCAAAACCGCGCGCCGCCCCTTCGCCATCGCGGTGGAGCGCGAAAACGGTCTCACCTACCGCGTGGACACGTTTTTGGGGGAGGACAGCGCGCAGAACCGCCGTTACGCGGAGCGCCTGATTAAGACCATTCTCTGGTGCGCGGGCGGCTGGAAAGTCATGCTCGCGGGCGACCACGACGTCTTTTGCTATATCCGCGACGCCTACTCAAGGGGCGGACTGCGGGATTTCGACGTGGATTTCTGGAGCACGACCTACGAGCGGCCTTTCGAAGTCGAGGAGCGTGCCATGGAGGATATGCCGTCCTCCAAACTCAACCCGCTGCCGATAGGGCGAAATCTTGGCGGCTGCAGAGTGGGCTTTGACGCGGGCGGCAGCGATATGAAAGTCGCGGCGGTCGTGGACGGCGAAACGGTCTGGTCGGAGGAAATCGTCTGGCTGCCAAAACAGGCGGAGGATATTTCCTATCACCGCGAACATATCAAGGCGGCGATTCTCAAGGCGGCGGAGCATATGCCGCGCTTTGACGCGGTGGGGGTAAGCACGGCGGGCGTTCTGGTCGCCAACCGCGCGATGGTCTCCCATCTCTTCCTGAAAGTCCCGAAAGACACGCAGGGCGAGGCTTGCAAGAATGTCTATGTGGATGTGCTCGGCGAGCTCGGCGTGCCCTACGCGGTGGCGAACGACGGCGATGTCGCGGCGCTCGCGGCGTCCATGGCGCATGACGTGAACGGCGTGCTCGGCGTCGCGATGGGCACTTCTCAGGCGGGCGGCTATGTCGACCCCAACGGCAATGTCACGGGCTGGCACAACGAGCTGGCGTTCGTGCCGGTGGACTATAACCCCGATTCGCCGGTGGACGAGTGGTCGGGCGACTACGGCTGCGGTGTCAAATATTTTTCGCAGGACGCCGTGATTCGCCTCGCGCCGAAAGCGGGCATCACGCTGGACGAAAGCCATACGCTCGCGCAGAAACTCTCCGACGTGCAGGCGCTTCTGGAGTCGGGGCACGAGGGCGCGCGGGACATTTTCCGCACGATAGGCACGTACTTTGGCTACGCCGTCGCCAATTACGCGGAATTTTACGATATCCGCGTGCTGCAGATTTCCGGGCGCGTGACGTCCGGTCAGGGCGGGGAGCTGATTCTTGAGAGCGCGCGGGAAGTGCTGCGGGAGGAATTCCCCGAACTCTGCCGCAAAATCCGCTTCATTCTGCCGGATGAACTCGACCGCAGAGTCGGTCAGGCGGTCGCGGCGGCGAGTCTGCCCTGTCTTTGAGGAAAGGAGAACAGAATGGTCCTTCAAAATGTTCGATTTTTAGACTATAGTTTTCACGACATTGTGATTGAGGACGGCCAAATCGCGCAAATCACACCGGGCGGTCAGGCGGGCAAGGGGCTTGACTGCACGGGGCTTACGGTGATTCCGGGGCTTGTGGATATGCACACGCACGGCTGCGCGGGGAAAGACACCATGGACGCGGAGTTCGACGAAATCGCGGATTTTCTGGGGCGGAACGGGACAACTTCCTTCTGCCCGACGACCATGACCATGGATTACGATTCCATTCTGCGCGTAACAAAGGCAAACCGAAACGTCAGGGGCGCGCGGATTCTGGGCTTTCACATGGAAGGGCCCTACATCAACGCCAAGTACAAAGGCGCGCAAAACGGTGATTTTATCCGCGACCCGGATCTGGAGGAATTCGCCTCGCTGCCGGATATGCGGGTGGTGACCATCGCGCCGGAACTGAGCGGCAGTATGGAATTTATCAAAAATTGCGGCGCGGTCGTCTGTCTGGGACACATGGCGGCGGACTACGAAACCTGCGTGAACGCTTTCGCGGCGGGCGCGCGCTGCTTAACGCACACCTTCAACGCGATGCCGGGCATTCACCACCGCAGCCCGGGCCCCATCGGCGCGGCGATTGCATCCGACGCGTATGTGCAGGCGATTACGGACGGTCTGCACCTGCACCCGTCCATCGTTTTGCTGCTGTGGCGCGCGTTCGGGCCGGACCGCATGGTCATCATCAGCGATTCCATGCGCGCGACGGGTTTAGGCGACGGCACCTACGAATTCGGCGGGCAGGAAATCATCGTCAAGGACGGCGTGGCGCGCACCCTCGACGGGGCGATTGCGGGTTCCACCTCCACGCTCTGGCGCTGTGTGAAACAGGCGGCGAAATTCGGCGTGCCCTTCGCGGACGCCGTCAGAATGGCGACGAAAACCCCGGCGGATTTAATCGGTGCCACACAAAAGGGGCGGATAGAGCCCGGCGCGGACGCGGATTTGCTGCTGCTGGACAGTTCTCTGGAGATTGCCCGTGTGATGATTGGCGGGGAATTTTACGAATAAGGCAGGCGCAAAATCATGACAAACATTCTGGTTCTGTTCGGCGGCGTCTCCCCCGAACACGACATCTCGCTGCGCTCCGCGGAAACGGTGCTGCGGCATCTCCCCGGCGGTGACCGCGCGATTCTCCCCGTGGGCATCACCAAAACGGGGCAGTGGCTGCTCTGGGGCGGGGAGGATTTGGCGGAAATCGCGAACGGAAACTGGGAGCGCGACCCTCACAACCGCCGCGCCTTTCTCTCGCCCGAACGGGGCGCGGGGCTCTGCGTTCTGGGCGACGGCGCACCCGAATTTCTGCCCGTGGACGTGGTTTTCCCGGTTCTGCACGGTGAAAACGGCGAGGACGGGACAATTCAGGGGCTGCTGAAACTCAGCGGGATTCCGTTTGTCGGCTGCGGCGTCGCCGCCTCCGCGATGGCGATGGACAAGACGGTCACCAAGCTCGTCGCCGCCACAACCGGCGTGCGGCAGGCGAAATGGCTGACGCTTGCAAGGCGCGATTTTGCGCGGGACAGCGAGCGGATGTGCAGCCAGATCGCCGACACGTTGGGCTTCCCCGTCTTTATCAAGCCGGCGGGAACGGGCTCGTCGGTCGGGGTATCCAAAGTCAAAACGTTTGATAAACTGAAGGACGCGCTCCAGAAAGCTTTCTCTTTTGACAGCAAGATTCTCGCGGAGGAGTTTATCGACGGGCGGGAAATTGAAGTCGCGGTGCTCGGAAACGCCGAACCCGCCACAGCTGCTGCGGGGGAAATCGATTCCGGGGCGGAATTTTACGATTTTGACGCGAAATATGTGAGCACGGAATCGAAGACGCTGATTCCCGCGCCGATTGACGGGGAAACCATGCACGCCGTTGAAGGCTGGGCGCAAAAAATCTATCTGGCCTTAGGCTGCGAGGGGCTTTCCAGAGTGGATTTCTTCCTCGAGCGCGGCACGGGCGAGATTGTTTTCAACGAAATCAACACGCTGCCGGGCTTCACATCCATTTCCATGTACCCGAAAATGTGGGAAAACGAGGGGCTTTCTTTAGAGCGGCTGCTCACCCGCCTGCTCGAACTGGCCAAGGAGGAATAGCGAATGGCTGTGCTTTCGCCGGCCCCGGCGGCGCTCGACAGCGCGTTTCTCAGCGCGGCGCTCGGAGCGGAGCACCCCGAACAGGAGCCCGTCGCGCTAAACGGTGTCTGCACGGACACCCGCGCGCTGCGGCAGGGCTGCTGCTTTCTGGCGCTTCAGGGGGAGCGCTTTGACGGCAACGACTACGCCGCCGACGCCGTGCAAAAAGGCGCGCGGTTTTGTGTCCTTTCGCGCCCGCCCGAGGAACCTCTTGGCGTGCCCTTTGTCACGGTGCAAGACACAACTCAGGCGTACGGAACGCTCGCGCGCGCGTGGCTGCGGCGGCTGAGGGAAAGCAGCGGGCTCAAAGTCTGCGCGGTCACGGGCAGCAGCGGCAAGACGACCGTCAAGAACATGATAGCGCGCGTGCTATCGGGGCGCTTTGACCTCTTCGCGACTCAGGGCAACCACAATAACGCCGTCGGGCTGCCCGAGACGGTCCTGCAGTGCCCTGAAAACGCGCAGATACTGGTGCTGGAGATGGGCATGAACCATCGCGGGGAAATCAGCGCGCTTTCCAAAATCGCGGAACCGGAGTACGCGGTCGTCACGAATATCGGGATGGCGCATATCGGCAATCTCGGCTCGCAGACGGAGATTTTCCGCGCGAAAATGGAAATCACGGACGGCATGGACCTGCGGCGCGGGCGGCTCTTCCTGCCGTATGACGACCTGTTCCTGCGCGAATACCGCAATATTCCGTTCATTCCCGCGAATCTGCGCTACAGCAGCGTTTCGGGCGACACGGAGGCGCCGCTGCGGGCGGGGAACATTCTGCGCGGGCCGGAATCGACACGCTTTACCGTGAGATACGAGGGGCAGGAGCGGGAAATCACGCTGAAGATGACGGGGACGCACAATGTCTCCAACGCGCTGCTCGCTATTTCGGTGGGGCTGGAGAGCGGGCTGACGCTGGGAGAATGCGCGGAGGCGCTCTCGGATTTCACGCCCTCGGAGATGCGCAGCGACAGGGTGCGGTTCGGCGGGCTGACCATCATCCGCGACTACTACAACGCCAACCCCGAGGCGACGGAAGCCGCGCTGACCGCCCTGAGAGCGGCGGCGCCAAACGCGCGCAAAGTCGCCGTTTTCGGGAACATGAACGAGCTTGGGGACTTCGCGGCCTACCAGCACAGACGTCTGGGGAGGCTCTGCGGGGAATACACCGACGCGGCGTTCTTCTGCGGGGAGAATTATAGGGACTTCGCGGAGGGCTACGGCGCGGCACACACGGCGTTCGCCACAAAGGAGGAGATGCTGCCCAAACTGCTGCAGAAGCTGCCGGAATACCTCGACGGGGAGACCTATCTGCTCATCAAGGGTTCGCGCGGCATGAAACTGGAGACGGTCTATGACGCCATCTCCCAAAAGCTCGCGAGCATTCTGTAAGCGGGCCGTCACGAAAGGAGAAAACCTATGGCACTCGACAAGATTATCGAAAAACTGCGCACACTTGCCAAAAAGCTCGACGTCTCGGGCGTGGATTTCCTCGCCGTGCAGGTAAACCTCACGGATTTGGACCCCGGCGTGTTCTATGTGGAAATCAAGAACGGCGAGATAAACATCGAGCCCTACGCCTACAACGACCGCAGCTGCGCCGTCTCGATTAGCTCCGCGGATTTCCAGAAGCTGCTAAACGGCAAGCTGAACGCCGTCGCCGCCTACACCACCGGCAAGCTCAAGGTGGAGGGCGATATGGGGAAGGCGCTGGAATTCGCCAATCTGCTCAAAAAGTAAGCGTCAGACCCCTCCCTGAACGGGAGGGGATTTTTGTCACATCAGAAACGGGGAGAGGATTACGAAATCTTTGTAAACTTACGGCACAGCCGGCGCTGGCGTCTGCGCGGGAACGGCTGTCTGCGCGGGGGCGGCCGTCTGCGCGGGAACGGTGGTGGTCTGCGGTACGGCGGTCGTCTGGGTGGCGGCGTACTCGGAATAGCTCCGCCCGGTTTCCACCGTCACGAAGAACCCCACGCGGTTGTCCCCGGAGCGTTCGTACGGCAAATCCCCCGGCACGGGAATCTCAATCGCGGCGGTCTCGTCCTGTGCCGTCGCCGCGACATAATACGCCTCGTAGAGCATATCCGCGCTGTCGCGCAGCGCTAAATGCGCGCCCTCGTAGGTGCAGCCGCGCAGGTGCTCCAGATACTCCTCCAGACAGAGGTTGTGCTCCTTCATGTAGAGCGCGTGCGGCTCGCCGACATAGCGGAAATGCCACGGCTCGGCCTCGGATTTCGTGACGGCCGTCTTGTCCGCGGGGTAGCGCAGGATAAAGCCGTATTCCGCGCAGTGATCTGTAATCCACGCGTAGTCGCCCTGCCCGTTAAAATCGGCGATCCTGCCGTTTTGCATAATACTTAAATCAAAGCTCAGCCCCGTTTCGTGGTCGCTGCAGCCCGCCGCAGCCGCGGGACGGCCGCCTGCCGCGCCCGCCAGCTGCTGCTGCTCCGCCTTCGTGCGGTAGCCGGTGTAGACCAGCAGGTCGTCGTGCCCTGTCGCGGCGAAGAAAGCGTCCGCCATGCGATTGAGCGCGTCCGTCGCCTGCGGCAGCAGCTTCACCGACAGGTCCTTCACGGCGATATGCTCGCCCTTGCGGTCGTAGACGCTCTCAAGCCCCGTTTCGATATCCTCGATGGGATTTTCGCTGTTGACCAGCACCAGAGAGCCCGTGTGGACCTCGTTGAAAAACGCCGCCTCATAAGCGTAGATAATCTGATTGGGGTCTTCCGTCTGCTGCGTGGTCTCAATGGGCACGACCAGATCGGGCTCGCTGAGCGTCTGCGGTTCGGGCTCCAGAGAAACCATATTCCGCGCGACCTGCCAGCAGCCATACCCCAGCAGCGCCACCAGCAGCACCGCGAACAGGCCCGCGAACAGACCCTTCGGGGATTTGCGCAATTCTTTTCCGCTTGAACGATATTCCGCCATAGCAGCCACAGCGCCCACGGCAGCGGGCACGAACTCCTTTCGCCTGATTTCACGGTCTTTTACACTCTTATTATACCATAGCTTGCGGCAAATCGCGCCGGATACCCGGGAATTTTGTGGTATTGCACAATTGACGGCAATCTTTTGCGAAAATTTTCGGCGTTTTGACGAAACATATACAGGGCTTTCGGAAGCGGGCGCAAAATTTTAAGGAGTCGCTAAAATTTCAGGGTCTGATACGCTAAAATTTGTAGAATCTCACAAATGCATTTTGGCGAAAGCTGTGGTATAATAAAGGGTAGAATACGTCCGCGAGAGGAAAGGAAGGGCTAACATGGACGAGAAAAACAAAGAGGCGGCCGCGAACGCCGCGAGCAAGGGAAAAGGCGCCATCAAGGGCTTTTTCGGCGAATTTAAGGAATTCATTTCCCGGGGCAATGTCGTGGATATGGCTGTCGGTGTCATCATCGGCGGCGCGTTCACCGCGATTGTCAATTCTTTGGTCGGCGATATCTTCACCCCGTTTATCGGCATGATTCTCGCCGGCATCAACTTCAACGACATGATCCTCACGATTCCGTGGGGCAACAAGCCGCAGCTGAATTTCGGCAACTTCATTCAGGCGATTATCTCCTTCCTGCTGACGGCGTTCTGCCTGTTCATGGTCATCAAGGCCATCAACGCCTTCAAGCGCAAAGGCGAAGCGGAAGCCAAGGAAGAAGAGCCGCCCGCTCCCTCCAACGAGGAAGTGCTGCTGACCGAAATCCGCGACCTGCTCAAGGAACAGAAAGAGCGCTAAACAACAAAAACGGTGGAAGATTTTTACCTTCCACCGTTTCTTTGCCTTGCGATACTCACTCGATCTCAACAGCAACCTTGCGGTTTTCATGTGCCGCGGCGGCACGCATCAGTGTACGGATTGCTTTTGCGATTCTTCCCTGTTTCCCGATGACCCGGCCCATATCTTCCGGCGCGACTGTCAGGTGCAGCACCACCACACCCTCTTCGTTTTCCTCGTCCTCGGTGATCTGAATCGCAGACTTGTCCGTGACCAGACCTTCCACAATAGCTGTTAATAATTCTTTCATGATGTTCTCCTTTAACTCTTCAGTCAATACGCCACTGTGCGCGCGTGCTCAGAGGATTCCCTCACGCTTCATGATGCCGCGGACGGTGTCGGTCGGCTGCGCGCCGTTTCGAAGCCACGCCTTTGCCTTTTCCGCGTCAATCTTCAGGACGGTCGGCTCTTTGGTCGGGTCGTAATAGCCGATTTCCTCGATGAATCTGCCGTCTCTGGGGTATCTTCCGTCCGCGACGACAATGCGGTAGAACGGGGCCTTTTTCGCGCCCATTCTTCTCAAACGAATCTTGACTGCCATCAGTTTCTCCTTTCCTGACAGGCTGGGCACCGCAATCTGAACGGCGCCTCGCCCGAATGTATTTTCCACGCGGTTTCCCGCTGTGAAATGCGTATTCGCTCAGAAACCCGCGAGCCATCCGCGAAACAGCGCGGCCGCCAGCAGCAGAGAAAGCACGCCCGCCGCTGTATACACGACACGCAGCTTTGTCTTTCCGAATCTCGCGAGGAGATTCTGCATTTTGGGGTTTGGGCTGTCCTCGAACATCTTGCTCGCCCCGGTGATCCCGCCGAGCAGCATGGCAACGCCGCCCGCGGCAAAGACCAGCGGAAAAACGAGTCTGAGCCAGTACATAACTGTGTCCATTCTTTCACCTCATTTCTGTCACGGCACGAAAACGCGCCGCATTCCCTTGGCTGTCCGCAATCTGTCATGAAGTCCCTGTCACAAAACGCCCTTTTTTTCGCAGAGCGCCTTTGTCATGAAACGCCACACATAAGCCGTCCCACATGGAACGCCTCGCATGAGCCGCCCCCGCATGGAACGCCCCTTGTCATAGGCCGCCCCTGCATGAAACACCCGGTGCCTCCTTTACTTGGGCTGCAAATCCTGCATATTCGCGAGAACGGCGGGGTTAATCTTGGGCTTTTTGCGCCGCCCGAAGACCCCTTTCCTGTTCCCCGTCACGCCGAGCTTCTTCATCATGTCCCGCATCTGCTCGTACTGGCGCAGCAGACGGTTGACGTCCTGCACCTGTGTGCCGCTCCCCGCGGCGATACGGCGCTTTCGGGAGGGATTGATGATGGAGGGCTTGGCGCGCTCCGCCGGCGTCATGGAGGTAATCATCGCCTCCACGCGCCCGAAAGCGCGGTCGTCAATCTCCAGATCGTCCACCTTATTGGCAAGCCCGGGCAGCATGGAAACGACTTTTTTCAAGTCGCCCATCTTCTCAATCTGTTTGAGCTGTTCGAGCAGATCGTTCATGTCGAATTGGTTCTGCGTCAGTTTCTGGGTGAGCTTTTCCGCCTCCTGCTTGGAATAGACGTCCTCCGCCTTTTCAATCAGCGTGAGCATATCGCCCATCCCGAGGATTCTCGACGCCATGCGCTCCGGGTGGAACCGCTCGAAATCGTCGAGCTTTTCGCCCGTGCCCACGAACTTGATGGGCTTTCCCGTCACGGACAGCACGGACAGCGCCGCGCCGCCTCGGGTGTCCGAATCCAGCTTGGACATCAGCACGCCCGTGATTCCCAGCGCCTCGTCAAAAGCCTTCGCCACATTCACGGCGTCCTGCCCCGTCATCGCGTCCACGACCAGCATGATCTCGCAGGGGTTTGTCGCCGCCTTGATTTGCTTTAACTCCTCCATGAGCTTTTCGTCAATGTGCAGCCGCCCGGCTGTATCCAGAATCACGATATCGTGGTTGTGGTCCTGCGCGTAGCGAACGCCCTGTTTCGCGATGTCCACAGGGTCGCCCTGACCCATCTCAAAGACGTGGGTGCCCGCCTTCTCCCCGACAATCAGCAGCTGGTCAATCGCGGCGGGGCGGTAAACGTCGCACGCGACCAGCAAAGGGTGATGCCCTTCTTTGGTCAGGAGCTTGGCGAGCTTCGCGCAGTGCGTGGTCTTCCCTGAGCCCTGCAGCCCGCAGAACATAATCACACTCGGCGGAGACGGCGCGTAATTGAGCCGCGCGTTCCCGTCGCCCATGAGCGCTATCAGTTCCTCGTTGACAATCTTTATCACCTGCTGCGCGGGCGTCAGACTCTCCAGCACTTCCTCGCCCACAGCGCGCTCGGTGACCTTACTGACAAATTCCTTGACAACCTTGTAACTGACGTCCGCCTCGAGCAGCGCGAGACGCACCTCACGCATCGCCTCTCTGACGTCGGTCTCCGTCAGCTTCCCGCGGGCCTTGAGTTTCTTGAAAACCTGCCCGAGCTTCTCAGAAAGCCCCTCAAACGCCATGCCGCCGCTCCTTTCTAGCCAATCAGCAGAGACTTGCCCTCGCGCGCGAGAGCGCCTATCCGCACAGCGCTTGAGCCCTGCAGCGAATCACTCAGCGCCTCAATCTCCGCGAAAACGCCTCTGCAGGCGCGCAGCCGCTTCGCGATGCCCATCTGCCGCTCCCATTCGAGCAGCTGGTGCTCCCCCCGGCGGATACTGTCGTGCACCGCCTGTCTGGAAATCCCCAGAGGCCGCGCCAGCTCCGCGAGCGAAAGGTCCTCGTTGTAGTAGCCCTCGAGCAGCGCGCGCTGGCGTTTCGTCAGCAGCGAGCCGTAGCAGTCGAGCAGCAGGACAAAATCGAGATTCTTCATGACCGCGAACCGCCTTTCACCTGTCATGGTATAAACCTTTACAGGGTTACTTTGCTATTATACCGCATTTGACCGCGTTTGTCAAGCGGCGTGAAAAGTTTTGGCGCTTCCCACAGAAAATTTCAAGAAACCTTAAGAATTTTGTGGATTTGCGCAAACCTTGAACAAAAAACACCCCGCCAATACGGGCGGGGCGTGCGTTTGCTGTCAGACAAGTTCGGTGGGCTGCGGGAGGCTTTTGAGAATCGCGTCAATCTGGGAGCGGTGCGCGACCCATTCCGTGAACGCCGTCGCGGAGCCCGCCGCGATTCCGAGCCGCAGCGCCTCTGTCAGCGGCTGACCGCGCGAGCAGGCGGCTAAAAATCCGCCCAGCATGGAATCGCCCGCGCCGACCGCGTTCTTGACCTCCCCGCGCGGCGCGGAGAGATGCCAGACCCGCTTTTCCTCGCTAAAGAGCAGCGCGCCGTCGCCGCCCAGCGAGAGCAGAACGTTTTGCGCGCCCATGTCAATCAGGCGTTTGCCGTACGGCAGCGCGTCCCACCACGTCTCAATGGGCTCCGAAAAAAGCCCCCGCAGTTCCGTCAGGTTGGGCTTTATCACGAAAGGGTGCCGCGCGAGCGTTTCAAGCAGCGCCTCGCCCTCGGTGTCCACCGCGAACCGCGCCCCGTTTTCGGAAAGCGCCTCCATGAGAGCCGCGTAATGGGTTTTGGGCGCGCGCGCGGGCACGCTCCCCGCCAGCACGATGATGTCCTTTTCCCCGTAGACCTTGAGCTTGCTGATAAGGCTCTGCGCGTCCTTCTCGGTGATGGTCACGCCGCTGCCGTTGAGCTCCGTGACCGCGCCGTCCTCGCGAATCTTTAAGTTAATCCGCGTCATCTGGTTCTCTATCAGGTTCCAGTCCGTCGGAATCTGCGTGCGGCGCATTCTGTCCGCGATCATGGTCCCTGTCGTGCCCGCGAGATAGCCGTACGCCTTGGTCGGGACGCCCAGCTGGCTTAGAATCATGGAAATATTGATGCCCTTGCCGCCCGCCGTGACAAGCTCGTCTTTGGCGCGGTTGACGGCATTCTTTTTGAGTGGCTCGGTGATGGTGACGGTGTAGTCCACTGCCGGATTCATGGTGACAGTCGCGATCATGGGCGTTCTCCTCCCTTCGCCGCTTTTATTATACCACACGCGGGCGGAGATTGCAAGCCTGACGCCAAAAAACGAGACACCGCGTTAAAACGGTGCCTCGCCATGTTCATTCAGGAAGCGGCGTATCAGTAATCCGCGGGATTGCCGCCGTTGGAATCCGCGACATAAGCTTTCAGAATAGTGTATGGAGTTGTGGCCAGCGTGCTGAAGTCCTTTGCCTGCAGCTGCTCCGCGGACACCGATGAGCCCGGCGCGCCCGCGGGCGAGAAACCGCCCTTGTCAACAGCTTTGTTCGGGTAGCCGCCCAGATAAGCGGCGGTCGGGCTCGTCGCGCAGATAACCGCCTTGACCTGATAATCCTTCACATACGCGCAGAAGCAGTAATCCTGCAGATCGCTCGAAACATTCATAAGCCGTGTCATAAAGCTCGACGCGGGCTCATCCGGGTTCGGGGTTTTCTTCGCTTCCTCAGGCACACCGGGCACAGAGGCGTCGCCTTCAAGGATACCCTTAAGTGTCGCGTCGGGATAAGTGTTGTCAGAGCCG
>CAYZMU010000020.1:0-6510 GCA_964479595.1 uncultured Ruminococcus sp. | reverse complement strand
GTCGCCTTCAAGGATACCCTTAAGTGTCGCGTCGGGATAAGTGTTGTCAGAGCCGCGGCCGCCGCTCGCTCCCGCGAACTCCAGCTTGCCGTCCTTGTCCTGCTGATAGACAAGAATCATGCTGCCCGTCTTCACAGCTTTCGTCGTTGCCCCGCTGGTGTTCTGCCCGTAGAACTCCGTGCTCTGCACAGTGACAGGGCGCTCCTTGAATTCCAGCTCCTGGCAGATGGTCTGCATGGAATTGAAGATAACTTTCGCCTCCGCGTTCGCCGCGTTCAGACGGCTGCGCCTGACATAGCTGAGCATACTCGGGACAAAAATCCCCGTCAGAATGCCGATGATGGCGATTACCACAATCATCTCCAGCAAGGTGAAGCCGGAGCGCGTCTTTTTCACGGAATTTGCCATAAGGAATACCCCTTTCTCTATCACAGGCAGGCCCCGCGGGGCGCCGCTGAAACACAATATTTAGTCGTATACAGTATACCACATTTTCCCGCGGTTGTCAAGTCAAAATGAACAAATTGTGACGCAATGATTGCCAAAATTTTGCGGCTGTTTTTGTGCGTTTTGACGAATAACGGCTCCGGCGGCTTTCCCTTGCCGCGGCGCCGCGAAAAAAATTCGTCGCAACATACAAATTCGGGCGGGCTTTTTTGTGCGTTTCGACAAAAGTTTGCGAAAAAGCGCCCCGCAACGGTGAATTTCCGCCAAAGCCCTTGCAATTTTGCCCAAAATCGTGTAAAATAGAAGTATCAAATTCAACAGGGAGGTAATTCCAATGTCTGTTAAAGTCGCAATCAACGGTTTTGGACGCATCGGCCGTCTGGCGTTCCGCCAGATGTTCGGCGCGGAAGGCTACGAGGTCGTCGCGATTAACGATCTCACCAAGCCCTCCATGCTCGCGCACCTGCTCAAGTACGACACCGCGCAGGGCGGCTACTGCGGCAAGATCGGCGAGGCCAAGCACGAAGTCAGCGCCGACGACGAGGCGAACACGCTCACCGTGGACGGCAAGACCCTGACCATCTACGCGGAAAAGGACGCCAAGGATCTCCCTTGGGGCGAAATCGGTGTGGACGTCGTTCTGGAGTGCACCGGGTTCTACTGCTCCAAGGCCAAGAGCCAGGCGCATATCGACGCCGGCGCCAAGAAGGTCGTTATCTCCGCGCCCGCGGGCAATGACCTGCCCACCATCGTCTTTTCCGTCAATGAAAAGACCCTCACCCCCGCCGACACCATCATTTCCGCGGCTTCCTGCACCACCAACTGCTTGGCCCCGATGGCGAAGGCGCTCAACGACTACGTTCCGATTCAGTCGGGCATCATGAGCACCATCCACGCCTACACCGGCGACCAGATGATTCTTGACGGCCCGCACCGCAAGGGCGACCTCCGCAGAGCCCGCGCGGGTGCCGCGAACATCGTGCCCAACTCCACCGGCGCGGCGAAAGCCATCGGCCTCGTCATTCCGGAGTTGAACGGCAAGCTCATCGGCTCGGCGCAGCGTGTGCCTGTCCCGACCGGCTCCACCACCATTCTCACCGCGGTCGTCAAGGGCAAGGATATCACCAAAGAGGGCATCAACGCCGCCATGAAGGCCGCGTCCTCCGCTTCCTTCGGCTACAACGAAGACCCGATCGTCTCCTCCGACGTCATCGGCATGACCTACGGCTCGCTCTTTGACGCCACGCAGACCATGGTAGCGCCCATCGCGGACGACCTCTACGAGGTTCAGGTGGTCTCCTGGTACGACAACGAGAATTCCTACACCAGCCAGATGGTCCGCACCATCAAGTATTTCGCGGAACTGGGCTAAAATTTTACCCCGCCTCCTAAAAGGCGGGGCTTTTTGTGCCTTAGAAAAACGCAGCGCCCCGCAAAGGGCACTGCGCTTTTGTTTACTCTTTGACGCCGCCGGCCGCGACACCGCCGATAATCCATCTCGAGAGAAGGATGTAAATGATGATGACAGGGATGATCGACAGGAAGATCGCGGCGTAGTTCGCGCCGAAATTCGGGTTGCGGTCGATACCCATAACGCCCTGAATCATCATCGGCACGGTGCGTTTCTCAAGCGGAGCCGAGATGAGAACGATGGACTGGTTGTAGTAGTCGTTCCACTTCGAAATGAAGGCGAAAATCGCCTGCACGGCAAACGCCGGCTTCATCATCGGAATGGAGATGGTCAGGAAGGTGCGGAACTCGCCCGAACCGTCGATACGAGCCGCCTCAATGATGTCAAGCGGGAACGCCGACAGCATGTATTGTCGCATGTAGAATACAACCGCCGGCGCCGCTACCGCGGGCAAGATGAGCGCTATGTACTTGTCGGTGAGATTCCAGTCAATCAGCATATCGATGAAACCGACAGCGGTAACCTGAGAAGGCACCATCATGACGGCGACGATGAATACGAACATCGCGCCCTTGAGCTTGTGGTCGTAAACCACGATGCCGTAGGCGGTCATGCCCGAGAAGAACACCGTCAGCGCGCAGCATACCAGCGCGAGCAGCAGCGAGTTCGTGATGCCGTGGAAGGCATCGAAGACCACATTGAAGTTGGTGTCCGTGTTCAGTGTCTTGATGTTCTTGAGAAGATACGTGCCCGGAATGAGATGGATTCCGCTGACAATGTCGGCGTGGTCGCGCGTGGCGTTGACAATCAGAATCCAGATCGGAATCAGACAGATGAGGGTCAGCAGAATCAGGAAGAAGTAAATGATGACCGAACGAACGATGACATGCGCCTCGTAGCCGCCCTTGTCAGAATCATATTTGACTTTCTTGCTCATATGCTGAATCCACCCCCTTGCGCGGCACGGCGTTTCGCTTCTTTGGCAGCCGCGCGTTTCTTCTTGTTGTTCGCCATCGCGTCCTTGTCACGCTGCACCCAGAAGACCAGCGCGCCCAGGATACTCGTTATGAAGAACAGAATGACAGACGCCGCCGCGGATTGCCCGTAGGACGGGTTGAGATAGTCGTCGTGGAACCTTCGGTAGATGAATACCGCGACCGTCGCGATATGTTCGTTCTGCGTGCTTCCCGTGTTGAACAGGTACGGAATGTCGAACATCTGCAGACCGCCGATCATGGAGGTCAGAACCGTGTAGACCATGATGGAGCGCAGAAGCGGCAAGGTGATGCGCCAGAAAGTCTGTGTCGGGCTCGCGCCGTCAATTTCCGCCGCCTCAAACAGCGACTCGTTAATGCCCTGAATCCCCGCCATGAGCATGATCATGGTGTTGCCAAACCACATCCAGACCTGAATGAACATGACGATGATTTTCGACCATAGCGGGTCGCTTGCCAAGGTTAATGGCTCAGAACCCGGATATAGTTTTTCGTGCAGGACGTTAATGACAGACCCGCTGGAGTTGCCGAACAGGGAAAGGAACAGCGCCGCGACAGACGCCGCCGTGATGATGTTCGGCAGGTACATGACAACCTTGAAGAACTCTTTGCCCGGTATCTTTACACGCAGGTCCGTAAACCAGACCGCCAGCAGCAGCGACAGCGCAATCTGGGGAATGAAGTTGCCGACCCAGATGACAATCGTGTTGCCGAAGTACCGGAAATAATCCTCGTGCGCCACTCTCGCGGCACGCTTGTCGCCGCCGATGAGCAGGGTCTTGAAGTTGTCCAGGCCGACAAAACAGTTGATGGAAGTCCCCGCCTCGTCCAGCGCGGGCGTGTTGCCGTTGCCGTAAAAAGCGAGAATAAAGGTTTTAATCAGCGGATAAAGACTGAATACAAAGTATACCAGAAAGAACGGCAACGTGAAAAAATAGCCGTACTTCGCGTAACTGACAGATTTTATCCGCTTTTGTGCAGCAGTTGCCATTCAGCACACCCTTTCGAGAAAAATTTAGTGAAATAGCACAAAGAGATATAAAATACACGCCTATTGGGCTGAGAGCCCAATAGGCACATATTCGGTTATGCTGTTTTCAGGCATTTGCTCACGCGAAAATGTCTGAACAAGGGAGTGCCGAATTACTCCGGAACGTTGACGCCCTCGATAGCGGAAACACCGTCATAGAACTCCTCAAGCGTGGAGTCGACATCTGTCGGACCCTCGCCCTTGCAGTACTTGCCGACCGCGTCAGAGAACGCGCTCTTGATCTTGGCGTCTTTCGCCGTGATCTTGCCTTCCAGGGAGATCTTCGGAGCGTTCTTGGACAGGATCGAGAAGTGGTTCTGGTCGCCCAGGACGTTGTTCTTGCTCGTGATGGAGGAATCGCCCGCGAGTTTTTCCATGACCGTAGGATTGTTCACATAGTCGCCGGAATCCTTCGCGTACTGCTCCATGCTCTCGGCATCCATCGTGGTGGTCTTGATGAAGTCATAAGCCATGGTGCCGTTGTCGCACTTGTCGGATACGCAGATCCATGTGCCGCCCCAAGCGAACGTGGAAGGACCTTCGCAGATTCTGTACTTGCCCCAGACATTGGGGTTCTTGCCGGCTTCAGCGGTCTCGTCCCAGCCGCCGGAAACGTCAGGCATCTGGCCGGAAATGAACCAGCCGCAGGCGAAGTAGCCCATGCAGGCGTCGGTAGCGCCCTGAGGCAGCCACTGAGAACCGTCAGCCCACTGCTCTTCCTTGGAGACATAGCCGTTGTCCCAATAGGACTTCGCGAGCTCGATGTACTCTTTGCAGGAATCCTCAACCAGCAGGTTGTTGTCGGCGTCAAGCCACGCACCGTCGCGGTTGTAGGACCAGACCTGCCACAGAGAACCCAGAGAGTCGACCACAGCGGTCTTCTTGTCGCCGGACTTTTCCATGACTGTCTTGGCATACTCGGTGAACGCGTCCCAATCCTTGACCTTCTCCTGCATCTCTTCAGGGGTCTTTACGCCGAGATAGGTCTCAGCCAAGTCGCTTCTGTAGGCGTAGCAGCCCGGAGAAGCCTGATAGGAAGAGCCCATCTGCTCGCCGTTGCTGCTCTTGCCGCTCTCAACCGTGTAGCTGTACTGGCTGGCAAAGTCGCCATCCTTGAAGCCCAGGTTCGAAAGAGGCTCCGCGTACTCATCCTGGTCGACATAGTCGCGAATCCAGTCGGCTTCCGCGAAGAACAGGTCAACCTGAGAGTCGCCCTTGAAGAACTCCGCGTACTTCGTGGAGGCGTCGCCGCCGCCGGAACCGACGTTCACATACTCGATCTTGCCCTTGTAGTCCGGATATTTCGCCTCGACAACAGGGATGAGGAACTTCAGGTCGGAATCGGTCCAGCAGATAACTTCGAGTTTCTCGCCGTCATCCGTGATCTTGTCACCGCTGATGGCCGCGCCGTTGCTGGTTTCGCCGCTGCCCGAAGCAGCCGCGGTGGTCTCAGCAGCGGAATCGCCCGCAGCAGTCGTGTCGCCGGCAGCTGTGGTCTCAGCAGCCGTGGTCTCCGCCTTGGAGCTCGAGCCCGTATCGCTGGAGCTGTCACTGCCGCCGCACGCCACCAAAGAGCCGGCGCCCATAGCAAGAACAGCTACCAGACAAAGGGTTTTCTTAAGCTTGTTCATTGTAGGTTTCCTCCTTCTTTTTGCTGCGAAAGTTGCTGCGTTCGCAGCCTGTGAAAGACGCCCGCGAACGGGCACTTCTTTGCTGCGGGAGCCGCAGCCCGAGGCTCTGACCCGGAAATGTGGAAGCTCCGAGTGCCTCTCTTTATCAACATAAGCGCCGAAGAGGACACGCGCCGGCGTCAGGTTTCCGCCGCGTATCGGCCAGGCGTCCATGTTTCCTTACTATAAATATACTCCAAAATCACCCCGTTGTCAATCCCTATCTTCATTTCGTCATCTATTTTGGAGGCTTCGTCAAATCGGGACGGGTGAACCTTCCCCGTTTTGTGCGTTTTGACGGCGATTTCATCGCATATCCCCGAAATACGCGCCGGATTTTTACAATTCGGTTACAGCGCGGAGGGCAAAATTTAAGGATTTACGGGGCAAAAGCCTTGCGTTTTGCGGCAATTTCTGGTATAGTATAAGAGGAATCACCCCGAAAGGAGGGTCTGCGATGCCGCGTTATCCCTTTGACAAGCGCGCGGATATGCTGGTCTTTACCTGCGCCCATGTGCTTGACGGCGAGGCGGATATCACCATGGTGTGCCACCATTTCGACGACAATGTCTGGGAGTTTCTCTGCCCCGGCGAGCACACCGACGACGACGCCGTCGTCACGACCGTGGGGGAACTGCTCGCGCTCGACCCGAGTCTCAAGCTGCTCAGCGACCTGCCCGTGGGCGCCTGCGCCACCCGCAAGAGCCGCGCCTACGCGTGGGAATACGGGCGCATCGGTGGCGAGGACTTCTATCCCGCGGCCGAAAAGCGCATGAATTAAACCCCGCGCGGGCTTTTTTGCGAAAATTTCGCGAAAGGGCTTGCAAACCGGCGCGTTTTCTGTTATAATAAGAGTGCAGACGCGCCTGTAGCTCAGCTGGATAGAGTGTCAGACTCCGACTCTGAAGGTCGCGCGTTCGAATCGCGTCAGGCGTACCAGTTTGGTGCCCTCCCCCT
>CAYZMU010000019.1:4313-22972 GCA_964479595.1 uncultured Ruminococcus sp. | reverse complement strand
ACGGAATCGGGGTAGCGCGTGACCGCCGCGACGGTAATGTTGTCCCGCCCGCCCTTGGAAAGCGCCAGATTCACCATGGCGGAAAGGCGCCGCGGGAGCGGCTTGGCGGCGGCGAGCTGCTCCTCCATCTCGTAGTCGGTCACATAATCGGTCAGCCCGTCGGAACAGACCAGCAGCACGTCGCCCGGAATCAGCCCCTCTGGGAATTCCCGTATCTGCGGCTTGGGCGCGGTGTCCAGACAGCCCATCACGGGGAAAACCACGTTTCGCTGCGCGTGGACACGCTTTTCCTCGCTCGTAATCGTCCCCTCGTCGTAGAGCATCTGCACGAGCGTCTGGTCGCGGCTGATTTGCTCGAGCGTGCCGAGGCGGTATCGGTAGAGCCGCGAATCCCCGACATTGAAGCAGCGCAGTCCCTCGTCCTCGTCAATCGCCAGCCCGCAGAGCGTGGTCTGCATATTCGACGTATTTTCGCGCTTTTTGCCGAGCGCGGCGATTTGTTCGTGGATATCTAAGAGCTTGCTCTCGAGACGCAGGCGTTTGGAATACCGTGTCTGCGCGAGGAGTTTCAGACAGGTGCCCGCGGCGAGATCCCCCGCCGGTTCGCCCGAAACGCCGTCACAGACCGCAACCATGAAAGGGGCGGCCAGCGCAACTGTTTTAGAGCCCTCCCGCAGCACCTCGCGGTGGAGCAGCAGCGCGTCCTGATTGACAGCGGGCAGCCCTTTTTCGGTGATGCCGCAGCAGTAGTACATTATTTGACAATCATGGAGACGCCGGTCATCTGCTCGGGCTGCTCCAGACCCATCATCTCGAGCATGGTCGGGATAATATCCGCCAGAACGCCCGTCTCGCGCAGCTTGCAGTCATGCCCCAGAACCAGAAACGGCACGGGATTGGTCGTGTGCGCGGTGAAGGGCGTGCCGTCCTCCTCAAGCATTTTGTCCGCGTTGCCGTGATCGGCCGTGATGATGACCTTGCCGCCCTTTGCCAGCACCGCCTCCGCGACCTGCCCCACGCAGTCGTCCACCGCCTCGACAGCCGCGACGGCGGCGTCAAAAATGCCCGTGTGGCCGACCATATCGCAGTTGGCGTAGTTTAAAATAATCACATCAAACTTATCTTCCGCGATTTCGCGCAGCACCGCCTCGGTGACCTCATAGGCGCTCATCTCGGGTTTCAGATCAAAAGTCGGGACATCGGGCGACTGAATGAGAATCCGCTCCTCGCCGTCGAACTGCTTTTCGCGGCCGCCGTTGAAGAAGAACGTGACGTGCGCGTATTTCTGGGTCTCCGCGATGCGCAGCTGGGTCTTTTGGCACTTGGAGAGATACTCCCCGAAGGTCATGACCAGATCCTCCGGCGGGAACGCGACGGAAACATTCGGCATTTTCGCGTCATACTGCGCCATACAGACATAGCACAGCGGGAAGAAGCCCTTCTGCCGCGGAAAGCTCTTGAAATCGGGGTCAACGAGCGAACGCGTAATCTGCCGCGCGCGGTCGGGGCGGAAATTGAAGAACACCACGCTGTCGTCGGGCTCAATCGTCGCCCCTCCGGCAATCACGGCGGGGATCATGAATTCGTCCGTGACGCCGTTTGCGTAGGAATTGCGAATCGCCTCCACAGGGTCGTTCTCCTCGATTCCCTGCCCGTAAACCATCGCCTCATAGGCCTTCTCCACGCGGTCCCACGCGTTGTCGCGGTCCATCGCGTAGTAGCGCCCCATCACGGTGGCGACTTTCCCCACGCCGATTTCCTTGAGTTTCGCGACGGTCTCCTCCATATACTCCGCGGCGGAGGAAGGCGGGACGTCTCTGCCGTCGAGAAACGCGTGGACATAGACTTTTTGGAGTCCGAAACGCTTCGCCATCTCCACGAGCCCGAACAGGTGCGTCATGTGGCTGTGCACGCCGCCGGGGGACACAAGCCCCATCAGGTGCAGCGCCTTGCCCTTTTCCTTGGCGGAGCGCATGGCGGCGGTGAGCGCGGGATTCTCAAAAAAGCTGCCGTCCTCAATGGATTTGGAAATCTTCACCAGCTGCTGATAGACGATTCTCCCCGCGCCGATATTCGTGTGGCCGACTTCCGAATTGCCCATCTGCCCGTCCGGCAGCCCCACGTCCAGCCCCGAGGCGCCGATGGTGGTGTTGGGGTACCGCGCGAAATAGCGGTCGAGATTGGGCGTTTTGGCGGCCGCGATGGCGTTGCCGTAGTCGCTCGGGTTGATGCCGAAGCCGTCCATGATAAGCAGCGCGACCGGTGCTTTTGCCATAGTCTTCTCCTTCCTTTCCCCTGCCCCCGGAGATTTCGGGGAGCGCGGGCAATCCGGCGCGAGGTTTCCCCCGCGCCGCACATATCATTTAACCTTCTACGGCCGCCTTGACAATGACGCTGAAATCCTGCGCCTTGAGCGACGCGCCGCCGATGAGCCCGCCGTCAATATCGGGTTTCGCCAGCAGTTCCGCCGCGTTCTTGGCGTTCATAGAGCCGCCGTACTGAATCGTCACCGCCTCGGCCGTCTCTTCGCTATAGAGCCCCGCGAGCGTCTCGCGGATAAACGCGCAGACTTCCTGCGCCTGCTCCGGCGTCGCCGTAAGCCCCGTGCCAATCGCCCAGACGGGCTCGTAGGCAATCGTTACCGTGCGGATTTGCTCTTCCGTCACGCCGTTTAAGCAGAGCTTTACCTGCTTGCCGACCACTTCGCGTGTAATCCCGCACTCGCGCTCCCACTTGAGCTCCCCGACGCAGACAATGGGTTTCAGCCCCGCCTGCAGAGCGGCTTTCGTGCGCTTGTTGACGGTTTCGTCCGTCTCGCCGAAATACTGCCGCCGCTCGGAATGCCCTATCACGACATATTCCACCCCGAGCTCGGTCAGCATGGGCGCGGAAACCTCGCCCGTGAACGCGCCGCTTGCCTCAAAATGGACATTCTCCGCGCCGATTCTGATATTCGAGCCCTTCACGGTATCCAGCGCGGTCTCAAGGTTCGTAAACGGCACGCACGCGACAACCTCAATCTTTCCCTCGGCGTCCGCGACCAGCGGCTTTATCTCGGAGAGCAGCGCCCTCGCCTCCGGGCGGGTCTTGTTCATCTTCCAGTTGCCCGCGATAATCGCTTTTCTTACATCTTTTTTCATTATCATTCTCCTTTATGATTCCGGGTATTGCCTTTCTGTCAGCTTTTTCTTATCCCGGCTGCCTCCCTCTGCCGCGTACACGCGCGCCTGGTGCGTCATCCGGGTGATATTGTTATACACACCAAGAGGGAGCGGCGGGACAAGCTTTGCCATCTCAAATTTGAGCCGCTCCTCCATTTCTTTCGCGCGCGGAAGGTCTTTCCCCGCGTACGTCAGGTCAAGAGCGAGCGCCTCCCCGCGATAATGCTGCTCAGCGGGCTTGCGGTAGCACTGCAGCCGCTCCTCATAGAGCGCCTGATATTTCTCCACGCGCGCGGAATCCCCGAGTCTTCGGCTCAGCACCGCCGCGATGGCGTAGTAATAGAGCGTGTCGTCGAGCCAGTGGCGGTGGGTGTTCAGCACTTTCTTCGCCGCCGCCGTGAAATCCCCGAATTCCTCGCTCAGGTCCCGCAGCTCGGGCACACTCAGTTTCTGTTCGAGCAGTTCCGGCTGCGAGACGTAGGCAAACTCCTGCTCCGCCTCGTAGGACTGAAAATACGCCTCCGCGCGGTCCAGCCCGCCCGTCATCGCCATGATATACAGCACACAGGTACGCTGTACCGCGCGCTGTCTGGGCGTCAGTTTCATGCCGCCGAGCTTTGTCAGCGTGTTGCCCGCCGCGTCGTAGTGCTCGCTCATGGTCTGAAAGAACAGCGTCATGACCGTGTCCTCGGCGTTTGGAAAATGCACCGCGGCCGCCACACAGTCCGCCATTTCGATACAGAATCCCGACTTCCGAAAGTACATCCCGCATTGCTCCCGCGCCGCGCGGATACCCGTCAGATAGAACACCGCGTAGCCGAGCATCAGGGCGCCGCCGAGCGCCAGACCGATTCCGAGAATCACCACCGCCGCAAGCATTCTCTCGGGCAGGGTCTGCTGATCGCCGAACGTAAGAAACTCATTCACGGCAAGAAACATGGCGATGGCAAACAGCACCCACGAGGCGATTCTCAGCGCCTTGGGAAAATCATGGTAGCCAAGGCGTGACAATTTCTCCCGACCTCTCAAAAGCGCGGGGAGTTTCCTCCCCGCTCACAGGTTATTTGTCCGCGATGGCCGCGACGCCCGGCAGAACCTTGCCCTCGAGATATTCCAGGGACGCGCCGCCGCCCGTCGAAATGTGGCTCATCTTATCCGCGTAGCCCAGCTGAATCGCCGCTGTCGCGGAATCCCCGCCGCCGATAATCGTCGTGGCGTCCGCCTCCGCGAGCGCCTCGCAGACCGCGACGGTGCCCTTCTTCAAGGTCGGGTTCTCAAAGACGCCCATCGGGCCGTTCCAGACAACCGTCTTCGCCTTCTTGGCCTCGTCCGCGAAAAGCTTTTCGGTTTTCGGGCCGATATCCAGCCCCATTTTATCCGCGGGAATCTTGTCCGCGTCCACATATTCCACCGCAATCTCGGCGTCAATCGGGTCCGGGAAATTATCCGCTACCGCCGTGTCCACCGGCAGCAGAATCTTCTTGCCCAGCTGCTGCGCCTTTTCGAGCATCTGCGCGCAGTACTCAAGCTTTTCCTCGTCCACGAGCGACTTGCCGATCTCGCTGCCCTGCGCCTTGAGGAAGGTGTACGCCATGCCGCCGCCGATAATCAGCGTGTCGCATTTCTCCAGCAGATTCGAGATGACATTGAGCTTGTCCGCGACTTTCGCGCCGCCCAGAATCGCCACAAACGGCCGCTGCGGATTCTCCACCGCGTTGCCCAGATACCGGATTTCCTTCTGCATGAGATACCCTACGGCGGTCTCGCGCACGAACTTCGTCACGCCGGCAGTTGACGCGTGCGCGCGGTGCGCCGAACCGAAGGCGTCCATCACAAAGACCTCGTCGTCGACCAAGTCCGCGAGTTCCTTGGAGAAATCCTCGCCGTTCTTGGTCTCTTCCGCGCCGCGAAAACGCGTGTTCTCAAGCAGCACAATCTCGCCCTCGCCGAGCTCCGCGACAGCCTTTTTGGCGTTCTCCCCGACCACGGTGTCGTCCGCGGCAAAGGTGACTTTCACACCCGGCAGCAGCTGAGACAGCCGCTGGGCCACGGGCGCGAGGGAGAATTTCGCCTCCGGGCCGTTCTTGGGCTTTCCAAGATGCGAGCAGAGCACGACCTTGCCGCCCTCCGCGACAAGCTTTTTGATAGTCGGCAGAGCCGCCGTAATGCGGTTGTCGTTGGTAATGACGCCGTCTTTCATCGGCACGTTGAAATCGCAGCGGACAAGAATCTTCTTGCCCTTCGCCTGAAGGTCGTCCACACTGACCTTGTTGAGTTCCGCCATGACAAAGTTCATCCTTTCATTCCGCAAATTCGCGGCGGGCTGTTGAGACACGCCGCACTACTTCTATTTTACACCATTTTCCCGATTTTTGCAAGTGCTTTTGGGCAATTTCTCACAAATTCAAAAGAAAACCGTCCCCTTACGAGGACGGCCCGTCGGCGCTCAGCCCGAACTGCTCTATCAGCGCGCCCCGGTTGCGCCAGTTTTCCTTCACTTTCACCCACACGCGCAGGTTGACCTTGATTTGGAAAAACTTTTCAAGATTTGCCCGCGCCGCGCTCGAGGCTTTCTTTAACATCTCGCCGTTCTTGCCGATGATGATGCGCTTGTGCGATTCCTTCTCGCAGTAGACAATCAGCGAAATATCGAGCAAATCGCGGTCAGCACGCTCGGAAAACGACTCCGCGACCACCGCGATGCCGTGCGGGACTTCATCGCGCAGCAGGTTTAACAGCTGTTCGCGCAGCATCTCCGCCGCCAGCACGCGCTCGGGCTGATCCGTCAGCATATCTTCCGGAAAATACCGCGGCCCGCTCTTGGCGAGTCTGAGCAGCTCCTCCCGCACGTCTTCCACACCGTCGTTTCGCGTGACACTCAGCGGGATAATCGCCTCGGGCTCAAACTGCCGCTGCACACGCGCGAGCATCGGCATCAGCTCCTTCTTATCCGCGAGCAGGTCTATCTTATTGAGCAGGTACAGCAGCGGGATTTTTCGCTCGCGAACGGATTTGAGCAGGCTCTCCTCGCGCGCGTCTTCCCCCGCCGTCACGTCCCGCATGAAAATCACGGCGTCTGTCCCGGCAATCGCCCCGGACGCGGCGCGCAGCATTTCCTCCCCGAGCTTGTCGCGGGAGCGGTGCAGCCCCGGGGTATCGACAAAGATAAGCTGTGTCAGCCCCACATTGAGAATGCCGGTAATGCGCGTGCGGGTCGTCTGGGGCTTGGGGCTCACCGCCGCGATTCTCTCCCCTACCAGAGCGTTTAGCAGCGAGGATTTCCCCGCGTTTGCGCGCCCCAGAATCGCCGTAAAGAGGACTTTCGTTTCCTCGGGCTGTGCCGGCGCCGTCACGCTTTCTCCTCCGGCGTCACAAAGCTTGTATCGCGCGCGAAGCCCAGCTTTTCGAGGACCGATTCCTCCTTTTCACGCATCTGGCGCTGCCGCAGCGGAGACGCCTCGTGGTCGTAGCCCAGAAGATGCAGCATGGAATGCACCGTCAGAAACGCTATCTCGCGCTCCAGAACATGCCCGTACATCTTCGCCTGCTTGACCGCCATCTCCATGGAAATGACGATGTCGCCCAGCAGCACATAACCGTTTTCGGAATTGATTTCGAGGTGGTCGCCCTCGCAGAGCGGGAAGGAGAGCACGTCGGTCTCGGTGTCCTTGCCGCGGTATTGAAAGTTTAATTTTCTGATTTCGGCGTTGTTTACGAAGGAAACGCTGACTTCCGCGTCATGCTCAAAATTTTCCGTGACCAGCACCGCCTGGCAGCAGCGGCGGATGAGCAGGCGTATCCCCACGGGAATCTTGACTTCATGCTGGTTGTCTTTGATGTATACTTTTAGTTTTTGTTTATCCATTTCGGCTCTTTTTCCTTTCATAATTATTATTGATAGTATTACGCGCCCGCTGGTCATAGTTTGTGTAGGCGGCGATAATATCCGCGACCAGTTTGTGGCGCACGACATCGCGCTCCGTGAAGCGGTGAATGGCGATGCCCTCCACGCCTTTCAAGACCTGCGCCGCCTCAATCAGCCCGCTCTTTTTCGGGTCGGGCAGGTCAATCTGCGTAATATCGCCTGTAATCACCATCTTGCTGCCCTCGCCCAGACGGGTGAGGAACATTTTTATCTGTTCGCGCGTCGTGTTCTGCGCCTCGTCGAGAATGATGAACGCGCCGTCGAGCGTGCGCCCGCGCATATACGCGAGCGGCGCGATTTCGATAATATTTTTTTCTAAGTCGCGGGCAACGGCGTCCGCGCCGAGCATCTCAAAAAGCGCGTCATAGAGCGGACGCAGATAGGGGTCGACTTTCTCCTGCAAATCCCCCGGCAGAAAGCCTAAGTTCTCCCCCGCCTCGACCGCGGGGCGCGTCAGGATAATGCGGCTTATCTCCTTCGCGCGCAGCGCCCTGACCGCCGCGGAAACCGCTAAATAAGTCTTCCCTGTGCCGGCGGGGCCGATACACACGACAATGGTATTCTCCGCAATCGCGGTCAGATAGCGCTTCTGCCCGACCGTGCGCGCCCGGATAGGCTTGCCCGTGACGGTGAAATTCTGCGCGTCCGCGCCCAGTTCGCGGATTTCCTCCGCCGCGTTGTCCGAAACCATGGAGCAGACATAGCGCACCGTCTGTTCCTCCAGCGTCCCGTTCTCCCGCGCGCCGCGCTGCAGCAGTGTCAGCGCGTCCGCCGCCTTGGCGACATCCTCGTCCGCGCCCGTAATCTTAAGCCCCGTCCCGCGGTTTACAATGACAACATGAAATTTGCGCTCAATCCACCGGATATTGCTGTCCGCGCTGCCAAAGAGTTCCGCCAGCAGTTCAGGGTCGTCAGCCTCCCAAAATCTCTCCGCCATAAATGCCGCTTTCCCGCTCTCCTTTCCGCGACGTTCCCCGCTCCGTCAGGCGCGGGTTCAGAGTTTATTATACCATAGTTTCCCTGAAATTGGAACGGCTTTAGGAAGATTTCACAAAATTTTCATGAGAACGCACAAAATTTCGTGCCCGTTTTCGTGATTTTGCACAAACGCCCTTTTCCACACTTTTCCGCGGGAAGGGGCGGGAATTTTCACAAAACAGTCACATTCATATGGTAAAATTACATGATAGCCCGGTTCGGCGGGCTTTGAGCGTGAAACTCAGGAAAGGTTGTGATGACTTGCTTCGTCTCAAAGGAATCACCAAGAACTACCTCGCGGGGGACAGCGAGGTTCAGGCGCTCAAAGGCGTGGACATCATCTTCCGCAAGAGCGAGTTCGCCGCCATTCTCGGGCCTTCGGGCTGCGGCAAGACGACGCTGCTCAACATCGTGGGAGGGCTTGACCGCTATACCTCCGGCGATCTCATCATCGCGGGCAAATCCACCAAGGAATACAAGGACAAGGACTGGGACCATTACCGCAACCATACCATCGGCTTTGTCTTTCAGACATACAACCTCATTCCCCACCAGACCGTACTCGCCAATGTGGAGCTGGCGCTGACGCTTTCGGGCATCTCCAAGAGCGAGCGCAGGGAGCGCGCGAAAAAAATGCTCGAGCGCGTGGGGCTGGGCGACCAGCTGCGCAAGAAGCCCAACCAGATGTCGGGCGGGCAGATGCAGCGTGTCGCCATCGCGCGCGCGCTGATAAACGACCCGGAAATCCTGCTCGCGGACGAGCCCACCGGCGCGCTTGACACCGAAACAAGCGTGCAGATTATGGACCTGCTCAAGGAAATCGCGAGCGACCGCCTCGTCATCATGGTCACGCACAACCCCGACCTCGCGGAGAAATACGCCACGCGTACGGTGCGGCTGCTCGACGGCAAGATCCAGAGCGATTCCAACCCCTATTCGGAAGAGGAGGAACGCAAGGAACTCAAGGCGCACGAGGAGGAGCTTAAAAAACGCGAGGAGGCGCAGGGGGCCGACAATAAGAAGAAGAAAAAGAAGGAAAAACACGTTTCCATGAGCCTCGCGACGGCGACTTCGCTGTCTCTGAAAAACCTCATGACGAAGAAGGCGCGCACCTTCCTCACGGCGTTCGCGGGGAGCATCGGTATCATCGGCATCGCGCTGATTCTGTCGCTCTCGGACGGCTTCCAGACCTACATTAACCAAGTGCAGGAGAACGCGCTGTCGTCCTACCCGCTGGAGCTTACCTCGCAGTCCGCGGACCTGACAAGCCTTGTGGAGAGCGTTTCGGGGCAGGCGGAGGACAGAGGCGAACACCCCATGGACGGGGTCTACATCAGCGACACCGCCACGGAAATGATGAACGCGATGATCGCGGAAGTGCGCGAAAACGACCTCTCCTCGTTTAAGAAATATCTCGAGGAAAAGGACGCGGAGCTTTCCGACTACACGATTCAGTATCTCTACAACGTCACCCCGCAGGTCTATCTGGCGGACACCTCCGACGGCCCCAAGCCCGTCAACCCCAACCCCATGATCAACGCGTACTGGGATATGATAGGCTACGACAGCACCGCCTCGGATTCGACCGTTTCGGGCATCACGAGCACGGCGCGGAGCGTCATGGACATCTGGACACTGATGTACACCGATCAGGACCTCTTAAACGAACAGTACGACGTGCTCAGCGGCTCGTGGCCCAAGAGCAAGGACGAGCTGGTGCTGGTGGTGGACGACTACAACGAAATCACGGACTTCACCATGTACGGGCTCGGGCTGCGCGACCCCGACGAGATTTCCGACAAGTTCGAGCAGGTCATGAACGGAGAAAAACTCGAGGGCGAGGCCGACAGCTTCACCTACGAGGAACTCATGGACATGCAGTTCAAGCTGATTCTCAACACGGATTATTTTGAGTTTGACGAGACCGAAAACTGCTGGAAGGACCGCGTCAGGGACGACGACTACATGGCGGAAAAGATTGACGACGGCCTGACGCTCCACATCAGCGGGATTGTGCGCCAGAAAGACGGCGCCGCCGTGGGCGCGCTGACGCCGGGAACCATCTGCTACACGACCGATCTGGTGGACTATCTGTTGGAGGAGAACGCCGCCTCCGAAATCGCCAAGCAGCAGCGCGACGACCCCGATATCGACGTGTTCACGGGCTATGAGTTTGAGGAGCTCGAGGACGTGACGGTGGACGACGTCTACGACTATATCGACAACCTCACTCCGCAGGAGCTTTCCCAGCTGCAGGCGCTCTTCCAGAACATGAACGGCGAGGGCTTTACCGGGGAGGACGTCGTCGCGGCGTTTGACGCCATGAGCGACGAGGAACTTGTCGCGGCGATGAAGCCAAAAATGCTCGCGGACGTGACGCTCGCGGACGCGAAAGCCTTCGCGGACACCCCCGAGGGCAAGGCGGCTTTAGTGGGCGCGCTGGCGCAGAGTCAGGGCGTGGAGCCCAATCCCGCGCTGCTCGACGGGCTCACGGAAATGCAGCTGCTCGACCTCTACAAGGGGATACTCGAAAATTCCGTGACCGCGGACCAGATTCGCGAACAGATAGCCGCCATGGACAGCGAACAGTTGAATGAAATGGCGGCGTCCTTCAACCCCGCGAGCGATATTGAGACGCTCAAGGCGGCCGTTTCCACGATGGACGAGGAGATGCTGCTCAAGATCTTCAAGGATCAGGTCCTCTCGCAGTCCACGGACAACACCTACGAGGGCAATGTGCAGAAGCTCGGCATACGCAGCGCGGAAGATCCGTTCGTCATCCGGATTTACTCGCAGTCCTTTGAGGCGAAGGAGAATTTCGAGGACTTTATCGCGACCTACAATGACAACCAGAAAGCCTCGGGCAACGAGGACGGCGAGATTGAGTACACCGACTATATCGGGATTCTGCTCTCCTCGGTGACAAACATCATCAACATGGTTTCCTATGTCCTGATAGGCTTTGTCTCGATTTCGCTGGTGGTGTCCTCCATCATGATCGGCATCATCACCTACATCTCCGTGCTCGAGCGGACGAAGGAAATCGGCATCCTGCGCTCTATCGGCGCCTCAAAACGCGACATCGCCCATGTCTTCAACGCGGAGACCTTCCTCGTGGGGCTTGTCGCGGGCATCATCGGTGTGGTCATCACGGTGCTGCTGGACTTCCCCATCAACCTCATCATCGAACACGTTTCCGGCGCGCCCGACGTGGCGTTCCTAAGACCGGTCTACGCGGTCATTCTGGTGGCCATCAGCGTGCTGCTGACGCTTATCGCGGGGATTGTGCCCTCGCGGCTCGCCGCCAAGAAAGACCCTGTCATCGCGCTGAGAACCGAATAAACAAAAAGGGGGCTGTGCGCAGGACGCGCGCGGCCCCGTTTCACGCGGGAAAACTTCAGAAGAGAGCGGGCAGCAGAGCAAACGCGCCGACACAGACCAAAACGGAAAAGAGATTCCCGAGCAGGATAATGAGCAGGCTGTGGCGGTCGTAAGCGGTTTTGCGCTTTTTGAGCCGCGAGGTGAAAAGCAGACGCTCCTTTTCCGGGCGGTAAATCCGCGCGCGGGCAAAACCTTCCGCGGGGAACAGGCAGGTGTATTCCAGATTGTCTTTTAAGGAGAGGTAGACGGCGCGGTCAAAGCGTTCGCCCTCGTCAAAGCGCAGGAACTTGCCCCTCGCGGGGCGGAAGAAGAACAGCGAGATATCCGCCGCGAGGAAAAACAGCACGAAAACCGCCGCCGTCAGCACCACCCCGAGCATCAGCAGCGCGGCGAGCCCGCCGATGATGACATCCAGCGGCACGCCGATTAAAAGCAGCAGCGCGGCGATAATCACGACCGCGAGCACGGCCTCCAGCATGGGGGTTCCCTCCTCTCCGAAAAGTCAGAACGTATCGGTTTCCTCGGGGGAAAGCGGGGTCTTGCGCAGAATCTCAAACGCCTGCGAGGACTGCCACATTCCGGGGTTTATCTGGATTTCATAGCCCTCGCCCGCGGCGATGTGGAGCTTTTTGGGGTCGAATTTCGGCAGCCCGAAACACGCCAGAAGATTCACAATCACGCCCGCGTGGGAGACAATCGCGACGTGACTCAGTTCCTCCCGCATCATCTCGTGAAAAATCCGCTCCAGACCGCGGAAACTGCGCACGGTAAGCTCCGCGACACTCTCCCCGCGCGGCGGTCTGGCGTCCAGCCCGCCTTTGAGCCACGCGCGGTAATCCTCGTTGTCCACCAAGTCCTCCGCGCGTTTGCCCTCAAAATCGCCGAAATGCAGCTCCTCAAACTCCGGCGCGGGGCAAAGCTCGCGGTGTGGAAAGAGAATCTGCGCCGTCTCCTCGCAGCGCCGCAGCGGGCTTGTGTAGACGCGGTCCACCCGAGGGTAGCTGAAACGGTCCAACTCGTCGTAGAGCTCGTTTCTGCCTCGGTCGGAAAGCGGATAATCGGTCGAGCCGATATAGACCCCGCTCTCGTTGGCGGCGGTTTTTCCGTGTCGGAAAAGGGAAATGTGATAATTTTTCACGCGTTTTCGCGCTCCTTTCGCGGCGATATTTTTAAGTAATTGTGAGATTGCACAAAAAACGCCCGGGAAATCCCGGAATCATTTATCCGGACAGGTCTTTACAAATTATACTATCTGTTATATAATAGAGAGGTACTGTGTCTGCACAATCCATTCCGGGAGGTCACGGCGGATGAACGAGGATTTTCCGCGCATAATCGCGCTGCAGCGCAAAGAGCGCAAGATAAGCCAGAAGAAGGCGGCGGCGGACTTAGGGATTTCCCAGGCGCTGCTTTCGCACTACGAAAAGGGCATCCGCGAATGCGGGCTGGATTTTCTGGTCCGGATAGCGGACTACTATAACGTTTCCTGCGACTATCTCCTCGGGCGGACGCCGGAGCCGGGCGGGAAAACGCTCAGTATTGAGGAGCTGCCCGCGGACGACGAGAAAACGCTCATGCCGTCGAATGAAACCATCCGTTTCTACACGCGCATGATCAACAGCTCCATCAGCCTGCTGTTCTCGTTTTCGCAGCGCGCGAAATCCGTGACGCTGATACGGGAGGTCTCCTCCTATCTCATGCTCTCGGTCTACAAGCTCTTCCGGATTATCTACAACGCCTGTCCGCGCAACGACCAGAAGCTCTTCCGAATCCCGAAAGTCGTCGCCAACGACAGCGCGGACGCCATCATAGCGCTCAACGAATCCAACATCAAGGCGGCGTCCAGCGGCATTCCGCTGGGGACCAACGACTGCGTGGAGGACGCGGAGACGCTCTATGTGACGACCGCCACGCTCTCGGAGGACTTTTCGGAATACGCCTCGGCGCTGCTCAATCTCATCCGGATCAGCGAGGACAGCATTGAGACGACCCGCGACAAGGTCTCCAAGCACCGCAGGCAGGAGCGCAGACCTTAGAACTATTATACCACATCCGAGCCCTCAAACGCAAGGGGCGAAGAAAGGCAGGGTATCAGCCCATGAAACGCTTAAACGGCATTCATCTCTCCCACCGCAAGAATACCGAGGACCATATGATTGAGGATCTCCCCGCGCCGCAGCTGGTGCGGATTCCCATGCAGATGCACATCGGCGCGCCCTGTACCCCGACCTGCAAGAAGGGCGACACCGTGAAGGTCGGGCAGGTCATCGGGGACAGCGACGCCTTTGTCAGCGCGCCCATTCACGCGAGTGTTTCGGGCACGGTCAAGGAGGTTTCCGCCTACCTGACGTCTTCCGGGGTCAATGTGCAGAGTGTCGTCATTGAGTCCGACGGCGCGCTGGAAGTAGCGGAGAGCTGTGTGCCGCCCAAAATTGAGAACAGGGAAGATTTTATCGCGGCGGTGCGCGCCTCGGGGCTTGTGGGGCTTGGCGGCGCGGGCTTTCCCACACACGTAAAGCTGCGCGCGAAGAAGCCGATCGAAATGCTCATCGTCAACGGGGCGGAATGCGAGCCCTACCTCACCGCGGACTGCCGCAGAATGCTCGAGGACGGCGAGGCGATTGTAGACGGAATCAGACTCGTCATGCGCTGGCTGGACATCAAGGAGGCGCGGATAGGGATTGAGAACAACAAGCCCGCCGCGATCAAACACTTAACGGAACTTTGCGCGGACAGCCCGGAGATCAAGATTGTGGCGCTGCCGCCTGTGTACCCGCAGGGCGCGGAGAAAGTCCTTATCTACCACTGCAGCGGCAAAGTCGTGCCCGAGGGCAGACTCCCGGGGGATATCGGGGTGCTGGTGTTAAACGTCAGCTCCTGCGCGTTTCTGAGCGCGTACGTCAAGACGGGCATCCCGCTCATTGACCGTGTCATCACCGTGGACGGCGACGCGGTCGGAAAGCCCTGCAATCTGCGCGCCAGAATCGGCACACCCGCGAGCGCGCTGCTCGAATACGCGGGGTGGGACAAGGAAAAAACGAAGGAACTTATCTGCGGCGGGCCGATGATGGGGCTGGACCTCTATTCCGAGCTAAACCCCGTGCTCAAGCAGCAGAACGGGCTGCTGGCGCTGAGCGCCGTGAAAAAGCCCAAAACCTCCGCCTGTATCCGCTGCGGGCGCTGCAGGGACGCCTGTCCCATGAACCTGCTGCCCATGGAACTGGAACGCGCCTACCTCAGAAAGGACGGGGAAACGCTCGCCGCGCTGCATCTGGGGCTGTGCATGAACTGCGGCTGCTGCTCCTACGTCTGCCCCGCGCGGCGTCCGCTCGCGGAGAGCAATCAGCTCGCCAAGGCGCTGCTGCCGAGAAAGTAAGGGGGGATTGCTCTTGAACACACTGCTTGTTTCCGCCTCGCCGCACGAGCGCGGAAAGATGACGACTTCTCATATCATGCTCTGCGTGCTCGTGTCGCTGCTGCCCACGACGATCGCGGGGGTGCTGCATTTCGGCGCGCGCGCGGGGCTGCTCGTACTCTGCACGACTGTTTCGGCGGTGGTCTTTGAGTTTCTGTGCAGGCTGGTCATGCGCCGCGAACAGACGATTGGGGACTTGAGCGCGGCGGTCACGGGGCTGCTGCTGGGGCTCAATCTTCCCCCGGACCTGCCGTTTTGGCAGGCGGTTGTCGGCAGCTTTGTCGCGATTGTCATTGTAAAGCAGCTCTTCGGCGGGCTGGGGCAGAATTTCGCCAATCCCGCCATTGTGGGGCGCATTGTGCTGATGCTGTCGTTTCAGTCAACGATGACTTCCTTCCGCGACACCGACGCGGACGCGCTGACTTCCGCGACACCGCTGGTTACAGGAACGGCGAGCTACTGGGATCTCTTTCTGGGGAATATCCCGGGCTGTATCGGGGAAACCTGCTCGCTGGCGCTGCTGCTGGGCGGGCTGTATCTGCTGCTGCGCGGGATTATCTCGCCGATCATTCCGTTTTCGTATCTGGGCGTTTTCGCGCTCTGCACGCTGCTTTCGGGGGGCGATGTGCTCTACCAGCTTTTGAGCGGCGGGCTGCTTCTGGGCGCGTTCTTCATGGCGACAGACTACGTCACCACACCGGTCACCGGCTGGGGAAAATTCCTCTTCGGCGCGGGCTGCGGGGCGCTGACTTTCGTCATCCGGCGGTTCGGCGGATACCCGGAAGGCGTGTCCTTCTCCATCCTGCTTATGAACCTGCTCACGCCCTATCTGGACCGTTTCACGCGCAGGAAGCCTTTCGGGGTTTCCGAGGCGCTTATCCTGCGAAAGGAGGAGAGCAAAGATGCCTGAGGCCATCAAGGCTCCGCTGGTGCTGACGGTGATCTGCGCGATTATCAGCGCCGCGCTCGCCTTCGCCAACAGCGCCACGAAAGACACCATCGCGCAGGCGGAGGAGGACCGGCTCCGGGAGAGCCTCACCGAGGCGTTCGGGGAGGGCGAGTATAACGCGCTGGACATAGAAATCGACGGGGTAAACCAGGTCATCAAGGACGAAAAAGGGCGCGTGATCTTTGACATCACCTCCAGCGGCTACGAAAAGGACGGCCAGAGGCTGCTTATCGGGCTGGACGAAAACGGCGCGGTCAGCGGGGTGAAGGTCGTGTCGATTGAGGATTCGCCCACACAGGCGGCGAAAGTGCAGGAGGAAAGCTTTTTAAGCCAGTTTGAGGGCAGGGCAGAGCCGCAGGACAGCTACGACGCGATTTCGGGGGCAACAAAATCCTCCGGCGGCATTCAGAGCGGGGTCAATCTGGCGCTCGCGGCGTACGCCGAAAACCGGGAGGCGATTGAAAATGGCTGAGAAAACAAAGAACGAGGTCTCCTACTGGAAGGAGTTTACCAAGGGCATTTTCCGCGAAAACCCCAACCTTATCGGGCTGCTGGGAATGTGCCCCACCCTCGCCGTGACGCAGGAGGCCAAGAACGCGCTCGGCATGGGGCTCGCGACGACGTTTGTGCTGGTGGGCTCGAATGTCGTCATCTCCGCGCTGCGCAACGTCATCCCCAAATCCGTCAAGCTCCCCGCCTATATCGTCATCATCGCGGGCTTTGTGACGGTCATTGAGTTTCTGCTGCACGGGTTCGTGCCGGATCTCTATCTCGCGCTGGGGACGTTTCTTTCCCTCATCACGGTCAACTGCATCATTCTGGGCCGCGCGGAGGCGTTCGCCTGCAAAAACGGGGTCTTCCGCTCCGCGCTCGACGGGCTCGGCATGGGGCTGGGCTTTACGCTCTCGCTGCTGATTGTCGGCTCGCTGCGCGAGATTGTCGGCGCGGGGACATGGTTCGGCATTCCCCTTACGGGCGAATACTGCGTCTCCATTCTGACGCTCGCGCCGGGCGGGTTCTTCGTGCTGGGCATCGTCATCGCCGTGCTCAACCGCCTGATGCGCAAAAAACCGCCTGAAACCATCGGCTGTCAGGGCTGTCCGCTCGCGGAATCCTGCGCCGCCTCGAAGGGAGGCTGCTCGAAATGAGTATTCTCGCCATCGTGCTTTCCGCCATTCTGACGGACAACTTCGTGCTTTCGAAGTTTATGGGCTGCTGCCCGTTTCTGGGCGTCTCCAAGAACGTCTCCAACAGCGTGGGCATGGGCGCTGCGGTCATCTTCGTGATGGTCTGCTCCACCGCGATTACCTACCCCATCTATGTGTTTCTGCTCAAGCCTTTCGGGCTGGAATACCTCCAGACCATGACGTTTATCCTCGTCATCGCGCTGTTTGTGCAGATGGTGGAGATTGTCATGCGCAAGGCGCTGCCGCCGCTGCACCGCGCGCTCGGGATTTACCTGCCGCTCATCACGACCAACTGCGCCGTGCTGGGGGTGACGCTGCTCAATGTCGATCAATTCGCCGCGAGCGAGAGTTTCGCCTCAGGGTTTGGCAAGGCGCTGCTGTACGCGGCGTGCGCGGGCGTGGGCTTTACGCTGGCGCTGCTGATTTTCGCGGGGGTGCGCACCAGACTCGAGGGCGCGGATATCCCGAAGATGTTCAAGGGCGTTCCCTCCACGCTGGTCGCCGCCTCGATTGTGTCGCTGAGTTTCCTCGCGTTTTCGGGGCTCGGGGCTTAAACCAAAGGAACGGAGGCTGCCGGATATGTGGGAAACATACGGAATCCCGATTCTGCTCTTTACGGGAATCGGGCTGTTGAGCGGGGTGCTGCTGACCATCGTCAGCAGGGTCTTCCGGGTGAAAACGGACGAGCGCGTGGGACAGATTGACGAGATTCTCCCGCACGCCAACTGCGGCGCCTGCGGCTTCGCGGGCTGTTCGGATTACGCCGACGCCGTGGTGACCAAGGGTGCGGCAACCAATCTCTGCCGGCCGGGCGGGACGGAAACGGCGAAGAAAGTCGCGGAGATTATGGGAACGGAGGCGATGGCGGTAAAGCCGCAGATCGCCGTGCTGCACTGCCGCGGAAACTGCAACGCCATCACGCTCAAATACGAGTTTCAGGGAATCGAATCCTGTCAGGCGGCAAAGCGCCTCTTCGGCGGCTCCAACGCCTGTTCGTGGGGCTGTATCGGTCTGGGCGACTGCGCGAAAGTCTGCACCCACGACGCGATACACATGATAAACGGCATCGCGGATATCCAGCCGGGGCTTTGCGTCGCGTGCGGCGCCTGCGTCAATGCCTGCCCCAACCATCTTTTAAGCCTGCGGCCCACGCAAAAGCATTACGATGTGCGCTGCTCCTCGCACGACACGGGCAAGGTGACGAAATCGAGCTGCAAGAACGGCTGTATCGGCTGCAAGATCTGCGAGAAGAAATGCCTGAACAAGGCCGTCACCGTGACGGACTGTCTGGCGTCCATTGACTACGAGAAATGCACGGGCTGCGGCGTCTGCCGCGAAAACTGCCCCACCGGCGCCATCTGCTGCTGCGAGGACACCGACTGAGCGCTTGACAAAATGGGCAAAACGTGGTATCATTAAAACCAAAAAGGAGGGTGATACGCGTGAAAACTGTTTCGTTTCCGATAGACGACGCGCTCGCGGAGAAATTTGAGCTGGCGAGGAAACTCTCCGGCGACAGCCTCGAGGACATCGGCGAGCGGCTCGTGAAGGGCTATGTGGCGGACGCGCTGCGCAAGGCCGCAAGCGAATTTGACGAGCCCGGGCCGCCGCCTCCGCATAGGGACGCTCCGCCTCCGCCGCCACGCCATGAAGCACCGCCGCC
>CAYZMU010000019.1:0-4213 GCA_964479595.1 uncultured Ruminococcus sp. | reverse complement strand
CCGCCGAGGCCGCCCTACGGCAGACCCAATCAGGACCGCCCGCCGCGGCCGGACTACTGGGAGGAATGGCAGCGCCCGCGTGAGGACGCCGCGCCCCCGCGCAAAATCCTGCGCGCGTACTGGGGGCTGCGCCGCGAGACGGGCCATGTCACCGCTGAGGCGCTCAGAGCGCGCTGCACGGACGCGCAGAACCACCCCGACACGTTCGTGCCGGACTTTGACACCGTGTTCGCCCGGATGAAAGCCGAAAGCCCGCACGGGAAAGTCTTTGAGGAGCGCGACGGGGTGATTGAAGTCATGGACTCTGTCGCGGACGCGCTGCAGCACTTCTGCGACTACTTCATCTGAGATTTCTCATAGCGCAAAATCCGCCCTCTGAACTTTCAGGGGGCGGTTTTTGGTGTTTCAGAGTTTCTTGGCGTTTTGCCCGGCGGCTTTTATATTCTCCGCGGTATAGCCGAACAGGCACTCGGGCCGCAAAAGGGGCTTTAGCGTGTACATCGCCAGCGTGACGTCGTCGCGGTGGGCTTTGCTGTCGGGGAAATCGTAGTGGAAGATGTCTCCCCACGCGTCGTGCGCGGTCAGAGACTGGCGAATGCCGTCCGTGCGGTGTTCGGTCTGATAGAGCAGCGAAACACTCTCAAGGGGCATATAGGATTCCAAATCCTTCGGGGAAAGCAGGCAGCGGTCCGTAATCAGCGCGCGGGGGTTTTCCACGACAATCTTGCCCTCCGCGATATTTCTGGCGATTTCGTCCGCCGTGCCGTATTTTCTGAACATGGGTCGTGTTTCCGGAGCCCGCGCCGCGGGGAAGGATTCCGTCATGTTTTTGAGCGCCACGTAGAGCAGCAGACCCAGCACCGCGAGTTCAATCGCGCCCCACAGCCACTGCCCCATGCGGAAAATGGTGTAATAGACCACAAAGACCACCGCCGCCGCGAGCGCCAGCGTAAAAAGGGCGTTCCCCGCCGCGCGTCTGGTGTGCTTGCGGCGGATGCCGTCGAGCAGTTTTGTCCCTGTCATTTCTGTATATTGCGATGTCTTCATAAAATGTTCTCCGTTTCGTCTGATAGCTTTGTTTCTTATGTTTCGTATTTCGCCGCGACTTCCTCCAGCAGTTCCCGCACAGGCAGATGCTGCGGACAGTGTTTCTCGCAGGAACCGCAGCGCACACAATCCCCCGCGCGCGCGGAATGTTCCAGAACGCGGCTGTATTCCGCCTTTTCGGCGCCTTTGCTGTACGCGGCGAACAAATCGGGTATCGCGATGTGCTGAGGACAGCCGTCGGTACAGTAGCGGCAGCCCGTGCAGGGGATTTTGATATCGTTTGTGAGAATCGCCCGCACCCGCTCGCAGCGGCGCAGCTCCTCCTCGCTGAGCGGGCGAAAATCGCGCATGGTTTCGGTATTGTCTTTTAACTGTTCCAGCGTGTTCATGCCGCTCAGCACCATCATGACCCCTTCCCGCGAGGCGGCAAAGCGCAGCGCCCACGAGGCGGCGGAGGCGTTGCTGTAAGCGCGAAAGAGATGTTCGGCGTTCGGGGGCAATTTCGCGAGCGTGCCGCCCTTGACGGGCTCCATCACGATGACGGGCTTGCCGTGTCTGCGCGCGGTTTCCAGACAGCGCCGCGACTGCACCCGCGCGTCCTCCCAGTCGAGATAGTTTATCTGCAGCTGCACAAACTCCGTTTCCTCATGCTCCGTGAGAATGCGGTCCAAAAGCTCCGGGGAATCGTGGAAGGAAAAGCCCATGTGGCGGATTTTGCCCTCGCGCAGCAGTTTCTTCTGAAAGTCAAACGCCCCGCATTTCTTCGCGATTTCGTAATTATCCTTATCAAGGCAGTGCAGCAGGTAATAGTCAAAATACGAAACGCCGCAGCGCGAAAGCTGTTCCTTAAAAATCCGCGCGCAGTCAGAAGGTTTCTTGAGATACATGGTCGGCAGCTTATCCGCGAGCAGAAAACTTTCCCTAGGGTGCCGCGCGGTGAGCGCCTCTCTGAGCATTCCTTCGGATTTGCCGCCGTGGTACATATACGCCGTGTCAAAGTAGACAAAGCCGCGCTCCAAAAAAGTATCGACCATCCCGCAAATCTGCTCGCGGTCAAAGTCCCCCGAGGGCAGAAGCGGCAGCCGCATGAAGCCAAAGCCCAGTTTTTTCATCGCAATCCCCCTATTCCTGCCGCTTTTCAAGGAGCGTGGTATTGAGCAGCAGATAGCGCGTGTCCCCGTCGCTTTCCACGGTTAATTTGCCCTCCACCGTCACGGTGTCGTAGTCCGAAAAGCCGCTCATATCCTGCTTGGAAAGCTCAATCCCGATGCCCTCGCCGCCGTCTTTGCCCTCCGCGTAGATGGAATAGAACGTCTCGCCGGCGCTGTCCTTGGCGGGGTAGAGCGTGCCGACCATGTGGTAGTTCTGCCCTACATAGTCGTCGGGATGCTGATACATATCCGTGATGGTGTCGTAGAGCTCCGAGGTCTTGATATAGCGCATTTCCTCACTATCGCCGCCGCAGCCGCAAAGGCTCAAAGCCGCGAGCGCGCACAGCAAAGCCTTCCTCTTTTTCATCCTCTGTTCTCTTTGTCCACCATATGCTCCGCGCCGTACATGGTCCGGAGCTTGGGCTTCTCAATCTTCCCCGTGGGGTTGCGCGGGACTTCCGCGAAAATGATCTTTCTGGGGCGTTTGTAGCGCGGCAGCGCCTCGCAGAAGCGCGTCATCTCCTCCTCGGAGCATTCGCAGCCGTCCTTGAGCGAGATAATCGCGGCGGCAATCTCCCCCAGACGCTTGTCGGGCAGCCCTATCACCGCGACGTCCTTGACAAGCGGATTGGTGCGGATAAAGTCCTCAATCTGCACGGGATAGAGATTCTCCCCGCCCGTGATGATGACGTCCTTCTTGCGGTCCACGAGCCAGACGAAACCGTCCTCGTCCTCGCGCGCCATATCGCCCGTTTTGAGCCACCCGTCGGGGCTTAAGACCTCTTTGGTCGCCGCCTCGTCGTGGTAGTAGCAGGTCATCACGCCCGGGCCTTTCACGCAAAGCTCCCCCACTTCCCCGCGCGGGACCGGGTCGCCCTGCTCGTCAATAATCTTGCTCTCCCAGCCGTAGCCCGCCTTGCCGATGGAACCGACCTTGTGGATATTCTCCACGCCCAGATGCAGCGCGCCGGGACCTATGGACTCACTGAGGCCGTAGTTGGTGTCGTACTGGTGGTTGGGGAAATATTTCTTCCAGCGCGTGATAAGGCTCGGCGGCACGGGCTGCGCGCCGATGTGCATGAGCCGCCACTGCGAGAGTTCATAGTCGCTCAGCGTGACCGCCCCGCTCTCGATGGCGTCCAGAATATCCTGCGCCCACGGCACCAGCAGCCAGACAATCGTGCAGTGCTCCGAGGAGACGGCGTCTAAAATCACGTCGGGTTTTACACCGCTGAGCAGCACCGCCCTGCCCCCGACGCCGAAACTGCCGAACCAGTGCATCTTCGCGCCCGTGTGATAGAGCGGCGGAATGCACAGAAAGACGTCGTCCTTGGTCTGGGAGTGGTGCGCCTGCTCGACCTTGCAGGCGTGCATGAGGCTCTCGTGGTTGTGCAGAATCGCCTTGGGAAAACCCGTCGTGCCCGAGGAAAAATAGATGGCGGCGTCATCGGAATCCGTCAGGAAAACGGAGGGGGAATTGCTCGGGAAGTTCGCCGTCAGCGCGTCATAGCTCTCCGCGAAACTCGGCGTGTTCTGCCCCGCGTAGAGCAGCATGACTTTGCCCTCCAGCCCGTCCGCCAGCTCCTCAATCCGCCCGATAAACTCCGGCCCGAACACCAGCACCGAGACATCCGCGAGTTTCAGACAATAGGCAATCTCGTCGGCGGCGTAGCGGAAATTCAGCGGCACCGCGACCGCCCCGACTTTGAGAATCCCGAAGTAAATGGGCAGCCACTCAATGCAGTTCATCAGCAGAATCGCCACTTTGTCGCCCTTTTTCACGCCCCGCGAGATGAGAAAATGCGCGAAGCGGTTCGCCTTCTCATTGAACACTTTCCAGGTAATCTCTCTGCGGTAGTAGTTGGGCCTGCGCGGCTCAATCAGGTCGTATTCTTTCCACGTGACGCGCCTTGGCTCCAGTATGGACGGGTTTAGCTCCGTCAGCGCGATGTCGCCTCCGTACAGCGCCGCGTTGCGCTCCAAAATATCCAGTATCGGCACCTCATTTTCCTCCT
>CAYZMU010000018.1:2270-24397 GCA_964479595.1 uncultured Ruminococcus sp. | reverse complement strand
CCGCCTCAGGGAGTGCCTCAGAACCCGGCTTCCGGGTTTCAAGCCGCCGCCGGGAAGGCTGTCGGCGCGGCGCAAAGCGGCGTCAATACCGTCAGAAACGCCATCGCGAAGGCGCCGGTGAACAAAAGGCAGCTTCTTGTGACGGTGCTTTCGGGGCTCGCGCTCCTCGCCCCGCTCCTTCCGCTGATTTCCTACGAGGATCTGGAAGGAAAGGCGCACACAAATATGTTCGGGCTGAACCACGGCGCGGTTTTCATGTGGATCGTGTTCATTCTGGCGGTTCTGAGTTTTGCTTTTGCCGTCTTTTTCATGATAAGAACGAAGTCGCCCGAAAACCTTCCGTTCTATACCTCGGATTTCATCTCGTCGATTCTGATTCTGATTGCGGATTTTTCCGGCATGGGCTTTGCGAGCAAAGGATATCGAGCCGATTTTCTGGTGGCGGAAACTTATCTTCCCACGCACATCAACGGAGTCATGTCGTTCTTCATGGTCGCTACTTTCGCGGCGCTGATTCTTTCCGGAATGAAAGTTGTGCCGCGGCTGGTGTCCTTTATCAAAGCGGTCGCTGCCTCCTCGCGTCAGCAGCCGCCTCAGAATCCTCAAGCGTAAAGATAAGCGCGCGTCCTTTTGGGGCGCGCGTTTTTGTCAGTAATCGCCGGATTGGTCCGCCAGCAGGTGGAAATCAATTTCGAATGTGTGCAGCGTTCCGTTTTCCTCAACCCGCGCGCAGGTGCAGTGAATGACATCTCCCGCCGAGGCGCCCTCAATCGCGGCGTTGACAGAATCGTAGTCCGAAACATTTTTGCCGTTCATCTTCAGAATCCAGTCGTTGGGCTGCAGCGGCGTGTTGCGCAGGTCAGAATCCTCGTCCAGACCGAGTATCTGGATGCCGCAGCCGTTGAGTTCCGAGGGCAATTCCACACCGTTTTCTTTCGCGTCCGCGAGTGCCACCTCATTCTCCCAGAACTGAATGCCGATCCGCACACGTCCGCTTACGTAGCCCTGTTCCATCAGTTCCGTCAAAATGGGAATCGCCTCATTGATGGTAATCGCGAAGCCCAGCCCCTCATAGGAGGCGTCATTGAAGATGGAATTGCTGTATTTGGAGGAGGTTATCCCGATGACCTGCCCCTCCATATTGACCAGCGCTCCGCCGGAATTGCCGGGGCTGATGGCGGCGTCTGTCTGGAAACATTCCATTTCGAGATTTGTTTGCTGCGCGCGGACTTTTCTTTGCGTCCCGGAAATAATTCCCGTCGTCATGGAGAAACTCAAATCCGCGGGATTGCCCAGCGCGCAGACCGTCTCGCCCAGACGCATCTCATCCGAATCGCCCAGAACCGCGGGCCGCAAATCTCCCGCGGCGATTTTGAGTACCGCTAAGTCTGTTTTGTTGTCGCGTCCTATCAGCGCCGCTTCCTGCCCGATATTTTCGTCCGCCATGTCATACAGGATTACGGAATATTCGTCAGCGCCGTCGACCACATGGGCGTTTGTGGCGATATAGCCCTCCTTGGAGAGGATGATTCCCGAACCCGTCCCGAGGGGCATACCGTCACGATAGGTATAAATTTCAACAATACTCGGCATGACAGCCTGGGCAATGCCCTCAAAGGTATAGTTGCCGTTTTCATCCGTGAGTTCGGGGTCTTTATTGGATTTTTTCTGCTGCTGGATGGTCACTTTTACGACGTCTGACGCGGGGTAAAAGCCGTGTTCGGAGATGCCGCCCTTGGTGTCCTCAATCACGCAAAAGACCGCAAACGCGATGATTCCCGCAACGGCCGCGCCGAGGAGAATCTTTGCGCCCAGATTCGTCCGTTTACGCGGAGGGGACGCCGGGGAAGGCGTGGTGCCATCAGGTTCCGAAACCTCCTCAGGGTTTGTGTAGGCTTCCGGTTCAGCGGGATAGACGGGCTCTCCGTCAGGCGCGGCTTCTTCCGGTAAATCTTTTTCGTTTTCGTACATATGTGTCTCCTATGTTCTCTCTTTATCCTTCGCGTTCCTGCGGCGCGAAGGCTTTTGTTCTTTTTTGGGGGTCTCTTCCTCCGGCGTCTGCCGCAGCGGAAGGCTGACGATGAATTCCGTATACGAGCCCTTTACGCTTTTGACGGTCACCGTTCCGCCGTGCAGAATCATAATCCTGCTGACGATGGAAAGCCCCAGACCCACACCGGTGGTGTCCTTGCCGCGCGAGCGGTCGGTCTTGTAAAAGCGTTCAAATACCCTTGAGATTTCCGCCTTGCTCAGCCCTTCCCCGGTGTTTCTCATGTGGATATGCGCCTGCTGCGCGTCCGACTCTACAGAGATGGTCAGGGTGCCGCCTTTATTCACAAATTTGATAGCATTCTCGGTGAGGTTATAAAACACCTGCTGCATCAAATCCATATCGGCGTCCACGAGAGTTTTGGGACAGAGCTCCAATCCCTCCACGGTGAGGTCCTTGTCGTCCGCCTGCTGTTCAAAGAGAAGCAGTGTGCGAATGAGCAGCTGCGTGATGTCAAAGCGCTTGAAATTGGGCTTGAGCGTGCCTTCCTCGAACTTCGCGATGTTGAGCATGGAGTGAATCAGCCGCGACATTCTCTGCACTTCCGAGGAGACAATCTCGAGATAGTGTCGCTCCTCATTCTGCGGGATGGTCCCGTCCAGAATGCTGTCCACAAAGCCCCCGATCGTCGTGATGGGTGTCTTGAGCTCGTGAGACACATCCGATACAAAGCTTTTTCGGGAGCGCTCGTTGCGGTCAATCAGGTCTGCCATACGGTTGAGCGTGGCGGAGAGATAATCAAGCTGCTTGTCGCCGGACGGTTCCAAACGGACGGAAAAATCGCCCTTCGCGTAGGCCTCCACCGCGTTGGTCACGTCCAGAACGGGCTTGAGAAGCCGTGAGATATTGAAGTAGAACAGGACGGCGCCCAAAGCCCCGACGAGTATGACCGACAAACCCAGCGTCCAGAGCAGCTTCGCGTTAAAATCGCTTAAATACGATGCGGGAATGTTGAGCATCAGGTAGTATTCCCCGGTATCCAGCGCGAAGCGCTCCACATACACGGCCGAGGGCTCGGAGAAATTCCCGCTTTCGCCGCCTATCTCGCAGTAGGGCTCATCATTCGCCTCCTCGCGCAGTGTCTCGCTCAGTGTCATGGCCGCGGACTGATAATCCGACCGAACCAGACAAGTTCCTTCCGCGTCAAAGAGATAGCTGTCAAAATTATAGCTGAGCGTATGCTGTTCCAGTTCGGTGCGCAGCTGTTCCTCAGGGAAATCCTCCGCCTGCAGACAAATGGAGCGAATGCGCCCGATAAGTGCTGTGGACTGCAGCGAGAAACGTTCTCTGGCTTCCTGTTCATGCAGACTGCTCGCGCGCTGCATGATGACAATGCCCACCAAAGCGCACGCGAAAAACAGCACAATTGTGCAGATGTAGAAGATTCTGCTGTAAAAACTCTTAATCATCTCGTGCTTTCGGGTTTACTGCTTTTTCTTGGATTCCGAGCCGTCCAGCAGCGCGAATTTGTAGCCCACACGCCAGACGGTCTGAATCTCCCACTGGTCGGACACACCCTCGATTTTTTCGCGCAGGCGCTTGATATGCACGTCAATGGTTCTGGAATCGCCGTAGTAATCATAATCCCAGACCTCGTCGAGCAGCTGGTCACGCGTATAGACCCGCTGCGGGTGCGACGCCAGAAAATAGAGCAAATCGATTTCTTTCGCCGGCGCGTCGACCAGTTTGCCGTCCACACGCAGCTCATAGCTGTCGAGATTGACGGAGAGCTTATCATAATGCACCTCCCGCACAGGACGGGGTGCCGACTGCGTCAGCGCGCGGTCGCGAATGGTAGCGGCAACCCGCGCGAGCACCTCCTTGGGCTGGAAAGGCTTCGCGATGTAATCCGACGCTCCCGCGCGCAGAGCCCACACCATATCCACGGTGTCCGATTTCGCGGAGATGATGATGACAGGAACATTGGAGGTCTTGCGAATCTCCTGCAGCACCTGAAAACCGTCCATGCCCGGCAGCATGACGTCCAGCAGCACAATGTCCGGGCGCATCAGGCTGCATTTGCTCACGGCCTCCTCGCCGTCGTTGGCGATGATGGTGCTGTAGCCCTCCGACTCCAGATTCATGCGCAGCAGCGTGCAGATATCCTGATTGTCGTCCACAACCAGCACTTTAATCGGGTTCACGCCTCATCTCTCCTTCCTTATGATTGGGCTCTGAGTTCCACACGCTCAAAGCCGTCAAGCAGCATATCGCGCCGGCGAAAAGCTTTGGCTGTTCCGAGCGCGACACAGTCCTGCGGGTCGTTCGCGGTATGGCAGGGCACACCCAGCGCGCGCGTCAGATAGGGCTCAAGCCCGCCGAGCTTCGCGCCTCCTCCTGTGAGCAGAATGCCTTTCGCGCAGATGTCCCCGACCAATTCCGGCGGGGTTTCCTCCAGCACACGCCGGATGGTTTCCACAATGGCGGCGATATCGTCCTCAATCGCCTCGGAAAGTTCCACCGCGCTTAAATCGCACTGCTCGGGCAGCCCCGAGGCAATCCCTCTGCCCTTTACGGTTCGGAAATCGTCGTCCTGCGGGTAGTAGAGGCTGCAAAGCGTCATCTTGACCGCCTCCGCGGATTTGCGCCCGATCAGGATATGATATTTGTTCTGCACATAGCGGATAATCGAGCGGTCAATCTGATTTCCGGCGACTTTGAGCGTGCGCGCGGTGACAATCCCGTTCATGGAGACCACCGCGACATCTGTCGTGCCGCCGCCGATATCCACCACCATATTTCCAATCGGGCGGTTGATGGCAATTCCCGCGCCGAGCAGCGCCGCCAGCGGTTCCTCAATCAGATGAACCTTTCTCGAGCCCGTGCTTGTCGCCGCGTCCAGAATCGCGCGTTTCTCGACTTCGGTGATCAGGGAAGGAATGCAGATGACAATGCGCGGCTTGATGACGGGATGCCCCGCGACAGCGAAGATGAATTCCCGAATCAGCGCTTGCGTGAGAATATCGTCCGAAATGACGCCGTCCTGCAGCGGGTGCACCACCGCGATATGCTTCGGCGCGCGCCCTTCCATCTTATAGGCCTCTGTTCCGACCGCGACCACCCGCTCGGTCAATTTGTTAAACGCGATTACGGACGGCTCTCGGAGCACAACGCCCTTATTGTTCATGGTAATCGCGATATTCGCGGTACCAAGGTCAATTCCAATATCCATGCTGACGCTCCCGTTCGTTCAGTGCGGAATGCGCTGAAATTGTTTTTCAATCTGATATTTTGAGAGGAGAAAGACGATCGGGCGCCCGTGCGGGCAGTGCCGGATGCTCTCGTCTTCCCAGACCTGCTGTGCCAGATGCTGCAGTTCTTCCGGCGTAGTATGGTCGCCGGAGCGGATTGCCGCTTTGCAGGCGATGGTGTGCAGCGTGTCGTCCAGAAGGTGCGATTCCGGGTGCTCGGAAAGCCCCGCGCACGCTTTCGCGAGTGCCGCCGCCGTTTCGTCAAGGTCCAGATCCGCGCAGCTGAGCGGAATGCCCGTCATGCGCACCACGGCGGTATCATCAAATTCAAAGGTGAAACCGCAGTCCCTGAGCGTCTGTGCCTGTTCGCGCAGCGCGTCCAGTTCCTCCGCGGACAGCATGAGTTTTACCGGGGTGAGCAGCTGCTGTCTGTCTGTGCAGGTCCGCGCGCGGAAACGCTCAAAAAGGATTCGCTCATGCGCGGCGTGCTTGTCAATCATGACCATCTGGTCGCCCGCCTCCGCCAGAATGTAGGTTTCGAAAAGCTCGCCTATCACGCGAATCGGTTCCCGCGCGACGGAGGATTCCGCGGCGGGTTCTTCCCGAGGCGGCGGTTCGGGCACGGCGCGCGCGAAGGATTCCGTATCCGGAAACGCGGATTCCGGCACACTGACAGACTCGGGAATCTCCCATGTTCTTACCGGTTCCGGCGGCGTTTCCTGCCAAACAGGCTGCCGCGGCGGCTTTTGAAAGAGCGGGGCGGGCACGGCGTCATTGGGCTCGGAAACGGGCGCGTACCAGTCTACAGGCGAGGTTTCCCGGCGCGGCTGGAACGGCGTTTGCTCGTTTCGGGGCAGTTCAAAATCGTAGATTAGCCGGTTCTGCGCGAGCGTGTTCATGACCGCGAAGTAGACCGCCGCGTAAACCCGTTTCTCGTCTGAGAACCGCACCTCCGCCTTGGTCGGGTGCATATTCACGTCAATGGCGCTGGGCGGGATGCGCAGCCTCAGCACACACGCGGGGTATTTTCCCGTCATGATGAGCGTTTTGTAGGCGTCCTCCAGCGCGTTTGTCAGTGTGAAGGAACGCACCGAGCGGCCGTTTACGAAGAAGAACTGGAAGGAGCGGTTGGAGCGGGAATAGAGCGGCTTGAGGACATATCCGTCAATCTCGATGCCCTGTGTCTCGCTGTAGTTTACCTCCAGCAGGTCATGCGCGAAATCCGCGCCGAAAACGGCGTGAATCGCGGCATACAGGCTGCCGTCTCCGGCCGTGACAAATTCCGTGCGGTTTTCCCGGATCAGGCGGAAGGAAATCTCCGGGTGGGAGATGGCTATGCGCTGAAAGACGTTGGCGGACGCGTTGCCCTCCGCGGTGTCTTTCTTGAGAAAACCCGCGCGCACAGGCACATTGTAAAACAAATCGCGCACCATCACGGTCGTGCCCTCCGGACAGCCGCTCTCCTCGAACGTTTTCTCCTCGCCGCCCTCAATGACGTAATGCGTTCCGAGTTTCGCGCCGTGCTGTCTGGTCAGCACTTCCGTGCGGGAGACCGCGCAGATGGACGCGAGCGCCTCCCCGCGAAATCCGAGCGTCAGGATGTGGTCCAGATCGTCCTTTTCCCGAATCTTGCTCGTGGCGTGGCGCAAAAACGCCGTGCGGACTTCCTCGCCGGCGATGCCGCGGCCGTCGTCCGTGACACGCAGATAGCGCACGCCCCCTTGCTTGATTTCCGCCGTGATGTGCCGCGCGCCCGAGTCAATCGCGTTCTCGGTCAGTTCCTTGAGCACGGACGCGGGGCGTTCGATGACTTCTCCCGCCGCGATAAGCTCCGCGACCTGTTTCCGCAAAACCTGAATCTCCGCCATACCTACCTCATTCCGAAAGGGCTACCTGAGCATAGCCGTCAGATCAAGCAGCAGTTCCTTGCACTCTTTGTCCGAAAGTTCCTCCACATTGGTTTTGGCGAGCCGCGAGAGGACTTTCGCGTTCGCGTCTGAGGCAAAGCTTATCTGCCCGGATTCCTGCTGTGCCCGCAGCGCTTTGTGCGCCTGTTTCTCCGCCGCGCTCTGCTCCTCCAGTTCGTTGAGCAGCACTTTCGCCCGGGCGGTCACGGCGTTTGGCAGGCCAGCGAGTTTGGCGACCTCAATGCCGTAGCTGTCGTCCGAGGCGCCGTCGACAATCTTGCGCAAAAAGCGAATGCTGTCGCCGTGTTTCTGTACCGCGACGCTCAGATTCCGAACGCCCTCGCACTGCCCCTGAAGGAGCGTCAGTTCGTGGTAGTGGGTCGCGAACAGCGTCTTGCAGCCGATTTTTTTGCCGGCGATGTACTCCGCGACCGCGCGCGCGATGCTGATGCCGTCAAATGTGGAAGTGCCGCGCCCTACCTCGTCAAGAATCACAAGGCTGTTTTTGGTGGCACGCTTGAGAATGTTCGAAACTTCGTGCATTTCCACCATGAAAGTGCTTTCCCCCGCGCTTAAGTCGTCCGACGCGCCCACACGGGTGAAGATCTTGTCAACGATAGAAATCTTTGCGTAGGACGCGGGCACGAAACTGCCCATCTGCGCCATAAGCACAATCAGCGCCGCCTGCCGCATATAGGTGGATTTTCCGCTCATGTTCGGTCCGGTGATAATCGCCAGGCGATTCGCCTTCAGGTCCAGCAGCAAATCATTGGGCACAAAGACAGTGTCCGTGCAGATTTGCTCCACGACAGGGTGCCGCCCGTCGTGAATTTCGATGACGCCGTCCGCGGCGATTTGGGGCTTGACGTAGTTGTTTTCAAGCGCGACCAATGCCAGCGAACAGAGCACGTCCACCGCCGCGACCGCCCGCGCCGTATCCTGAACCGCCGCGACCGCTTTCGCCACTTTGTCGCGCAAATCCTCAAAGAGCATTTCCTCCGTCGCGAGCGCTTTGTCTTTCGCGCCGACAATGGTGTTTTCCGCGTCCCTGAGTTCCTCTGTGACGAACCGTTCGCAGTTGGCGAGCGTCTGCTTTCGCGTCCAGTCGGAGGGCACCTGCTCGTAATAGGAACGCGAGACCTCCAAATAGTACCCGAAAACGCGGTTATAGCCGAGCTTCAGGTTTTTGATGCCTGTACGGTCGCGCTCGCGCGTCAGAATCTGCTGAATGTATGCCGAGCCGTGCTGTTCCATGTCCCGCAAACTGTCAAGTTCGCTGTTGTAGCCCGTTTTGATGACGCCGCCGTCCTTTACCGAGGCGGGCGGTTCGTCGACAATTGCGCTTTCGAGCAGCCGCGAAATATCCGTGAGCGGGGAGATTTCCCCCTCCAGCCGCGTCAGGAGCTTGGACTGCGGCAGCTTGCGCAGCCCCGCTTTCAGGACAGGCAGCTGCAGCGCGGTCTGCGAGAGCGCCTTGAGTTCGCGGGGTGTCGCCTTGGAAAACATTACCCTCGACATCAGCCGTTCCAAATCAAAAACGCGTGAGAGACATTCGCGCAGGTCCGTCATGACCACGCTGTTTCTGGTGAGCTGCTCCACGGCGTTGAGACGGTCCATGACTCTGGCGGCGGAGGCGAGAGGGCTCTCAATCCACGCGCGCATCATACGCCTGCCCATTGCCGTCTGCGTGCGGTCCAGTACGCCGAGCAGCGAGCCGTGCTTTTCGTGGGAACGCAGCGTTTCCGTCAGTTCGAGGTTGCGCCGCGCGGCGGCGTCCAGCCCCATCACGCTGTCGCTGTCCGTTTTTTCGATTCGGCAGAAACGCCCCACCAGCGCCCGCTGTGTCTGCGCGATGTACTCAAAGACCGCGCACGCCGCTGCCGTGTCCGCGCTGTCACGCGCAAGCCCCAGCTCGGAGAGGCTTTGAGCCGAGCACTGTCTGCAGACGATTTCCTCCTGCTTTTCCGCGGAGAAACTGTCTTCGGGACGCTCCGTAAGCATACACTTGGCCGCGGTTTTGAGATAATTCGCGATGGTTTTCTCCCGGTCGAGAAAATCTTTTGTCAGGAGCAGTTCCGCGGGGTGATAGCGGTCAAGCAGGGAAATAAGTTCCTCCGCGCGGTTCTTCTCCGAGAGCCGATGCAGCGAAACCGCGCCGGTGGAGATATCCGCGGCGCAAAGCCCAATCGCTTCCCGGTCGCTCCAGACAGCGGCGAGATAGTTGCAGCTGGATTCGTCGAGCATATCGCTCTCAATCAGCGTCCCGGGCGTGACCACGCGGATAATGCCGCGCTCCACAAGCCCTTTCGCGGTGCTCGGGTCCTCCATCTGCTCACAGATGGCGACCCGGTAGCCCAGATCGACCAGCCGCTTGAGATATTGATCCACGGCGTGATAGGGCACCCCGCACATGGGCGCGCGCTCCTCAAGTCCGCAGTCGCGCCCCGTCAGCGTCAGTTCCAGCAATTTGGAAACCAGCAGCGCGTCGTCAAAGAACATTTCATAGAAATCGCCGATTCGGAAGAAAACGATGGCGTCGCCGGCGGCGTCCTTGACAGCGAGGTACTGCTGCATCATCGGGGAGAGTTTGTCGCGATCGATCTCCCGCGTCTGAGGTTTCAATGGCATCCCGCGCAGGCGGCGCAGTCCCCGGCGCAGCCCGCCGCGGCGGCCGGGTCATAGCTGTCGGGGTCCTGTCCCGCGGCGCTCATCGCGATGACGCGGTTGATGCTGTCGAGCAGCTGTTCAAATTCCGAACGCACCCGCTGATACGCCGCCATGGAGGGATTCTCCATGATTTTCGCGTAAATATTTTTAACCTCCGCGTCCAGCGCGTCCATCCGATCGCTGTCGGGCTGTGCCTTGTCCTGCTCATTGCTGAGGTCCAGCCGCTTCAGATTAAATTCCCCGATAAGTTCCTGCAGCTCGGAATCCTCGTCGTTTTTCTGCGCGGCGGCGCGGAACGCCAGATAGCGCTCGTCACGCTGCAGCGCCCGCCCGAGTTCCTTCGCCATTTCCATCAAATCGTTCATCTTTCATTCTCCCTTTCAAAGTTTGCGGTCCGGCGGGAGAATCTCCCCCGTCACAGCCCAGTTTTTCGCTCCGGTCACGAGAATTTCCGCGAAATTCCCGACATCTTCCTCCCCGCCGTTTGCAATCTCCGCGATAACACCCTCGCGCAGCTTGCCTATCAGCACATTCTTGCGCGGGTCGTATTTCTCAATGAGTACCCGCGCGCGCTGTCCTATGAAACGCGCGTTGTGGCTTTGGGAGATTTCGCGCTGCAGCGCCAGAAGTTCCCGCATACGCTCCGCTATCTCCTCCTCGGTCGAGCATTGCGGCATCTGGGCGGCTTTGGTGCCCTCGCGCGGGCTGTAGATAAAAGTATAAAGATTGTCGTAGCGCACTTTGCGCACCACATCCAGCGTCTGTTGGAAATCCTGCCGTGTCTCGGTCGGAAACCCGACCATCAGGTCTGTGGAAAACCCGAAATTCGCGTCGGCGGCGCGGGCGTATTCCACCAGTTCCAGATAGCGCGAGACGGTGCAGTGGCGGTTCATCTGCGCTAAAACCCGGTCGCTTCCGCTTTGCAGCGGCAGGTGCAGATGGTGTTCAATGTGTTTGGAATGCAGCATGGTGTCGAGCAGTTCTTCCGAGGCGTCCTTTGGGTGCGAACTCATGAATCGTATCACGAAGTCGCCCTCGATCGCGTCCAGACGCCGCAGCAGCGCCGGAAAATCCGCCGTTTGAGAAAGCCCTCTTCCATAGGAATTGACGTTCTGCCCCAGCAGCAGGATTTCCTTATACCCGTCACGGACCAGCCGCGCTGTCTCGCGCTCAATCGCCTCGGGCGCGCGGCTGCGTTCCCTGCCGCGCACGTAGGGCACGATACAGTATGTGCAGAAATTGTCGCAGCCGTACATCACGGGCACGCTCGCCTGAAACGTTCCCGCGCGCGCCGTGGGCAGTTCCTCGTCCGGCAGCGTCTTTGGCGAGGAGACCTCCGCGCGCGTCTCCCCGGAATAAATCCGCAGGAGCGCCCCGGGCAGTTCCTCCATCGCCGACGCGCCCAGAATCAGCCGCACGAAGGGGAAGGATTTCCGCAATTTTTCGCGCACGCCGTTTTCCTCGCCCATACACCCGCAAAGCCCGATAATTGCGTCGGGGCGGGCAGTCAGAATGTGGCTGAGCTCGCCGAGCCTGCCAAAGACTCTGGATTCCGCGTGCGCTCTCACGGCACAGGCGTTGAGCAGAATGACATCGGCGTCAAAGGGGTCGTCTGTGAGAATATAGCCTGAATCCCGCAGCACGCCGCTGTATTTTTCCCCGTCCGAGAAATTCAGCTGGCAGCCGAAACTCAGTACACAGGCCTTCTGCGCGCGCGGAAAACCCTCAAGCACAGCGCGCAGCGCCTCCGTGTCCCGCACCGTTTCCGCCTCCTTCCGATTATTCATACAGCTTTCGCAGCAGTTCCTCGATGTCCACGGGTTTCGTGATGAAATCGTCCATGCCGCTTTCGAAAGCCCGCTCGCGCTCGTCCTCAAAGGCGTTGGCGGTGCAGGCGAAAATCCGCACCTTTTTCGCGTCCGGGCGGTCGAGCGCCCGTATCGCCTCGGTCGTCTCAAAGCCGTCCATTTCGGGCATCAGCAGATCCATTAAGATTACACCGTAGGTAAAGGGCTCGGAATCCCTGAAAATCTCCAGCGCCTTTTTGCCGTTCTCCGCGCGGTCCGCCTCGAAGCCGTCGCCGCGCAGCAGTTCCAGAAGAATCTCTCCGTTTAAGTCATTGTCCTCCGCGACCAGCACACGCGGACGCTCCGTCCCGGCCGCGCGCTCGGGGCTTTGTATGCTCTCAGGCTCGGCTTTCCGCGCCACAAATGTGAAGGTGAAACAGCTGCCCTCGCCCTTGCGGCTGACACAGGTGAGGTCACCGCCCATGAGCTTTGCGAGCTTATAGCTGATGGAAAGCCCGAGCCCCGTGCCCTGATTGCCCTTGGAAACCGTTTCGAGTTCCTGCGCGAACAGGTCAAAGACGTGCTTTTGGAAACTCTCGCTCATGCCCTTTCCGGTGTCCGAGACGGAAACGGTCGTGAGGACAGAACCGTCCTGCGTTTCCTCCTGCGTCAGTTTCAGCGTAATGTGTCCGCCGTCGGGGGTGAACTTGCGCGCGTTGTCCAAGAGGTTGAGCAGCACCTGCTGAATGCGGATGGCGTCCCCGACGATGTAGGGAAACGGCATGGAGAGTTCCGTGTCATAGCGCTGTTTCTTCTCCGCGATGGCGGATTGTTCAATGGAGCCGATGGTCTCCACAACCAGTTTCAGGTCCACCGTGTGCATGACCAGCTCGAGTTTTTCCTCCTCAAGCCTTGACGAATCCAGAATGTCGTTGACCAGAGAGAGCAGGTATTTCGCGGTGGCGGTGGACTGCTCCAAGTAATTCTCCATTTTCTCTCTGTCGGAGAGGTTCTGCGCCATCAGATGGTTGAGCCCGATAAGACCGTTGAGCGGCGTGCGCACCTCATGGCTCATAGCGGAGAGGAAACGGCTCTTGGCTCTGGCGTCCGCCTTGCTTTCGGCGGTGCGCAGGCGCTGCAGAATCAGCAGCGCGACGAGCACCAGCGTCAAAGGCACGAAAATGAGGAGCGCTATCACGGAATAGCGGTAGCGCTGCAGAAAATCCGTGAAACCGTATTCGTACTGATTCTCCATGACGCCCTGAATGATGTACGTGCCCTGCTCGTCCTCGCCCATGGCGCCGATTGCCTTGTTGAGAATCGAAATCAGCACCTCTCCCTCTCGCTGCGTGGCGCCGGGCTTTCCGCCGTAGGAGACCACCGCCGAAAAGCAGACCTGATCGTCCAGCCCCATTACGGGGATAACCTTGAGCTTTTCGTAGCGCGGCCGCGAGAGCCAGTATTCCGCGACGTACTGGTTTTGGATCAGCAAATCCGCCTCGCCGCTGCGCACCGCGTCAAAACAGTCCTCCACGGTGTCATAGTCTTGCAGCTTGAAATTCGGGAAGGACGCCGCGAGCACTTTCTTGAGCGTCTGCGAACCCGTGGAAACCGCCGCCGTAAACTCCGAATTGCTTGTGATTTCCAGGTCGCTCTTGGCGATTACGACCTTGCGGGTGGAGAGGTAGGGGTCGCTTATGAGAATGCCGTTCGCCTTTTTGTTTTCCTCGTTGTATTCCACGCTCGTCAGAAGGTCAAAACCCTCGTCGGCGAGGTAGACATAGGTGACGTTCTGGGTAGGGAGCGCCACGAGTTCAAATTCCATGCCGCACAGTTCGCTGACGCGCTCCATGATGTAGCGGGTAATGCCCTCGATGTGGCCGTCCTCGTCCGCGAAGGAAACCGGGACACGGTCCGGCACAAAGCCCACCTTGAGCTTGGGGTGGCTGTCGATATACGCCTGTTCCTCGGCGTCGAATGACGGCGCGTCCGATTCGGTTTCCTCCGCGCGTACCTTCGCGCGGTCTGACATCGGGAGAGAAAGAAGTACCGCGCCGAGAACGGCGAGAAATTTTACAATCTTTTGTTTCAAAGCTTTCCCTCCCTTACGCCGGGTATGGATACGAGCCGGGCGTTACACTTTATCATTATACCACTTTCGGGGGCGAATTGCAAGGAAGCCCGGCTAAGAACGTTCCGTGAAAACCCAATTTATTATACCACAAAACCGCCGGATTTTCAAGACCCTTTTGTGAAAACGCGCAAAATCGGAATCGGAAAAGTCGCCGGGGCTTCTTTTGGGCGTGAAAGGCTGTCCGCGCAAACGTTTCTCATTCCAGCGCGCGCGGATTTCGGGCACAGCATACGCGGCGCGGAAACCGCCAAAGCGGGTATAAGAGCAATCGATTGCAGTTTTTGCGCTTGACAGCGGGGCCCGCTTGTGGTAAAATAGAAACATAGCGGGGGATTTTGTCCCCATTTACGAGTGATATTCTGAGGATGTGGAGTGTGAACGATGGCAACATATTCGGGCGTACGCGAAAGCAAGCCGGGGCGCATCAATGACCTCGGGACAACCGGACAGGCGGTGGAGCAGGATTTTCGCAAGGGCTGTCTCAAACGCGCGGACAGAAGTTTCGCGCAGGGGCTGCAGTGCCAGCAGATCAACAGCATGTCGGCGCTGATGTCGCTGGAGGATTCGGTATTCATCTCCCACTCGCCGCAGGGCTGCGTCGGCTGCACGATTATGGCGGTGGATATGTACCGCGTCGGGCAGGCGCACAGAGGCGTGCGCAACATTAAAAACCCGCGGATTATCGTGACGAACATCGACCAGAAAAGCGTTGTGTTCGGCGGCGAGCAGAAACTGCGCGAATCCGTGAAAATCGCGGTGGAGCGCTACGCGCCGAAGCTGATTTTCATCTACGCCTCCTGCGCGTCGGGGATTATCGGGGACGATATTGACGCGATCGCGGGTGATCTGCAGAAGGAATATCCGGAGACGATTCTGGTTCCGATTCACTGCGAGGGCTTCAAATCCAAAATCTGCGCCTCGGGCTTTGACGCGGCGTTTCTGTCCATCAACAAATATATCCTGAAAAAGCAGCGGGTGCCGACCCAGAAAGGGCTTGTGAATCTCTTCGCGCCGACGACCGTGAGCTTCGCGGACCAGAAGGAAATGGAGCGTATGCTCCGCGAAATCGGTGTCGAGGTCAATTACATTCCGTTCTACAGCTCGCTGGAAAAGATACAGCGCATTCCCGCCGCGGAGGCGTCCACTTCCATCTGCAAGGTTTTCGCGGACGAATTCATGGAGACGCTGCGGGAGGATTACGGGATTCCCTATTCGCACACGGTCATGCCGATTGGCATGCGCAACACGGACAAGTGGTACAGGGGTATCGCGAAGACACTCGGCAAGGAAGAACAGGCGGAGGAAATCATTGAACGCGAACATCGCCGTGTGGAGCCGCTTGTGGAGAAACTGCGGGAACGTCTGCAGGGCAAGCGTGTCTTCATCTGCGGCGGAACCGGGCGCTCTTTCGCCGCCGCCGCGCTGATTGACGATTTCGGAATGGAACTCGTCGGGCTGGAGACACCGACGTATGACGACGATGCGCAGGTGGATATCGAGCACCTCAACAGCATTCATGAGAACTACGTGGTGGATGTCGCGAATATGCAGCCCTTTGAACAGGTAAACCTTCTCAACCGGCTGAAACCGGACGCTTTCATCGGCGTGCCGGAGTGGGCGGCGAAGCTCGGCATTCCCACGACGCACGTGCTGGACGGAAAGCGCCCGACCATGGGCTATGACGGGCTGCTCTATCTCGGCAACAAAATCGCGGACCAGCTGCAGAATCCCGGCTTCAACGTCAAGCTTTCTCAGCACGTCAGCCTGCCCTACCGCGCGTCGTGGTACGAGGAGGACGCGTTCAAATACATCACGAATTGAGGAAACGCCATGTCACAGATTACAGAAAATCCGCGCGGCGGGTGCGTGCTCGCGGGCATCAATTCCGTGCTCGGCGCGCTGCACAAGGTTTGTCCGATTCTGCATTCGGGGCCGGGCTGCTGTATGCAGACAACCGCCGCGGAACAGGGACAGTCGGGGCACAAAAGCTCCTGTTTTGTCAGCGGCGTTTCGCTGCCGTCGAGCAATATGCTGGAAAAGGAAGTCGTGTTCGGCGGGCTTGACAAGCTGCGCACGACGATTCAGGGCGCGGTCGATATCATTGACGCGGACGCCTACTTCGTCCTGACAGGTTGCACGGCGGGGATTATCGGGGACGATATCCTGAGCGTGACGGAGGAATTCCGCGAAAAGGGCGTGGAGGTCTACCCGATTGAGACGCCGGGATTCGCGGGGGACAGCAATCTGGGGTATGAGGTGGTCTGGAACACCATGATTGACAAGGTGATTCGGGAGAATGTCCCCAAAGACGACCGCCTTGTGAATATTTTCGGCGTCGTTCCCTATCACGACCCTTTCTGGAGCGGAACGCTGGAGGAAATTGACCGCGTACTCAGCAGACTCGGGCTGCGCGTGAACACTTTTTTCACCAAAGAGCAGGGGATGGAGGAAATCCGAAACTGTTCCGCGGCGGCGCTCAATATCATCGTGAACCCGTGGCTGTTTCAGGGTCCGGCGCGGAAATTCGAGGAGAAATTCTCGGTGCCGTCGCTGCGGATTCCGGGGCTCTTTGTCGGGGCAACCGATACGACCAAATTTGTGAGAACGGTTGCGCAGGCGTTGAATCTGGACAAAGCGCTTGTGGAATCGGTCATTGAGTCAGAAGAAAAATACGTGTACAACTATCTTGCGCAGGCTATCGGCGCGGTGAGCTGGAAGCGTTTCGCCGTCGCGGCGGACGCGAGTACGGCGGTCGGAATCACGCGCTATCTCGCAAACGATTTCAGCTTTACGCCGGTTCTGGTCGTCATCACCGAACCCATCTTCCGGGATGAGGACAAGGAAAGGATTGCCGCGCAGATTCGCGATTTGGAATACGCGCAGCCGCCCGAGATTCTGTTTACCGCCGACCAGTACGAGATAAACTACGCGCTGACCCATTCCGAACAGGAAATCTCGATGATTTTCGGCAGCAGCAACGAGCGCGAGGCGGCCTTGGAGATTGACGCGCAGTTTATCCTCGGCGCGTTCCCCATGAGCGAGCGGCTGGTGTTTAACCGCACCTACGCGGGCTACAGGGGCAGTCTGACTTTCACTGAGGATTTGTATGACAACTACTGAGCGCGGGGGTTTTACCGAACGTCACGCGCGGGAGGGGGACGCGGAGGCACTGGCGCGGCTCGAGCGGCTCTGCTTTCCTCCCGCCGAGGCGGCGTCTGCCGAAGATTTCGCCGCGAGGCTCGCTGTTTTTCCCGAACACTTCTGGCTGCTCGAATGCGGCGGGCAGATTGTCAGCGCGATAAACGGCATGGCGACGGATTTGCCCGACCTGCGCGACGAGATGTATCATAACGCCCGGATGCATAAAGAGACCGGCAGATGGCAGATGATTTTCGGCGTCGCCACACACCCCGACTACAGAAATCGCGGCTGCGCGAGCCGGCTGATGGCTCTGGTTCTGCGCGATGCCGCCAAAGCGGGTCGGGCCGGGGTTGTACTGACCTGTAAGGAAGGGCTTCTGGGCTTTTACGAGAGATTTGGATTTGTAAACGAGGGAATCTCCGATTCCGCGCACGGAAACGCCGTCTGGTATCAGATGCGCAGAACATTCGGAGGAGATTCCGGGGGCTGATAGAATGCGTGAACACGACAATCTGATTTCAGAAATCATATTGCCGGACAGGGGATTCCGATGTCTTCAGACCTTTTCCCCGGAGGCGCGGCTGTTGAGGAGCGGTATGCCGTGTCTTTTTGTCCGATAAAATCCTACTTAGCAGATAGGAATAGTATGATAACTGAAAGGAAAATCAAAGATGAAAAAACAAGTGATTTCGGTCTTTCTCGCGGGGGCGCTGGCTGCCTCCTTAGGCGGCTGCGGCGATACTTCGAGCACCGCGGAAACTTCTCAAAGAGGCGGGGAAACTTCCGGCGCCGCGGAAACTTCTCAGAACGGCGGCAATACCGCGGCAGACGGGGACTATGTCTTCAAAATCGGGACCGCGAGCGGTTCTTTGTGCCTCGCGCCGCTGCACGTGGCGGCGGATCTCGGCTATTTTGACGAGGAATTCTCCGCCGCGGGAATCAAGTACGAGCTGGTGGATATCGATATCCAGCAGGCGGCGGAGCTGACGGCGTCGGGGAAAATTGACGCCTGCCTCGGGCTCGCGGGGACGCTGATTCCGCAGATTGACAGCGGGCTGGAAGTCGCGTTTACGGCCGGCATGCACACCGGCTGCACAAAGTATTATGTCGCGGCGGATTCCGATATTGACGATGTCGCGGGGCTCAAGGGCAAGAAGATAGGCGTGCCGGGGCTTACCGATTCGTCCGTGATTGCGCTCAAGAGAAAACTCTTCGAAGTCGGGGTCAGTGTCACCCCGCAGAACATGGAAGTGGAGCTTGTCCCCTATAACCTGCCCGACCTTCCGCTCGCGCTCGCAAACGGCGCGGTGGACGCCATCGCGGTACACGACCCCGTAGCGTACTCCGGCGAACAGGAATACGGCTTCAAGAAAATCCTGGACCTCAGCGAGGACGAGACATTCAAGAACGAGTATTGCTGCGCGTCCTATGTCACGACCTCGGTTGTGACGGAGCACCCCGACGCTGCGGCCGCCTTTACCCGGGCGCTGCTCAAGGCTTCCGCTTTCGTGCAGGCGAAACCCGAGGAAGCCGCGAAACTCCAGATTGACAACAACCAGTGCTCGGGCGACCTTTCGGAAAACGCGAAACTGCTGGGCTCTTACAACTATCAGCCGTCCGTCAGCGTGATGGAGCAGACCTTCCGCAACGCCTGCTCGGATCTGCTGGAAATCGGCGATCTGCAGGAAGGGCGGGAAATCGACAGTTTCACGGCGGAGCACGTCGCGAAATTTGACGGCGTCCCTGACAGCTATGTTTACAACGAGGACGGGACGTTCAGCGAACTTTCCGAATCCGCCGAACTGCCCGACCAGCCTGAGCTCAATCTTGTAAACCTCGGCAGTGTCCAGACGTCCGCGGGCTGCCACTGAAAGAAAGTGGGCGTTTCATGAGAAAAAAGATTTACACAGTCCTGAAACTTGCCCTGCCCGTGCTCGCGGTGCTGCTGTCGATCGCGGTGTATTACGGGTTTCAAGACAGCGGAAAGCAAAAGCCCGCGGCACATCCTTACTATGTTTACCTTCTGCTGATTCTGCTTGGGATTTATCTTGTCGCGGCGGTCGTGTCGATTTTTGTCGCGAAGGTGAGAATCTGGCTTGCCTACAAGGCCCCTTTCCTGACCGGGAGTATGCTGCTTTTCGCGCTCCTGAACTTTCTCATCACCAAGACGGCGCTGCTGCCGACGCTCTATTTTCCCTCATTTGACCGGATACTGGGGCTGCTCTTTGAGCAGAGAGTGTTCCTGCTTCAGAATGTCCTGTCCTCGCTGAAACTGCTGGGGACAGGGTTCCTCTGGGGCGGCGTGGTCGGTTTCCTGACGGGGCTCGCGCTGGGGTACAACAAGAAAGTCGGCTACTGGCTCAATCCTGTCGCGAAACTCATAGGACCCATTCCGACGACCGCGTGGATACCGCTCGCTATCAGCGTTTTTCCGACCACGCACAGCGCGAATGTCTTTCTCATCGCGTTTGCCGTGTGGTTTCCCGTCATGCTGATGACAAGCAGCGGGATACAGGGCACGAGTCAGGTGCATTACGAAATCGCGAGCACGTTGGGCGCCTCCACGTTCTATAAGATTCTCCATGTGGCAATTCCCAGCGCGCTGCCCAGCATCTTTCTGGGCGTGTTTTACGGCACCGTATCTTCTTTTACGACGCTGATGGTTGTGGAGATGAACGGCAATTCCAGCGGCATCGGCTGGTATATCAACTGGCAGAAGCAGGTGATGATGTACGACGGCGTCTACGCGGGGCTGATTCTGACCGCCGTGATGTGCTCGCTGATTCTGACGCTGCTCTTCAAACTGAGGGATTATCTGCTTGTGTGGCAAAAGGGTGTAATCAAATGGTAGGCAATATTTCCATCAAAAACGTACGCAAGGAATTCGTCAATCAGGACCCGGCGAAAGGGAACATCGTCGCGCTGGATGACCTGACGCTTGACGTGCCGTCGGGCGCGTTCATCTCTTTGATAGGGCCCTCCGGCTGCGGGAAATCCACGCTTCTGCGCTTAATCGGCGGGCTGGACAAACCCACGGGCGGCACGATTGAACTGGACGGAAAGCCCGTCACAAAGCCCGGGAGCGAGAGAGGCTTCGCGTTTCAGGGTTCCAATCTTTTTCCGTGGCTTACCGTGGAGAAGAATATCGCTTTCGGGCTCAAGGCGCAGCACCTCGCCAAGAAGAACAAACAGGATATCGAGGATTATATCAAGATGACGGGGCTGACGGGGTTTGAGAAGTCTTATCCGCACCAGCTCTCCGGGGGTATGCAGCAGCGGGCGTCTCTGGCGCGCTCGCTGGTGGGACACCCGACGGTGCTGCTGCTGGACGAGCCGCTCGGCGCGCTGGACGCCTTCACCCGGATGAACCTGCAGGACGAGATTCTGGATATCTGGTCGAAGAATCATATGACCATGCTGATGGTCACGCATGACGTGGACGAGGCGGTTTATATGTCCGACAGGGTTGTGGTTTTGTCGCCGCGGCCTTCGAAGGTAGTCGACAACATCTTGATTGACCTGCCGAGGCCGAGGAAACGGGCACAGGACACATTTCAGGTTTACCGCTCCAAAATCCTGGAGATCTTAAACCTTGGCGGCGAAATCGAGCCGATTGAATATCAGATCTGAGACGGTTTGGGAGGCGAGAGATGGACACGATTCACGAGAAATATGACTGTCTTTGCGCTTCGCTGCGCTCCCGCGGCAGTGTGGCCGTCGCCTTTTCGGGCGGCGCGGATTCGACTTTGCTGCTGTTCGCCGCGCGGGAGGCGCTCGGCGACAAGGTGCTTGCGGTGACGGCAAAATCGCGGTCGTTTCCCGAAAGAGAGTTGGAGGATGCGAGGAACTTTTGCGCCGCGAACGGTATCCGGCAGGTGATTACGCAATCGGAGGAGTTGGATATCGAGGGCTTCGCGCAGAATCCTCCCAACCGCTGCTATCTCTGCAAGCGCTCGCTGTTTGAGAAGATTTGGGATATCGCGCGGGAGAACGGGCTCGCGGCTGTGGCGGAGGGTTCGAATCTGGATGACCTCAGCGACTACCGCCCCGGGCTCGCGGCTGTGCGCGAACTCGGTGTCCTGAGCCCGCTGCGCGACGCGAAACTCCATAAGGAGGAAATCCGCGCGCTGTCACGGGAATTGGGGCTGCCGACCTGGAACAAGCCCTCCTTCGCCTGCCTCGCCTCGCGCTTTCCCTACGGCGAAACCATCAGCGAGGAGAAACTGGCGATGGTGGAGCAGGCGGAGCAGTTTCTGCGTGATCTGGGCTTTGGGCAGGTTCGGGTCCGTGTGCACGGGGATGTCGCCCGTGTGGAAATCCTCCCGGAAGAATTTGGCAAAATGCTGGCTGTGAGGGAGGAAGTATCGGAGAAATTCCGCGCGCTGGGGTGGGCCTACACCGCTCTGGACCTGCGCGGCTACCGCAGCGGGAGCATGAACGAAACTTTGCCTTCGCGTTAAAAATTCTCATAAAACATCAGAGATTTCACAGCCGGTATACGCGCTGTCCGCTTTTTCGGACGGCGCGTGTTTTTCGCGCTCCCCGGACTCTTCGCACAAGGGACGACTCTGTGAAAAGATTGTGCGATATGCCCAATTATCATGTTTGAAAACGCGTAAATTTATCGGAATCAACAAAGATATCAGAAAACGCACAAATTTTCTCCTTGCGGTGGTATAATGAAAGGGGGAGTTTTGAGACTCCGTCTGATGAAAGGAGAAGGTAAGATGTTTAAAAAACTGATGTCCGCCGCCACGGCTTTGGCGCTCGCGTCAGGCGTGGTTGTGCCCTGCCTTTTTGGGAGCGGCGCGCGGGATGAAACACAGGCGTCCGCGGCGGAAGTTGCCGAGGACCCGTCCATGGTGCTTTACGCGGACCATGTCACCGCCGCGCCGGGGCAGCAGCGCGTGCCCGTCAGCGTAAGCGTGCGCGGCAACGTAGGGATCACGGGCTTTGGTATCCGAATTGAATTCAACACACAAAAGGACGAAGAGGACCCGCCGTCCCCGCTTTCTATCCGATTGAAGGAGGACGGGAAAACTCCTGTTTGTGATAAAGGTGAAGGCATTTGGAAATGGATGTTTGTCGCGTCAACCAATTTTACGAAACCGGAGTGTGATATTGTCGGCGTTTCCGCGACATCTACAGGGTCTTACGCCGACGACGGTTCTCTCTATACCCTTTATTTTGATGTGCCGCAGGACGCGCAGCAGGGGGATGTGTATGATCTGAATCTGGTTGTGGTTGACC
>CAYZMU010000018.1:0-2170 GCA_964479595.1 uncultured Ruminococcus sp. | reverse complement strand
CCGCAGGACGCGCAGCAGGGGGATGTGTATGATCTGAATCTGGTTGTGGTTGACCTGCTGGGCGTGAGAGAAGAGGGCGATAGTTCCACGCCGAGACTGACCGAGGGCACTGATTTTGCGGTGGAGAGCGGGAGCATAACGATTGAGGGCGAGCCTGTCACAACCACTTCCACCGTTCCCACTCAAACTACGACCACACAAACCGAAGCTTGGGATTCCGACATCATGGGTTTCTGTCTGGACAACGTCACCGCCGCGCCGGGGCAGCAGCGCGTGCCTGTTACGCTCAACGTGCGCGGAAACACCGGAATCACGGGTTTCGGCATCCGGGTCGAGTTCAACACCCGAAAGAGCGAGGCGGACGCCCCGGCGCCGCTTTCCCCGACGATGCGGGAAGACAGGGATAATGTACCGCTTTATGATATTGTCCCCAACGCTTTCTCAATCGATGTCGGGGGAGTCAATTTTGATCGCGAGGATTTTGACATGATCGGCATATCCGCGACGAGTACAGAAGCGTTCACCGAAGACGGAATGCTGTTCACCGTCTATTTTGACATCCCGCGGGACGCGCAAAACGGGGACGTCTATCCGATCGAAATTGAGATCGTTGACCTGAAAGGCGAATCGAGCACGGATATCACCGATTTCACCATCGTAAACGGCAGCATTACGATTGAGGGGGAGGCTGTCACGACCGCGCCCGCCCAGACCGCGGACCCGACCACGCAGACCACGACGACCGAGCCGGACATCATGCAGTTTTACGCGAGCGACGCCACCGCCAAGCCCGGGCAGAAAGGCGTCCCCGTCAGCATGGGCGTGCGCGGCAATATCGGGATAAAAACTATCGGCGCCCGGATCATGTTCAATACGCAAAAGAGCCAATCTGACGCGCCGCCCGCGCTCTCCGTTCAGCTGGATGATGACGGGAAAACCCCGATTTTCGACAAGAATTACGACGCGTTCGATATCATCGTCGGCACGACAAATTTTGATCGCCCGGATTGCGATCTTATCGGTGTGTCAGCGACCAATACGGATCTCTACACCGGAAACGCCGCCCTTTTCACCTTCTATTTTGACGTGCCGCAGGACGCGCGCGCGGGGGATGTCTATCCGATAGAAATCGAGATGGTTGACGTAATCGGCGAATCCGGTGTGGATTATCTCGCGGGCACCGATTACGAGACGATTGCCGGCAGTATTACGATTGTGGAAGACCCCCCGCAGACGACACTGACGACGCTGACCTCAACCGAAACGACGACCACCACAACGGAACCCGTCGAAACCTTCGGATACTGCGGCGCTCCGGGCAATGAGGAGAATCTCACGTGGCACTTTGACCCGGACACGGGAGAACTCGTCATCAGCGGGAGCGGGGATATGGCGGATTACAGCCGCTACGGAGCGGTGTCGCCGTGGAACGCCTTCAAGGAACGCCTCGCCTCCCTGAAAATCACAAGCGGTGTCACGAGTGTGGGCGCGCTCGCCTTTGAGAACTGCGACAATCTGGCCGCTGTGTCCGTTCCGGATACGGTCGCGCGGATAGGGGACGAGAGTTTCGCGGACTGTGACGGTCTGCCCGAGGTGAGCCTTCCCTACGGTGTGGCGGCTGTCGGAGCAAGCGCCTTTGCGGACTGTGAGAGCCTTGCCTCGGTGACGATTGAGAACCCGAAATGCGAAATCCCGGCAGACTCGATATACAACGCATATGAGAACGGCGCGGCGGTGTTCTACGGCACGATTAGCGGCTATGAGAACTCTGCCGCGCAGACCTACGCCGAAGCGAGCGGCTTCGTATTTGAGAGCCTCGGCACGGCGCCGGGCACTGTCCCCAGCAATCCGGAGGGCTTCGGCGATGTGGACGAAAACGGGGTTATCACGATTGACGACGCGACACTTACCCTGCTCTGCTACACCGAGGATATGCTGCATGTGCAAATCGAATTCGAGGACAGAATTATCATTATCATGGACGTGATTGACGACGACCTCATTACGATTGACGACGCGACGGCGATTCTGCTCTACTATACGGCGGAAAGCGTCACCCACGAACCCATGACGTGGTACGAGATCACCGGCAACCCCAACGCCCCCGACGCGCCGCAATAACCCTGACAGCGAGAGCGGAGAGATCTTCTCCGCTCTTTTGCTGTCCGCG
>CAYZMU010000017.1:0-25144 GCA_964479595.1 uncultured Ruminococcus sp. | reverse complement strand
TTTGGCTCCCTCCCCTACGGGGAGGGAACGGAGATTTTACTGCCCGACCTTTGTTTTTGGGAGCTGTTATGTTATCCCCGAAGCCGGTTATGTTCTCGGAACTGTTATGTTTTGGGGTACTCGTGAAGGCTGCCGACGCTCCCCGCGAGGGTCTTCCCCGGAAAAGTTTTCCACCGCGCGCAGCCGTTTTCGAGCACAAAAAATTTCCCCCGCGCACTAGGTAGGTATAGGTAAAATAGTAGTAGTATTAGGGTCGGTTGAAAAGAGGGAAAACTCAAGTAAGCCGCCTCCCACGCGGGCTGCCGCGCACTCGTTTCTCAACACCGTACTGTGGACAAAATCTTGAAAAGTGGAAAACTTGTTCGCAATTTTCAAAATCGTGGAAACTGTTGGGAAATGTGGAGTTGAAAATAAAAACTTTGTTGAAACTTTTCCGCTTTCAACGCTTTTCTCAACGCCATTCCACGGTTTGAACATTCGTGCGGCTTTTCGCGCGTTTTCCACGTCAAACTGCCCAAATACTGTGCTTGTCTGCGCGCTCTTTTTGTGCAAAAGGGAGAATCCTCCCAAGTGCTGCACGGAAAAGTGCAATTTTACCCCTGTTTTTGACTACTTACAGAGGGGCTTTGTGTTTCCCCCGCCTCAGCCGCGTTCCCAAATCAATGTCTTGGGCGCTTTCGTCAGATTGACCGGCGCGTCGCCGTGAATCAGCAGCATATCCTCAATCCGCACCCCGAATTTCCCCGGCAGATAGATGCCCGGCTCGTTCGTGATGACCACGCCGTCTTCAAGCGTATCTTTCGACCTCGGCGAGGCATTGGGCGACTCGTGAATCTCAAGCCCCACGGAATGCCCCAGAGAATGGGTAAAATATTCCCCATATCCCGCCTTCTCAATGACGTCGGCCGCCGCGAAATGCATGGCGGAGCAGGGGTTCGACGCTTTTGCCGCCTCCAAAGCCGCCCGCTGTGCCGCCAGAACCGTTTCATAAACCCGCCGCTGTTCTTCCGTCGCGTGCCCGAAAGCGAAGGTGCGCGTCATATCGGAATGATAGCCCCCGATGACCGCGCCGAAATCCGCCGTGATGAGATCGCCCTCGCGCAGACGCCGCTTTGACGGCACGCCGTGGGGCTTGCTCGTGTTCTCGCCAAAGAGCAGAATGGTCTCAAACGAGGGCTTCTCACTGCCCAGCATCGCCATTTCGTATTCCAGCCGCGCCGCCGCCTCGCGCTCGGTGACGCCCTCGCGCAGGGTCGGCAGAAACCGCTCAAACGCCGCCTCCGCGATACGCTGGGCTTGCTCTATCCGCTCGATTTCCCCGGCCGTCTTGCGCGCGCGCAGTTTTTCCACCGCGTCACCCGCGCCCGCCAGCTCACAGGGGAATTTTTCCGCCCAAGCAGCGCGCTCCCGCACGGTGACACGGCCGTCCTCGTAGAGCAGCTTTTGTATGTTAAAATGTTTTAGCTCCTCCGCGAGCGCGTCGATTTGCGGCCCGCGCGGCAGTTTCGGCGTGAAGGCTGTCCCAGCGAGCGCGTTTTGCGCCGCCTCGATATAGCGCCCGTCCGTGAGAAACAGCGCCTCGCCGCCGCGGTTTATCAGGCACAGCCCCTCAAGCCCGGTGGCACCTGTAGCGTAGCGGACATTGACATCGCTTGTCAGCAGCAGCGCGTCCGCGTCCATGGATTCAATGACTTTACAAATATCTTTCAGCCGGTCCATGCAATCTTCCCCTTTCCGCTCCATTATACCATAATTCCGCCGTTTTTTCAAGGGACACGCGCGCGGGGGAAATTTCGCGGCGGAGGGCTTGCATTTTCGCGAAAAAGGTGGTATAATAGGAATGTATGAGCGGCAGTGGCGAAGGAGGTGCGGCGATTTGACGGTTTTTCTCATCATTCTCGGCGTCTTCGCCGTGATTTTCCTGCTGCCGATTCGCGTGAAGGCGTCTGTGGGCGACGGCAAGTGGAGCGTTGAAATTTACTATGCCTTTATCCCCGTTCTGCGGCGCGGCTCCAAGCCTCCGCCCCCGCCCGATGCCGTGCCCCCCAAGCCCGGGGACGACCTGAGCGAGGAGCAGTTAAAGGAAGTGCTGCCCACCGCCGATACTTCGGTCAAGCCGGCGGAGGAAGCCGAGGAAGATACGGCTGAAGAAACTCCGGCAGAAACAGCGGAGGAAACAGCAGGGGAGACGATTGAGGGAACCGCGGCGGAGACAGCTGAGGAAACGCCGGAGACGGACTCTGCCAAGACCGACAGAGCAACCCTTGAGTCAGCCGATACGAGTGACCAAAAAGGCGACAAAGAAACCGCGGCGGGCGCTGACAGCCCGAAAGCGGACGAGACAGGCGGGGAAGAAAAGGCGGAGAAAAAGCCGGAAGAGGGCGGGGAAAGCCCGAAGAAGAAAAACTTTTTTCAGCGGCTCAAACCCGAGGGGCTCTCGGATATTCTGGGGCTTGTAAGCGACGGCGGCACGGCGCTCTCCCCGGGGTTAAAGTTTCTGTTCCGGCACCTGCATTTTCGCCACGTAAACCTCTGGATGGCGGTAGGGAGCGACGACGCCGCCAAGACAGCGCAGCTCTACGGCACCATCAGCACGGCGGTCTTCAATCTGCTCGCGGCCGCGCAGTGCGCGCTCGACATTCAGACGGATTCCTGCAGGATACTGGCGGATTTCTTCGGGGACAAAATCGCATTTCGTGTATCTTTGGAACTGCGCTGTTCCGCGGCGGGGCTCGTGGGGACGGTGCTGGTTCTGGGAGTTAAATTTCTGCTGCACGCGTGGAAGCGGTTCCGCGCGCAGGACAGGGAAGCAAAGCGGGAGGAGCGCGAATCGCGGCCCGTTCCCGCCGATTCATAAAAGGGAGGAACAAGGAAGATGAGCGAACGCGGTAAAGACCATCCCGTTCAGGAGACACTCCGTGTGACGATGGAGGAAATCCGGAACATGGTGGACGCCAACACGATTGTCGGCAAGCCTATTGAATGCGAGGGCGGCACGACGGTCGTTCCGATTTCGAAAGTTTCGTTCGGGTTCGCCTCGGGCGGCTCGGATCTGCCCACGAAGGTGGCGAAGGACACCTTCGGCGGCGGCGGCGGCGCGGGAGTGACAATCACCCCGGTGGCGTTTCTGGTCATCATGCCCAATGACGTGAAGCTTCTGCAGCTGTCCCTCAACGCCTCCACGCCCAACGCGATTGTCAATATGGTGCCCGATGTCATGGACAAAATCACGGGCTTTCTCTCCAAGCGGCAGAACGGCGGACAGGAAGACTGAGCGCCGATGGAACCGGTACGCGTCCAGAAGCTGCTTGCGGCAGCCGGCTACTGTTCCAGAAGGCACGCGGAGGAACTCATCACCCAGGGGCGCGTCCGCGTAAACGGCAAGAGGGTGAAACTCGGCGACAAGGCGCGCGCGGGGGATTCGCTTACCGTGGACGGCGCCGAGGTGGCGCTTGAGGGGCGGCGGAACTACCGCTATATCATGCTCAACAAGCCGCGCGGCTATGTCACGACCGCGTCGGATGAACTGGGGCGGCGCTGTGTGATGGATTTGCTCGACGGCGTGGAAGAGCGCGTGTATCCCGTGGGGCGGCTCGACCGCAATTCGGAGGGTCTGCTGCTGCTGACCAACGACGGCGCGCTCGCCAACGCCATCATGCACCCTTCCAGAGAGGTCGCCAAGACCTACCGCGTGACGGTGCGCCCGCCGGTGACAGACGAACAGCTCGCCCGGCTCGGCGCGGGGGTGAAACTCGACGACGGCTTCGTGACGGCGCCGGCGAATGTGGTGGTGCGCACGCTCGAAAAGGAGCGCGCGGTGCTGCTGCTGACGATTCACGAGGGCAAGAAACGGGAGATCCGGCGTATGTGCGACGCGGTCGGGCTGCCCGTTCTGAGGCTGCGCCGTATCAGCATCGGGCCGCTGAAACTGGGGACGCTAAAGCCCGGCGCGTGGCGCGATCTGACATCTGAGGAGCTGCGGGCTTTGCGCGCGGCAGTCGGAAAGTAATGTTAGGAAAGTCAGAAAACAGGGGAGCTTTTACAGGCTGAGAGGAACATCATGTTCGACCCTTCTACCTGATTTGGATAATGCCAACGCAGGGAGTTTTTCACAGGCGGTATGCGGGAAACTACCTATTTTGGCGTTTTCCCGCTTTTTTTGCCCCACCGGTTTTCTGTTCTTTGGAAAGGAGTCTTTGCTATGGTAAAAATCAACGGCAGCGAACAGGCGGCGGCGGGGAAAACCGTGGCGCAAATTCTGAGCGAACTCGGTTTCGCGCCCGAACACGTCGCCGTGGAGCGCAATCTGAACATTGTGCCCAAGAACGAGTATGAGACGCTCGCGCTCGAGGACGGCGACACCGTCGAAATCGTGCGCTTCGTGGGCGGCGGCTGATGCTGCGGGAAATCACGGCGCGTCAGGATACCGCACTGACGGCGCGTTTTCAGGAGTCCGCGGTCGCGGTCTGCGGGCTCGGGGGTCTGGGTTCCAACATCGCCATCGCGCTCGCGCGGGCGGGAGTGGGGCGGCTTCTGCTCTACGATTTTGACCGCCTCGAGCCCTCGAATCTCAACCGCCAGCAGTACTTTATAAGCCAGCTCGGGGAGGAAAAATCCGCCGCGCTGCGTGCCATTCTCGAAAAAATCGCGCCGTACTGCGCGGTCGAGGCGCAGACAGTAAAGCTCACCCCGGAGAATATCCCCCAATTGTTAGGCGGCGCGGACGTCATCTGCGAGGCGTTTGACCGCGCGGACCAGAAGGCCATGCTCACGCAGACGGTGCTCGAAAAGCTGCCCGAAAAGTATCTGATTGCCGGCTCGGGCGTGGCGGGGCTTTCCTCCGCCAACGAAATCCGCACGCGCAGGGTCACGGAACATTTCTATCTCTGCGGGGACACAGTGACGGATGTCGCGCAGAGTTCGGGGCTCTACGGCGCGCGGGTCGGGGTGTGCGCGGCGCATCAGGCGACGATGGCGCTGCGGATTCTCGCGGGGGAATACGATTGCTGAAAGGAAGAAACTTTTGTCATGGACGACAAGCTCATTCTGGGCGGGAGGGAGTTTCATTCCCGGTTCATTCTCGGGTCGGGAAAGTATTCGCTCAAGCTCATTGAGGCGGCGGTGCGGGACGCGGGCGCGGAAATCATCACGCTCGCGGTGCGCCGCGCCAACAGCAAGGAACACGAGAACATTCTGGATTATATCCCGAAAGGTGTGACGCTGCTGCCCAACACTTCCGGGGCGCGCAACGCGCAGGAGGCGGTGCGGATCGCGCGGCTCGCCAGGGAGCTCGGCTGCGGGGATTTTGTCAAGATTGAAATCATGCGCGACACGAAATATCTGCTGCCCGACAACGCCGAAACGGTCCGCGCGACGGAAATCTTAGCGAAAGAGGGCTTCATCGTCATGCCCTATATGTACCCGGATTTGAACACCGCGCGGGATCTGGTGAACGCGGGCGCCGCCTCGGTGATGCCGCTCGGCGCGCCGATTGGCTCAAACAAGGGCCTTGCCACGCGCGATTTTCTGCGGATTCTGATTGACGAAATCGACCTGCCCATCATTGTGGACGCGGGAATCGGCAGCCCCTCGCAGGCCTGCGAGGCGATGGAAATGGGCGCGGCTGCCGTCATGTGCAACACCGCGCTGGCGACTTCCAGGGATCTCCCGCTCATGGCGAGCGCCTTTAAACAGGCGGTGGAGGCGGGGCGGAAGGCGCATCTGGCGGGGCTCGGAAGAGTGCTCGAACGCGGCGGCGCGCCCTCGGACACGCTGACGGGATTTCTGCGCGATTAAGGGGGCTTTTCATGGAGAACCGGTTTTTTGTGGATTCGGGAGGGCTCTCTCCCGCGGCGCTGGAGCAAAAGCACAGGCTGGAAAACGACCCGTCCAGCCGCACCGACCCGATGGCGTACCTGCCGGACATGGAGCGCATTGATTCGGACATCATGGGCAAAGTTCTCTCTCAGGTTCAAAGCTACCGCCCGGAGGATTACAGCGCGCAGGACGTGCGCAGAGCCCTTTCCAAGGAGAGCCTCGATATCGAGGACCTGAAGGCGCTGCTGTCGGGCGCCGCGGGGCCGTTTCTGGAGGAGATGGCGCAGAAGGCGCAGGTTCAGACCCGCCGCCACTTCGGCAACACGGTCTATCTGTTTACCCCGCTCTACATCGCCAACTATTGCGAGAACTACTGCGTCTACTGCGGCTTCAACCGCTATAACCACATTCACCGCGCCAAACTCTCCCGCGAACAGATTGAGCGGGAGATGGACGTCATCGCGCAAAGCGGGATGGAGGAAATCCTGATTCTGACGGGCGAGAGCCGCGCGCGGAGCGACATTTCCTATATCGGCGACGCCTGCGAACTGGCGCGGCGGTATTTCAAGATGGTCGGGCTGGAAATTTACCCCGTGAATGTGGAGGACTACCGCTTTCTGCGCGAGCGCGGGGCGGATTACGTGACGGTTTTTCAGGAGACCTACGACCCGGCGCGCTACGAGCAGCTCCATCTGGCGGGGCACAAGCGGGTGTTCCCGTACCGCTTTGACGCGCAGGAACGCGCGCTCATGGGCGGAATGCGCGGGGTGGCGTGTTCGGCGCTGCTGGGGCTTTCGGATTTCCGCCGCGACGCCCTCGCGACCGCGCTGCACGCGTACTATCTGCAGCGCAAGTACCCGCAGGCGGAGATTTCGCTTTCCTGCCCGCGCCTGCGTCCCATCGTCAACAACAGCGCCATCAACCCTCAGGACGTGCGCGAGCGCGAACTCTGCGGCATTCTCTGCGCCTACCGCCTCTTCCTGCCGTTCGCGGGGATTACGGTTTCTTCCAGAGAGAGCGCGTCCTTCCGCAACGGGATTGTCAAGATCGCCGCGACGAAAGTCTCCGCCGGCGTTTCCACCGGAATCGGCGACCACGAGAGCAAGTATCACGGCGGCGAGAACCCCGACGCGGGCGACGAGCAGTTTGAGATCAACGATTCGCGCAGCTTTGACCGGATGTATGAGGACCTCACAAGAGAGGGGCTGCAGCCGGTGCTCAACGACTATCTCTATGTCTGACATCATTTGCGTGACGAACCGCGGCCTTTGCGAGGGGGATTTTTTGGGGCAGCTGGAGCGCATCGCGCGTCTGGAGCGCCCCAGAGCCGTCATTCTGCGCGAAAAGGATCTCCCCGCCGAGGATTACACCGCGCTTGCGCGGGAGGTCTCGCGGCTGCTGTTGCCCCTCGGCGTTCCGCTGATACCGCATTTTTTCGCGGACGCCGCTCTTTCCCTTCACGCGCGCGCCGTGCATCTGCCCTTGGCGGTGCTGCGGGAACTTCCCCCCGCGCAAAAGCGCGCCTTTGAGACCATCGGGACATCGGTGCATTCCGCGGACGAGGCGCTTGAGGCGCAAAATCTCGGCGCGGGCTATCTTGTCGCGGGGCATATTTTCGAGACCGACTGCAAGAAAGGGCTCGCGGGCAGAGGGCTTTCTTTCCTGCGCGAGGTCTGTGAGGCGGTCAGAATTCCTGTCTGGGCGATTGGCGGGATAACGCCCGAAAATCTCGGCTCTGTCCTTGCGGCGGGCGCGGCGGGCGGCTGTGTCATGAGTCTGCTCATGCGGCACGACTACACGCGCGGAGGGGTGTTTTCATGAAACGGGAGCAGCTCTTGCTCTACGCGGTCGCCGACGCCGGTTCTCTGGGCGGCAGACCGCTTATAACGGCTGTGGAGGAGGCGCTGCGCGGCGGTGTGACCTGTGTGCAGCTGCGCGACAAAGGCGCGGACGAGGCGCGGCTTTTGGAGGAGATACGCCTTCTGAAACCCGTCTGCGCGGCGTACGGCGTGCCGCTGATCGTAAACGACAATCTCTCGGCCGCTTTGAAAGGCGGTGCGCAGGGCGTGCATCTGGGGCTTGAGGACACGCCCGTTCGGGAGGCCCGCGCGGCGGCGGGGGAGGGCTTCCTGATTGGCGCGACGGCGAAAACAACGGACCGCGCGCTGGCGGCGCAAAGCGAGGGCGCGGATTATCTGGGCGTGGGGGCGCTCTTTGCCTCCCCGACCAAAAGCGACGCCGTGCGCGTTTCTCAGGAGACAGTCCGGGAGATTTGCGAAACGGTGAAGATTCCGGTAGTCGCCATCGGCGGCATCACGGAGCAAAACGCCGCCTTGGCGCGCAGCCTCGGCGCGGACGGCGTCGCGGTGGTTTCAGCTCTCTTTGGCGCGCGGGATATCGCGGCGGCGGCAAAAGGGCTTAAAGCGGCTTTTTCGGGGGCAAGAATATGAAAACGGTGCTTGCCATCGCGGGGGTCGACCCGAGCGGCGGCGCGGGGCTCTGCGCGGATATCGAAACCATTACGGTAAACGGCGCGTACGCCATGTGTGCCGTGACCGCGCTGACCATTCAGAACACAGTCGGCGTTTTCGGGGCGGAGGCGACGGACGCGCGGACCCTTTCGCGCCAGATCGAGGCGGTCTGCGAGGATATACCGCCTGACGCCGTGAAAATCGGGATGATCGCGAACGCGGAACAGGCGGACGTGATAGCCTCCTGCCTGCGCAGGTTTTCCCCGCCGCGTATCGTTCTGGACCCGGTCCTGCGCGCCTCCACAGGCGCGGCGCTCAGCGGCGCGGACACCGTGCGGGAGATGAAACGGCAGCTGTTCCCGCTGCTCGATGTGATAACCCCGAATCTTTCAGAGGCGGCCGCGCTCACCGGAAAGCCCTGCGAAACGCCCGCGCAGATGGAGGACGCGGCGCGCAGACTTTGCGAAAGCTTTGGCTGCGCGGTGATTGTCAAGGGCGGGCATCTTACCGATTCGGCGGACGATCTGCTGCGCGCGGGGGAGGAGAACATCTGGCTGCGCGGCAAACGAATCGCCGCAAAAAACACCCACGGCACGGGCTGCACCTTTTCGAGCGCGCTGGCTGTATTTCTCGCGCGGGGGTTTGCGCTCCCTCAGGCGGCTTTGAAGGCGAAGGAATATGTCGCGGGCGCGCTGGCGGCGGGACTTTCCCTCGGGCACGGCAGCGGGCCTGTCGCGCGGAATTTCCCCCAAGCGGGGCAAGAAAGGATTCAAGATGAACAAATATCACACACAGATTGAGGCGGCGAAGGCGGGCATCGTCACGCCGCAGATGGAAGCGGTCGCGAGGGCGGAATATCTCGAGCCGGAGCAGGTGCGCGATCTGGTCGCCAAGGGCGAGGTCTGTATCCCGTGCAATGTGCGCCACACCGCGCTTTCTCCGACGGGCATCGGCAGCAAAATGCGCACCAAGATTAACGTCAATCTCGGGATTTCGGGCGACGTGAAGGATTATGACGTCGAGATGGAGAAAGTCCGGATGGCGATTGACTGCGGCGCGGACGCGATTATGGACCTGAGCAATTACGGCAAGACCGGGGATTTCCGCGAAAAGCTCATTGAGAAATCCCCCGCGATGATAGGGACCGTGCCGATGTACGACGCGATCGGCTATCTGGAGAAAGACCTGCTCGACATCACGGCGAAGGATTTCTTAAGCGTCTGCCGCGCGCACGCCGAGGCGGGTGTGGATTTCATGACGATTCACGCGGGCATCAACCGCCGCGCCGTGGAGGCTTTCATGCGCGACAAGCGCGAGATGAATATCGTCTCCAGAGGCGGCTCGCTGCTCTTCGCGTGGATGATGATGACGGGGAACGAGAACCCGTTCTACGAGTATTACGACGAGCTGCTCGATATCCTTTACGAATATGACGTGACCATCAGTCTGGGTGACGCGCTGCGTCCGGGCTGCATTGAGGACGCGACCGACGGCGGGCAGATCGCGGAGCTTATCGAGCTGGGCGCGCTGACCGAACGCGCCTGGGAGAAGAATGTGCAGGTCATGGTGGAAGGCCCGGGGCACATGGCGATGAACGAAATCGAGGCGAACATGAAACTGCAGAAGCGGCTGTGCCACAACGCGCCGTTCTACGTTCTGGGGCCGCTCGTGACGGACATCGCGCCGGGCTACGACCACATTACCTCCGCCATCGGGGGCGCCATCGCGGCGGCGAGCGGCGCGGATTTCCTCTGTTACGTCACGCCGGCGGAGCATCTGCGCCTGCCGGATGTCTCGGACGTCAAGGAGGGCATTATGGCGAGCAAAATCGCGGCGCACGCGGCGGATATCGCGAAAGGCCTGCCCCACGCCGCGGACGCGGACCACGCCATGGCGGAAGCGAGGCACGCGCTCGACTGGGAGGCGATGTTCAAAATCGCGATTGACCCGAAGAAGGCGCGCGAATATTACGAAAGCACGCCGATTTCCGAACGCCACACTTGTTCCATGTGCGGCAAGATGTGTGCCGTGCGCACGACGAACATGATTTTAAACGGCGAGGAAGTCCGGCTCTGTACGGAGAAATGAGGAGGCAGCCATGAAAGTTTTCAAGGGGTTTCAAAAGGGCGTGGATCTGGGGGGCTGGTTCTCCCAGGGCGAGCACAGCGACGCGCACTACCAAAGTTTTATTACGGAAGAGGATTTCGCTAAAATTGCTTCATGGGGGCTCGACCATGTCCGCGTGCCCGTGGATTACGAGCTTTTCGAGAACCCGGGCGGGTTTGATTATCTGCGCCGCACCCAGAGCCTCTGCGAGAAGTACGGGCTGCGGATGGTGCTGGATTTGCACAAAACCTACGGCTATTCGTTCGATTCGGGCGAGCGCGAGGAAGGCTTCTTTGATTCCGCGGAGCTGCAGGAGAAGTTCTTTCACCTCTGGGAGCAGCTTGCCGGGATTTTCGGGCATTTTGAGGACCGTATGGCGTTTGAGCTGCTCAACGAAGTCACCGACACCAAGTACAGCGATAAGTGGAACGCCATCGCGCGCGAGTGTGTGCGCAGAATCCGTCCGCTCGCCCCGGAAGTGCCCATTCTGATAGGCGGCTGCCACAACAACAGCATCGCCACGCTCCCCGCGCTCGATATGCCGTATGACGAACATATTGTTTACAATTTTCACTGCTATGAGCCGCTGCTCTTTACGCATCAGGGGGCTTACTGGGTCGACAGAATGAAGCCGGATTTCCGGCTGCCGTTCCCCGTCTCCTCGCAGGAGTACGCGGAGGCGGCGCGCTCGCTCCACCTCCCGCTGCGGGATATGGCGGCGGAAAGCGCGACTGTGGACGCCTCGCTCTTTGATACGCTCTTTGCCGGCGCCGTCAAACTGGCTCAGGAGCGTGACGTCGCGCTCTACTGCGGCGAATACGGCGTCATCGGGCTCGCGGACAACGAAAGTACCGTCAACTGGTACCGGGCGATTCACAGCGCCTTTGAGAAATACGGCATCGGCCGGGCGGCGTGGAACTATAAGGAAAAGGATTTCGGCATTCTGGATTTGCCGGAGGAAACCGCGCGGGAGGTCATTGCCCTGCTTTAGGAAACGCGGCTGCTCATGAGAATTTGCTCAGACTCCGGAATCGTAAAACTTTTACTGAATTCACAGTACAAAAACAGGCGGCGTCTTCTCGGACACCGCCTGAAAAGTTTATTCGGTTTTGAGCTGCTTTCTCGCCTCGAGTTCCGCCAGCGCGTCCTTGCGCGACAGCGAAATCTTCCCGCGCGCCTCGTCAATCTCCATGACCTTTACGACAATCTCGTCGCCCAAGGAGACCACGTCTTCCGTGCGCTCCACGCGGCGGCGGTCAAGCTTGGAGATATGCACCAGCCCTTCCTTGCCCGGCACAATCTCCACGAAGGCGCCGAACGGCTGGATTCCCGTGACCTTGCCCTTGTAGATGGCGCCGATTTCCGGCCCGTTGGCGATGGTATCGACAATCTGTATCGCCTTCTGCGCGTTGTCGAGGTCAATGCCCGAAACAAAGACGCTGCCGTCCTCGTTGATATCGATCTTGACGTCGCATTCGGCTGAGATTTTCTGGATAACCTTTCCGCCGGAGCCGATGACTTCGCGGATCTTGTCCACGGGGACGCGGGTCTGGAGCATCTTCGGGGCGTACTTGCTGACGGTTTCGCGCGGGGCGGGGATGGCCTTGAGCATGATCTCGTCAAGGATATAGAGCCTTGCCTTGCGCGTCTTTTCGAACGCCTCTTTGATGATGGCGGGGGTGAGCCCGTCCACCTTGATGTCCACCTGAATCGCGGTAATGCCCTTGTGCGTGCCGCCGACCTTGAAATCCATGTCGCCGAAGAAATCCTCGAGCCCCTGAATGTCCACCATGGTCATGAACTCGTCGGAATCCGGCTTCGTAATCAGCCCGCAGGAAATGCCCGCCACAGGCGCCTTAATCGGCACGCCGGCGTCCATGAGCGCGAGCGTGGAACCACAGATCGAGCCCTGCGAGGTCGAACCGTTGGAACTGAGGACTTCAGAAACCAGCCGCATGGCGTAGGGGAATTCCTCCACGGACGGCAGAACCGGCACCAGTGCGCGTTCCGCGAGCGCGCCGTGCCCGATTTCGCGCCTGCCCGGACCCCTGCTGGGCTTGGTCTCCCCGACGGAATAGGACGGGAAGTTGTACTGGTGCATATAGCGCTTGGTTTCCTCGTTTTCGTCGAGCCCGTCAATGCGCTGCGCGTCGGAGATGGGCCCGAGCGTCGCGATGGTCAGCACCTGTGTCTGGCCGCGCGTGAAAAGCCCCGAACCGTGGACTCTCGGCAGCACCCCGACTTCCGCCGCGAGCGGCCGGATTTCGTCAATCTTCCGCCCGTCCACGCGCTTGCCCTGATAGAGCCAGTCGCGGACAATCGTTTTCTGCAGTTTGTAAATACATTCGTCAATCATCGGGACGCGCTCGGCGTTCTCCCCGTCGAATTTCTCGTGAATGGCGTCCTTGATGGGTTTCAGGCGCGCCTCGCGGACATTCTTGTCGTTGGTGTCGAGCGCCTGCTCCACGTCCTTGCGCGCGAAATTCTCAATCTCCTCAAAGAGCGCGTGGTCGACTTCCATGGATTCAAACGCGAACTTCGGCTTGCCGATTTCCTTCTGGATATCGCTGATGAACGCGACGAGCTTCTTGATTTCCTCGTGCGCCTTGAGAATGCATTCCAGCATCACGTCTTCGGGGACTTCGTTCGCGCCCGCCTCAATCATGACGATTTTTTCCGCGGTTGCCGCCACGGTGAGTTTTAAGTCCGAACACGCGCGCTGCTCCTGATTCGGCATCAGGATAATCTCGCCGTCGCAGAGCCCGACTTCCACGCCGCCGATGGGGCCGTTCCACGGAATATCCGAGATGGACAGCGCCACGGAAGTGCCGATCATGCCGCAGATTTCGGGCATCGCGTCCTGGTCCACGGACAGCACCGTCATCACGACCGCGACGTCGTTGCGCATATCCTTCGGGAAGAGCGGACGAATCGGGCGGTCCACACAGCGGGAGGTCAGAATGGCGTGCTCGGAGGGCTTGCCCTCGCGCTTCATGAAGCTGCCCGGGATTCTGCCGACGCTGTAGAGCTTTTCCTCATAGTCCACGGAAAGCGGGAAGAAATCCACGCCCTCACGCGGTTTTTCGCTCGCCGTGACGTTCGCCATCACGACGGTGTCGCCGTAGCGCACCCAGCAGGAGCCGCCGGAAAGCTCGCAGGTCTTGCCTGTCTCAATCGTCAGCTCGCGCCCGCAGAAGGTCGTACGGTAAATCTTGTGGTTTTCAAACATTCGGGTAATCCTCCTCGTTTTGTTGCCCTTCCCGAAACAGGACGCGGAGGCGGTTTAGCACAAAATCCCGCGCTCCGCAAAACCTCGAAAGCACGCGATTTTATGCTAACACACGCACGGCGCGAATCGGAAGGGCGTCAAATGCAGAGGGAGAAAGCCCGTCTTCCTCCCTCCGCCGCGGGCACGCTACTTGCGCAGCCCCAGACGCTCGATCGTAGCGCGGTAGCGCGCGATATCCTTGTTTTTCAGATACCCGAGCAGATTCCGTCTGCGCCCGACCATCTTGAGCAGACCGCGGTAGGAATGGTAGTCCTTCGGATGGGTCTTCAGGTGCGCGTTCAGGTCATTGATACGGCGCGTCAGAATGGCGATCTGAACCTCCGGCGAACCGGTGTCGCCCTCGTGCGTGGCGTTCGCGCGAATGACCTCCTGCTTTTCTTCCTTGCGAAGCATCGTCTTCACCCCTTTGCTTTCAATTTCCTGTAAACACAGACAAGGGCAGGTGAACCTCCCCCGCCGCGCCATCAAACGCGGCGATTCGGGGCTTATATCCCAAGTCCGAGTAAACGGCATTTTTATTATAACACAAAACACAGCCCGATAAATGTGCGTTTTGTGAATATTATGTGACAGAATGATGAAATCGCCCCTCAGAGCGCGCTGAAAACCTCCCCGATTTTGCCGCGCAGCAGAATGTCCGCCTGCTTGTCAAAGGGCGTAATATCGCGGTTTATGAGCGCGATTTTGCGTGTGACGCCGTCCTGTCTGAAGTAGTGGATAAGCCCCGCCGCGGGGTAGACCGAAAGCGAGGTCCCGCCGATGATCATCAGGTCCGCCTTGCGGATATGTTCAATCGCCTGCTCCATGACGGTCTGGTCGAGCGGTTCCTCATAGAGCACGACGTCGGGCTTAATGATGCCGCCGCATTGCTCGCAGCGCGGCACGCCCTTGCTGCCCAGCACCGCCTCCACCGGCCAGAACTTGCCGCAGTCGAGGCAGTGGTTGCGCAGCACGCTGCCGTGCAGCTCCAGCACACATTTGCTCCCCGCCTTGCTGTGCAGCCCGTCGATGTTCTGGGTGATGACCGCCGTCAATTTGCCCTCGCGCTCAAGTTCGGCAAGTTTTTCGTGCGCGGCGTTGGGCTTGGCGTCCAGATAGAGCATTTTATCCCGATAGAACCGGAAAAACCCCTCCGGATTCGAGAGAAAATAGCTGTGGCTTAAAATGGTTTCGGGCGGCTCGTCGTATTTCTGGTGGTAGAGCCCGTCCACGCTGCGGAAATCGGGTATCCCGCTCTCCGTGGAAACGCCCGCCCCGCCGAAGAATACGATTCGTTTCGCGTTTCCGACCGCCTCACGCAGTTTTTTCAGCTCGCCTTGTTCCTCCCGGCTCATATGCCCGCGCTCCTTTCACTCGTCCGCCGTTACTTCCTCAATGAGTTCGCGCAGCGCCTCGACGCCCTCGCCCGTCACGGAGGAGAACACAATGGTATGCAGGTCCTCAAATTGCGGCAGTTCCTCCCGCAGCGCTTCCAGCCGCTCCGCGCGCTGCGTTTTGTTTAATTTGTCCGCTTTTGTCAGAATCACCGCGAAGGGCACTTCCGTGTCAATCATGAAGTCAATCATCTGAACGTCCTGTTTCGTCGGCGGGTGGCGCAGGTCGACAAGCTCGAGCACCGCCCGCAGGTCCCGCTCGCTCTGCAGGTAGCCGTTGATGAGTTCGCGCCAGCGCGCGCGTTCCTGTTTCGACGCCTTGGCGTAGCCGTAGCCCGGCAGGTCCACAAAATGGACGTCCGAACAGGTGTAGAAGTTAATCGTCGCGGTCTTCCCCGGCACAGAACTCACCCGCGCGAGATTTTTGCGCCCGAAAAGCTTGTTGAGCAGCGTGGACTTCCCGACATTGGAATGCCCCGCGAACGCGATTTCCGGGAATTGCCCCGCCGGCAGCTGCGACGCCACCCCGCACGCGAGCGTAAACCGCGCGGTGTTCCAGTTGATTGCGTGATTTGCCATAAGCCGCCGTCAGGACGCCGTCGAGCCGAGCCCGGGGCGCCGCGTTCTGTGCGTGCGTATGTGCATGGTGGTCTCCGCCGGGGTGAGCGGCTCCAGAACGGTGTCGTAGTGCGGCGGAATCAGCGCGGTCTGCAGCACGGTTTCCACGGTTTCGCACGGAATGAAGCGGATTTGCGAACGCACCGCCTCGTCGATTTCCGCCAAATCCGGCTCGTTTGCCGCCGGAATCAGGACGGTGTGAATCCCGTTTTTGTACGCCGCCATGGATTTCTCGACCAGCCCGCCGATGGGCAGAACCTTCCCGTGCAGCGTGATTTCCCCCGTCATCGCGACGTCGTGGCGCACGGGAATCCCCGACAGCGCGGAGATGAGCGCGGTGAGCATGGTGACGCCGGCGCTCGGGCCGTCCTTTGGCACGGCGCCCTCCGGCGCGTGAATGTGAATATCCCGCGTCTTGAAAAGCTCCGGGCTGATTTCGTATTCTTTCGCGACCGCCCGCGCGTAGGAGACGGCAATCTGCGCGCTCTCCTTCATGACGTCGCCCAGAGAGCCCGTCAGCCGGATCTCTCCCTTGCCCTCCATGAGCAGCACTTCCAGCGGCATGACCACGCCGCCCGCGCTCGTCCACGCGAGGCCGTTGACCAGCCCCACGGAATCTTTCTCGGAGAAATAATCCCCGGAAAACTTGCGCGGCCCAAGCGCGTTTCCTAGGTTTTTCGCGGTATAGCGCACTTTCTGGACATCCTCGGTCAGGATGGATTTCGCGCACTTTCTGCACAGCGAACCTATCTGCCGCTCGAGCTGGCGCACGCCCGCCTCTTTGGTATAAGAATCGATTAACTCATAAATCGCGTCGTCCGTGATTTTGATCTGCGAGGCGCGCAGCCCGTTCTGCGCAATCTGCTTTTTGAGCAGGTGCTCCTTGGCAATGTGAAACTTCTCCTCCCGTGTATAGGAGTTTAACTCAATCACTTCCATACGGTCGTAGAGCGGCGCGGGTATCGCGTCGGGGTCGTTCGCGGTCGTGATGAAAAGCACGCGGCTTAAATCAAACGGGACTTCGATATAGTGGTCGCGGAAGTTCTGGTTCTGCGCGCTGTCGAGCACTTCCAGCAGCGCGGAGGACGGGTCGCCCTTGTAGTCGTTGGAGAGTTTGTCAATCTCGTCGAGCAGAATGAGCGGATTCATGCTCCCCGCCTGCCGGACCGCGTCAATGATTCGCCCGGGCATGGCGCCGACATAGGTCTTTCTGTGCCCGCGGATTTCCGCCTCGTCGCGCACCCCGCCCAGCGACACGCGCGCGTAGTTTCGCCCGAGCGCCTTCGCGATGGACTGCGCAATCGACGTCTTGCCGACTCCGGGGGGCCCCGCCAGACAGATAATCTGTCCGCTCAGACTGTGCCGCAGCGCGTAGACGCTCATACTCTCAAGCATACGCTCCTTGACGCGTTTGAGCCCGTAGTGGTCCTTGTCGAGCTGCTCGGACGCCTTCTGAATGTTCACCTTTTCCTTGGTGTAGACGCCCCACGGCAGCGACAGCACCACGTCGAGATAGGTTGTCACGACATAAGTCTCCGAAGACCCCGGCGGGAGTTTGCGCAGCTGCTGCGCGTCCTTGAGCAGCTTGGTCTTGATCTCGTCGCTTACCGGCAGCGCGTTGATTTTCTCCTCATAATCCGCGAAATCCGCCGCGTCGCTCTCCCCGAGCGCCTCGGTGATGCTGCGCAGCTCCTCGCGCAGGTACATCTCCCGCTGTCCGTCCTCAATATGCTCCTGCACGTCGTTGCGCAGGTATTCCTTGAACTCGAGGATACTGTTTTCTTTCGCGAAATAGTGGAAAAGCGTCTCCAGACGGTCGTAGACGCTGTTCTGCTCGAGCATGATCTGGCGGTCGTGATAGTCGATATCCGAATTGGCCCAGACGCCCTCGAAGATGCGCCGTGGCGATTCCTCCGCGAGAATCAGCTCGACAAACTCGCGCGGGACGTGGTTGGTCGCCTGCGCGTAGTATTCATATTCCTCCTGAACGACCTGCATCATCGCCTGCATCTCGCTGGTGTCTTCCCGTTCGCGCGTGTAGGTGGGCATGACTCTGTAGCGCGCCGTCCAGAAGGGGAAGCCGCTTTGCCCGGGCGGCAGAGGGTTCGAAATCCGCACCCTCGAAATCCCCTGCACCAGCACTCTCGCGCCTTCCTTGCCGCGCAGCACCTGATTGATCCCCGCGAGCACCCCGACGCGGTAGAGACCCTTCGGCGCGGGCGATTCCTCTTTTTCGTCCTTCTGCGCGACGAGGAGAATCCGCCTGTCCCCTGTGAGCGCCGCGTTGACCGCCGCTTCGGATTCCTCCCTGCCGGTTATAAAATCAAACAGCATTCCCGGGAAAGCGACAGACCCGCGCAGCGCGACCAGAGGTGTCGGGTCGGGCTCGCCGCCCTCATTCAGAATCTCATCTTCCTTATAATCCATGCTATACCTGCTTTCGCCCTGCGCGGCAGACCGGCTGTTTCGCGAGACGTGCGCAGCCGTCCGCGTTGCCTTGAGTTATGAGAAATCTCCCGCGCGGCACCCCTCGCGGGAGATGATTCAGGCAGAAATTTCCACAACGCTTCCCTGCGCGTCCCTGAGAATCGGCGGGGTGTGCTCCCGTACGCACTGCTCCGTGACGAGTACTTCCCGTACCTCCTCGTGGGAAGGCGCCTCGAACATCGTCCCCATGAGAATCCCCTCGAGAATCGCCCTCAGTCCGCGCGCGCCGGTCTTCTGCTCCATGACCTGCTCCGCGATGGCCTTCAAAGCCGCGTCCTCCACGGTCAGATGAATGTTGTCGTACTCAAACAGCGCCCCGTACTGCTTGAGCAGCGCGTTCTTGGGCTCTGTCAGGATGCGTATCAGCGAGTCTTCGTCCATTTCGTCCAGAGTCGTGATGATGGGCAGCCGTCCGACCAGCTCGGGCAGCAGTCCGTACTTGACGAGGTCCTGCGGGGTCACTTTGCGGAAAATATTGTCCATCTGCTCTTTCTTTGTGAGAATCTGCGCGCCGAAGCCGAGCCCGGAATTCTGTGTGCGGCTGATAATATGCCGCTCCAGACCGTCAAACGCCCCGCCGCAGATGAAGAGAATGTTCTTGGTGTTGATCTGAATCATTTCCTGATTCGGGTGCTTGCGCCCGCCCTGCGGCGGCACGCTGGAGACCGTGCCCTCGATGATCTTGAGCAGCGCCTGCTGCACGCCCTCGCCGCTGACATCTCTGGTTAGCGAGACGTTTTCGGATTTGCGCGCGATCTTGTCGATTTCGTCAATATAAATAATCCCGCGCTCCGCCGCCGCGATATCGAAGTTCGCCGCCTGAATGAGGCGCAGCAGAACGTTTTCAACGTCGTCGCCGACATAGCCCGCCTCCGTGACGGTCGTGGCGTCCGCGATGGCAAAGGGCACATCCAGAATTTTCGCCAGTGTCTGCGCCAGATAGGTCTTTCCGACGCCCGTGGGGCCCAGCAGAATCACGTTGCTTTTCTGGACTTCCACGTCGCCCTCCTCGCGCGGGCGCAGAATCCGCTTGTAGTGGTTGTAGACCGAGACGGAAAGCGCGATTTTGGCGCGGTCCTGCCCGATGACGTACTCGTCGAGGATTTTCTTAATCTCCGCGGGCTTGCGCACGGTCAGATTGACCTGCTTCTTGACGGGCTTGGAGGGTCTGGGCGGGAGCATTCGGTAGCAGTACTCCACGCAGTCCATGCAAATCGCGACGTCCCCGGCCGTAATGAGGAATTTTGTGTCTATCCCGCTCCGCCCGCAGAAATTGCAGTGATCGGGTTCTTTTCCCTTTTCAGGCATCTTCATTCCCCTCCGCGGTTTCGCTCAGCGCTTGGTAACGACCTTGTCAATCAGCCCGTAGTCCATCGCTTCCTGCGCGGTCATGAAGTGGTCGCGCTCCACGTCCGCCGCGATTTGTTCCAGAGGCTTTCCGGTGTTCTCCGCGAGAATGCGGTTTAAATTGTTCTTCGTCTGCAGCAGGTTGTCGGTGTAGATCTTGATATCGGTTGCCTGCCCCGAAAGCCCTCCGCTGACCAGCGGCTGGTGAATCATGATTTCGCTGTTGGGCAGCGCCAGCCGTTTGCCCTTGGCGCCGGAGGAGAGCAGCAGCGCGCCCATGGACGCCGCCAGACCGATGCAGATGGTGGAGACATCGCACTTGATATACTGCATGGTGTCGTAAATCGCCATGCCCGCCGTCACAGAGCCGCCGGGGCTGTTGATATAGAGCGAGATATCCTTTTCCGCGTCCTGGCTCTCCAAAAAGAGCAGCTGCGCGACCACAAGGCTCGACGTGGTGTCGTTGACTTCCTCGCAGAGCATGATAATGCGGTCATTTAACAGTCTCGAGTAAATATCGTAGGCGCGTTCGCCGCGGTTTGTGGTTTCAATTACGGTTGGTACCAGACTCATGGTTCGTATCCTTTCCTTTCCCGGATTCGCCCGGGATTACAGGGTTTCTTCCTCAGCCGCTTCTGTCTCAGCGGCTGTGTCCGCCGCGGGCTCCTCTGTTTCGGCAGTCGTATCCGCCTCGGGCTCCTCCGCCTCGGTCTCCTCGGTTTCCTCCAGGAGGTCATTGTCGACCACGGCGTTGGATTTCACGAATTCCGCGACTTTGGAGACGCGCAGGTCGGTGCGGTAGTCCTCAATCGGCAGCCGCGCGCGCACGGCCTCCACCGGAACCTGCATATCCGCCGCCATCTGGGTGAGGTTCTCCTCAAGCTCCTCGTCGGAAACCTGAATGTCCTCCAAATCCGCGATTTTCTCCAGCGCCAGTCTCAGCGTGACTTCCTTCTTCGCCTGCGGCTCGTATTCGTCGCGCAGCTGCTCCATGGTCATGCCCGTCAGCTGCAGGTATTCCTCCAGCGAAAGGTCGCTGTACTGCTGGGTGAGGCGGTGCTCAAACTCGTGCACCTGCTGGTCGATTCTGCGGTCAAACATCACCTTGGGGATAATCGCCTCGGTGTTGTCCACAATTTTATCAAACACAATGTTCTCAAACGCCGTCTGCGCCTGCTGTTCGGCAGTCTTGGCAAGCTGCGCGCGCAGGTCTTCCCGCATCTCCTCGAGCGTGTCAAATTCCGAAATGTCCTTCGCGAACTCGTCGTCCACATCGGGCAGCTCCTGCGCGGAAATGCTCAGCAGCTCGGTCTTGAAAACGGCGTCCTTGCCCGCGTAGCGGTCGTCGCCGTAGTCCTCCGGGAACGTCACATTGACGTCAAACTTTTCTCCGATGGACTTGCCGACAATCTGGTCCTCAAAGCCCTGAATGAACTGTCCGCTCCCCAGACGCAGCGCGAAATCCTCGCCTTTGCCGCCCTCGAACGCCTCGCCGTCCATGAAGCCCTCGAAGTTTATCTTGACCTCGTCGCCGTCCTGCGCCGCGCGGTCGTCCACGTCCACCATGCGCGCCTGCCGCTGACGCAGCGTCTCGACCTGCGCGTCAACGTCCTCGTCGGTGATCTCGCGGACTTTCATGGGCGCGTGAATCCCCTTGTATTCGCTGATTTTCACTTCCGGCTTCGTAATCAGCGTCGCCTTGCACACGGCGCCTTCCTCTTTCGTGCAGGAGACCATCTCCACAGAGGGGCGGTCGACAATCTCAATATTCAGCTCGCTCAGGATGGAATCCAGCTCACCCGGCAGCAGGCTGTTGACGGCCTCCTCGAAGAAGACCTCCTCGCCGTAGAGCTTTTCCACCATCTTGCGCGGGACTTTCCCCTTGCGGAAGCCCTTTATCATAATATCCTTCTTCTGGCGCTGATACGCGCGCTCACAGCCCTGCTCCAGCTGCTCCGGGGTGAGGGAGAAGGTGATTTCCCTCATATTGACATCCGCTTGCACATCCGAAATAACGCTCATGGTTTTTCCTCCAAATTGATTTTTCTGACAGTAGTGACATACACACTTATTATATCACAATTTCCCCGCTTTTTCCAGCGGTTTGGACGCTTTCGTCATTTTGCACAAATCTAGCGCACTTTCTGCGGCTCAAATCCGACAAAATCCCCGGCAATCAGCCGGTACCGCACGCCGTCGCGCTCGCCGTTTATCGCCGCGCGCTGCGCCTCCCCGTGAATGTGCCCGTAATAGCATTCCCGCACGGAATAATCCCACAGCACCCTGAGGATTTCCAGATTGCACGACGCGCCGTAAATGGGCGGATAGTGCAGAAACACAATCGGGGACAGCCCCGCCGCCGCGGCCGCCTTCAGCGAGGTCTCCAGCCGCTGCGCCTCCCGAAGGCTGATTTTGCGGTCGCTCTCGGTGTCCGCGCGCTCCTGCGGGGTATTGACCCAGCCGCGCGTGCCGCAGATGGCTTCCGAGCCGTATTCGTAAAAATTATTGTGCAGAATTTTCAGCGTGTTCAGGTTGTTTTTTGTAAAAAAGTCCGTCATTTTCTTCCCCGTCGTCCACCAGAAGTCGTGGTTGCCCTTGAGCAGAATCTTTCGCTCCCCCGGCAGCGCGTCCAGCCACTGAAAATCCGGCAGCGCCTCGGAAAGCCCCGCGCCCCACGAAACATCCCCCGCGATTACGACGGTGTCTTCCGGGCGGACAGCCGCGCGCCACGCGCTCTCCAGACGCGCCGCGTGGTCCCGCCAGAGCGGGAAAATGTCCATGGGCTTGGAAACGCCGAACGAGAGGTGCGGGTCGCCGATGGCGTAGAGACTCACGCGAGCCCCAGCGTTTCTTCCACGTGACGGGCCATATCCGCCGCGTCGATAACCGTCTGAAAGCGCACGGGCTTGGTTCTGAGCGCCGCGAGCGGCTGGGGAACCGCGCGTTTCGCGCGCTGAGAGAGCCGGTTCAGCAGCTCATATTCGTCCGTTTGGGCGGTTTCCTCGCCGAGCGCCTCCAAAACGGCGGGGCTGAACTTGAACGGGCTCGCGGTGGACGCCACCAGCATCGCCTCGCCGGCGCTGTTATCCCGCGCGGCGCAAAGCCCCACCGCCGTGTGCGTGTCGCTTAAGTACCCGCATTCGTCAAAGACCGCCCCGATGGTGCGCTTGGTCTCTTCATCGGTATAGTACGCGCCGGAAAACTCCTCCTGAATCCTTTGCAGCGTTTCTTTCGGGATTTCGTACTTTCCGTTTCGGGCCAGCTCCGCAAACAGCCCCCCTACCCGCTCGCTGTCGCCGTCCGTCATGTGCCAGAGCAGGCGCTCAAGGTTGCTCGAGATGAGAATGTCCATAGACGGCGAAATGGTCGGGTGAAAGGCGCGGTTGCGGTCGTAGACCCCCGTGCGCAGAAAATCCGTGAGCACATGGTTGATATTCGAGGCGCAGTACAGCCGCCTGATGGGCACGCCCATGCGCTTTGCGTACCACGCCGCGAGAATGTTGCCGAAATTGCCGGTGGGCACGGTCACGCGGAACGCCTCCCCCGGTTTCAGAATCCCTTTTTCGAGCATGGTGACGTACGCGCTGACGTAATAGACAATCTGCGGCACAAGGCGCCCCCAGTTGATGCTGTTGGCGCTGGAGAAACGCATTCCGGCACGCTGGAGTTTCCCGCGCATCGCGCTGTCGGTAAAAATCGCCTTTACGCCGTTCTGGCAGTCGTCAAAATTTCCCCGCACGGCGCAGACATCGACATTTTCCCCCTCCTGCGTGCGCATCTGCCGCTTCTGCATCTCGCTGACGCCGTCCTCGGGGTAAAAAACGAGAATCCGCGTGTTGGGCGCGTCGCGAAATCCCGCGAGCGCCGCCTTGCCCGTGTCTCCGGAAGTCGCCGTCAGAATCACAATCTCGCCGTCAAAGCCCGTTTTGCGCGCGGCGCGCGTGAGCAGCCCGGGCAGAATCTGCAGCGCCATATCCTTAAACGCGCAGGTCGGGCCGTGCCATAACTCCAGCAGCGAAATACCGTCCGGCAGCGTGACGATTTCCTGAACGTTCGGAGTGTCAAAATGCCCCGTTTCGTAGGCGTCGCGCGTGCATTGGCGAAGTTCCTCCGGCTCAAAATCCGTCAGGTAAAGCCCCAGAATCCTCGCGGCGCGTTCCGCGTAGGAAAGCCCACCCAGCGCCGAAAAATCCGCCTGAGAGAGTTTGGGAATCTCCTCGGGAACAAAGAGCCCGCCGTCGGGCGCGATGCCCTGTGTGATGGCGTCTGAGGCGCTGACGGAAAGCGCGCTGTTTCTGGTGCTGTGGTAAACCATCCTTCTGCCTCCTTGTTAAATATCTGTATCACTCGCGTCAAACGCGTTGGCAATATAGCGAATCCCGCGCACGGTGTCCCCGGAATACGTAACCTCCGCGACATCAAAGCGCGGCTGCAAATCGAGCGGATTGCGCCGCAGAAATTCCCTCGCCGCGCGCAGAATGTGGTACTGCTTGCGCTTGTCAACCGCCGCCGCGCCGGGGACCATCGCGCCTTTCCCGCGCGTCTTGACCTCCACAAAGAGCAGCAGCTCGCCGCTCTGCGCGACAATATCCAGCTCCCCGCCGCGAATTGTGAAGTTGCGCGCCAGAATCCGCGCCCCTCTCGCTCGCAGCGCGTCACAGACGGCGTCCTCGCCCATCGCGCCGATACCGCGCTTATTGCCGGGCATAGAATTTTCTCAGAAACATCCGCCTGTGCGCGGGGCAGGGTCCATAGCGCTCAATAGCGGCGTAGTGTTCCTTGGTGCCGTAGCCCTTGTGTCTGGCGAAACCGTATTGCGGATATTGTTTGTCGAGCTCCAGCATGGCGGCGTCCCGCGCTGTTTTCGCGAGGACGGATGCCGCCGCGATACTCGCCGAAAGCGCGTCGCCGTGTACGAGCGTCTCAAGCGGAATCGAAAGGTCGGGCTCGCGGTTGCCGTCAATGAGCGCGAACCGCGCCGCCCCGGGAGGAAGCGCCTCCGCAGCGCGCTTCATGGCGAGCATGGCGGCGCCCAGGATATTGAGCCGCTCGATTTCCTCCACCGTCGCCAGAGCCACCGACCACGCGGCGGCGTTTTCCTTTATAAAAAGCGCGAGGGATTCTCTGCGTGCGGGGGAGAGTTTCTTGCTGTCGTCAAGCCCCGGAATCAGAAGCCCCTGCGGCAAAACGACCGCCGCGGCGTACACATCGCCCGCGAGCGGCCCTCTGCCCGCCTCGTCCACGCCGCAGAAAGCCCCGTGCAGAGCCCTCACTTCGCTGTCGCGCGCAAAGAGCTCGCTTTTGACCTCAGGCGTTTTCGCCACCGCGCCTCACCTCATCTTCGCTTTCCGGTTTTTCCAGTGAAATCCGCCGCCCCCTTGAGCGGCATACCGCGGTTTTTGGCGGTCATCCTTAAAGACGCGCCGCGCTGTCCGCTTATATATCGTTTTCCGGTTTTTCGAGTGAAATCCGCCCGAACTTTCCCGCGCGGAATTCGTCCAGGACCGCCGCCGCCGCGCGTTCGGTATCCGCCTCTGCCCCCTTGAGCAGCATGCCGCGGTTTCTGGCGGTCATCTCAAGCAGTGCAGTTCCCTCCGCTTGTACATCGCTTTGCTGGATTTTGCAGCGTTCGCGCA
>CAYZMU010000016.1:7148-28026 GCA_964479595.1 uncultured Ruminococcus sp. | reverse complement strand
GAGCCCTCCGCGCCTTTCTCTCCGCGCGCGCCTGCCGTTTTTGGCGCCGCTTGGCAGGCTTGAAGGCGTCGTACGTCTCGACATAGAGCGTATACATCCGCCGCGCGCCTGCCGTATCCAGCTGCTCGGAATAGAGCGCGCGCTCAAAAAGCTCACACAGCTCGCTCAGGTCAAGCCCCAGAAATTCGCCTTGCGCCGCGCAAAGCTGCCGCGCCGTCATCGCCTCAGGCGCGTTCCACTGCCGCCTCAGCCGCGTGAAGGCCTTGACCGCGTGTGCCGCGTCGGGGGACTTGCGAAAGCGCCGTCTAAAAAGTCTCTCGCGCACAAACGGCACCACCCAGAAGATAGCTGCCAGCACCGCTGCCGCGCCGAGGAAAATAAAGAACCCCGTCATCTGCAGCGTGGAGAGGAAACTGTGGCGATTCTGGTCCGCCGCGGCCGCCGTGTTCGTTCCGACTGTCGGGTCAAAGCTCATCCAGCCGTATCCCGCCACATAGACATCCACAAACGCGTGTGCCTGCTCGGTCGTCACCGCGAAGTCCCAGTTTCCCGAAAGCCCCGTATACGGCGTGTTCATCGCGTAGCCCTCGTAATAGCGCGTCGGCAGGTCAATCGCCCTGCACAGCTGCGCCATCGCGCTCGCGAACTGATAGCAAACCCCCGTCTTATTCTCAAACAGGAAGGTCTCCACATTGTCCGCGTCCGTAATGGGAAAGTTCAAATCATAGACAAAGTCGCCGTACTTGAGGTAATCCCGTATCGCGCTTGCCTTTTCGTAGTCGCTGCCCAGCGAATCCGTCAGCTCATGTGCCAGCGCGCTTACAGTCTGCGGAATCTCCTCGCGCGCGGCGTACTCCGCCGCGTAATCCCGCGCCGCCAGATAATTGCGCACCGCGTCCTGAGCGGCAGCCGCGTACTCTGTCTCGCTTGGCGGTATGGCGTCGGTCAGATCGCTTAAAAACTCCGCCCACGTGCTCTTGGAGCTCGCCTTAAGCAGGCTCTGCGCCGCTTCGCTTTCACTGAACCGCTCGCTCAAAAACGTGAGCGTGAACTGCTCGCGGTAGGAGCGGCTGACGTTGTAGCGGAAGAAAATCCCGCCCGCGTTCTGGCAGATCTGCGTGAAGCGTTTGTCAGCGGATTTGAACGAATCCGTGTGCGCGGGGCTCGGGTAAAAATAGGAATTATACGTTTCAGACTCGCCGGTAAGCTCCGCGCGGTAGGGCTCATCGTCAATCTCCAGCCCCGAAAACGCGGACAGCCCCCACTTGCCGCGGAAGCTTTCATCCGCCCCGGCCGCGTACCGCACCGCCTCCAAGAACGCCGCGGGGTCGCCGTCGCGGTAGATGGTGTAAATCCCGCCGCGGTCCTCAAAGTCAGTCTGACTCCGCACGGGCCTTTTGTCGGTTTCGCCCGCTTCCCAGCTGTCCGTTTCATAGTTATAGAACGTAAAGCTGCGCACGCGCAGATTCGCGGGTTCATCGCCCTTGAAGAAGTAGAGCGTGCGGTTGTAGTCGACCGGAGAATAGGAGCCGCCGTCGGATTCGTCCGCGAAGCCCGAAATGGCGCTCATCAGGTAGTCCGTAATCCGCGTCATGTCCAGCATGGAATCCAGAAACGTTCTGTCTGCTTCCACTTTCGGCTTCGGAATTACCAGTACCGCCGCCAGAGCCGTCACCAGAAAAATCCCGCTTGCCTTGACAAAGCCGCCGTCTATCATCTCCGGACGGCGCTTGTAGCTCTGCGTTTTGCGGTCGGGGGATTTGAGCCGGCTCTCCTCGCGCGGCTTATAAAACTGCACCAGCGCCTCATTGCCCGCCGCCGCCTGCCTGCAGTAAATCATCACCGCGAAATAGCACAGCAGCAGAATGACAATCGAGAGCACAGGCATTTTCTCGTTCTCCTTGGCGTAGATGGCGAAGGGGAAGATCATCACGAGAAACGAGAGCAGCACCCGATAGCGCACCAGCGAGCAGTAATAGGCTATCGAGGCAATGAAGATGGTGAAATAGAGAAAGAGCGCGATGGTGTAGCCCGGATAGCTCACCGGCAGAACAGACTGCGGCGTCATGAACCAGACAAAGAACGGAATCTGATTCTCCTGCGACCCCTGCGGGCCCAGAAGCGCGTCGGAATAGCCCAGACGCGTAAACGTCGCCGCCGCCGTCAGAAAGAGTGCCGCCGCCGCGATATAAAGTACGGTCCCGACCGCCGCGTTGTGGGCGCGGATATAGTCAAACAGCGCGAAAAGCCCCGCCTGCAGCACACACGAGAGCAGAATCCACACCGCGAGCCACGCCGGCGCGTAGTGATAGAAAATGGTGGACACCACCGTGATCCCGAACAGCAGCGGAATGGACCGCGGGCGGAAAATATAGCGCACCACACGGTTTTGTTTGAACGCTTCCCATCTGCTCACGTTTCTCACCTGCCTTTCCGAAAACCCGCGCTCAGCCGAAGGACTCGCTCGCGGAAACCAGCCGCCCGTCAGGCGTCGTGTGCCAGAGCGAGCCGTTTTTGGGCACCGTAAACAGCGCGGAATCCTCCCTTGGTATCACAAGATACAGCGACACGGGGTATTTTGAAAGCACCTCGGCGGTTGCCGGTTCCGTGTTGGCCGTAAAATACAAAAGCACCGCCGCTCCGCGCGCGGCAATCTGGGGCGGCAGCGGCGTCGGAGCCGTCAGCCCCGTACGAAAGCCCCCGCGCAGCAGCGTGACCGCCTCCACCGCGACGGCTTCGGGCGTCTCCACTTCCAGCGTGTGCCACGCGCCCGCGTCGTTTAAATACGACAGCTCGGAAGGGTAGCCGCTGCGCGCGCAAAGCGCCAGAAATCCCAGCGCGGATTCGGTCAGCTCCTCCTCCGCTTGCAGGCGCGCGGCAAGCTCCAGCTCCCGATTATCGCGGCGAAAATCCAGCACGACCGAAAGCCTCGCCAGCGCGACCGGCTCGTCCTTGCGCACCATGAGATGGCGCCGCTTCGCGGAGAGCTTCCAGTTAATCCGCTTGAGCGAGTCGCCGGGGATATAGTCGCGATGCTCGTAGCCGGGCATGGACGACGCGGAAAACAGCGGCGCGGCTTCGGATTCCTCGTCAGCCGCCGCGACTTCGGTCGTTACGGACCGAAAGAGCGTGCTGTTCGCCTTCATCTGGGGTATCTGCGGGGTGATGACAACTTTCCCCCGCGCGTTTATCTGAAGTTTCAGCTTGAACATCGCCAGAAAATCCGAAAGCACGATATTCTCAAGCGCCACCTCGCCCGCGCCGCAGTAGCGCCCGCGCAGTGGTATCTCGTACTCCGCGACGCGTTTGACCCCCATGGAAAGACAAAGCGGCAGCGTGTCGGGGCGCAGACGAACCCGGCGAATCTTGGCCGAGCGCGCGGGCGGGGCGTTCTCGTCCACTTCCGGGTTCACCGGCTCAAAATGCGCGTCCGCCCGCAGATTCATCCGCAGAAAGGGCAGCGGCAGCGGCGTTGACTTCGTAAGGGTAATCTTACAGAGAATCACAGCCGACTTGGACGCGCTGTCAGGCAGACTCAGCGTCACTTCCACCCGCGGGCGAATCAGGAGCGTAAAGAGCAGCGACACCAGCGGCATCAGCACCAGAAACCAGAGCATCATCACGCCGATGTCGCCGTCGAGATAGAACATGAAGATGACGGCGATGCCTATGGCGCACAGATACCCAAAACTCATTTGCTGTCCTCCATCGGCACCGCGACTTTCTGCAGAATCTCCTCTACCACAGCGCCCCCGCCGCCGTAAGACGCCTTGCCCTTGGGCGAGAGAATCAGCCGGTGCGCCAGCACGCTCTGCGCGACCGCCTTGACGTCGTCGGGCACGGCAAAATCGCGCCCCAGCAGAAACGCCTGCGCCTTGACCGCCTTGTAGAGCGAAATCGAACCGCGCGGGGACGCCCCAAGCGTCAGCGCCTCGTGCGAGCGCGTCGCCGTGACAATTTCCAGGATATACCGCCGCACCGCGTCGCTCACATGAACTTTCTGCGCCTGCGCGCGCAGTGTCAGGATATCCTGCGGGGTCACGGCAGGCTCGGTGATGTTCTCAATGGGGTTTTGGTACTCCGTGCGCTCGATGATTTTCAGTTCCTCCCGCTCGTCGGGGTAGCCCATGCTCACGCGCATGAAGAAACGGTCCATCTGCGCCTCGGGGAGGTGATAAGTGCCGTAGGTTTCCACCGGGTTCTGCGTCGCCAGAACCATGAACGGCTCGGGGCATTTGTGCGTTTCGCCGTCAATCGAAACCTGATGCTCCTCCATGACCTCCAGCAGCGCCGACTGAACTTTCGGCGAGGCACGGTTAATCTCGTCAGCGAGCAGAAAATTGCACATCGCGGCGCCGGGGCGGTACTCCAGATCAAAGGTCTGCGAATTGACCATGGAAAAGCCCGTGATATCCGAAGGCATGACGTCGGGCGTGAGCTGAATGCGGTTGAAACTCCCGCCCACGGACCGCGCGAGCGCGGCGGCAAGCTGCGTTTTCCCGACTCCCGGAACGTCCTCGATCAAAATATGCCCGCCGCTCAAAAGCCCCGCGAGCACGCGCCGCAGCGTGTCCTCCTTCCCGACAATCACTTTCCCGACACAGTCCGTCAGCTTCTTGACCAGTTCATTCATCGCTCTGTTTCCTTTCGCGCGGCAGATATGGTTCCATCGCCGCCAAGAGTTTTTCCGTCATTTCAGCAGGTGTCAGAACGCGCCCGTTTTCCACACAGTTCACGGTTTCAAAACCGCCCCGTTTCACCGCGAAACGCGCCGCGCGCTCACATTGTGCCAGATACGCCTCGTCGCGCTCGTGAATGTCCGCCTCCCCGCCCTTTTCGTAGCGGTGTTCCAAAAGTTTGCGGGCCTCCTGCCGGGGCATATCCAGAAAGAACACCGCATCGGGGCGCGGCAGCGCGAATTTCTGATACTCCAAATCCTCAAGCCACAGGGCGAATTCCTCCCACTGCTCCCGCGGGAGTTTGGGCAGCTGATAGATGAGGTTGGAACTTACATACCGCGCCGAGAGCAGAATCTGCGCCTCCGCGAAGTCCTCGCCCTTCATCACGAAAAAGCGGTCGAGCGCGTACATCGCCGAAACGGCATAGGGGTTTTGCCCCGAATCGCCCAGTTCCCCGCCCAGATACGCCTCTATCATTTTCGCGGGCGGCGAGCCGTAATTGGGGAAACTCAGCGCCCGCGCCGCAAAGCCTTTCTCCCTCAGCGCCTTCTCCAAAAGCGGCACAAGCGTGGATTTCCCGCTCCCGTCCATCCCCTCTATCACAAAAAATCCTTCCATTCCCTCTCCTTTTTGCCGCCCGATTTTTTTTGCCGGGGAAGGCACATTATCCCCGAAGCCCTTTACCGCCTGCTCTTTGTCACCGGAGAAAGCTGCGTGCTCCCCCGACGCCTTCTTTACTCTCCTGTCTGCTACGTTTGGGCGTAGTCGGGAAAATTCCCCGCCGGGGTGACGTCTGTTTTGTCCCCTCCCCTACGGGGAGGGAACGGGAATATTGGCGGAAGAAGGCAATTTATCCCCGACACCGCTTTTGCCCTCCGAATATGGGGGTTGTGTTGCCGGAGAATTTTCCCGCCGCTCCCCGCGCGAAATCCCGTCCACGCTGTCCGCCGAAGGGGCGAATGCGCGAAAAGCCCTCTCCCGGCGCTGTGGAAACTGTGGAAAACGGATCAGTGCCGTAAGAACAGCCTGTGGAAACTGTGGAAAGCGGTTGAAAACCCCAAAACCGCGCTGTTGAATTTGTTTAAAACTGTGGAAAAGCTGTTGAAACGCGCAAAACCCTGTGGAAAGGCGGTTGAAAGGCTGTGGAAAGGCGGTTGAAAACCGGAGCCCTCGATTGTTGAAAACCGGGAGGCACGAAAAATTTTTCCTTCGAAACGAAATTTTCTTCACGCAAAACGAAAAAAATTTCGCCTATACTACTATACAGAAAGATCTTCAGATCTTTATACAGATCTTTGCCTATACCTCCCTGCGCGCGGGGGCGCTTTCAGGAAAGCGCACGGGAGACCGCGGGGCATACTTTTACCGCCCGGTATTTGTTATCAAGGGAAGGTGCGTTATGCCCGAAACCGACCGCGCTCCCCGATGGTGAGGGTTACGGGCAGTCGGAGAAAGAACCCCGCCTCAATCCGCGTTGACGCGCAAAAAGAGCGCCGGGTCAAAATGGACGCCGTTCACGCGCACCTCAAAATGCAGGTGGTTGCCCGTGGAATCGCCTGTCGTGCCCACAAGCGCGATGACCTGCCCGCGCCGCACCCGCTGTCCCGCGCCCGCCAGAAGCATACTCGCGTGGCCGTAAAGCGTCTCAAACCCGTCGCCGTGGTCGATGATGATGTAATTGCCGTAGCCCGTGCCCATCGTCGAAACCCGCACCACGCCGTCGCCGGCCGCATAGATGGCTGTCCCGCCCGGAGCCGCGATATCCAGCCCCTTGTGGTTGCGGTTGCTGATGAACACATCGGAGATATACCCCCCGTCCACGGGCCACGAGAACCGCCCCGAGCCCGTCAGAACCGTCGTCTCGCTCATGGGCGCGGGCGCGTACGTCCCGACCCCGATTTCCTCATCTGTCGCCTCGCGCACCACCCGTGTCGAGAGCGTGCGCCGCGAAACTTCCCGCCCGTTTTCATAGTGCGCGCTGACTTCATGCTCCAGCGTGCCGTTTTCGCCCTTTGTGAGCGTTTTCTCGACCCCTAAGGGTAAAGTATCCGTCTCAATGCGCACCGTCTCATAGCGCGGAAATGACAGCGTTCTGAGCTCCCTCTCAAACGCTATCGGCAGATACCGCTCCGTCACCGGGACTGTAACCGCCGTACCGCGTGGGACAGACGGCAAGTCCTCCTCAAGTTCGGGGTTTCGCCGCTCAATTTCCTCCGGCGTGGTGAGAAAGCGTTCCGCGACAGAATAGACCGTCTCGTATTCCTTTGCCGTATAAACACGTGTCAGCGCGGTTTTCTGAGTCAGCCGCGCGATGACCTCGCTTTCGGGGGTTAAGTTTTCGCTCAGATACGTTCCGCTCTCAAAGGTGACCTCGTCGCTATAGCGCGGGTTCTGCGCGGCGAACGGCAAAGACTCAAGATACACCGTCATCTCATGCTGCAGCGCGCGCTCGATCTCCTCGCGGTTTTGCACCGCGCCCAAAAATTCCCCGCGCACAAAGACGCCCCACCCCTCGCAGAGCGTCACATCCAGAGTTCTCAGCATTTTGTCCGCCAGTTCCGGCGCCGTCAGCAGCACAGACTGTTCATCGAGCGTCTCAAGGCGCAGACGTCCGCTCAGCGAAACCTCCGGCGAATCCTTCGCGTAGGACAGCCGCTGCCGCACGATTTCCCGCGCCTCCCTGTAGACGCGCTCGCTCTCCACAACGCCCAGCGTTTGCGTGCCGAGGCGCACCCGCACCCCGAGCGGTTCTCTTACCCCGAACGCGGTCACGGACACCAGAAACGCGCAGCAGCACACGGGAACGGCAAACCGGAAAAGTGTCGGCAGAAGCCCGTTCTCGCTCAGCAGCAGACGCCCCAAAGCCCTGAGGAAGGCGGCGGCTCTCCCCTGCCCTTCCCAGCGCAGTTCCTTGTAGACCGCCCGCGCGACCGCCGTATAGCGCCGCCAGACCGTCCGCAGACCCCGCGCAAAAAGGGAGAGAATCCGCCAAAGCCCGTGCCCGAGCGCCTTGAGAAACGCCCATACAGCCCCGCCCAAAGCGCGCGGCAGAGCGGCAAAAGCGTGAACGGCGGCGTACGCGCACCGCGCGAGTGCGCAAAGAAACGTCATGGCGGCTAGCGGTTGATGTCTAAGCTCTGCGTGCCGCCCGTGCAGACCGTGCGCGAATCCTCAGAGCCCAGATGCACCGCCGTCGCGGAGCGCAGAAAGACCGACAAATCCGTATCCACCAAGGTCACCGACGCGTCGCGCTCAAAGCTGCCGATGTCCAGCGCCCGCGTGCCCTCGCAGCGCACCCCCAGCACGCATTCTCTCAGCGCGATGGAAGGCGCGGCGTTCTCCGAGCCCAGAACCAGAATGCTCTGCCCCATCACTTCCGCGGAAACGGCGGAATCGCGCATGGTGATGTTCGCGCCGCCCTCCAGCGAGCCTATGCACGCGATGGATTTGCCGGAGGCGTTGACGGTAAGACTCGCCGTGTCGCAGCGGATATTCGGGGCTCCGAACTGCGCCCCCACCGCCGTGCTCTTGGCGACTTGGGTGTCAAGCTCTGCCGTACATCCCGCGAGCTCAATGTCGCAGGAATCCTCCAGCGTCCCTATCCCGACACCGTCCGTGCCGGTCGTGCGGATGAACAGAGTTGTGCCGCAGACGGAGATTTTCTGTCCGCGCCCTATCCCCGCGCCGATGCCCACGCACCAGTCGCCGTTGGAGATGATGTTCAGGCACCCGAGCAGGTCGATATCAATGTTGCCGCAGCCGAAATCCGCGTCGTTGCCGATGCCGAAGGACTTGGAATCGCTCACGCTGATACTTAAGTTCCCTCTCCCCGTCAGGTGCAGCGTGCTGCCCTCGGGCACGAGAATGCCGCCCATGTCCATGCGGTTGTCGCCGTCAAACTCAAGCGTCACGTCACAGTTTCGACCGAGCGTGATAAGCGGCGCGGGGTGCTGGGATTTGAGGTAGATATTGCGCAGAATCACGCGGCATTTCAGGTCGTCCTTGATTTTGATGCGCGTGAGACTCGCGGAACTGAAGTTGCCAATCACCTCAAGCTCCGGCTGCGCGACCACGATGTCGGTATATTTCTCCGTCGCCAGGTCGGAAAGGTCAAGCGTGCGCTCCTGCGAGGACATGAAGGTTTTTGTCACGACCTGCTTTAACGCCGTTGCCCCGAAGCGCGCCATCTGCGCCGTGATTTCGTCGAGTATGGAATCCGCCGGCGTTTCCTCCGGCATCGCGGTGTAGTTGCCCTGAATGAGGTCCACGCCGAAGCGGATCACCGCGCGCAGCTCCTCGAGCGTCTCCACGCCCTCCGCGAGCGCCATGAAGTTGTTCGCGTGGGCAAACTCAATGATGTTGAGGACGAAATGCTGTTTCTTGGGCTCCTCGTGAATGTTCGTAATCAGGCTGCGGTCAATCTTGACGTAATCAGGCGAATACCGCAGCAGATTGGAGATGTTGGAGTAGCCCGTGCCGTAGTCGTCCACCGCGATGGCCATGCCGTTCTCCTCGCAGCGGCGCTGGATGGACGCGAGCTCCTCGCCCTCGGTCTCCGCCTGTTCCGTAAACTCCACCACCAGCCTCGGAAGAAGGTCGCCGTAGCGCTCCTTCAGGCGGGCGAAATCCGGTTCGCTGAGGAAGTAGCCGGGAATGGAATTGGTAAAGACATATTTGTCCTTGAAAAACGCCTCGTGCTCGCGCATATAACTTAAAACATTTGAATAAGTGAGCTTTTCGACGTCGTAGAGCCGCCCCGTTTCCGTCGCGTAGGCGAGGATGGTAAGCGGGGAGACATTGTGCCCGTTGGTGGTGCGCATGAGCGCCTCGTAGGCGTAAATCTGGCCGTCTCTGGCGCGCACGATGGGCTGGAAATGGCAGGTGAGGAGATTCTCGTTGAGGATCGTCTCAATCTCCGCCGCTTCCTTCTCGGAGAACTTGATTTTCGAGCCGCCGTGCTCCTTGGACTGCGCCTCTTTCGCCGCGATGGCCTCGCCGATGAGCTCGGAAACATCCAGCGAATCGTCCACCGGCGCGTGCGCCTGCCCCGTGACGATTTCGACGCTGTAGTTCTTCCCCGAAACCTGATTATAGCTCTTCAGCCGCCCCGTGAGCACCTCGAGCAGAGCCCGTGTGGTGTCCGCGCGCAGCGTGGAGCTGAAAAACGCCAGCAAAAACTCGTCGCCGCCGATTCGCGCGGGAATGACGTTGCTGTCGATACAGTCGTGAATCGCGCTGACCAGACTCCGCAGTGCCTGATCGCCCTCCGCGCGCCCGAACGCGCTGTTGATTTGATGAAGTCTGCGCAGCCCTATCACCACCGTGACGAGCACTTCGCCCTTGTGGTTTTCCCGCTGCAGACGCTCCTCCAGCTCCTTCGTCACGCCGTGGAGATTGAGCATCCCCGTGAGCGAATCGCGGACTCTGGATTCCACGAGCATATCGTTCATCGCCTGCAGCCGCGTCGTTATCAGCCCCGAACCTATCACTCCGCCGGCGGTGTGGCTGAATTTCGCGCAGCGGAAGCACTCAAGCTCGAGATTTTCCCCGTAATACGCGTAGTAGCCGTAGACCTCGCTGAGCATATAGATAGGGCAGATAATCATGGCGTGAGTCTTCGCGAGCGCCTTTTCAGGCTCAGGGATAAGCCCCGCGCGCCCAATCACGAGAATGCGTCTTTCGCCGCGCCTGACCTGTAGCGACTGCATGAGTTCGGACGGGTCGGCAAACTGCTGCAGACTCTGCTCCCCCGCCTCCGCGGAGAGACAGTCGCGAAGGCACAGACAGCCGTCCTCGGGGACATTGCCCGAGAGCAGGTTGAGATAATCAGTAACCGCCGGCTGTTTTAAGCTCAGCGCGCGGCTGAGCAGCCCGTGTTCGGCGGTTTCCTGGTCCGTGCACTGCTTGAGCAGGCGGTAGAGCGCGTTTAAGCCGTCGTTGCAGTCGCGCTGCTGCGTCACGATGCACCCGCACGACTCCGAAAAGCGCGTCTGCGGCGGAATCGCTATCTGGAAGCGGTCGTCCTCGCCCTCAAGAATCATCTCCGCCGCGTCCAGAGCAGCCGCGCTCATACGCGCGTAGTCCGTGACACAGCACGAAATCCTCGGGGTGTGGCTGCGCTCGCGCGCCCTGCCCTCAATGCAGCCCACGAGGATGTCCTCCGGCACACGCAGCCCGTGGCGCGCCAAGGCCTCGCAGACCGCCGCCGCGTCGCTCTCCGCCACCGTAACAATAGCCTCAGGCGGGTCGTCGCGGGAGATGAACTGCTCCGTCAGCGCGAAGGCGTCCTCCTCGCGAAACCGTGTGTACCCCACGCGCTCGGGCTCGAAATTGATGCCCTCCGTGCGCAGCGTTTCGCGCATCACCGATACGGCGGATTCGGATTCATATTCCCCCCGAATCCCCGTCAGCATGTTGATTCTGCGGCAGCCATGTTCCCGCACAAGATGTTGGATGAGCAGTTTCGCGCTCATATCCCGCTCCGCCCAGACAGAGGGCAGCCCCTCCGCCTTGCCGGCATAGGAGAGCATCGGGATATGATGCTCCCGCGCGAACGCCGTCAGAATGCCCATCACCATGGGGTTGTCGATGGTCTCATTCATCACGACCATGAAATCCACGGTATTAGGCGATATTAAATCAAATACACTGTAGCGGCTCATTTCGGTCTGGGAGTCCCCCGGGGCGTCGTCAAAGCCCGCGGTAAAGACATAGACGTAGTATCCGCGCTGTTTCGCCGCGCGCAGAAACGCCCAGACGCTCGCGAAAACGTCCGGATCGCGCAGCCGCGTGGTGCAAAGCGCGAAACACAGCTTGCCCGAAATCAAAGCGCCACCCCCCTTTCGGGCACATAGGCCCGTTTTGTCACAATCATATCGCTTTATTATAGCACATTCCGCCGATTTTGTCAAGCCCCCGCGCCGTTTTCCGCTCCCTTTTCAAGCACCGGAAAAACCGCGTATTTGCGCGCTTTTGCGGAAAAGTCTTCTGTCTTGGCGCAAAACCGTTCTCCCGCCCCCGCGCTTGTGGAAAAGTCGCAAATCGGGCGCAAAGCCGCTACAGAAGCACAGATTTTGCGAAACTGCGTGAGGGAAAAATCAGACCTTTTTGCGGTACTGCCCCGGCGTCAGTCCCGTGAGGTTCTGAAACTGCCGCAGGAAGTAGTTGTAATCCACCCAACCGCAAGCCTCCGCGATGTTGGCGATGTTCATGACGGTGGTGCTCAGCAGATAAACCGCCCGCGCGATTCTTGCCGAGATAGCGTCGCGGTGAAAGCTCACAGAAAAACAGTCTTTGTATATCTGGCGGAAGTACCCCGCGCTGAAGGAGCAGCTGCGGCAGATTTCCTCAACAGTCACTTCCGGGTTTGCCCAGAGCCTGCACCGCGCGGAGAAGAGTTCTTTGCCGTGCGGACTCCGCAGACGGGCCTTGAGTGCCGCCGCCTCCTCGTCCGCGCGGGAAAGCGCCGCCTCCAGCACGATGTCGGGGGTCAGAAAGCCCTGCGGAATGCTCAGCACCGCCCCGGCGTACGCGAAAAGTTCCCCGCGCGCCGGCAAGTCAAGCTCATGAATCAGCACGGAGAAGATCTTGCCCAAAGTCAGCTTCGCGGGAACGCCTTCCGCCCGCTCAAAAGCCGCGCAGACGAAGGTGCGGTCGTCCACGCGCGCCAGAATCGCCCCCTCGGGACAGACCTCGCGCAGCACTTTCGCCGCCCCCAGCAGCAGATTCGCCGCGCGCTCGCCGGATTCGGGGGAAACCCCGCTCTCCAGAGGCGCGGCGCGCAGCACCAGATATTCCCTCGGTATGGGGTCGGCGCAGGCGAGCAGGTCCTTGAAACCGCGCGCGTTGTAGAGCCCGGTGAAAGAATCGCGCCGCTCGGAAAGGTTCTGCACGCGCAGCAGATAGCGGATGTCGTTCTTCATGCAGAGCATCTCGAGCCCCACGCAGACGGACTTGAGCCAGTTGCGGAAGATGTCGTCATAGGCATCGGGTTCGCTGTACTCCAGAACAAGATACCCGAACAGATGGCTGCCGAAGAACAGCGGCAAATAGTAGTGCGCGGCGAATTCGGGCGAATCGCGCCAGAGCGGGAAGAAATCCCCCTGCGCGGCGGTCACGCTTTTGCCCTCGGGGATACTCACGCACGAGAGCGTGCCTTTGGGTTCGGGCGCGGCGGTGTCGTACCAGTTCTCGTAAAGGCAGAGAAAACAGTTGCTGACCGCGCGGATGAGATAGCGGTGGCGCCCCAGAACACTCAGGAAATCCTCGAGACTGTCACAGCTGGTAAGCTCCTGTTCCATCGTCCCGCTGACGTTCCATTTATCAAACGTTTGTTTTGCCCGCATGATGGAGAGCTCGTAGCTTAGCGCCTGAGAGTCCTGCTCCCCGGGGACGGTGTCGCCGGGTATCCACTCCCCGCGCGGCGCGGAAAAAGGAGCGGGGGTTTTGCCCTCCGCGATATCGCAGATGACCCCGGCGGCGTATTCGCCGAGCTCCCTGCGCCCCCTGCGGTAGGTCGTCAGCAGCGGAGAATGGAATATACGTTCGAATACATACTCATAACCCGTGACCATAACATCGCCGGGCACGCGCACGCCGTTTCTGAGGAAGGTGTCGAGCAGTCCGTACGCCATATAGTCGTTCGCGCAGACGACCGCCTCGGGCATGGGCAGTTCTCCGGAGATATAGCGCTTGGCGAGCGCCTCCCCCGACGGCATCCAGAAATCGCCGTAGTGGACACGCTTTTTCGCGAACGGCACGGAGGCTTTGGTCAGCGCCCTGTGGTAACCGCGCTCGCGCGCCTCGGACGCGGCGTTGCCCTCCGGGCCGTTCAGAAGATCAATCTGGCAGGCCCCGAGCGCGGTCAGATGGGCGGTGATGTCCTCCAAATCCGCCTCGTCGGAGGCGTTGATGAAGCGTGTGTTCGGCGAGCCGAGCGACTCCATGCCGATGCCTATCACAATGACGGGAATATCCTTGCGCGCGCGCAGCACTCTGCGCACGGTGACGCGGGTGTCCTCGTTGGAGAAGGATTCGGCAATCATGACGACGCCCATCAGCTGCTCCGAGCGCGCCAGTTCGTAGATTCGGTTCTCGCAGGCGAGCTCCGGGGTAAATTCGTAGGGGTTGTAGACATTCGAAAGCACGACCGTTTTGCGCCCCAGACGCTGCGCCGCCGCGATAACGCCCTTGACAATCTGCCGCTGCTCGATGCTGTTGACTTCCGCCGCGACAACCCCGATAATCTCTCTTTCGTGGTCCATGGCAATCCCCCGTTTTTTCCTCCATTATAGCAGTTTTTGACCCCCTTGTCAAGGCGCGCGGCTATATTTTCTCCACCAAAACCCGAAAATTTCCATTTTTCGTAACTTCAGGTCCTCGGGATATTCACGCCTCTCCGTCCTGAAAGCCAGAATTTTCCTCGAAAAGAGCACCCGGCAAAGTGACGAAAATTCACGCTGAAGCGGAACATAATTTGTATGGTTTGACGAGAATGGAAGGGGCGTTCGGGCGGGGGCTTGACAAGAACGGGGGCTGTGTGGTATGATAAAAGAGACTGCAAAGCGCCGCTTGGGGCGCGTTGGGAGGGAGAGCATGAAAACATACAGAGTCGGCATCATCGGCGCGACAGGCATGGTCGGGCAGAGATTTGCGCTGCTGCTGAGCGAACACCCGTATTTTCGCGTGACAGCGCTCGCGGCGTCGGGCCGTTCCGCCGGAAAGACCTATAAGGACGCCGTGGAAGGGCGCTGGGCGATGGAGGGGAATATTCCGGAGCAGCTGCTCGATATGGTGCTGCTGGACGCCGAGAAAGACATTGAGGAAATGGCGAAACAGACGGATTTCTGTTTCTGCGCGGTAAATATGCCGAAAGACGCGCTCAAAGCGCTGGAGGAGGCGTACGCGAAGGCGGAGTGCCCGATTGTGTCGAACAATTCCGCGCACCGTTTTACGCCGGATGTGCCAATGGTGATTCCGGAGATAAACCCCGAACATTTGGACGTCATCCCCGCGCAGCGCAGACGGCTGGGGACGAAGCGCGGGTTTATCGCGGTGAAGTCCAACTGTTCGATTCAGAGCTATGTGCCCGCGCTGCATCCGCTGAGGGAATTCGGCATCAAACAGGTTCTGGCGTGTACCTATCAGGCGATTTCGGGCGCGGGAAAGACTTTTGAGCGCTGGCCGGAGATGGTCGACAACCTGATTCCGTATATCGGCGGCGAGGAGGAGAAATCCGAGCGCGAGCCGCTCAAAATCTGGGGTACGGCGGAAAACGGCGAGATTGTTTTGGCGGACTCGCCGCTGATTACGACGCAGTGCCTGCGCGTGCCGGTGTCGGACGGACACACGGCGGCGGTGTTTGTGTCGTTTGAGAGAAAGCCCACGAAAGAGCAGATTCTGGCGTGCTGGCGTGATTTTTCCGCAGAGCCGCAGAAACTCGGGCTGCCCATGGCGCCCAAGCAGTTTATTCACTATTTTGACGAACCGGATCGCCCGCAGGCGCGTTTAGACCGCAATCTTGAGGGCGGCATGGCGGTATCGTGCGGACGGCTGCGCGAGGACACGCTCTTTGACTGGAAATTTGTCTGTCTGTCGCACAACACGCTGCGCGGCGCGGCGGGCGGGGCCGTGGAACTGGCGGAACTGCTCGCGGCCAAAGGCTGGCTGGACGGCGCGGGGGCTTAAACGATGGGCAAGGGCTCGTGGAAGCACATTCTGGTCTGCCCGATGGACGACACGATTCTGTTCGCGGGCGTGGACAGCGCGGGCGGGCTCAAAACCGCGCGTTATATTCCTCCCGCCGACAGTCATTCCGGATATCCGTTCGTGCCGGCGTATTTCGAGCGTTTTGACGCGCAGCGCAAGGCTGTGAAGGGCTTTCTGCGCGAGAAAGGGTTTTCGGCGCGGTCGTTTCTGCTCGCGCTGCCCGACGACGCGACGGACTTGGAGGCACGGGCGCTCAGCGAGCTGCTCATTGACTGCGGCGCGAAGGAAACGGTGGCGGAATACCGCGCGTTTCTGTTATCCGGCGCGAGCGCGTATATCGCGGTAACGGCGTCGAAACGCTGTGTGGCTGTATCCAGCGTGGACGCCGCGAAGGACGACACCGAGCGCGTGTTTATCCCGCTGCCGGAGGTCACCGAGGAGCAGATTCGCAAGGCGCGGCAGGAGCTCGACCCGAGCGGCAAACTCCCCCTTTTTTCATTCGGGCTGGAGGAGCCGCTGCCAAAAGTCGGCACAGTAGCCGACTGCGCCGCGCTGGCGGAGAACTTTCTGGCGATTCTGTAAGCGCGGGTTCCTGCACGGAGAGAGCCCAAAAACCGGCGGCGCGCTTTGAGTGCGCGCGGGAGGCGGTATGAAAGGATTTGTGGTGTCTGTTACGAGCGGCTGGGAGACGGCGATTCACCGCGTGGGCGATGAGGACGAACTGGCGGCTCTGCTCGGAACGGACGCGGTGGAATTTGTGCGCGCGGGGGCGGCTCCGGAAGGCTTTGAGGGGCTGCGCATGGCGATTGACGCGCGCGGGGCGGACAAGGCGCTGCCCGCAAACTTTTTCGGCACCTGCCACGCGGGCGAACCTCTGTACGGGGATTTGCTGCTGTGCGGCGCCGATGACGCGTTTTCAAGAGAAGAGGCAGCGCGGCTGCGCGACTGGGCGCTGAGTCTGCTGCCGAGGCAAGCATGAAAGGAAGGCTTTTGCTATGAAGCACACGATTTTCAAGGGCGCGGGTGTCGCGCTCGTCACGCCGTTTCACGCGGACGGCTCGGTCAATTACGAGTGTCTGGAGCGGCTGATTGACGACCAGATTGAGGGCGGCACGGACGCGCTCATCATCGCGGGGACGACGGGAGAAAGCTCCACGCTCACGCCCGAGGAACACCTCGAGGTGATCCGCTTCGCCGTGGAACGCGTCAAGGGCAGAATCCCGGTCATTGCGGGAACGGGCAGCAACGAGACCGCCTTCGCCGTAAAGCTTTCCAAGGAGGCGCAGGAAGTGGGCGCCGACGCGCTGCTGCTGGTGACGCCCTACTACAACAAAACCACGCAGAACGGGCTTTATCTGCACTACAAAACGATTGCGCAGGCGGTCGACCTGCCCATCATTCTCTATAACGTCCCCTCGCGCACGGGGCTGACGATTGAGGTCGCCACCGCCAAGCGTCTGGGGGAGATTGACAACATTGTCGCGATGAAGGACGCGGTGGGCAATATCACCTACACGGCGGACCTGCTCGCGGCGTGCGGCGACACGCTCGATGTCTACAGCGGCAACGACGACCAGACCGTGGCGATGATGTCGCTGGGGGCCGTGGGCGTGATTTCGGTGCTCTCAAACATTCTGCCGCGGCAGACGCATGACCTCGCCATGGCGGCGCTGGCGGGAGATTTCAAAACGGCGGCATCGGCACAGCTGCTCTATATGCCGCTGATTCACGCGCTGTTCTCGCAGACCAACCCCATTCCCGTCAAGGAAGCGATGAACCGCATGGGGATGGATGTCGGCGGCTGCAGACTGCCGCTTTGCGACATGGACGAGGAGCCCGCGAAACGTCTGGCGGCGGAGCTTTCGAAGCTGTCGCTTATCTGAAAACTGTTTGGGGGGAACGGGATGCTACAAATCGCTATCAGCGGCATCTGCGGCAAGATGGGCAGAGTGCTGGCGGAATCTATCAGGGAACGTGACGGCTGCGAGGTGTGCGGCGGAATCGATTTGGCGGACGACAGCGCGCTCGGGGTGGAAATCGCGCGCGAGCCCGCGGGGCTTTCGAAAAAGCCGGATGTGATTATCGACTACAGCCGCCCCGAGGCGCTTGAAAAACTGCTCGCCTACTGTACGGAGACGAAAACGCCGGCCGTGCTGGCGACAACGGGCTATTCCGAGGAACAGATGGCGCGGATGAAAGCGGCGTCGGAAAAGGTCGCGATTTTCTCGTCGTTTAATATGTCGCTCGGGATCCAGCTCCTCATCGCGCTCTCCAAAAAGGCAGCGGCGGTTCTGGGGCCGAATTTTGATATCGAGATTATCGAGAAACACCACAACCGCAAGGTGGACGCGCCCTCGGGCACGGCACTCATGCTCGCGGACGCGGTCGCGCAGGGCAAACACCCCGTCTACAGCCGCCACGAGCGCAAAGCTCCGCGCGACCCGGATGAAATCGGGATCCATTCCGTGCGCGGGGGGACGATTGTCGGCGAACACGAGGTGCTGTTCGCGGGGCCCGACGAGGTCATTTCGCTCAAGCACACGGCGGCGTCCAAGCGGGTGTTCGCGGAGGGTTCGCTCAACGCGGCGTTCTTTGTGGCGGGGCGGCCCGCCGGGCTTTACAACATGGAAGATTTGCTCAAAGTCACGGATTAAGGGGGAAATCGCGATATGGGACTTCTAAGGGCAGTGGTCTCGGCGACGGGGAGCGCGCTTTCGGACCAGTGGAAGGAATTTTTCACCTGTGACGCGTTCGCGCCGGGCGTACTCGCGGTACGCGGCGTCAAGCGAAACCGCAAGAATAACCGCGGCAATGACAATGTCATCACCTCCGGCAGCGGCGTGGTGGTCGCGGACGGGCAGTGCATGCTGATTGTGGATCAGGGCAGAGTGATGGAAGTCTGCGCGGAGCCGGGCGAATACACCTACGATTCTTTCACCGAGCCGAGCATTTTCAGCGGCGGCCTGGGCTCGGGCATCGCGGAGACTTTCAAGAGCATCGGGCGCAGGATTTCCTACGGCGGCAGCGCGGGCGCGGACCAGCGCGTCTACTACTTCAACACCAAGGAAATCCCGGGCAACCTTTTCGGCACGCCCACGCCGGTGCCGTTTCGGATTTTTGACCGCAACACGGGGCTTGATTTGGACACCAAGCTGCGCTGCAACGGCACGTATTCGATTCGCATCTGCGACCCGCTGCTGTTCTACATGAACGTCTGCGGGAATGTCGCGACGAGCTTTACCATGTCCGGGGAATTCGCCACGCAGCTGAAATCAGAGTTCTGCGACGCGCTGCAGCCGGCTCTGGGGAAGCTCTCGGAGATGGGGATACGCTACAGTTCCATCCCCGCGCACGTCACGGAAATGCGCGACGCCATCAACGCGGCACTGCGGGAGAAGTGGATTGAAAAGCGCGGCATCTGCATTGAATCCATCGCGATGAACCCGCCCTCGATTCCGCCGGAGGATGAGCGGCTGATTAAGCAGACGCAGACGACGGCGGTCAACCGCAACGCGGGAATGGCGGCGGCGACGCTGGTCAACGCGCAGGCAAACGCGATGGGCGCCGCGGCGCAGAACGGCGGCGGCGCGATGATGGGCTTTATGGGAATGAACATGGCGCAGCAGGCGGGCGGCGTCAACGCGGGGCAGCTCTTCCAGATGGCGCAGAATCAGGACGCTCAGAACGCCCCGCAGCAGACCCCTCAGAACGCGGGCGGCTGGAAGTGCTCGTGCGGCGCGGTTAATACCGGGAAATTCTGCGCGGAATGCGGCAAGCCAAGACCCGCTCAGGAGGGCTGGACATGCGAATGCGGGGCTGTCAACAAGGGCAAATTCTGCCCCGAATGCGGCAAGCCCAAACCCGCCGGGGCGCCGCTGTACCGCTGTGACAAATGCGGCTGGGAGCCGGAAGATCCCATGCACCCGCCGAAGTTCTGCCCCGAGTGCGGCGATGTCTTTGACGAAAACGATGTGCGCAATTAATCTTTGAGGCGGGGGGAGCGCAATGCCGGAAACAGTTTCCTATGTGTGCCCGTGCTGCGGGGGAAAAATCGAATGGAACGGCGGCACGGGGAAGATGAAATGCCCGTTCTGCGACACGGAATTTGAGACAGAAACGCTTGAGGACTTCGCGGGCGCGCTGCAGGCGCAGCCTGAGGAGAACATGGAGTGGGAGGACACCGCCGGGCAGACTTGGGACGGCGAGGAGGATTCTGTCAGCACCTACCGGTGTCAGGCGTGCGGGGGCGTGCTCATGACGGACGCGGCGACGGCGGCGTCAAAGTGCCCGTTCTGCGATTCGCCGGTGATTCTGACGGACCGCCTCAGCGGCGAGCGCAAGCCGGATTTCGTCATACCGTTCGGGGTGGACAAGGAGGGCGCGAAGGCCGCGCTGCAAAAACATCTCGAGAAGAAATTTCTCCTGCCGAAAGTCTTTCGCGAGGAGAACCACCTAGACGACATCAAGGGCGTTTACGTGCCCGTGTGGCTCTTTGACGCGCAGGCGAACGCCTATATCCGCTTCCACGCGACGAAAACGCGCAGCTGGACCGATTCGCGCTACAGCTACACCGAAACGACGCACTATTCCGTCATACGCGGCGGGACGCTGGAATTTGAGAACGTGCCTGTGGACGGCTCCTCGAAGATGGACGACACGCTCATGGAGGCGATTGAGCCGTTTGACGCGGGCAAAGGCGTGGATTTTGAGACGGCGTATCTGTCGGGATATCTGGCGGACCGCTACGACGTCAGCGCGGAGGAAACGGTGCGCCGCGCCAATGAGCGTATCCGGCAGAGCACGCTGGACGAGTTTCAGAAGACAGTACAGGGCTATTCCGGCGTCGTCAAGGAATCAGACAGTCTGGAGCTTCGCGACGGGCGCACCCGCTACGCGCTCTATCCCGTCTGGCTGCTCAACACTACGTGGAAGGACAAAAGTTTTACCTTTGCCATGAACGGGCAGACGGGGAAGTTCGTGGGAAATCTCCCTGTGGACCGCGGGAAGGCGGCGCTGCTGTTCGCGGCGGTGACGCTTGTCGTGACGCTGCTGACGTACCTCGTCGGCGCGTTGCTCATGGGCTGAAAGGAGCGCGCGCATGAACTGGATGGTCCTTCTTATCTCGCTCGTCGTCGGCGTGGTCGTCGGCGTGTCGGTTTTGAGCTATCAAATCAGCCGCCTCAAGACCGCGAAGGAGAAACGCTCCGCGGCGGATTACGTCAGACCGGGCAGTCTGCATATTGATCAGCGTCAGGACATTTACCTTTACCGCTCTACGCAGAAAGTCCCCATCAACCGCGACGATAATCATTAGACCCTCTCCGCTCCCATTTCGGGGGCGGATTTTGCGGCGGTCTGTTCAGCGTTTTGCACAAATTGAGAGCCGATGTTGCCGGAAAATTCAGCGTTTTGACGTGCCGCATTCGCGTCTGTAGAGGCGGGGAGGAACACCTTTCCTTGACAATTCGCGCAAAATATGGTAAAATGAAGTG
>CAYZMU010000016.1:0-7048 GCA_964479595.1 uncultured Ruminococcus sp. | reverse complement strand
GCGGGGAGGAACACCTTTCCTTGACAATTCGCGCAAAATATGGTAAAATGAAGTGCCGCGATGTTCCCGCCCGTGTTTCGGTATGGCACAAAGGCGCGCGAGGTTCTGCCAAAGCGCGTTCCTTCAGGGCGGACATGGTGCCGGCGGCATGGAAACGTGACGACGGACAGCGGCACAGGATCATTCCCCCGCGATTTTTCGCTCGGGAACCAACATTTCGGGCTTACCCGGAGCTTTCAAATCGTATGCCGGAGGCGCTGCTCGTACGGAGCGGCACTGACGGGCGGCACGCGCGCCCTGCCGAACACCGGATACCGCGCCCGCGCAAAATCCGCCAAGACCTTTTCGGGGTTTCCGCGCTTTTTTACGCCGCGCTCAACGCGTTTGCCGCGCGCGCGCCGTGCCCCATACGAGCCGACAACATGAAAGGAATCGCATGAAAAAGATTGTAAACGAGACCGAGCGGGGCTTTCTCTACGAAAACGGCAAATTCATCCGCATGGCCGCCCCGGGGAAAGTCTCTCTGCGGCGCGGCGCGGAACTCAAAACACTCCCCTTGAGTGAGCCGCCCTGCCGCCTCGCGGACGAGGCGACGCTGCGCGCGTATTTAACCGACGAAAAATTCAAAGAGCAGACCGTTTCCGTGACGGTCGCGGACGGACAGCGCGCGCTGCGTTTTTGCGACGGCTGCTTTGTGGAGGGGCTGACGCCGGGGCGCTATCTGTTCTGGAACGTCGGGCAGCAAAACGATTTTGAGATGTACGATATCAAGGACGCGCGGGTCGATGGGATTTCGCGCGACATCTGCGGCAAACTGCTCACGCAGGGGCTGGTGCGGAGCGTCACCGTGGCGCCCGATGAGCGTGGCGCGTGCTGGACAGACGGCGTGTTTCAGGAACTTCTGGAGCCCGGGACGTACTATTTCTGGGAGGGAACGGATTTGGTCTGCGAGCGCGTGCGCGTGGATTTGCGCGAGCTGGACCTCGTGGGACAGGAGATTCTCACAAAGGACCGCGTCGGAATCCGGCTCAATTTCGTCTGCTCCTACCGCGTGACGGACCCGCTCAAGGCGGTCACGCGCGCGCGGGATTTTGAGGCGCTCTTCCGCACGGCGGCGGCGCTCAGCGTGCGAGACTGTGTGGCGGGGCTGACGCTGGACGAGCTGCTCAGCCGCAGGGAGCAAATCGGCGAGGAGATCGCAAAGCCTTTGCGGGCGCGGGCGGCGGAGCTGTTTATTGAGGTCCCCAGCGCGGGGATTCGCGATATCGTGCTGCCGGGGGATGTGCGGGAGATTCTCAACACCGTGCTGCTCGCGGAGAAACAGGCGCAGGCAAACGTCATCACGCGCCGCGAGGAAGTCGCCTCCACGCGTTCGCTGCTCAACACGGCGCGGCTCATGGACGAGAACAAGACCCTCTATAAGCTCAAGGAACTCGAATACCTGCAAAAGATTTGCGAAAAGATCGGCAGCCTGAACGTAAACGGCGGGGACTTGCCGGGGCAGCTGCGCGCCGTGCTGGGGCTTGACGAATCCGGCGGGAAGTAAGCGGCGAAGCGGAAAGGAGCGGGGAAATGGCGTATCAGGACTATGTCAAGGCGCAGAAAGCGGCGGAGAAGCAATACCGCCACGACACCGCGCGCGGCGAATACCCTTATCTGCCCGTGCTGGAGGACCTGCTGCGCGGCGGCGAGGAAGAAGGGCGCGCGCCCTTGGGGACTATGGAAATCCCGCTCTCGCTGGTCGCGGGGACGGCGTCCTCAGAGCGGACCACGGCGTTCGCGTCCAATTTTCTCCCCCTGCTCGCCTATGAGACCGAATTCGGGGGGAAGTGGTCGGAGCTTTTCGATTCCGTGAGCGAAAACGGCGTGCAAAATCCCGTCACAGCCTTTGAGTATATGCAGCGGTTCTACATTGTCGAGGGCAACAAGCGCGTCAGCGTCTCGAAATTCAGCGGGGCGGTGCGCATTGAGGCGAATGTGACGCGGATTCTGCCCAAGCCCTCCGATTCGCCCGAGTATGTTCTCTACGAGGCGTTTCTGAAATTCTACCGCGTCAGCGGAATGTACGAAATTGAGATGACTACGCCGGAGGCCTTTGAGAAACTCACCCGGCTGGTTTCGCCCGAGCTTCAAGAGGACGAGACTTGGGACGAGGATTTGCGGCGGGACGTGCGTTTCCTCTACCTGATTTTCGAGGAGCGGTTCCTGGCGAAAACGGGCGGCGCGCTGCCCATCACGGCGGGGGACGCGTTCGCGCGTTTCCTGGATATTTACGGGTTTGAGCCGCTGCGGGCGCTGTCCTCGGAAGAGATTAAGCGCTGCATGAACCGCGTGTTTACGGAATTTCGCGTGCTGGCGGACGAAAACCCGGTGGAGCGGATTCTCGACCCGACCGAAGGCTCCAAAAAGGTCGCGTTCAGCAAAAAGCTCCCCTTCACGGGCAGCACGCTCAAGATTGCCTTTATCCTGCCCAAGGACCCGGAAAGTTCGGCGTGGAGCTACAACCACGAGCTGGGACGGCGCGCCGTGGAGGATGAGTTCGGCGACGCGGTCCAAACTGTCTGCCGCGTCGCGCCTGAGAGTGAGGCCGAGGCAGCGATTGAGGAGGCGATTGAGCAGGGCTGCAAGGTCATTTTCACCGCCTCGCCCATCTACCACGCGGTCAGTATGCGTATGGCGGTCGCGCACCCCGAAAGTGTCATCATGAACTGCTCGCTCAACACCGCCTACAAGCAGCTCCGCACCTATTATCTGCGCATCTACGAGGCGAAATTCATCACGGGCGCCATCGCGGGCTCCATGACGGAAAACGCGCGTGTGGGCTATATCGCGGACTACCCGATTCTTGGCACGCCTGCCTCGGTCAACGCCTTCGCGCTCGGGGTGAAACTGGTCAATCCCCGCGCCATGGTCTATCTGGACTGGTCCTCGCTTGCCGACCACGATCCGGCGGCGGCGCTGCGCGAACGAGGCATCGACATTCTCTCCGACCGCGATATCAACGCCCCGCGCCAGAGCGACGACAGCGAATTCGGCCTCTATGGGCTCTACGGGGACGTTTCCTTCCGCCTCGCCGCGCCCGTGTGGAACTGGGGCAGTCTGTACGCGGAGATGGTGCATTCGGTGATGATCGGCGCGTGGAAGAACGACGCCAACGAAAACGAGACGCAGGCGCTCAATTACTATTGGGGGATGTCCTCCGGCGCGATTGACGTCGCGGTCTCAGACCGCCTGCCCGCCGGCACGACACGGCTGGTGCGTATCCTGCGCGAGCGTGTCACACGCGGGGAAACGCAGCCCTTTTCCGGGGTGCTCTATAACCAGAACGGCGAGCGCATGGCGGAGGCGGACGAGGCGCTCACGCCCGAGCAGATTATCCGTGTGGACTGGCTGCTCGACAACGTCATCGGGGAGATACCCGATATTTCCGCGCTGCGGGAGGACTGCCGCGATTTTGTGGTGGAGCACGGGCTGGTCAAGCCAGAGGAATCGCGGACATGAGAATCATGGTGATGGCGGACGAGGAATCCGCGTACATCTGGGACCACTACCGGGCGGGAATGTTTGACGGGATTGACCTGATTCTCTCCTGCGGGGATCTGGACCCGGAATATCTGTCGTTTGTGGAGACGTTCGCGAATGTCCCGCTGCTGTATGTCCACGGCAACCACGATGACCGCTATGACGCGCAGCCGCCGCTGGGGTGTTTTTGCGCGGAGGACAGGATTTACACGCACAATGGGGTGCGGATTCTGGGGCTTGGCGGGAGCATGCGCTACCGCGACGGGAAGTACCAGTACACCGAGCGCGAGATGCGGCGGCGGGTGACACGGCTGCGCGCGCGGATGGCGCTTTCGGGGGGCTTTGACATTCTGATGACGCACGCGCCCATCGCGGGCTTTCACGACGGCGACGACCTCTGCCACAGGGGGTTTTCGGTGTTCGGGGACCTGCTGGAGACCTACCGCCCGCGCTACTTCATTCACGGGCATATGCACCTGAACTACGCCGACACGCCGCGCGTCTGCCGCTGGGGAGACACGACTGTATTAAACGCCTATCGGACCTATACGTTTGATTTTTAAGCGAAATTTTGCGCCGCTCTTGGGCTTTTGACCCGGGCGGCGCATTTTTTGAGGGCGCGAGCAGGGCGGTGATGGCTCCCCTGCCATAGGCGGTGCAATTTTTCGGGGAAGCCGCCGCAAAGCAAAACGCGCCGGAAAAGACGCGGAATATGAACCGAATAGAAAGCGCGAACTCCCGGGCGGGCGGAATCAGGCGTTTTCCTCCCCTGTTCTGTCAATTTGTGCATTCTGACGAAACGCGGGACATAAGAAAACACCCGCGCTTGGGGCGGGTGCGGAAAGTTTTTCAATCGGTTCGCGATGCTTTGCCGGCGCGTTCGGAGAGATCATTATGGTAGATTTTTGAGAGCTGCCAAAACCCGCGCAGAAACTGCCTCAGACTCTTGCGCGTCACATAGCCGCGATGATTGACATCGTCGTAATGCAGCGCCCGCACGGCCCCGAAATAATGCTCCTTGCGGTCAGTGAGGTTATCGGTGACAATCAGCGGCGCGCACAGAAAATCCGGCAGGAGATGGCCGTACAAAAGCGGCTGCATATACCGCCGGAACGGGCGCCGAGAAACCGCCCTCGACCCGCGTGAAACGCCATAGCGCGTGCGCAGAGCCGCGTCGTCAAGGAGCGTGTAATTGAGCGCGGAGAGTTGCCGCAGTTTTTGCGAATAATCGATTTCGCGCAGATACGCCTCGCCTTTCAAGTAGTCGCTGTAGGCGATCAAAACCGCCTGCGCCATGCGGTACTGCTGACGGCAGAGCTTCTCGATGAGGAAGCGCCGCGCGGCGAGATACGCCTTGCGGGGAGAAAAATCCGGAGCGTGACGACGCATGAGGAAGAGGTAGTTGCGGACGTTGAAATACTCCTGAACGGAATTGTATTTGCAGCCGAACGCCTCGTGCCAGACGCCCACGCCGTTTAGCGTGAGGATGGGCATTTTACAGCGCAGCGCGTACTCCACATCGTCAAATTTCAGAAAGAACGGCGCGGGATACGCCCCCGATTCCGGGTACGCGCAGGGCATCGCGAAGAGCCACCACCCGCCGTAATTGACGCGTTTTTCCGCCTCGTTCCCGAGCAGTTTCGCGGGGTCCGTCAGGTCAAAATGATACCCGTACCCCTTCTGAACGCCCTCGTCGGAGAAAAACCCGCCGGACTCAAACTGAAAGGTCGGCTCGTGCAGGTGCAGCATCGCCCCCGCGATACCCACGCGCGAAAACTCCGGCTTGAGGAAACGGTAAAAGCCCGCGATTTTCTGAATCGCCACCGGGTCAATCACCACGTCGTCGTCCATCAGGACGAGGTGCGTAAAGCGGTTCATCGCGACCGCCTCCCGCATGCCCCTGCCAAATCCTCCGCTGCCGCCGTTGTTTTCGTTGTGCAGCACCGTCAGACGCGCGTCGCGCAGGACATCCAGAGGGATTTCCGACGCGTTGTCCACCAGAATGATATGGATGTCAGAAAGGCTCTCAAGCAGCCCCCGCACGTTCGCAAGCGCGCTCTCCGCACGATGATATGTGCAGATAATGATACATAGCGAGACTGCCCGCGACTCCCCTTCCGCGCAGACCGAAACCGCGCGCGGCTCCTGCCCCGCGGTCGTCAGAAAAAGATCCCGCGTGCCGTCCTCTATCTCGTCCAGAGCGATTTCCGTCCCGGTTTTGAGCAGCCCCTTCTCGCTGTGGATACCGACTTCGCGGTCAAAGAGGAGCTTTCGGACACGGGTATACGCGCGGAGTTTTCGCAGGGGGATCATATTGAAGAACGTGTTGTAGCAGATATCCCCCTCGCGGCGGCGAAAATAGAGGCGCTCGGTGCGCGGGAGTTTCGGGTGAATCGCTAAATCAAAGAGCTTTTGCATTTGTCAAGCGCGGCGGCAATGACGGCGTCCATATCGTAGTACTTGTATTCCCCGAGACGCCCGCCGAAAACCACTTTCTTCTCGCCCTCCGCCAGCTTGCGGTATTGGGCGTAGAGCTCGGAATTCTTCTCGTCATTGACCGGATAGTAGGGCTCGTCGCCGGGCTTCCACTCCGAGGAATACTCGCGGCTGATGACGGTTTTGGGCAGGTCTTCGCCGTTTTCGCCCTTGCCGAACTCAAACCACTTGTGCTCGATGATGCGCGTCCACGGAGTCTCTCTGTCCGTGTAGTTGACGGCCGCGTTGCCCTGAAAATTGGGGATGTCCAGCACTTCGGTCTCAAACCGCACCGAACGGTACTCCAGCGCCCCCAGCGTGTAGTCAAAATACGCGTCAATCGCGCCCGTGTAGACGACCCTTTCGGCGAGTTTGTCAAGGCTTTCCTTGTCCTTCAGATAATCCTCGTTCAGCCGCACCTCGATGCCCTCAAGCATATGCTCCACCATCTTGGTGTAACCGCCAATCGGGATGCCCTGATACAGCGCGTTAAAATAATTGTTGTCGAAAGTCAGGCGCACGGGCAGTCGCTTGATGATGAAGGTCGGCAAATCTTTGCAGTCGCGCCCCCACTGCTTTTCCGTATAGCCCTTGATGAGCTTTTCGTAAATATCCCGCCCGACGAGGGAGATCGCCTGCTCCTCAAGGTTTTGGGGCTCGCCCTTGATTTCCCCGCGCTGCTGCGCGATTTTCTCCTCCGCCTCCTGCGGCGTGGTGACGCCCCACATTTTGTTAAATGTGTACATATTGAACGGCAGCGAGTAGAGTTCCCCATGATAGTTCGCGACCGGCGAATTGGTAAAACGGTTAAACTCCGCAAAACGGTTCACATATTCCCAGACCGGCTTCAGATTGGTGTGGAAAATATGCGCGCCGTAGCGGTGGACATTGATGCCCTCCACTTTCTCGCAGTAGACATTCCCCGCGATTTGCGGCCTTTTGTCAATCACAAGAACCTTTTTTCCCGCGTCTGTCAGTTCGCGCGCGACCACCGCGCCGTAGAGCCCCGCTCCCACAATCAGATAATCGTACATTTCCCGTTCTCCTATTT
>CAYZMU010000015.1:20353-28843 GCA_964479595.1 uncultured Ruminococcus sp. | reverse complement strand
GGGCAAAATTTCGCGTTTTTTTCGTTTTCCCCTTGCATTTTTCCGGCAATTGGGGTATAATGATAGTTGTGGATTTGTGTGCCGCGGATTTTACCGGGGCGCGCGCCTTGGGAGGGAAGAAAAACCTTGACAGAGCTCATCTCCGTGATAGTCCCCTGTTACAACGAGGAGGAGGTTCTTCCTCTGTTTTTTGAGGAGATCACGAAAACGGCGGAGCAGATGCGGGAAAGCCACCCGAACCTGCGGTTTGAGTTTCTTTTTATCGACGACGGTTCCAAAGACGGGACACTTCGGATACTGCGCGAGTTTCGCCGGCGCGACGAGCGCGTGCGCTACATCTCCTTCTCCAGAAACTTCGGCAAGGAGGCGGGGATTTACGCGGGGCTTTCAAACGCCAGGGGCGACTACTGCGTGGTCATGGACGCGGATTTGCAGCACCCGCCCTCTTTTCTGCCGCTGATGTATGAAACCGTCGCCTCCGGCGAATACGACTGCGCGACCACACGGCGCGTCAGCCGGAAGGGAGAATCCAAAATCCGCTCGTGGTTCGCGCATCTTTTTTACAAGATCATGAACAAAATTTCCCAGACGGAGATTGTGGACGGCGCGCAGGATTTCCGGTTCATGACGCGGCAGATGGTCGACGCGGTGCTTTCCATGAGCGAATACAACCGCTTCTCCAAAGGGATTTTCTCGTGGGTCGGCTTTAAAGTCAAATATCTTGAATATGAAAACGTGGAACGCGCCGCGGGCAAGAGCGCGTGGAGTTTCTGGGGGCTTTTCCGCTATTCGCTGGAGGGGATTATCGGCTTCTCGACCGCCCCGCTGATGCTCTCTGTGGTGCTGGGTCTGATAAGCTGTCTTATCGCGGTCATTATGATTGTTGTGACCATTATCAAGAAACTGGTGGTAGGCGAGCTGGTAAACGGCTATCCCACCACCATCTGCTCCATCTTCTTCCTCGGCGGGCTGCAGCTCTTCTGCATGGGAATTTCGGGGCTCTATCTCTCCAAGACCTACCTTGAGGTCAAGCACCGCCCCATCTATATCGTGCGGGAAACGGAGGAAAACGCGCAGAAATTCATCGCGGCGGACGAGGCGCGGGCGGCGAAAACCCCTGAGGACGAACCCGGGGAAGAAAAGGCATGAAGTCTGAGCGCCGCGCGGAGCCGTTTGAGCGCAGAATGCGGCTGTTTATCCTGCTGCTTGCCGCGCTCGCGCTGCTGCTGGCTGTCGGAATCGCGGGCTACGCGCTGCGAAATTCAAACGCCTCGCAAAGCGCGGAGGAATCTTTGGGGGCCGCGCCCGGCGGCGCTCCGCAGATTTACACGGAAAACGGCCTCATGGGAGCGAAATCCTCAAGCGGCAGAGTCCTGCTCGAGCCCTCGTTTCTGGAGCTTTCCCTCATGAGCGACAGTGTCTTTATCGCCAGACCCGAAAGCGGCGCGGACGGCTGCGGGCTTCTGAGCGCGGAGGGCGAACAGCTCACGCCCTACTTCTACGACAGCTTTGAGAAGCTCGAGAAAGACCTCTGGGTCGGCAAGCGCACGGAAAACGAGCAGACCGAATACCACCTCTACCGCGAGGACGGCACACGCAGAATGAACATCGCGTGGGACAATTTCACGTACGAGGACAAACTGCTCACGCTCGGGCGCGGCACGGGGGAATTTGCCTACAGCTATGAAGACGGGCAGCTGATAAGGGAATCCTTCCGAACACAAAGAAATGTGGGCACCAAGCCGCTGCGGATGAACTTTTCGGGAGAGCGGCTGAGCGCGATGCCGGATTCCGAAACGCTTTTTGGCATCTGCGCGGCGGCGGCGGACTATCTCTCCTATCTTTTTGTGACGAACGTGCCGCCGGACCCCGGTCTTCTGAGCGCGCAGGACCCGGCCTCGCTGCGTGTTGGGTACCGCTATGAAAACTGTTCGCTCAAAAGCGCGGAAATTATCCGGCTGAAAGTCCTTGAGGGAGAGGGGTTTCCCGCCTACCTGCTGCAGATTCAGGCGCGGTATGAGCGTCCCGCGCGGGAAGACGGAAACGCGGGGCAGACCGTCGAGACAGCCATGCTCCTCACGCTCAGCCGCAACGCCGCGGGCGCCTACACCTACAGCGGCTTTACGGACCTGCGCGCGGAGGCGGAAGGAAACGCCCCCTCAGGCGGATAAAACAACAGATAAGGGAAGGAAGAGTTTCAGACAATGAAAAAAGTCGCGGTAATCATGGGCAGCGACAGCGACCTGCCCGTAGTCAAGGACGCCGTCAAGGAACTGGCAGCGTTCGGCGTTCCGTATGAGGCGCACGTGTTCAGCGCCCACCGCACCCCGGACAGCGCGGCGGAATTTGCCAAAAACGCCAAAGACAACGGCTTCGGGGTCATCATCTGCGCGGCGGGCATGGCGGCGCATCTGGCGGGCGCGGTCGCGGCGCGCACCACGCTCCCGGTCATCGGCATCCCCTGCGAGGGAGAATGTCTGGAAGGGCTCGACGCGCTGCTCTCGACCGTGATGATGCCGAGCGGCATTCCCGTGGCGACAGTCGCGGTGGACGGCGCGCGGAACGCGGCGATTCTGGCAATTGAGATTCTGGCGCTTTCCGAACCCGAACTCGCTCAAAAGCTGGACGGGCAAAGAGAGCAGATGCGGCAAAAAGCGGAAGAAAAGGACCGCACGCTCGCGGAAAAGCTCAAGGGTATGTACAATCTTTAGGAGGAACTTCACAATGGCGAATGTAACGAAGGGCGAGATGCTCTATGAGGGCAAGGCGAAGAAAGTTTTCGCGACTTCCGACCCGGGGCTCGTGATTGTCAGCTACAAGGACGACGCGACGGCGGGCGACGGCGCGAAGAAGGGCACGATTGCGGGCAAGGGCGTCATCAACAACCGCATGACGAATTATATGTTCTCGCTTTTGGAAAAGCAGGGAATCCCGACACACCTCGTGGAGGAACTGAGCGACCGCGAAACGCTGGTCAAAAAGGTTTCGATTGTGCCGCTTGAGGTCATCGTGCGCAACGTGGCGGCGGGGAGTTTCTCCAAGAAACTGGGCATTGAGGAGGGCACGCCGCTGAAATGCCCGACGCTGGAATTCAGCTATAAGGACGACGCGCTCCACGACCCGTTCATCAACAGCTACTACGCGCTCGCGCTCGACCTCGCCACGCGCGAGGAAATCGACACCATCTCGAAATACGCGTTCGCCGTCAATGACTTCATGCTCGGGTTCTTCAAAAAGTTAAACATTGACCTCATTGATTTCAAGCTGGAGTTCGGGCGCCGCGACGGGCAGATTCTGCTCGCGGACGAAATCTCCCCGGACACCTGCCGCTTCTGGGACAGCAGAACGCACGAGAAACTCGACAAGGACCGTTTCCGCAGGGATCTGGGCAATGTCGAGGAGGCGTATCAAGAGGTTATGAAGCGCCTGATGGGCGAGTGAGGAAGCGGGGCGGCTATGGGCGGATTGTTCGGCGCGGCGTCGCGCGGGGACTGTACGCATGAAATCTTCTTCGGGACCGACTACCACAGCCACTTAGGCGCCAGACGCGGCGGAATGGTGATGTATGAGCCCAAAAAGGGCTTTCAGCGCTCCATTCACAACATTGAGAACGCGCCGTTTCGCACAAAATTCACCGACGACCTCAATGAGATGTCCGGCTGTATGGGGCTTGGCTGCATCAGCGACACCGACCCGCAGCCCATTCTGGTGCATTCAAGGCTCGGCAGCTACGCGCTGACGACCGTGGGGAGAATCAACAACGCGGAGGCGCTCGCGGAAGAGATTGTCCGTGACGGCGGGCACCTAAGCGAATCAAGCGGCGGGGCTCTGAGCCCCACGGAACTCTGCGCCGCGCTGATAAACCGCTGCGACACGCTGGCGCAGGGGATACGGTTCGCGCAGGAGCGGATTGAGGGCTCCATGACGCTCATGCTCATGACGAAGGAGGGCATCTACGCGGCGCGCGACAGCGTGGGGCGGACACCGCTGATTATCGGGCACAAGGACGGCGCGTACTGCGCGGCGTTTGAGTCGTTCTCCTACATGAATCTGGGCTATAAATATGTACGCGACCTCGGCCCGGGGGAAGTCGTGCTGCTGACGCCGGATTCCTGCGAGACCGTGCTGGAGCCGAACAAGAAGATGAAGATCTGCACCTTCCTGTGGATTTACTACGGCTATACGACCTCCTGCTACGAGGGCGTCAATGTCGAGGTCATGCGAAATAACTGCGGGGCGCTTCTGGCGAGGCGCGACAAGGGCATTGACGTGGACTATGTCGCGGGCATCCCCGAATCGGGCAACGGCCACGCCATCGGCTACGCCAACGAGAGCGGAATCCGTTTCGCGCGGCCCTTCATCAAATACACGCCCACGTGGGTGCGCAGTTTTACCCCGGCGAAGCAGTCCGAGCGCAATCTGGTCGCGCATATGAAGCTGATTCCGGTGGAGCAGCTCATCCGCGGCAAGAAACTGCTCTTTCTGGACGATTCCGTCGTGCGCGGAACGCAGATGCGCGAGACGGTGCAGTTTCTCTACGCCTGCGGGGCGAAGGAAGTGCATATCCGCTCCGCGAGTCCGCCGAGTATGTTCGGCTGCAAGTATTTAAACTTTTCCCCTGGGAAATCCGATATGGATTTAATCGCGCGGCAGGTGGTGCGGGATTTTGACGGCACGGACGAACATCTGGAGGAGTACTGCACGGACGGCACGGAGCGCTATGAGGCGATGGTGGCGGAAATCGCGAAGAGGCTGAGCTTCACCTCGCTGAAATACCACCTGCTGGCGGATGTGAGGCGGGCGGTCGGAATCGACCCCGAAAAGCTCTGCACCTACTGCTGGACAGGAAAAGATGAATCATTCCGAAAGGATAACTGAAGACCGATGGAACACTTGAAGAACAGCTATTCCGAAAGCTACAAGAACGCCGGCGTGGACGTGACGGCGGGCTACCGCGCGGTGGAACTGATGAAAAACGACGTCGCGCGCACCAAAACCGAGGGCGTACTCTCCGGGCTCGGGGGATTCGGCGGGCTTTTTCAGCCCGACCTCACGGGTCTTGAGGAGCCGGTGCTCGTTTCCGGGACAGACGGCGTGGGGACAAAGCTCAAGCTCGCGTTTCTGACGGACAAGCACGACACGGTGGGCATTGACTGTGTCGCGATGTGCGTAAACGACATCATCTGCTGCGGCGCGAAACCCCTTTTCTTCCTCGACTACATCGCCTGCGGGAAGAATATCCCCGAAAAGACGGCGCGGATTGTCGCGGGCGTGGCGGAGGGCTGCGTACGCGCCCAGACGGCGCTGATAGGCGGCGAAACCGCCGAGCATCCCGGGCTCATGCCGCCGGACGAATACGACCTGGCGGGGTTTGCCGCGGGTGTCGTGGACAAAAAGGACATTCTGGACAAGAACACGCAGCGGCCGGGAGATGTGCTGCTCGCGCTGGCGTCCTCCGGGGTGCATTCCAACGGTTTTTCGCTTGTGAGAAAGGTTTTCAACGTCAGCGCGCAGAATCTGGCGCGGCACTACGCGGATTTGGGACAGACGCTCGGGGAGTGCCTGCTCACGCCGACGCGTATTTACGTCAAGGCGGTGCTGGCGCTGCTGAAAGCCGTGAAGGTGAAGTCCATCGCCAACATCACCGGCGGAGGATTCTACGAGAACATTCCCAGAGCGCTCAAAGAGGGGCTTTCCGCGAGGATTCCGCTTCAGAATGTGCGTATTCTGCCGATTTTTGACCTGATTGCCAAGACGGGGAACATTCCGCGGCGGGATATGTTCAACACTTTTAACATGGGCGTGGGCATGGTCATTTGCGTCGCGCCGCAGGACGCCGACGAGGCGATTCGCGTGCTGCGGGAGCAGGGAGAGGACGCCTACGTGCTCGGCGAACTGATTGAGAGCGGCGAAGGCGTCGTGATTTGCTGAGACACGGGGAAGGAAAGCGTGATGATTGAGCAGACTTACCGTCTCCCCGAATCCGGCGGGAGCGAGGAGGAAACCCAGACCGTGCGGGAATCGCTTCTGCCCCCGCGCAAGAACATCATTGTGCTGGTTTCGGGCGGCGGGACGAATCTTCAGGCGCTGATTGACGCGCAAAACAGAGGGGAGCTGGGCAGCGGGGTGATTTCCTGCGTGATAAGCTCCCGCCCGGACGCCTACGCGCTCACCCGCGCGAGAGAAAACGGCATCCCCACACGGGTGCTGCGCCGCAAATCCTTTCCCACGGCGCAGAGCTACAGCGCCGCCATGCTCGAGGCGTTTTACGAGGAATACGCGGACCTCATCGTGCAGGCGGGATTCCTGACGATTCTGGACGAACAAATCTGCAGGGCGTACCCCAACAAAATCATCAATGTCCACCCCGCGCTGATTCCGAGCTTCTGCGGAAAGGGCTACTGGGGGCTTCACGTGCACGAGGCGGTGCTGGCGCGCGGCGTCAAGGTGACGGGCGCGACGGTGCATTTCGTCAATGAGGTCTGTGACGGCGGGCCCATCATTCTGCAGAAAGCGGTGGAGGTGCTGCCGGATGACACGCCTGAAACGCTGCAGCGCAGGGTGATGGAGGAAGCGGAATGGAAGCTGCTGCCGGAGGCGGTGCGGCTCTTCTGCGAGGACAAACTCACCGTCACGGACGGGAAAGTTTACATTTCACGGTAACGGAGGTATTCTTATGGCTATGGTTTCCATCGCGCAGCAGCTGCAGGGCAACAGCTACCCCGGCAGAGGGATCATTCTGGGGCGCACCCCCGACGGCAAAAACGCCGTGTGCGCCTACTTTATCATGGGCAGGAGTGAAAACTCGCGCAACCGCGTCTTTGTCCAGCAGGGTACCGACCTCAGGACCGAGCCCTGCGACCCCGCCAAATGCTCCGACCCCTCCCTCATCATCTACTCGCCCGTGCGCGTGCTCGGCAACAAGACCATCGTCTCCAACGGCGACCAGACCGACACGATCTACGAGGCGCTCGACCACCAGTTCACCTTTGAACAGGCGCTGCGCGCGCGGACTTTTGAGCCGGACGCGCCCAACTACACCCCGCGCATCTCCGGAATCATCCGCTGCGAGAAGGGGCATTTCAACTACGCGCTCTCCATCATCAAAAGCGCGGACGGCAGCCCGGAATCCTGCAGGCGCTTCACCTTCACCTACCAGAACCCGCTGCCGGGACAGGGGCATTTTATTCACACCTACCAGCACGACGGCAGCCCGCTGCCGAGCTTTGAGGGAGAGCCCAAATTAGTCTCGATTCCCGACGACATTGAGGGCTTTACGGACCTGCTCTGGTCAAGCCTTGATCCGGAGAATAAAATCTCGCTGTTCGTGCGGTTTATCAATCCCGAAAACGGCGACACCGTGAGCAAAGTTGTGAACAAATATCAAAAAATCTGAAACCTTTGGGGGGTCTTTCAAATGCCAGACGAACTCTCTTTGAAATACGGCTGCAATCCGAACCAGAAGCCCGCCCGGGTTTTCATGAACGGCGGCGGGGAACTGCCCATTACCGTGCTCTCGGGCAATCCCGGCTACATCAACCTGCTCGACGCGCTCAACGGCTGGCAGCTCGTGCGCGAACTCAAGGCGGCGACGAATCTTCCCGCGGCGGCGTCTTTCAAGCACGTCTCCCCCGCGGGCGCCGCTGTGGGGCGGGAGCTTTCCCCGACGCTTAAAAAGATTTACTTTGTGGACGATTTGGGGGAGCTGTCCCCGCTCGCCTGCGCCTACGCCCGCGCGAGAGGCGCGGACAGAATGTCGAGCTTCGGCGACTGGATTTCGCTTTCGGATGAATGTGACGCCTCCACGGCGTCGGTCATCGCGCGGGAGGTCTCCGACGGCGTCATCGCGCCGGGCTATTCAGAGGAAGCGCTTGAAATCCTCAAGGCAAAGCGCAAGGGCAAGTACAATATCCTGCGGATAGACCCCTCCTACGAGCCGCCCGAAATCGAGCGCAAGGAGGTTTTCGGCGTCACGTTCGAGCAGGGGCGCAACAACCTGGCGATTAATGAGGAAACCATGCTGCAAAATATCGTCACGAAGAACCAGGATATCCCCAAGGACAAGCGCGAGGACCTGATTCTCTCGCTCATCACGCTCAAGTACACGCAGAGCAATTCCGTGTGCTACGTCAAGGACGGGCAGGCAATCGGAATCGGCGCGGGGCAGCAGTCGAGAATTCACTGCACACGCCTCGCCGGCACGAAAGCGGACAACTGGTGGCTGCGCCAGTGCCCGAAAGTGCTGGAGCTGCCGTTCCGCGACGACATCAAGCGCCCCGACCGCGACAACGCGATTGACCTCTATATCGGGGAGGACTACATGGATATTCTCTCGGACGGCGCGTGGCAGACCGTCTTTACGAGGAAGCCGGAAGTCTTCACAAAAGAGGAAAGGCTTGCGTGGATAGCGAAGAACACCGATGTCTCGCTGGGCTCGGACGCGTTCTTCCCGTTCCCGGACAACATCGACCGCGCGCACAAGAGCGGGGT
>CAYZMU010000015.1:0-20253 GCA_964479595.1 uncultured Ruminococcus sp. | reverse complement strand
GCGCCGGGCAACGGCGGCATCGCGAAATACGCGCGGTGTTTCCCCGTGAAGGCGACGGATTTGAACGGGATTCTGAATCTCGCGCGGGAACTGCGCCCGGACTGGGTTTTCGTGGCGCCGGACGACCCGCTCGTGATGGGCATGGCGGATTTGCTGCGCGAGGACGGTTTCCGGGTCTTCGGGCCGTCCAAGGCGGCGGCGGTGATAGAGGGCAGCAAGGCCTTCTCCAAGAACCTCATGAAGAAATACGGCATCCCGACCGCGCGGTTCGCTGTCTTTTCGGACGCGCGGGAGGCCATGGCGTATATCCGCGAACAGGACACCTACCCGCAGGTCATCAAGGCGGACGGTCTGGCGCTCGGGAAGGGCGTTATCATCGCGCAGAACGAGCAGGAGGCCCAAAACGCCCTGCAGGCCATCATGGGCGACAGAATCTTCGGCGACAGCGGCGCGCGGGTCGTTATTGAGGAGTATCTCACCGGACCGGAGATCTCGGTCCTGACATTTACAGACGGGGAAACGGTGGTGCCCATGATTTCCTCCATGGACCACAAGCGCGCGCTGGACGGCGAAAAGGGCAAGAACACCGGCGGGATGGGAACGATTTCGCCCAACCCCTATTATACGAAAGAAATCGAGGAGCGGTGCATGCGGGAGATTTTCCTGCCGACCATGCACGCCATGAACGGGGAGAAACGGACTTTCCGGGGCTGTCTGTACTTCGGGCTCATGCTCACACAGGACGGGCCGAAAGTGATTGAGTACAACTGCCGTTTCGGGGACCCGGAGACGCAGGTCGTGCTGCCCATGCTCCAGACGGATCTTTTAACGATTATGGAGGCGGTGGAAAACCGCAAGCTCTGCGACCTTTCCGTGCAGTGGAAGCAGGGCGCGTGCGCGTGCGTCATTCTCGCGAGCGGAGGATACCCGGAGAAATACGAGACGGGGAAGCTTATCACTGGGCTTGACGAAAACGGGCAGCTGGAGGGCGTCACCGTGTATCACGCGGGGACGCGATTCGAGAACGGGGCTTTCTACACCTCTGGCGGGAGAGTTCTGGGCGTCACGGCGTCGGCGCAGACGCTGCGGGAGGCGGTTGACAGCGCCTACGAGGCCGTGGGGAAGATTCAGTTTGAGGGTGCGCGCTGCCGCGCGGACATCGGCCGGCGGGCGCTGCAGCAGGCGCACTGAGGCACATGGGAAAACAGCAAGCGCGCGCCAGAAAGAAACAGCGCGCGCAGGATAGGGAACAGAAGCGTCTGGAGCGGCAGGCGGCGCGGGCAAAGCCGGAAGTCAAGCGCCCCTACACGCTGCTCGACTGCATGAAACTCGGACGGACGGCGAATATCCTCTTTGTGGTCTTTATTGTTATATGTCTTATTTACTACTATTCCCTCGCGCGGAGGGGCACGTTTGTCATCCCGTTTGAGATTGTCGCCTACATTGTCGAAACCAGCGCGTTTGTGCTGTTTACGCTCAGCGTTATCTGGATGGACCGGCTGGTGCGCGCCAGAGGGATCATGAAAATCCTCATGCTCGTCTATATCGTGGTGGAAGTCGTGCTGATGCTGCTGGAATTTCAGTTTCTGCCGTGGACGCACTACAACGGGCTCAACATGTGGCTCACGGTCGCGCATTCCATCTTCTCGGGCATTGTCGCGCTCTCGCTGCTGCAGCTGGACCCGCACAACCGCAAGCTTCAGATTATCATTGTCCTCACCTCGTCCGTCATTTTCGCGGGAATGTTTCTGGGCATCGCGGGCTACCGCGTCTACGGGAGCATTCTGCTCAACGCCATCGCCTATATCGTCTTCTACTCCGTCATGTGCAGACAGGTGCAGCTTGAGGAAATGGACATTGACTGCTACGGCGACCGCGCGACGACAGCGACATACACCTCCACCATGTTCGCGGATTCGCCGCTGCTGGAGGAAAAGCCCGAAAAGGAAAAACTGACGCTCAAGCAGCGCGCGCGCAGGTTAAAGAGCACGCTGCAGACCGAGGAAGAACACCCTGTGCTGACGGACTATTCCGAAAAGTTTGAATATGAGTTCGGCGTTCAGGAAGACGACGATGACGACGAATATGAGGACGACGAGGAATACGAAGACGACGAAGATGACGGCGGTGAGGACGGGGAATCCTCATGAATGAGCGGCTGCCCTTTCTGAGAAACAAGACCGCCGCGCTGACCACGGAGCCGGGCGTTTACATCATGAAGAACGAGCGCGGGAAAATCCTCTATATCGGGAAGGCGAAAAACCTGAAAAACCGCGTGACAAGCTACTTTCGCGAGCATCCCGACCACACGCCCAAGACCGCGAAGATGGTCTCTCAGGTCTACGACTACGATTTTATCGTCACCGCGTCGGAATACGAGGCGCTCGTGCTGGAATGTTCGCTGATTAAGCAGCACAAGCCGCCCTACAACATTCTGCTCAAGGACGACAAGGGCTACCACTATATCCGCGTTTCCCCGCCGCCCTATTCCAGAATCACGTCACAGCCGCGCGCGGGCACGGACGGCACCTACTTCGGCCCCTACATGAGTTCGCTGACCGCCAAACAGACTGTCAACACCGTTAATCGGATTTTCAAACTGCCCACCTGCAATCTCAAGTTCCCCGAACAGTTCGGCAAGCAGCGCCCCTGCCTCAACTTCCATATCGGGCAGTGCATGGGTGTCTGCACGGGGAAAATTTCGCAGGAGGAATACGACAAAACGCTCGCGGACGCGCTGCGCTTCATCAAGGCGGGCGGCGACAGCACCGTGGACGGGCTGCGCGAGCGCATGAACGCCGCCGCGGAGGCACTGGATTTTGAGGAGGCCGCCGTGCTGCGCGACCGTATCGAGGCGATTCGCAAGGCGGGCGAGAAGCAGGACATTCTGGACGCGGTGGCGGCGGACACCGATGTCATCGGCATGGCGCGGGGCACAGACAGCCTCGCGGTCGCGGTGCTGCTCTACCGCGGCGGGCGGCTCTATGACCAGAACTCGTTTCTGTTTACGGGCGACGCGCTGCCTGAGGAGCCGATGGACGAATTTCTCCCGCAATACTACAGCACGAAAAGCGGGGAGGAACTGCCAAGAGTCATTTTGGTGGAGAGCATGCCGCGCGACTGGGGGCTGCTGTGCGATTTGCTCGCGGCGCGCGGGGGGCACAGCGTCAGTCTGGAACTGCCTCAGCGCGGCGCGCGGCACCGGCTGCTGCTCATGGCGAAACAAAACGCCGCGGAGAAACTTTCGATTCAGGCGGGGCGCACGGGGAAGGAACTGCTGGCGCTGGAGGAACTCGGAAAGGTTCTGGGGCTGCCCAAGCCGCCCACGCGAATCGAGGCCTATGATATTTCGAACCTCTCCTCCTCGGATATGGTCGCGGGGATGGTGGTCTTTGAAAACGGTAGGCCGCTGAAATCCGCGTACAGACGCTTTTCGATTCAGCAGCAGAGCGGACAGGACGACTACGCCGCCATGCGCGAGGTAATCAGGCGGCGGCTGGAGGAACTGCTGCGCGCGCGGCAGGAAGGCGACAGCGGCCCGCAAAACGCGTTCGCCGTGCAGCCGGATCTCATCCTTCTGGACGGCGGAAAGACCCATGTCGCGGCGGTCGCGCCCATTCTGGAGGAATTCGGGCTTGACATTCCGCTTTTCGGAATGGTCAAGGACCAGAAACACCGCACGAGAGCCATCGCGACAAACGGCGGGGAGATTTCCGTGCGTGAAAAACAGGCGGCCTTCGCGCTGCTGACGCGGATTCAGGACGAGGTGCACCGCTTCGCGATAAGTTATATGAAAGCCAAACATAAAAAGTCAAGCTTTGAGCTGACGGTGACGCAAATCCCCGGGATAGGACCCAAACGCGCGCAGAAGCTGCTTCTGGCGTTTCCGACAAAGGAGAAACTGCGCGCGGCGAGCCCTGAGGAACTCGCGAAAGCCTGCGGGGCGGGGCTTGAGACCGCCCGCGCGCTGCACGAGCTGCTCGAAGGGGACACAGACTGACCCCCTTTGGAGGGGAAAAGAAACTTTCAAGGAGGGCATTGCATGGAACCGCTTAAACTCACCCCCGCCTATCAGGATTATCTCTGGGGCGGGACGAAACTGAGGGACGATTTCGGGAAGCGGAGCAAACTGGAGCGCATCGCGGAAAGCTGGGAGCTTTCCTGTCATCCCGCGGGGCTTTCGCGAATCCGCAACGGGCTCTACAAGGGCATGACGCTCAAGGAATACCTCGAGGAAGACTGGAACACGCGCGTGGGAGCCGGCGCGGCGCAGAGTTCGGCGTTTCCGGTCATTGTCAAGTTCATTGACGCGACACGGGATCTGAGCGTTCAGGTGCACCCCGACGACGCCTACGCCCGCGAGAACGAAAACGGCGAGAGCGGGAAAATCGAGTGCTGGTATGTCGTGGACTGCGAAAAGGACGCCGCGCTCGCCTACGGCTTCAACCGCGAGCTGACCAAAGAGGAACTGCGCGCGCGCGTTGAGGAGGGCACGCTGCTGGACGTGGTGCGGCTTGTGCCCGTGCGCAAGGGCGACGTTTTCGTGATTGAGCCCGGGACGGTGCATTCCATCGGGGCCGGGATTGTCATCGCGGAGATTCAGCAGAGTTCCAACATCACCTACCGGCTCTATGACTACGGGCGCGTGGACGATAACGGCAATCCCCGCCCGCTGCAGATCGAAAAAGGCGTTGCCGTCACGAAAACATGGTGCGCTCCGCCGCCGCGCAGGTGTCCGAGCGAGGTGTTTGACGGATACGCGCGCACGCTGCTGGCGGACACGCAAAGCTTCACGTCATGGGAATACCAAATCACGAAGGAACTGCTCTTTGAGGAAAGCGGAGGGCTCTCCTACACGCATCTTCTGGTCACCGACGGCGAGGGGGCGCTCCTCTACGACGACGGCGTCGCAATGCCGCTTTCCAAGGGCGAATCCGTCTTTCTGCCCGCGAATTTCGGCGCGTTCGCCGTCCGCGCGAGCAGCTGCACACTGCTGGTCACACGCACACTGCCCAAAACAACAAAACCGAAGGAGGAAACATCATGAAGTACTATGTGGGGATTGACCTGGGAGGCACGAACATTGTCGCGGGGCTGGTGGACGAAAACTACCAGATTCTGCGCAAATCCTCCCGCAAGACCAACCGTCCGCGCCCGGCGGAGGCGATTGCGCAGGACATGGCCGCGTGCGCGCTCGACGCCATCAAACAGGAGGGACTCGAACCCGAACAGGTTGAGTGGATTGGCATCGGAACCCCCGGAATTGCCAACTACGCGACCGGAATTGTTGAGTTTTCAAACAATCTCGGCTTTTACAATGTGCCGCTCGCGGAATGGGTTTCGCAGGCGACAAACCGCCCCGCTTTCATTGAGAACGACGCCAACGCCGCCGCATACGGGGAATACATCGCGGGGGCGGCAAAGGGCGCCACGAACGCCGTCTGCATTACGTTGGGCACGGGTGTCGGCGGCGGCATCATCATTGACGGCAAGATTTACTCCGGCTCCAACTTCGGCGGCGCGGAAATCGGCCACACCGTCATCAACATGGACGGTCCGGAATGTTCCTGCGGGCGCCACGGCTGCTTTGAGGTCTATTCGTCCGCGACGGGGCTTGTGCGCATGACGAAAGAGGCGATGGAGAAGCACCCGGAGAGCATCATGCACAAGGAGGCAGCTGAACGCGGGAAAGTCTCCGCGCGCACGGCGTTTGACTGTATGCGCAAGGGCGACAAAACCGCGAAGGAAGTCGTGGACTACTACATCCGTACGCTCGCGGCGGGAATTACGAATGTCATCAACGAATTCCAGCCGGACATTCTGTGTATAGGCGGAGGCGTCTGCAACGAGGGTGACGCGCTGCTGCTGCCTGTGAGAGAAATCGTCGCGCGGGAAGTCTACACGCGCAATTCCAAGAAGAACGCGGAAATCGTCATCGCGAAGCTCGGCAACGACGCGGGGGTTATCGGCGCGGCGTTCCTCGGCACAGCGAAGTAATCCGCTCACAAAATCAACAGAAACGGAACAGTCAGATGAGTGAGACCTATGCTTTATACAATCCCCTCGCGGGCAACGGCCAAGGGGAGCCCAACGCGCGAAAACTCGGGGAGGAATATCAGGGGCGGCGCTTAGTCTACAAGGACATCACCGCCCTTGAAGACTATGCGGGCTTTTTCGGGGCGCTGAATCCTGAGGACACGGTCATTGTCTGCGGCGGCGACGGCACGCTCAATCTCTTTGCCAACGCCGTATACGGCATGGAAATTCCCAACGAGATTCTCTACTACCCGACCGGCACGGGGAACGATTTCGCGCGGGATATCAAGGGGACGGAGAACCCCGAACCCTTCCGCGTCAACGAGCTGATTCGGAATCTGCCCACCGTCACCGTGGCGGGGAAGACGACACATTTCATAAACGGGATAGGATTCGGGATTGACGGCTACTGCTGCGAGGTCGGTGACCAGCTGCGTCAGAAGGGAAAAAAGCCCAATTACGCGCTTATCGCGATTCAGGGGCTGCTGTGGGGCTACAGCGCGCCCGGCGGGGAAGTGACGGTGGACGGCGCGGTGACGAAGTATCAGAAAATATGGATTGCCCCCACGATGTTCGGGCGGTACTACGGCGGTGGCATGATGCCGACACCGCGGCAGGACCGGAAAAACCCCGCGCGCACGGTGTCCTTCGCGTCGTTTCACGACAGCGCGAAATTAAAGACGCTGATTGTGTTCCCGTCCATTTTCTCGGGCAAGCACGTGAAGCACACCGAGATGATCGATATTTTCAGCGGAAACCATGTGAAGGTGCGGTTTGACCGTCCCGCCTCGCTGCAGATTGACGGGGAAACGGTCCTCAATGTGACGGAATACGAGGTGCGCAGCGGAGAGGACACGGATATCAGTAAATGACTTTACTATATTGGGCAAATTCCCCGTTTTGAAGGGCAAATCAGCCTAGCAAAACAGTAGGTAAAACCGCGCGGCACGGTGAAAATCGAAATTTTTCGCTGAAGGGCGGTTTCTTGTGGAAACGCACGAAAAAAGATGTGAAATCTTGTGCAAAATACACCTTGATTTTTTGAGAAATTTCGGTTATAATGAATAGAATGGAACGCGCGCGCGAACGAGCGCGAAATCGTCCATCATCCAAAAAAGGAGGAACCTACCCTATGGCAAAGAAAATCGCGACCATTCCCTTTACGGGAACGCCGGAACAGGAGCAGGAGCTTCTGGCGACCATCGAAGAGCTCAAGGACGACCCCGGCTGCCTGATGCCGGTGATGCAGAAAGCGCAGGAGATCTACGGCTATCTGCCGATAGAGGTGCAGAGTATCATCGCGGACAAGCTGAACATTCCGCTGGAGAAGGTGTTCGGCGTCGCGACGTTCTACGCGCAGTTCACGCTCTCGCCGAAGGGCAAATACCGCATTTCGGTCTGCCTGGGCACCGCCTGCTACGTCAAGGGCGCCGCGAAGGTGATGGAACAGCTCGAGAACCAGCTCGGCATTGAGTGCGGGGAGATTACGAGCGACGGCAAATTCTCCCTGGACGACTGCCGCTGCGTCGGCGCGTGCGGTCTCGCGCCCGTCATCACGATCAACGACGATGTCTACGGCAGGCTTGCGGGGCAGCCGGACGAGATTCAGGGCATTCTCGCGAAGTACGCGGACTGATTCCACGCAAAGCGAATAGGAGGATACGATATGATAAAAACATTGCAAGACCTGACCGCGGTGAAGGAATCCCTGAATGAGGAACTCTCGCTGCGCCTCGGTGAGAATCCCGAAAACACGAAGTACGAGAGACATGTTCTCATTTGCGGCGGTACCGGCTGCACTTCCTCTGGCTCTGTGAAAATCGCGGAGAAGCTCAGAGAGGAAATTGAGGCGAACGGGCTGTCCGAAAAAGTGCAGGTCGTGCGCACGGGCTGTTTCGGGCTCTGCGCGCTCGGCCCCATCATGATAGTCTACCCCGAGGGGACATTCTACTCGAAGGTGAAGATTGAGGAAGTCCCGAGGATTGTCAAGGAGCATCTGCTCGAGGGCAAGCCCGTGAAGGAATTCCTCTACGAGGAGACGGTCGTTGAGGGCCAGGAGCATATCAAGGCGCTCAATGAGACACAGTTCTATAAGAAGCAGCACAGAGTCGCGCTGAGAAACTGCGGCGTGATTGACCCGGAGAACATCGACGAGTACATCGCCAGAGACGGCTACAAGGCGCTCGGAAAAGTGCTCACCTCGATGACGCCGGAAGAAGTCATTGACACGATTCTCAAGAGCGGGCTGCGCGGCAGAGGCGGCGCGGGATTCCCGACCGGGCAGAAGTGGAAACTCGCCAGAAACATTGTCCCTGACGCCGATATGAAATACGTCTGCTGCAACGCCGACGAGGGCGACCCGGGCGCGTTCATGGACCGTTCCGTGCTGGAGGGCGACCCGCACGTGGTGCTCGAGGCGATGACCATCGCGGGCTTTGCCATCGGCGCGAAGCAGGGCTTCATTTACGTCCGTGCGGAGTACCCCATCGCGGTACAGCGTCTGCGCATCGCCATCAAGCAGGCGCGCGAGGCGGGCATGCTCGGCAAGGACATCTTCGGCACCGGCTTTGATTTTGACATTGACCTGCGTCTGGGCGCGGGAGCGTTTGTCTGCGGCGAGGAGACCGCGCTGATGACCTCGATTGAGGGCAACCGCGGCGAACCCAGACCCCGTCCGCCCTTCCCGGCGGAAAAAGGGCTCTATCAGAAGCCTTCCATTCTCAACAATGTGGAGACCTACGCGAATGTCCCGCAGATTATCTTAAACGGCGCGGACTGGTTCGCCTCCATGGGCACGGAGAAATCCAAGGGCACGAAAGTCTTCGCGCTCGGCGGAAAGATTAAGAACACAGGGCTCGTGGAAGTGCCGATGGGCACCACGCTGCGCGAGGTTATCGAGGAAATCGGCGGCGGCATCCCCAACGGCAAAAAGTTCAAGGCCGCGCAGACAGGCGGACCTTCCGGCGGGTGCATTCCCGCGGAGCACTACGATGTCCCGATTGACTACGACAACCTGATTTCCATCGGTTCCATGATGGGTTCCGGCGGACTTATCGTGCTCGACGAGGACAACTGCATGGTGGATATCGCGAAGTTCTTCCTGCAGTTCACGGTGGACGAATCCTGCGGCAAGTGCACGCCGTGCAGAATCGGCACCAAGCGCCTCTACGAGATTCTCGACCGCATCACCAAGGGCGAGGGCAAGCTGGAGGATATCGACAAACTCGAGGAACTGTGCAACTACATCAAGTCGAACTCCCTCTGCGGTCTGGGCCAGACGGCGCCCAATCCCGTGCTTTCCACGCTCAAATACTTCCGCGAGGAGTACATCGAGCACATTGTGAACAAGCGCTGTCCCGCGGGCGTGTGCAAGTCGCTGCTCTCCTTCGTCATTGACAAGGATACCTGTATCGGCTGCGGCATGTGCGCGAAGCAGTGCCCGGCGTCGGCGATTTCCCGCACCGACTACACGGCCCCCGGTCACAAGCTCGCGTCCTTCGCGATTGACACGTCCAAGTGTGTCAAGTGCGGCGCCTGCATTGAAAAATGCAAGTTCAAGGCAATCAGCAAGAAATAAGGAGGCTTCTTGAGCATGAGTGATATGGTAAATGTAAAGATCAACGGTCAGGCTGTGACGGTTCCGAAAGGGACGTCGATTCTGGAAGCCGCCCGGGAGGCAAACGTCACGATTCCGACGCTTTGCTACCTGAAGGACATCAACGAAATCGGCGCGTGCAGAATGTGCGTGGTCGAGGCGAACGAGGGCAGAGGCTTCCGCGTGGTGGCGGCCTGTGTCTACCCGGTTTCCGAGGGCATGGAAGTGCTGACGAACTCCCCGAAAGTGCTGGATTCGCGCCGCAAGACCATGCAGCTGCTGCTCTCCAATCACGACAAGAAATGTCTGTCCTGTGTGCGCAGCAAGAACTGCGAACTGCAGAAACTCGCCAACGACCTGGGGATTGAGGACGCCGACTACTACGAGGGCGCGAAAACGGAGTCTGTCATTGACGATTCCGCGGCGCATATGTACCGCGACAACAACAAGTGCATTCTCTGCAGACGCTGTGTCGCCGCCTGCTCCAAGACACAGGGCATCGGCGTCATCGGCGCGAACGAGCGCGGTTTCATCACGCATATCGGCTCGCAGTACAATAAAGGCCTCGGAGAGACCGCCTGTGTCTCCTGCGGGCAGTGCATTGTGGTCTGCCCGACCGGCGCCATCTCCGAAAAGGACTGCACGAACGAGGTTTTCGCCGCCATCGCGGACCCGGCAAAGCACGTGGTCGTCAACACCGCGCCCGCTGTCCGCGCGGGGCTGGGCGAGTGCTTCGGAATGCCCATCGGCACGAACGTCGAGGGCAAAATGGCCGCGGCGCTGCACAGACTGGGCTTTGACTGCGTCTTTGACACGAATTTCGGCGCGGACCTCACGATTGTGGAAGAAGCGACCGAGCTGATTGAGCGGGTACAGAACGGCGGCACGCTGCCGATGATTACCTCCTGCTCGCCGGGCTGGGTGAAATTCTGCGAGCACTACTTCCCGGATCTGATTCCGAATCTTTCGACCTGCAAGAGCCCCATGCAGATGTTCGGCGCCATCACCAAGACCTACTACGCGGACCTGATGGGCTGGGACCCGAAGGACATCGTCTGTGTCGGCGTGATGCCCTGCACCGCGAAGAAATTCGAGCGCGGCAGGGACGACGAGGCGGCGGCGGGCTGCCCGGACATCGACTATGTACTCACGACGAGAGAACTCGGCAGAATGATTGACCGCGCGGGGATTGACTTTGCAAGCCTGCCGGACGAGAAATTCGACGAACCGCTCGGCGCGTACACCGGCGGCGGGCTCATCTTCGGCGCGACCGGCGGCGTCATGGAAGCCGCGCTGCGCTTTGCCGTGGAGAAACTGAGCGGCGAAAAGCTCACGGGCGACAAAGTGGACTTCAAGGAAGTCCGCGGCACGCAGGCGCTCAAAGAGGCGACCTACACCGCGGGCGGCGTCACGATTAAAGTCGCGGTGGTCAGCGGACTTGCCGAGGCGCGCAAACTCATGGAAAAGGTGCGCTCGGGCGAGGCGGACTACACCTTCATTGAGGTCATGGCGTGTCCGGGCGGCTGCGTCAACGGCGGCGGACAGCCGATTCAGCCCGCTTCCGTGCGCAACTTCACGGATATCCGCGCGCTGCGCGCCAAGGCGCTCTACGACAGCGACGCCAAAATGGAACTGAGGAAATCGCAGGACAACCCCGTGATTCCGACCGTCTACAAGGATTACCTCGGCGAGCCGGGCAGCCACAAGGCGCACGAAATCCTGCACACCTCCTACGTCGCGAGAAACGTTCACTGATTCTGAAACCTACAAAAAACGCGCTCCTGCAAAGGGGCGCGTTTGCTGTTATTTTATGGTGACGAGCTCGTAGTCGCGGCTGCCCAGCCCGATTTTCACGGCGTGGGCGAGCTGGTTTTCCCAGTCGGATTCCGGGGTCGTGTTCTTGAAGTGGTCGTGGTAGTCCGTGCGGGTGCTGTCGCTTAAATGGTCGCTGAGCACGCTGTCGGGCAGCGGCCGGGCTTTCAGGCAGGCGTCCGCGCAGGCGGCGTCGAGCGCCACCGGGTCAAACGAGGCGAACATCCCGATATCCGGCAGAATGGGCGCGTCGTTTTCGGGGTGGCAGTCGCAGTAGGGTGAAACGTCCACCACCAGCGAAATGTGGAAGCAGTCGCGCCCGCTGACGACCGCCTTGGTGTACTCCGCCATTTTCGCGTTCAGAACCGGAATCGCCATGTCCTGCGCGAAATCAATCGCGTCGAAATTGCACGCGCCCAGACAGCGCCCGCAGCCTACGCAGGTATCCGGGTTGATATGCATCTTGCGCGTCTGCTCGTCAAAAACAAGGCCGTTGTTGGCGCACTCGCGCTGGCAGCGTCTGCAGCCGCGGCATTTGTCGGGGGCAATGACAGCCTTTCCGCTGGAATGCTGGTCGGTTTTGCCGGCACGCGAGCCGCAGCCCATGCCGATGTTCTTGATGGCGCCGCCGAAGCCCGCCATCTCGTGGCCCTTGAAGTGTGTGAGGCTGATAAAGACGTCCGCGTCCATAATCGCGCGCCCGATACGCGCCTCTTTGGTGTAGACGCAGCCCTCAACCGGCACGGCGATGTCGTCCGTACCCTTGAGCCCGTCCGCGATAATGACGGGGCAGCCCACTGTAAGCGGCGTAAAGCCGTTCTGCCACGCGCATTCCAGATGTTCAATGGCGTTCTTGCGCGAGCCGACGTACATGGTGTTGCAGTCGGTGAGGAAGGGCTTCCCGCCCATCTCCTTGACCAAATCGACCACGGCGCGGGCGTAGTTAGGGCGCAGGTAGCTGATATTGCCAAGCTCCCCGAAATGCGTCTTGATGGCGACGAACTTCCCCGCCATGTCAATCTGCCCGATACCCGCCTCTCTGACAAGACGCACGAGCTTTTGCGGCAGGCTCTCGCCCATATAGCCGGTCCTGAAATTTGTGAAATAAACTTTTGACATATCCCCATCCCTCCATCAGCGCGCCGCGAAAGCGCGGATACAACTGTTTGAATTTTACCATATTTTGCCGGAAATGTCAAGGGCGCTTGCATTTTCCGAAATTTTGTGCTATACTGTAAAGGCGCGCGAGCAAAATCCGCGCGGTTTATGGAAAAGAGGTTCAGGGAATGGCAAAGAATCAGCCCGACTACGGCAACGAAAGCATTGTGATGCTCAAAGGCCCGGACAAGGTCCGGCTGCGTCCCGCGGTCATCTTCGGCTCGGACGGTCTGGAGGGCTGCGAGCACTCGGTTTTTGAGATCATCACCAACTCCATTGACGAGGCACGCGCGGGATTCGGCACAAAAATCATCATCACGCGCTACGCGGACGGCTCCGTGGAAGTGGAGGATTTCGGGCGCGGCTGCCCGGTGGACTGGAACGCCGTCGAGGAGCGGTACAACTGGGAACTGGTCTACTGCGAGCTCTACGCGGGCGGAAAATACGACTCGGAAGCGGAAACCTACGCCTATTCGCTCGGGTTAAACGGGCTGGGGCTGTGCGCGACACAGTGCGCCTCGGAATACATGGATGTCACGGTCACGCGGGACAAGCAGCGCTATGAGCTGCACTTTGAGCGCGGGCTCAACATCGGGGGGCTGAAAAAATCCCCCGCGCGCGGCACGGCGACCGGAACGAAAACGCGCTGGAAGCCCGACACGGAGGTCTTTACGGATATCGATATCCCCGACGAATGGTTTCACTACACCCTCAAGCAGCAGGCGGTCGTGAACCCGAATCTGCTCTTTGTCTATTGCAGCGAAACCGAGCCGGGGAAATTTGAGACCACGCAATACCGCTACGAGGGCGGCATCGCGGACTATGTGCGCGAAATCGCGGGGGAAAACCCCATGACGCCCGTGCAGTTCTGGCAGACCGAGCGCAAGGGCAGAGACCGCGCGGACAGAGCGGAATACAAGGTCAAGCTCTCCGTGGCGTTCGCTTTCTCCAACACGGCGCAGCGGCTGGAATACTACCACAACTCGAGCTTTCTCGAGCATGGCGGCTCCCCCAACGACGCGGTCAAGCGCGCGTTCACGGCGCAGATTGACGCGCTGCTCAAGGCAAACGGGCGCTACCAGAAAAACGAGGGGAAAATCTCCTTTGAGGATATCGCGGACTGTCTGGTGCTGGTCTCCTCCTCGTTCTCGACGATAGCCTCCTACGAAAACCAGACCAAAAAGGCGATTAACAACCGCTTCATCTACGAGGCGATGACGGATTTCCTGCGCCACCAGCTCGAGGTCTATTTCACGGAGAACCCCGACGACGCGGCGCGGGTCATGGAGCAGGTGCTCATCAACAAGCGCAGCCGCGAGAACGCCGAGCGCACCCGCCTCAACATCAAGAAGAAACTCTCGGGGAATCTCGATCTCTCCAGCATGGTCGCGAAATTCGTGGACTGCCGCTCCAAGGACACGAGCCGGCGCGAGCTCTACATCGTGGAGGGCGACTCCGCGCTGGGTTCGGTCAAGATGGCGCGCAACGCGGAATTTCAGGCGGTCATCCCCGTGCGCGGGAAGATTCTCAACTGCCTCAAGGCGGACTACGCGCGCATCTTCAAGAGCGAGATCATCACGGACCTGCTGAAAGTGCTGGGCTGCGGGGTGGAAGTCTCGGGGAAAGCGAACAAGGAGTTTCAGAACTTCAATCTCGAGAACCTGCGCTGGAACAAGATCGTCATCTGCACGGACGCGGACGAGGACGGTTTCCACATCCGCACGCTGATTCTCACCATGCTCTACCGCCTGACGCCGACTCTGATTCGGGAGGGTTACGTCTACATCGCGGAATCGCCGCTGTTTGAGATTACGACCAAGGACCGCACGTATTTCGCCTATGACGAAAAGGAGCGCGTGAAGATCCTCTCCATGATTGAGGGGCAGAAATACACGCTGCAGCGCTCCAAAGGTCTGGGTGAGAACGAGGCGGAGATGATGGCGCTGACGACCATGAACCCCGAGACGCGGCGCATTATCCGTGTAACGCCTGAGGACGCGGAATCCACCGCGGCTTGCTTTGAGATGCTGCTCGGGGAGGACCTGCAGGCGCGCAAGGAGTACATCGCCGAACACGGCGGGGAGTACCTCGATTTGGCGGATATCAGCTGAAAAAACAAAGCCCCCTGAGGGGCGGCCCGGACTGTGGCTGCCGCTCAGGGGGTTCTTTTAGTCGTAGCGCGAGAGCAGAGGCTTTACGCTGTGGTAATAGCGCTTCACAGACTCCGCGTCAAAGCTGTGCTGCAGCGCGGTGTGAAACTCGGTCTTGCTGTGGCTTGTCTGCAGGCAGCGCAGGATTTCCGACGCCGCCTTCTTGGGTGTCCCGGGCTCGAGCAGCGCCGAAACGGTCTCCATCGTGAGCTTGGGAGCCTTGGGTTTGGCGGGCTCCTTTTTGGGTTTTTCCGGTTCCTTCTTTTCGGGCTCCTTTTTCTCAGGCTCTTTCTTCTGGGCCTCGTTTTTTTCGGGCTGCTTCTTCGCGGGCTCTTTCTTCTGAGCCTGCGGTTTCTCGTCCTTGGACGAGGCGGCTTTCGGCTGCAGCTGCACGACGGTCTTGCGCTTGCGAAGGCTCACCGGGGCGGGCTGCTTCTCCTGCGCCGCCTTGCCCGGAGTCTTGATTCTGCCGGCTTTCTCCGCCTCAAAGGCCGCCTTGAGTGTCGGACACATCGCGACAGCCGCGTGGAGATATTCCGTACAGAAATCGATCGCGGAACGGTAGCCCTCGTCCTTGCTGATGATGAAATACTCGTCCGCCTGCCCCCGGGCAATGAGATACCCCAGAAACGTCACAAGCTGGAAATCCAGCGCGTTCTTGCCGGTGTGCGACAGAAGCACGCGCTCGGGAACCACATTCGCGGAAAGCATTTCGTCCATCAGTTCAAACGAGAGTGTGTTCGCCGTGTGGCTGTAGAAAAGGATCACACGGTCCTCAGGCTCAACCTGCCCGATACCCTGCAGCCCCGCCGAATTGACATTTTCGTAGTCGATGAGAAATACACGTATCATGTTACGCGGAATACCGTTGGTATTCACTCCTCCTTTGCGGATTCGGATGTCTCCGCCGGCACCGGGAGATAGGGGATTTCCTCATCGTTAAACGGCGAATCCTCGCCGACGCGGAAGGTGACCGCGCGCCTGTGTACATCGATTTGAGTGTCGCAGTGTTCCCCGCCGTATTCCCCGTCCAGATTCCAGATGATTTCCTCGTCGGAGATGAAGCGGAGTCTGGACGCGCGCAGAAACACAATGTTTTCGGGCAGTCTCTCGTCCTCGATGTTGAGCAGCGCGGCAACCGTGCGCTGCAAATCGAGAACCGTCTGCGGCTTGCGAATCAGCATGACCTCGAAAAGCCCGTCGTCGAGGCGGAAATACTTGATTCTGAGCATTCCGCCGACAGACGCGGTGTTCGTGACCATGCCGAAGATAAATTCGTCCTCGAGCGTAGATTCGTCGTATTCCAGCTTGATATGAAACGCGCGAATGGTCGGGACGAGCGTCAGTCCGTGGAGCAGATACGCCAGATGACCCATGATATTCTTGAGTTTCTGCGGAGTCTCATAGGTCGAGGCGGTAAAAGCCCCGAAAGACGCGACATAGAGAAAAGAGCGGCCGCCGAAAAGCCCGATGTCGCAGCAGTAGGGGTGGCTTTGGAGAATCTGCGCAGCCGCCTCCACCGGATTGCGCGGAATTTTCATGGAGCGCGCGAAATCGTTTGTGGAACCGCAGGGCAGGTAGCCCACGGGAAGCGGTTCCTGGCTGTGTATCAGTCCCTGCACAACCTCGTTGAGCGTGCCGTCGCCCCCCGAACAGACGATGAGGTCAAATTTCCCGCAAAGACAGGCATATTCCGCCGCCGCCGTCGCGTCAAAGCGCTCCTGCGTGGTGCGGACAGTCACTTCATAGCCGCCCGCCGTGAAGATATCGATGACGGTCGCGAGTCTGGGCCGTATCGCGTTCTTGCCTGACTGAAGATTGGTAATGAAATAAAGTTCTTTCATACGCCGCCTGCCTTGAGAGAAAATGCAAACCGGGCGTGGTGCCGAACAGACATCCGGTTGGTGGCAAACGCTGCCACGGTAATATTATACCAGATTTTCCGCCAAAACGCAAGGGCTTTTGAAGAATTTCAAAAATTCCCGAAAAAATTTCGCGAAAGGGCTTTACAAACCGGAAAGAATGTGGTATAATGGTAAAGCGGGAACAAACTGGGGTGTCGCCAAGCGGTAAGGCAGCGGACTCTGACTCCGTTATTTCGAGGGTTCAAATCCTTCCACCCCAACTTTTCCCAGCGGGCGGGCCGTGGCACGGCTCGTCCGTTTTTGTATGTTCGGTGGACAAAGCGCGGCATTTGTGGTATAATGGCGGTGGGGGTGATGGGATGAAGATTCTGCTGGGGCTGAGCGGCGGCGTGGATTCCGCGGTCTCGGCACGGCTGCTCAGAGAGGGCGGGCACGAGGTCTGCGCCGTGACGCTGCGCATGACCGACGCAGAGCCCCCGAAAGCCGCTTCTGACGCCGCGCGGAGAATGCAGATCCCGCATTTTGTCGCGGACTGCCGCGCGGAATTTGAAAAGGCGGTGCTGGGGCCTTTCGCGCGGGGCTATCGCGACGGGCAGACGCCCAACCCCTGTGTCATCTGCAACGCCGAAGTAAAGTTCAAGACGCTGCTTGGGCTGGCGGACGAACGCGGCTTTGACGCCGTCGCCACGGGACATTACGCGAAGGCGGAGCCGCGCGGGGATTGGGGCGTGTGCGCTCTGAAACGCGCGGCGGACGCCTCCAAGGACCAAAGCTATGTGCTCTACCGCCTGACGCCGGCGCAGCTTTCCCGCGCGGTTTTTCCGCTGGGCGGGCTGCTCAAGTCAGATGTCCGCGAAATGGCGCGTGAATACGGGATTTTCGAGGAGGTGCCAAAGGACAGCATGGACGTCTGTTTCGTGCCGAAGGGCACAGGCTACGCCGAATTTCTCCGCGAGCAGCGGCATTTTGAGCCCGAAAGCGGAACGTTCACGGACGGGCACGGGCGGATACTCGGCACACACAGCGGTCAGTGGCAGTTCACGGTGGGGCAGCGCAGAGGGCTCGGCGTGGCGCTCGGCAGGCCGCTTTATGTGACGCGCAGGGACGCCGCGCGAAACGAGGTCGTGCTCGGGGAGGAGGCGGCGCTGTACAGCGAAACGTGCGTGCTGCGCGACTGCCGCTTTGCCGTGACACCGGAACCGGGGCTGCGCGGGAGCGCGAAAATACGCTACGGCAAGGATGAATCCCCCGCGGAAATCACAGCGTGCGAGGGAGGGGAAGTCACCGTGCGCTTTGACAGACCCCGGCGCGCCGTGACCCCGGGGCAGTCGCTGGTGCTCTACGACGGGGACTGGATTTTGGGCGGCGGCATCATCGACCGCGCCGGAGCAACCAAATGAATCAGCTGTACAGTCCCATTGAAACGCTCCCGGGCATCGGGGAAAAGCGGGCGCAAAAATACAGGAAACTCGGGATTGAGACTCCCTACGACCTGCTCTGCCATTTTCCGCGTACCTACGTGGATTTCACTGAGCCGCTCGCGATAGACGAAACCGAACCGGACACCGCCTGCGCGGTAAGAGCCCGCGTCGTTCAAAAATACCCCCCGAAATTCGTGCGGAACGGCATTACCATCTACCGCGTCCTCGTAAACGACGGCACGGAGGATTTAACTCTCGTCTTTTTCAACACGCCCTATACCTACGAGGCAATGCGCCCGGGCGCGGAGTATTTTCTCTACGGCAAGGTCTCCGCGGGGTTCACGGGGCGGGAAATGAACTCCCCTCAGGTGCAGCTCTGCGAGGGCGCCATGCTGCTGCTGCCCGTTTATCCGCAGACAACGGGGCTTACCAGCGCGATGATTCGCACGAATGTCAAGACCGCGCTGACGCTGCTGGACGCGGCCGGGGCGGAGACGCTGACGGAGGATTTTCGCGCAGCCCACGCGCTGATACCGCTTGTTGACGCGCTAAACGGCATCCACCGCCCCCCGGACAAAGAGACGCTGGAAACGGCGAGGCGCAGACTGGCGTTTGAGGAGCTGCTGCAGTTTCAGCTCGGCACTTTGATGCTGCGGCACAGGGCCGAGTCGCTCAGTTCCGCCGCCATGTCCGAAAACACCGACCTTTCCGCGTTTTACAGCGCGCTCCCCTTCACGCTGACGAACGCCCAGCGCCGCGCCATTGACGCCATCTGCAAGGATTTGTGCAGAGAAAAGCCCATGAACCGCCTGCTGCAGGGCGATGTCGGGAGCGGCAAAACCGTGGTCGCGGCGGCGGCTGCCGCTTTCACGGCGCAAAACGGCTATCAGACCTGTCTGATGGCACCCACGGAGATTCTCGCGCGCCAGCATCTGGACACGCTGCGGTCGTTTCTGGAGCCGGTGGGCGTGCGGACCGCGCTGCTGACGGGCGCCGCCAAGGCAAAAGAGCGCGCCGAAATCCGGGCGAAACTGCAAAGCGGGGAAATCGATGTGCTTGTTGGCACGCACGCCGTGATTCAGAAGGGCGTGGAGTTTTCGAATCTGGGGCTGGTCATCACGGACGAGCAGCACCGCTTCGGGGTCAGGCAGCGCGCGGAGCTCGCGCAAAAGGGCGGCACCCCGCACAAACTCGTCATGTCCGCGACACCGATTCCGCGCACCCTGGCGCTCATCATCTACGGCGACTTGGACGTCACGCCTTTGGACGAAATGCCGCGGGGACGCCTCCCCGTGAAAACCTACGCCGTGACGGGAGCGTATCGCGAGCGCGCCTACGCCTTTATCGCGAAGCAGCTTGACGCGGGACAGCAGGCGTTTCTGGTCTGCGCGATGGTCGAGGATTCCGACCAGCTCGAGAATGTGCAGGCGGCACAGAGCTACGCGGAAAAACTGCGTCAGGGGGCGTTTTCGCGCTACCGGGTCGGGCTGCTGCACGGGCGCATGAAGTCCAAGGAAAAAGAGGCGGTCATGGCCGCCATGCAGGCGCGAGAAATCGATTTGCTCGTCTGCACGACCGTGGTCGAGGTCGGGGTGGACATTCCCAACGCCACCGTCATCCTGATTGAAAACGCCGACCGCTTCGGCATGGCGCAGCTGCACCAGCTTCGCGGCAGAGTCGGGCGCGGCGCGCTGCAGAGCCACTGCATTCTCATCACCGACAGTCACAGCGAGGAGGCCCGCGAGCGGCTGCGGGTTCTCGCGCGCACTACCGACGGCTTTGAAATCGCAGAAGAAGACCTCAGACTGCGCGGTCCGGGAGATTTCTTCGGGCACGCCCAGCACGGGATGCCGCCGCTCGTGCAGACCGCGTTTTCGGGAGATATGGCGCTCGTACGGGAAACGCAGCAGGCGGCACAGGAGATTCTCAGGGAGGACCCGCGGCTTTCCCTGCCGCGCTATCACAAGCTGCGCGCCGCCGTCATGCAAATGTTCTCAAAAAGCGGGGACAACACCTTTAATTAGCGCGTTTTGCTGTACCGTGCCGGCATCTTGCGCGCCTTGATTGTGCAAAATGACGAATTTTCGGGTTTCTCTTGACAATTTCGGCGAGATGTTGTATAATGAATGAGTCACTTGACGGGCGGACGGTCCGTCAGCGGCATGGCTTGGTAGTTCAGTTGGTTTAGAACGCCGCCCTGTCACGGCGGAGGTCGT
>CAYZMU010000014.1:21834-30209 GCA_964479595.1 uncultured Ruminococcus sp. | reverse complement strand
AGCCCCGATTCGCCGACCACCGCGTTCTGCGCCGCCTGGTTTACCGCCTGCATATCCTCAAGCGTCACCTTGCCGTCGCCGTTGGCGTCGCCCAGAAGCGGCTGCTCCGTCCGGGAAGAATCACCGGAATCCCCCGCGCTCCCGCCTGAACTTCCGCCGCCTGCCGAATCCGTCCCGCCGCCGCTCGTCTCCTCGGAAGATTCGGATACTTCCACAGAACTTTCCGGCGCGGGGATATTGTCTCGGCGAAGCAGCTGCCAGAGCAGAAACAGCACCAGCACGACAAGCGCCGCGATTACGGCGGGAAACACCGGGTTTACCTTGTTTTTGCGTTTGCGGGCGGTCTTTGCGTGGTCCACAGGCGCGGGCGCGCTCACCGTCTGCGCGGGCGGTGAAACGCCGCGAACCTCCGCAGCGGGCTGCGGCGGCGAAACGGTACGCGGTCTTGCCCCGTCCGAACAGAGCGCGTCCTCAAAATAGGAGAGAAATTCCTCCACCTGAGCCTGCGGCGCGCCGCTCTGACGCGCGACCAGAGCCCGCGCCCCGCCAAAGAGCTGCCGTTTTCTCGCGGGGTCTTTCTCTGTCAGCACATCGGCGAACAGTTCCCCGACCGCCAGACTATAGAGCCGCGCGAAAAGCGAGCGCTCCCGTGTCAGGTCCGGGGCAATCTCCGCCAGGGCTCTGCTTAAACGCTCCTTGTCCCTGAGGACCGAGACGCCGTATCTTTGCAAAACCGCCGCCACCGCGTCCGCCATGCGCTCCGCGCTCATGCTATCACTCCCCCGCCGCTCATACTCTCTTTCAGTATACCACAGCCGCCCGTTTTTGTCAAGCGCGAAAGCCCCCTCAAACACGTGCAAAGGGGACGGAATTTGCCCGCGTGATTTTTCAAAAAGGTCTTGCAAAATTCACCGCTTTGTGTTATACTGAAAGAGTATAGAAAGGAAGGCAAATCTTTGGAACTGCTTTTTGAACGATTGAATCCCCGCGCGCTGCTGCCCTCGCGCGCGACCGCTGCCAGCGCGGGGCTGGATATCCGCGCGTGTCTGGATCATCCGATCGTCATCGCGCCGGGGCAAAGCTCGGCTGTTCCCACGGGGCTCGCGGCGGCGCCCTCGGAGCCGGGGTATGTGCTGCTGCTGTGCGCGCGTTCGGGGCTTGCTCTGAAACACGGCATTACCATGAGCAACGGCGTGGGCGTCATTGACGCGGATTATCGCGGGGAGATTTTCATTCCGCTTATCAATCTGGGGTCTGAGCCCTTTACGGTCACGGACGGCATGCGCGTCGCGCAGCTGCTGACTGTCCCTGTCGCGATGCCGGTGCCGAGGGAGGAAGAAAACCTCCCGCAAACATCGCGTGGCGCGGGCGGCTTCGGCTCCAGCGGGCTTTGAGACTCCGGCGGACTCTAAGATAGAAAAAGAAATAACAAAACAAAGGAGCGGCATACGGCATGAAATACAAACTCTGCCTGTTCTTCTGCCTGATTGTATCCATCATCGCGGGGTACTACTGCGGGAATTTCTTCGGCGGGCTGGACATCGCCTTTTTCTCGTGGCTGGGCAACAGCAAGACCTTCGGCTTTGACTCCTTCGGCGTGCAGCTGGGTTTTATGGATTTCAGCCTGTCGCTGCACTGCGAAATCAATGTCATGCAGCTGATTCTCATGTTCCTCTCGTTCTTTATCGCGCCGCGCGTCGCGGACAAAATCAAAACGAAATGACACCGCAAAGGATCCCTTAGAACTATGGAGAAGAAAAAACACAAGGCCAAGCAGAGCAGGCTGCGCGAAAAGAATTTAACCATTACAGGCTGTGTCATTCTGATTACCGCTTTGCTGATGGTTGTCGCGTACCGCCTGATTTACCGCATTACATTCAACAGGGCGCTGGAGCGCATGGAAGAGGCGGCGCACACGGTCATGGACGACATCGCCAACACGCTCTCGCGCGACAGTGTGCTGCTAAACGCCATCGCGGAGATTATCGGCATGCAGGAAGACCTGGACGGCGACGGCATGCGCAAGATCATCACGGAATTCGCGCCGCTGACGACCGCCAAGCGGATGTATATTCTGCTGCCCGACAACACGGTGCTCTCGCGCGACGGCAGCGTCATGCCCGGGGATTCCGGGATGTCCTTTGAGCAGGAGGCGGCGCGCGGGGAGCATATCTCCGACCGCATGGTCTCCATGGCGGACGATTCCATCTACCTGCTGCGGCATTTTGTCCCGATTGTCAAGGACGGCGAAACCATCGCGCTGCTCTACGCGACGACAAGGCTCAACGAACTGCCCGAGGCGCTCAACATCGCCAACATCTATAACGGTCAGGCGAGCGTTTTCCTCGTGGACCGCAAGAACGGCGATTTCCTCATGGACACTTTCCACGAGGGCAACGAACTGGGCAACCTTTCCGACTACGACGACCTGCGCCTGCGCGGCGGCGGGACGATGCACAGCGTCTGGGAAAAGGTCATGAAGGGCGAGACGGGCTCGATTATCTTTTACACCCGGGACGCGCAGGAGGCGGAATATTTCTACTACGCGCCGATTACGGGGACCAAATGGGTGCAGCTGGGCGAGTCGCAGGAATTAAACCAGTGGGCGGTCGCGGTTTCCGTGCCGGAGCGCGAGGCCTTCGCGCACGTTTTCAAGATTCGCGTCATCTGCTATCTGGTCGCGATTATCGAGGGCATTATCCTCATCGCGTATTTCCTCTGGACCTTCCACAACACCAAAGTCACGATGGAGAAGGCGATTCTGGAGGAGCGGCTCGTCAAGGCGGAGAACGCCGAGCGCGCCAAGACCATGTTCCTTTCGAATATGTCCCACGACATCCGCACGCCCATGAACGCCATCATCGGCTACGCGACTCTGGCGGCGACGAACATCGACAAGCCGGAGAAAGTCTCGGATTATCTCTCCAAGATTCTCTCTTCCAGCAACCATCTGCTCTCGCTCATTAACGACGTGCTGGATATGAGCCGGATTGAGAGCGGGCGGGTCAATATCGACGAAACCGCCTGTTCGCTGCCGGAAATCCTCGTCGATTTGCGCAATATTCTGCTCAATCAGATGCACGCCAAGCAGCTGGAATTCTATATCGACACGATTGACGTGACGGACGAGGACATTTTCTGCGACAAGCTGCACTTAAATCAGGTGCTTTTGAACCTGCTCTCCAACGCCATCAAATTTACCCCGGCCGGCGGCTCGGTTTCGCTGATTATCAGACAAAAGGAATGCGCGCGGGAAGGGTACGCCTCCTACGAAATCCGTGTCAAAGACACCGGAATCGGCATGAGCCCGGAATTTCTCGAGCACGTCTTTGAGCCCTTTGAGCGCGAGGAAAATTCCACCGTAAGCGGCATTCAGGGCACGGGGCTCGGGATGGCCATCGCGAAAAACATTGTGGAGATGATGGGCGGGACGATTTCCGTCACGAGCGAGCAGGGCAAGGGCACGGAATATGTGCTGAATCTCGATTTCCGGCTCCAGACCGACCGCAAGCAGCCCGAAATCATTAAGGAACTCAACGGCGCGCGGGCTCTGGTCGCGGACGACGATTTCAACATCTGCGACAGTGTGGCGAAAATGCTCTCGCAGCTGGGGCTTCACGCGGAGTGGACGCTTTCGGGCAAGGAGGCGGTGCTGCACGCGAAACACGCCGCGGAAACCGGCAACGCCTTTGACGCGTATATCATCGACCTCATGCTGCCCGACCTCAACGGGCTGGAAGTCGTGCGGCGAATCCGCGCGGCGGTGGGAACGAGCGCGCCGATTGTCATTCTGACGGCGTACGACTGGTCCTCGATTGAGAGCGAGGCGAGAGAGGCGGGCGTGACGGCGTTCTGCAGCAAGCCCGTGTTCCTCTCCACACTGCGCGCGACGCTGGTGTCGGCGGTTTCGGGCGAGCGGGAGGCGCCGAAAGAGGCGGTCTCGCTGCCGCGCACGGCGGATGACTTAAAAGGCAAGCGCCTGCTGCTCGTGGAGGACAACGAGCTAAACCGCGAAATCGCTGTGGAAATCCTCACCGAGAGCGGCTTTGAGGTCCAGACGGCGGCGGACGGCACGGAAGCGGTCGAGATCATGAAAAAGGCGAAAAAGGGCGATTTTGATCTGATCCTCATGGACGTGCAGATGCCCGTTATGAACGGCTACGACGCGACCAAGGCGATAAGGGCCCTCGAGGACAGGGAAGTAGCGCAGATTCCGATTATCGCGATGACGGCGAACGCCTTTGAGGAGGACCGGCGCAGCGCGCTTGAGAGCGGGATGAACGACCATGTCGCGAAGCCGCTGGATATGGACAAGCTCTTCGCGGTGCTGGAGAAATACCTGCGCTCCTGAGGGGATTTTGTATCTTTTGCGCGAATTCCCTTGACAATCGCGAAAAAATATGGTATGATAGACTAAAGCTTTTATGGTGTGATTGATTTTGCTCCTTGTTTGACGGGGCGATTCTGTAAATACTAGGGAGGATAACAAAATGCTGCACGATGTGAAGGACGAGGCGAAACTCAAGGAACTCCAGGACAAGGGGGACGAACTGGAGCTTATCCTTCAGAGCACGGACTATTCCGAACAGGAAAAGCAGACGAAGCTGATGGAGTATCTGGATCTGCTCAATATGGAGCGCGCGTATTCCATCGGGGTTTCCTTCAGCGAGCGTATGCTCACGCGCATCGCGAGCGCCATGGAAGTTCATCCCACGGACGACGCGGCGGTGGATATGCTCTACGCGTGCATTCTCGTCCAGGAGTTCCACGCCATGGAATACGACCTCTGGCGCGCGCACCCCGCGATTGAGCGCTGCAAGGACGCGCTGAAGATGCTGCAGAAGGACGGGCACTGGGCGGACTGTCTGCGCTACGCGCAGACGACGGCGGATTCCTACGCGGAGATTGACTGGTGGCCCGAAGCGCTCGAATACGCGAAGCTTGCGCACAAGTGCGCGAAGAACCTGGTCGCGGCGGGCGAGAAAATGCTCTCCAACGGCGAGATGATTGACCTGCGCGACACCGCCTACACCGTCTGCCTCTACGCCATGCACACGCAGGAGGGCCTAAGCGACGAGCTTGTCAAGAACTTGGAGAGCGACCTAGGCAGCGAGGCGTTCTCGGATGTGCTGGACGAGGTCTCCGAGCAGTACGACGAAACGGTGGTCGACCCGGTGGAGATGACGCCGGAATACTTAAATATCCGCTATGAGCTGGAGGAAAAGATTGACGAGGCGCTCGACCACGCGCGCGGCTATTACGACTACTGCAAGGAATACTGGATGGCAAAGCGCATGATTCTGCGCACCGACTACGGCATTCGCTGGAGCTCCCCCGCGATGCTAAACCCCAATGTGGAATTTCACTGAAAACTTTTCGGGCGGCGTCCTTTCGGGGCGCTGCCTTTTTCTGCGTTTTTTGCGGTGAATCTGCGAATTTTCCTTGACAAATCCGAAGATTTTGTGGTAAGATTAAAATAGGTATGTATACACCGCTTTGCGGCAAAAGATAGGGGGATTTTTATGAGCAAAAGGCTTCTTCGGCGGCTGGGCGCGGGGGTTCTGAGCGGGGCGATGGCTCTGACCGCGCTGCCGGGCGTGCTGCTTGAGGGGAGTGCCGCGGACTGCGTGATTGACACGACGAAAACGTATCAGACGATTCGCGGCTTCGGCGGGATGAACCTGCCGGAATGGGTCGGCTCGGATCTGACCGACGCGCAGCGGCGAACGGCGTTCGGAAACGGCGAGAACGAACTGGGGCTTACCATGCTGCGTGTTTTCGTAAACCCGGATAGTTCCCAGTGGTCCACGGCCGTGCCCACCGCGAAATACGCCTCTGACGCGGGCGCCACCGTCTTCGCGACGCCGTGGGAACCGCCCTCGAATCTGGCGGAATCGGGCGGCGAAAACGGCAAGCTGCATCTGCCAAAAGCAAACTACGGCGCCTACGCCAAGCACTTAAACGATTTCGGGCAGTACATGAAAGATCAGGGGGTCGACCTCTATTCCGTTTCGGTGCAGAACGAGCCCGACTACGCGAAGGATTGGACCTACTGGACCACCGACGAAACGCTCGACTTCATCGTCAATTACGGCGATCAGATCACCAGCACGCGGCTGATGTCGCCCGAATCCTTCCAGTACACGCCGGAGGGCTCCTCGTGGAGCAATGGCGGACAGAAATTCTACCGCAAGATACTCGACAACGAAACGGCGATGGCCAACTGCGATCTCTTCGGGACGCATTTCTACGGAACCGAGCGAGGGTGGATGGATTTCCCCGACCTTGAAAACAGCGGCAAGGAACTCTGGATGACGGAGGTCTATGTGCCCAATTCCGACGATAATTCCGCCAACCGCTGGCCCGAGGCGCTGGACGTCTCCGTGAATATCCACAACGGGCTGGTCGTGGCGAATTTAAGCGCCTACACATGGTGGTATATCCGCCGCAGCTACGGGCTGATGACCGAGGACGGCGTCATCAGCAAGCGCGGCTGGAACATGGCGCAGTTCTCCAAAGACATCCGCCCCGGCGCGAAACGGATTGACGCGACGGAATCGCCGGAAAAGGACCTGTACATTTCCGCGTATCAGGGCTTGGACGGCGAAATTATCGTGGTCGCGATAAACTACAGCACAAGCGCCATGGAGCAGAGCTTTACGATAAGCTCCGGCGAAACGATTGAGAGCATTACCGGCCACAGAACCTCCGAAACGGAAAATTACGCGGAGATTTCCGGGCTTTCCGCCTCCGGCAGCGGCTTTACGGCGTCTCTGCCCGCGCAGTCCGTCTCCACTTTCGTTCTGGGCGGCAAGGAGCCAGAACCCGACGCGGACGGCTACTTCTTCCACGACACCTTTGAGGACGGCACCGACACCTGGACCGGACGCGGCGACGCGGCTGTGGAAAGCGCCTCGGGCAGCGCCTACGCGGGCGAGAAATCCCTCGCGGTGACGGGCAGAACGGCCGCGTGGCACGGCGCCATCCGTTCCCTGCCCAGCGTTTTCAAGGCGGGCACGGCGTACAGCTTCAGCGCGGACGTCTTCTTTGACGAGGGCGCGGCAAACGAGGTCTTTAAGCTCACTTTGGAGTATAAGGACGCGGACGGCGAGACGCAATACGCAAACATCGCGCAGGTCGAGGCGAATCGGGGCGAGTGGGCGCAGCTTAAAAACGTCTCGTTTGAGATTCCCGAAGGCGCGTCCTCGCTGAAAATCTATGTCGAGGCGGAGAGCGAGGAGCTTTCCTTCGCGGTGGACGAGGCCATCGGCGCGCCGGAAGGCACCGTGATTGAGGGGCCCACGCCTTCGGAAAGACCGACCGAGCCTTCTCTGGGCGACATTGACGGCGACGGCAAGATTACCGGCGCGGATTTAACGCTCTGCAAGCGCGCCGCGATGGGTGCTTTGGGCAGCGCGTGGGACGAAACCTACGCGGATGTCAATCAGGACGGCGCGGTCACTGTCGCGGACGCCATCTGGTTTGCCAGATATCTAATCGGCGAGGAGACCGCTTTCCCCGAACCGCAGACGCCGCCGGAAGAGACAGGGATGCGGCCCATGTCCGAATACACCCCCGTGGTCGAGGCGCAGGTTCAGGAATATGACGCGGAATCCGACCGCTCCGAAAAACCCGGTGTGGACTACGGCACGCTGCAGAAAGTCACCTACTACTCCGAAATCTGCAAGCGCGACAAGGATTTCAACATCCTGCTGCCGGCGGGCTACTCCGAAGAGAAAAAATATCCGGTTCTCTACTGCATGCACGGCTACTGGGAGAACGAGGACAGAATGATTATCAAGGGCAACGGCGATATGTATACGCAGGAACTCATCGGCAACGCCATCGCGCAGGGCGACGCGGAGGAAATGATTGTCGTCTTCCCCTATATCTATTCCAGTGACACGCAGGACGACTGCACCGCCATGGACGACGCCAACAACGCCGCGTACGACAACTTCGAAAACGTCCTGATTCAGGAACTGATGCCCTATATTGAATCGCACTACTCCGTCAAGACCGGCAAGGCAAACACCGCGATTACGGGCTTTTCCATGGGCGGGCGCGAGTCGCTGCTCATCGGGCTGCACCACGGCGACCTCTTCGGCTATGTGGGCGCTGTCTGCCCCGCGCCGGGCGTGACGGGCGATTTCAAGTGGGCGAGCGAGGAAGAGGCCCCGTCGCTGCTCTTCATCACCGCCGGCAGCAATGACGAGGTCGTCTACACCACCCCGCAGGGCTATCACGACAACTTCACCGCCAACGGCGTCCCCCATGTCTGGCACTACGTAAACGGCGGCTACCACGGCGACAACTCCATTCACGCGCATATCTATAACTTCATCCGGGCGATTTTCAAGGCGTAAAACCGCCCC
>CAYZMU010000014.1:19166-21734 GCA_964479595.1 uncultured Ruminococcus sp. | reverse complement strand
ACTCCTCCGGGCAGTCCAGCACGATTTTGGTGGAGACAAGCCCCTTCATGGTCTTTCGGTCGCGCCGGATTTTCGGCCCCTGCACAATCCAGATATTGGCGGCCTCCCAGACCGCGAACGAGCCCACAATGGAGATAAGCTCCACGAGAATGGGGTTTAATATCCCGTCCAGCAGAATCGCCGCCGCGACAAACACCGAGCCCACCCCGATAAGCCACAGCTGCTTTATCCCGTTTAATCTGCGCTGGTTCGCGGTGCGGATTTCCCAGTCCCGGATAAGCTCCCGAAACGCCGCGCGCACGCGCTCATACGAGAGCGGGCCGTCGGATTTGATCTTGAGAATAATCTCGTCGCCCAGCTCCTTGGTGTTGTACTGCCCCGCCAGATAATCCGCCACTTCGCCGCGAAGCGTCAGCCGCCGCTCGTCATAGGGGCTGTAGAGGTCGTCCTCCCGCTGAATCCTGAGGTTGATTTCGTACATGCGCCTTTCCTCCTGTCCTGCCCGCGCTTTGGAAGGCGGGCTATGGTGCTTTTATTATACCATATTCCCCCGCGCGTTGCAAGGCGTTTTCCCGAAGACACAGCGAAACCGCGCGGTTTTTGCGCCGCGCGGCCCCGCCTGTAAGGAAATGAGATGATAGAGGATATCAGGTTTCCGCTTCATCCTGCAGCGCCGCGAATCCCGCGGCCCCCGTGCGCACTTTGATGACCTGCTCCACAGGGTAGATGAAGATCTTGCCGTCGCCGATATGCCCGGTATAGAGCACCTCGCGCGCGGTCTTGATAACCGTTTCGACCGGCACCTTGCTGACGACGATTTCCGTCTTGACTTTCGGGCGCAGCGTCGCCTCCACAGGCGTTCCGCGGTAGTAGCCCGTCGCGCCTTTCTGCGTGCCGCAGCCCAGCACATTCGTCACCGTGATGCCCGTAATGCCGATTTTCTCCATCGCGCTGATAAACTCGCGCAGGTTCTCCTGATTGAAGACCGAGACGACCTTGGTCATCTTGGGCGCGTCGGCGTCAGAAGGCAGGTAGCTCTCCACCGGCACCGCCGCCGCCTCCGGCACTTTCAGGACGCTCTTGGCGTCGTCCTTGGTGTAGCCGTAGACCGAGGCGTCGTTCATAGAGGGGGCGAAATCCGCGTAAGAGGATACCAGCCCGTGCTCCGTGACGTCCAGACCGATGATTTCTTCCTGTTCCGAAGCGCGCAGCCCGATGGTTTTCTTGATGATGAAGAACACCAGCGTCATGGTAAGCGCCGTCCAGAGCCCGACGGTAAGAATCGCCAGACACTGTTTGCCGAGCTGAGAGAAGCCGCCGCCGTAGAAGAGCCCCTTTATCTCGTTGCCCGGGACACTGTCCGTGGCAAAGAGCCCGACCGCGATGGTCCCCCAGATGCCGTTGAACATATGGACCGCCACAGCGCCCACGGGGTCGTCGATATGGAGCTTATAATCGAGCAGCCAGACGCCGAAGCAGACCAGCAGACCCGAGACAATGCCGATAATCGCGGAGCCTAAGCAGTCCACGACGTCGCAGCCCGCCGTCACGCCGACAAGACCCGCCAGCGAGGCGTTGAGGCACATGGAGACATCCGGCTTGCCGTATTTGAGCCATGTAAAGATCATGCACGTGACCGTCGCGACCGCCGGCGCCACCGTAGTGGTCAGGAACACGGACGCGAGCTGGTCTGTCGAGGTGCAGGCCGCGCCGTTGAAGCCGTACCAGCCAAACCACAGGATAAAGCAGCCCAGCGCGCCGATGGTTAAGTTGTGGCCGGGGATGGCGTTTACCTTGATTTCGCCGTCCTTGGTTTTGGTGAATTTCCCGATGCGCGGCCCCAAGATCTTCGCGCCGACCAGAGCGGCGATGCCGCCGACCATGTGAATCGCGCAGGAGCCCGCGAAATCGTGCATGCCAAGTTCCTGCAGCCAGCCGCCGCCCCAGATCCAGTGCGCCTCAATCGGGTAAATCAGCGCGCTGATGACGGCGGAGTACACGCAGTACGCCAGAAACTTCGTGCGTTCCGCCATGGCGCCCGACACAATCGTCGCCGCCGTCGCGCAGAACACGAGGTTGAACACGAATTCCGACCAGCTGAAGTTCTCGTACGCGGTGAATACGTCAAACCCGGGCTTGCCGATTAAACCGGCGATATCCTCCCCGAGGAAGAGCCCGAAGCCTATCAGGACGAACATGGGCGTTCCGATACAGAAGTCCATGAGGTTCTTCATAATGATGTTGCCGGCGTTCTTGGCTCTTGTGAAGCCCGTCTCCACCATGGCGAAGCCCGCCTGCATGAAGAACACCAGCGCCGCTCCGATAAGATACCAGATGCCGAACGCTTTGTCGTTGACGATGGATTCTATCGCCGCGGACAGTTCTTCGGTAAGTTCCATAACGAATAAGCCTCCAATCTCTTTGTACATTCCGGGCGGGAACAAAAAAGGCGCGGGCAGCCTCCGAATCCATCAGAGCCGCCCGCACCCCATTGTGCGTCGTCCGTCACAGCGTGAATGCGCATTTTCAAGCCGTGGGCCCACGCAAAAAGACCGCGGCGCGAGTGCT
>CAYZMU010000014.1:0-19066 GCA_964479595.1 uncultured Ruminococcus sp. | reverse complement strand
TACGAGCCCATTGTACCACAAGACGCCGCGGCTGTCAAGCCCCTTGAACGCAATTTGTAGGAGTATATAAAAACTTCGCCGATTTGTGCGGAGATGTCGTCAGGATTCACAAAATCGCGGAAGAAACCCTGCGCAAAGCCGCCGCGGGCGCGCAAAGGCTTGACAAAACTTTGACAATGTGGTATAATGGGAGCGGTATAGTATGGACAAAGGCGTTCATGGCGCGGGGTTTTTGTGCCCCTTTCTGACCGTGAATGCCTTTGTTTTGCAGTGTAAGGAGGATGAGCAGAATGATCCCATTGGAGGGCGAGGTGCGGATTCCGTCGGGCTGCGCCATCTCCGCGGTGATATCCAAAGAGGGGCGGCGCATGACGGGGGAGAGCATCATTGAGAGCATGAAACCCATGCACGACCGTTCCAACGGCTTGGGCGGCGGTTTCGCGGCGTACGGGATTTACCCGGATTACCGCGATTTCTACGCGCTTCACATTTTCTTTGACGACCGCCACTGCCGCGGCGAGTGCGAAACTTTCCTCAAGGAGTACTTCGAGATCGTGCAGTCGGAGAAAATCCCCGTGCGCAAGATGCCGCAGATAACGGACGAGCCGATGATCTGGCGCTATTTCGTCGCGCCGCTGCAGTCGGTGCTGCGCCATCTTCAGCTCGACGAGAAAGAATTTGTCGTGCGGATTGTCAATAAAATAAACAGCGAGCTGAAGGGCACCTACGTGTTCTCCAGCGGCAAGAACATGGGCGCGTTCAAGGCGGTCGGGTATCCGGAGGACGTCGGGCGCTACTACCGTCTGGACGAATACGAGGGCTACGCGTGGACGGCGCACGGGCGCTACCCGACAAACACCCCGGGCTGGTGGGGCGGCGCGCACCCCTTCGCGCTGCTGGATTATTCCATTGTGCATAACGGGGAGATTTCCTCCTACGACGCCAACCGCCGGTTCATTGAGATGTACGGCTACAAATGCACGCTGCAGACCGACACGGAGGTCATCACCTACATCGCGGACTACCTGCTGCGCAGACAGGGGCTTACGCTGGAAGAGGCGGCGGGCGTCATCGCGGCGCCATTCTGGTCGACGATTGAGGGCATGGACGCGGACAAAAAGGCGCTCTACACCTACCTGCGCACGGTCTTCCCAAGCCTTTTGGTGACGGGGCCGTTCTCGATTATTCTGGGCTTTTCGGGCGGGCTCATGGCGCTCAATGACCGGCTCAAGCTGCGCTCCATGGTGGTCGGCGAGCAGGACGATATGGTCTATATCGCGAGCGAGGAGACGGCGATTCGCGTCATGGCGCCGGATATTGAGAACGTCTGGGCGCCGTCGGGCGGCGAGCCCGTGATTGTGCGTGTAAAGGAGGGAGCGTATTGATGAATTTTTACCCGGAGTTCGAAGTCGTGCGGAATGACGCGCGGTGCATTCGCTGCCGCGTCTGCGAGCGTCAGTGCGCGAACGAAGTCCACAGCTACGACAGCGACGGCGACGTCATGTTAAGTGATGAATCGAAATGCGTTGACTGCCAGCGCTGCGTTTCCCTCTGCCCGACCCGGGCGTTAAAGATTGTCAAGAGCGACTGCCGGCTGCGCGAAAACGCCAACTATTCCGACGCTACCATCAAGGAAATCTACCGCCAGGCGGAAACGGGCGGCGTGCTGCTCTCCTCCATGGGCAACCCGAACCCTCTTCCCGTCTACTGGGACCATATCCTGATTAACGCCTCCCAGGTGACCAACCCTTCCATTGACCCGCTGCGCGAACCGATGGAAACGCGCGTGTTTCTGGGCAAGAAGCCAGCGAAAGTCACCCGCAAGGAGGACGGCTCGCTCGACACGACTCTGGCGCCGCAGCTGACGCTCTCCATGCCCGTGATGTTCTCCGCCATGAGCTACGGCAGCATCAGCTACAACGCCCACGCGAGTCTGGCGCGCGCCGCGACGGAACTGGGCATCTACTACAACACCGGCGAGGGCGGGCTGCACGAGGATTTCTATCAGTACGGCCCGAACACGATTGTACAGGTCGCGTCGGGGCGCTTCGGGGTGCATAAAGACTATCTCGAGGCGGGCGCGGCGGTCGAAATCAAGATGGGGCAGGGTGCGAAACCCGGCATCGGCGGACACCTGCCCGGCAAGAAGGCGGTCGGGGACGTCGCGCGCACGCGCATGATTCCCGAGGGCAGCGACGCCATTTCCCCCGCGCCGCACCACGATATCTACAGCATTGAGGACCTGCGCCAGCTGGTGTATTCGCTCAAGGAGGCGATGGGCTACAAGAAACCCGTCATCGTGAAGGTCGCGGCCGTCCACAACATCGCCGCCATCGCGAGCGGAATCGCCCGCAGCGGCGCGGACATCATCGCGATTGACGGCTTTCGCGGCGGCACGGGCGCGGCTCCGACGAGAATCCGCGACAATGTGGGCATTCCGATTGAACTGGCACTCGCGGCGGTGGACAAACGCCTGCGCGACGAGGGCATCCGCAACAACGTTTCCTTGGTCTGCGGGGGGAGTATCCGCAGCGCCTCGGACGTCGTCAAGGCCATCGCGCTGGGCGCGGACGCCTGTTACTGCGCGACCGCCCCGCTGCTGGCGCTGGGGTGCCATCTGTGCCGCACCTGCAACACCGGCAACTGCAACTGGGGCATCGCCACACAGCGCCCGGAGCTTGTCAAGCGCTTAAACCCCGATATCGGGAGCAGACGCCTTGTCAATCTGATGACGGCGTGGCGGCATGAAATCAAGGAACTCATGGGCGGCATGGGCATCAATTCCATCGAGGCGCTGCGCGGAAACCGCCTCATGCTGCGCGGAATCGGACTAACCGGAAAGGAGCTGGAGATCCTCGGGATCTCGCACGCGGGAGAATGAAACGGATATATGTGAAAGAAGAGTGGTGTCTGGGCTGCCACCTCTGCGAATACAACTGCGCGTTTTCCAATTCCGGCATGACGGATATGGTCAAGGCGCTGCGGGGAAAGCCCATCTTCCCCAGAATCAAGGTTGAGGACGCCCCGGGAGGCATTACCTACGCGGTTTCGTGCCGCCACTGCGAGGACCCCATCTGCGTGCGCAGCTGCATCGCGGGGGCGCTCTCGGTGGAAGACGGCGTCATCTCCATTGACCACGACCGCTGCGTGGGCTGTCTCACCTGTGTGCTGGTCTGCCCCTACGGCGCGGTGATTGAGGACGGCACGGGGGTCGCGCAGAAATGCGAACTGTGCCTCAAAAACTTATCGGGCGAGCCCGCCTGCGTCAAGGGCTGCCCCAACGGCGCGATTGTCTACGAGGAAAGGGGGAAGGCTTAGAATGAAGCGCTATGTGATTATCGGCAACGGCGTCGCGGCGGCGGGCTGTATCGAAGGGATTCGCTCCGTCGAGCAGCAGAGTGAGATTACCGTCATCTCCAAGGAGCGCCATCCCGTCTACTGCCGCCCCCTGATTTCCTACTATCTTGAGGGGAAAACGGATTTGGACCACATCGGCTACCGCAAGCCCTCCTTCTACGCCGACAACGGCTGCAAGGTCCTCTACGAACGCTCCGCGGAGAAGATAGAGCCCGATGCAAGACAGGTGGTGCTAAGTTCCGGCGAGCGCATTCCGTACGACAACCTCTGTATCTGCACGGGGTCTTCGCCGTTCGTGCCGAAAATGGCGGGGCTTGAAAAAGTCAAGAAGCAGTTCGCGTTCATGACGCTGGACGACACGCTCGCGCTCGAAAAGGCGATTGAACCCGATTCCAAAGTCCTGATTGTCGGCGCGGGGCTTATCGGCCTCAAATGCGCGGAGGGGCTGCACGGCAGAGTCGGCTCCATCGCGGTGTGCGACTTGGCGCCGAGGGTGCTTTCGAGCATTCTGGACGATTTCTGCGCCGAGAGAATGCGGGCAAATCTTGAAAACCACGGCATTACGTTTTATTTAGGCGATTCCGTGGCGGAGTTTGAGCCCAAAAAGGCGCATATGCAGAGCGGAAAAACGGTGGATTTTGACGTTCTGGTGCTCGCCGTGGGCGTGAGACCCTGCACCGCGCTCTTTACGGAGGCGGGCGGCAAGATAAACCGCGGGATTCCGGTCAACGAGAAGGGCGAGACAACGCTGCCGCACATCTACGCGGCGGGGGACTGCACGGAGGCGTTCGATATCTCCGCGGGGGCCACTAAAATCATGGCGCTGCTGCCCAACGCCTATATGCAGGGGCGCACGGCCGGGGTCAATTTAGCGGGCGGACAGGCGGATTTTTCCAACGCCATTCCGATGAACAGCATCGGCTTTTTCGGGCTGCACTGCATGACCGCCGGCACGCAGTTCAAGGAGGAGGACGGCGGCAGCGTCTACGAGGAGGTTGACGAAAACCACATCAAGCGCCTCTTTGTCAAAGACGACCGCCTCACGGGTTTCATGCTGATAGGCGACGTGCGGCGCGCGGGGATTTACACCGCGCTGGTGCGCAATCAGACGCCGCTTTCGGGGATTGACTTCGAGCGCATGAAAGTCGAGCCGCAGCTCTCCGCCATGGGCGAGGCGTACCGCGGGCGCGTGCTGAAAGGAGTGGTTTGAGATGCAGATTCATGTCGGTCAGATGGACCACGCCATGCTAAACGACCAGATTCGCGGCAGCGCGGAGGAGGAAGTGATTCTGCACGACTGTCTGGGGCAGCGCTTTATCGCGGCGGGCATGTCGGGGAAGCGGCTGAGCATTCACGGCATTTCGGGCAACGCCCTCGGCGCGTACTTAAACGGCTGCGTGATTGAGACGTTCGGCAACGCGCAGGACGCCGTCGGCGACACCATGAACGCGGGGGAAATCATCGTCCACGGCACGATAGGCGACGCGGCGGGCTACGCCATGCGCGGCGGGAGAATCTTTGTCGAGAAAAGCGCGGGCTATCGCGCGGGGATTCATATGAAGGCGTATCGGGACAAAATCCCCGTCATGGTCATCGGCGGGCGGACGGGGAGCTTTCTGGGCGAATATCAGGCGGGCGGCGTCATCATCGTGCTGGGCTTGGACAGAGGCGACAGACCGATTGTGAGCAACTACCCCTGCACGGGCATGCACGGCGGAAAAGTCTTTCTGCGCTCGGACTGCGCGGGGATTCATTTCCCTTCCCAAGTCACCGCGCGCGCCGCGACGGCTGAGGATTTGGCGGAAATCGAGCCGCACCTCAAAAGCTTCTGCGAATACTTCGGCAAAAATTTAAGCGAAATCAAAGCCTCGCCCTACACGGTGGTCAGTCCGCGCAGCGGCAGCCCCTACGGGCAGATGTATGTCGCCAACTGAGGCGGAAGGGGGCAAGGCGGCGTGACGAAATATATTTTTGTGACGGGCGGCGTGGTTTCGGGGCTCGGAAAGGGCATCACGGCGGCGTCGCTGGGGCGGCTGCTCAAGGCGCGGGGGCTCAAAGTCGCCGCGCAGAAGCTCGACCCCTATATCAATGTCGACCCGGGCACCATGAGCCCCTATCAGCACGGGGAAGTGTTCGTAACGGAAGATGGCGCGGAAACCGACCTCGATCTGGGGCACTACGAGCGCTTCATTGACGAGAACCTCAACCGCTTTTCCAATTTGACGACCGGAAAGGTCTATTCCAACGTCATCGAGAAGGAGCGCAGAGGGGAGTATCTGGGAAAGACGGTACAGATTATTCCCCATATCACGGACGAAATCAAGCGCTTTATCTATTCCGTCGGGCAGAAAGAGCGCGCGGACATCGTCATCACCGAAATCGGCGGGACGACGGGCGACATCGAAAGCCAGCCGTTTCTGGAGGCGATACGGCAGTTGGGGCACGAGGTGGGGCTGGAAAACACGCTGTACATTCACGTGACGCTTGTGCCGTTTCTGCGCGCCTCCGGCGAACACAAGAGCAAGCCCACCCAGCATTCCGTCAAGGAGCTGCAGGGCTTCGGCATCATGCCCGACATTATCGTACTGCGCACGGACGAGCCCATTACGGACCAAAGCGTCTTCGGCAAAATCGCGGGGTTCTGCAATGTCAAACCCGACTGCGTGATTGAGAATTTAACGCTGCCCAATCTCTACGAGGCGCCGCTCATGCTCGAGGAGCGCGGGTTTTCGGAAGTCGTCTGCAGGGAGCTGGGGCTTTCCACGCCGCCGCCGGACCTCACCGAGTGGAGAGCGCTCTGCGAGCGCATCGCCTCGCGCGAAAAGGCGGTCCGAATCGGGATTGTCGGCAAGTATGTCCAGCTCCACGACGCCTATCTCTCCGTGGCGGAGGCGCTCCATCACGCGGGGTTCGGGCTGGGCGCGAATGTGGAAATTGTGTGGACGGATTCCGAGGAGATAACGCAAAGCAACGCCGCGGAAAAGTTAGGGACGCTGGACGGGATTCTCATTCCCGGGGGCTTTGGCGAGCGCGGGATTGAGGGCATGATTGAGGCGGCGCGGTTCGCGCGGGAGCGAAAACTGCCGTATCTGGGCATCTGTCTGGGCATGCAGATCGCGGTGATTGAGTTTGCCCGCCACGCAGCGGGGCTAAAAGACGCCAATTCCAACGAGTTTGACCCCAAGAGCCCGCATAAGGTGATTGATTTTATGCCCGGGCAGAGCGACACGATTAACAAAGGCGGCACGCTCCGCCTCGGCAGCTGCCCCTGTGTGATCAAACCCGGCACGACCATGGCGCGCTGCTACGGCACGGAACAGATTGAGGAGCGCCACCGCCACCGCTACGAGTTCTGCAACGACTACCGCGAACTTCTGGAATCCAAAGGGCTTACGATAAGCGGGCTGTCCCCCGACGGGCTGCTTGTGGAAACCGTGGAGATTTCCTCGCTGCCGTTCTTTGTCGGGGTCCAGTACCACCCGGAATTCAAGAGCCGTCCCAACAAGCCGCATCCGCTCTTTCTGGGGCTTGTGGACGCGGCGCTTCAAAAAAGGAGCGGACAGTGAGCGCGCCGCGCGAGGAGTGCGGGGTTTTCGGGGTGATGACGCCTTCCCCCGAACCGCTGGCGGAGCTTTGCTATTACGGGCTTTTCGCGCTGCAGCACCGCGGTCAGGAGGGCGCGGGGATCTCCGTCAATGACGACGGCGTCTTCACGACTCACAAGGATTTGGGGCTGGTCGACAGGGTTTTCACGCGCGAGGTGCTGCGGGATTTTCCGCCCGGGAAGATGGCGGTCGGGCACACGCGCTACGGCACCACGGGCAGCAGCGAGCGCAAGAACTGCCAGCCCATGGAGGTAAACCACCAGAAGGGGAAACTGGCGCTGGTGCACAACGGCAATCTCGCCAACGCCCGCGCGCTGCGCGACGAATTAGAACAGCGCGGGGGGATTTTCCACAGCACGAGCGACACGGAGATTATCGCGTATATCATTACGCAGGAGCGGCTTACCCGCCCTTCCATTGAGGACGCCGTACGCGCCGCCACCGCGCGGCTTGAGGGCGCGTATTCCATGATTCTGATGTCCGCGCAGAAGCTTATCGCGGTGAGGGACCCCCACGGTTTCCGGCCGCTCTGTCTGGGGACGCTGCCGGGCGGGGGCTATGTCATCGCCTCGGAGAGCTGCGCGCTGCACGCGGTGGGCGCCCAGTTTCTGCGGGACGTGCGCCCGGGAGAACTGCTCGTCATCACGCCCGACGGCGCGCTGCGCACCCACACCATCGCGCCGGCGAAGAAAACCTCCTGCGTGTTTGAGTATATCTATTTCGCGCGGCCCGATTCGGTGATTGACGGCGTTTCGGTCCACGGGGCGAGAAAACGCGCGGGCGCGCTGCTCGCCAAAGCCCACCCCGCTCAGGCGGATGTCGTCATCGGGGTGCCGGATTCGGGGCTTGACGCGGCCATCGGCTTCGCGGAGGAATCGGGAATCCCCTACGGCATCGGGCTTATCAAGAACAAATACATCGGGCGGACTTTTATCGCGCCGACACAGAACCAGCGCATCAATCAGGTGCGGCTCAAGTTGAGCGCCGTCTCCGAGACCGTTTCGGGGAAGCGTCTGGTGCTGATTGACGATTCCATTGTCCGCGGCACGACCTGCAGGCGGATTGTCGCGCTGCTGCGGGAGGCGGGCGCGCGGGAGATTCATATGCGGATTTCGGCGCCGCCGTTTCTGCACCCGTGCTACTACGGCACGGACATCGATTCGGAGGAAAATCTCATCGCGAGCAGCCACAGTGTGGAGGAAATCGCGAAACTGGTCGGCGCGGATTCGCTGGGGTATCTGCCCCTTGAGGACCTGCCCGCGCTCGCGGGTTCGGGTAAAATCTGCGACGCGTGCTTTTCGGGGAATTACCCGACCGACGTGCCGCGCGGGGAGCGCAGGGACCGCTTCGAGCGCAAACTGCACGACCAAAGCGCGGAATGAAAGGGAGTTTTGCCAATGCTCAGTCAGGCTCAGCGCGAGGCGCTGGAAGTCATTGAGACGAATGATATCAAGTTTATCCGCCTCTCCTTCTGCGATGTGTTCGGGGCGCAGAAGAATCTCTCCATCCAGAGTTCCGAATTGGAGAACGCCTTCGAACACGGCGTCGCGTTTGACGCCTCCTCCATCGCGGGCTTTCGCGACGAGGCGCTCTCCGACCTCTTCCTGTTTCCCGACCCGGAATCGCTCGTGATTCTGCCCTGGCGCCCCAGCACGAACGGCGTGGCGCGGTTTCTCTGCGAAATCCGCAAGCCCGACGGGGAGATTTTCTCCGCGGACACGCGCAGCTATCTGCGGCGGTGCGCCCGGCTGAGCGAGGAAAAGGGGCTCTGCTGCGAATTCGGCTCGGAGTGCGAATTTTACCTCTTCCGCAGGGACGACAACGGCGACCCCACCGACACCCCGCTTGACCGCGCGGGCTATTTTGACATCGCGCCGGAGGACAGAGGGGAGAATGTGCGGCGGGAAATCTGCATGACGCTCGAGGAGATGGGCATTCAGCCCGAGCGCTCCCACCACGGCCACGGTCCGGGGCAGATGGAAGTCGATTTTCGCTACGGCGGGGCGCTGCGGGCGGCGGACGACGTCATCACATTCAAGCAGGTTGTCGCCACCACCGCCAGCAGAAACGGCCTCTACGCCTCGTTTCAGCCCAAACCCTTGGGCGAGGAGCCCGGCAACGGCTTTCACGTGAACATCTCGCTTCTGAAGGCGGGGGCGCAGCTGGAAACATCCGACCCGCTGTTTGAGGCGTTTCAGGCGGGGCTTCTGGCGCACGCGGCGGAGCTTTCGGCGGTCTGCTGCCATCTGCCGCGCTCGTACGTGCGTCTGGGGGCGGACAAAGCCCCCGCGTATGTCTCGTGGTCGTCGCAGAACCGTTCGCAGCTGGTGCGGATTCCGGCCGGGGGGCGGCGCATGGAATACCGCGCGCCCGACGCCGCCGCGAACCCCTACCTCACGTTCGCGCTGATTATCCGCGCGGGGCTGGACGGGATTGATAATTCGCTGGAGCTGCCCGAGCCGTGCTTTGAGAATCTTTTCACCGCGCCGGCGGAAATTCTGAGCCGCTACGCCGCGCTGCCGCAAAACATCGCCTCCGCGCGCGCGCTCATGGCGGAGAGCGCGTTCCTGCGCGAGGTGCTGCCGCAGCATATCTTCAACGCCTATACGCAAAGCTGATTGAGAGGGGACCGTCATGCCGCGCGCCTATGAACCCAAGAGAGTCTTTGTTGTTTCATCAAACGAAAAATTCACCCGCTACATCCGCGAAAACCTCCCCGACGGCGACTATGAAGTCGCGCAGACCGCCGGCAGCTGCACGGAGGCGAGGCTCAAGATGATGGGCGGGGGCTTTTCGCTGGCAATTGTGAATATCCCGCTGGAGGATGAGAACGGCGTGGAGATGCTTACGGACTTCGCGGAGAACACCGTCTGCGCGGTCATCGCGGTGGTAAGGGCGGAGGAAGAGGCGCAGATGCGGCGGTATCTGGAGCCGTTCGGGGTGTTTGTGCTGGGGCGGCCCTTCCCCAATTCCGCGATGCGGCAGACTTTCTACGACGCGGCGGCGGCGGTTTCGCGGCTGCAGGTCCTTTCGACGGAAAACACGCGGCTGCAGATAAAACTTCAGGATATGCGGGTTATCAGCCGCGCCAAACTGGTGCTTATCCGGTATCTGGGCATGGACGAGGACGCCGCGCACAAGTTTATCGAGCAGCAGGCGATGAATCTGCGCATCTCCAAGCGCAAGGCGGCGGAAAATATACTCAAAACCTATGAACATCAGCGCTGAATTTTTGTGTAAAGCGCGAAATTTTCCGGAAGGGCTTGACAGCGCGCCGAAAATATGGTACTATAATGATAAGAACAGCAACGGCGCTGGGCTGCCCCCTTTTTGGGTTTCGGGGGCGCGAGGCGGCCGTTGTTTTTTGTGCCCGGGGTTTCCCCGCGTGCGCTCCTTTAAGAAAGGATGGTTTGGATGAAACTGACTGAAACATTCGGAAGTCTCGTGTTCAACGACGAGGTGATGAAGGCGCGGCTGCCCAAGCCCGTCTACGAGTCGCTGCGCGAGACCATCTCAAACGGCAAGGAACTGGAGCTTTGTGTCGCGAATGTCGTCGCCTGCGCGATGAAGGAATGGGCGGTCGAGCACGGCGCGACGCACTACACGCACTGGTTTCAGCCGCTCACGGGGATTACGGCGGAAAAGCACGACAGCTTCATTGCCCCGGACGGCAACGGCGGCGCGATTCTGGAGTTTTCGGGCAAGGAACTGATTAAGGGCGAGCCCGACGCCTCCTCGTTCCCGTCGGGCGGGCTGCGCGCGACTTTCGAGGCGAGAGGCTATACGGCTTGGGACCCGACTTCCTACGCGTTCATCAAAGACAACAGCCTCTGCATTCCCACGGCGTTCTATTCCTACGGCGGCGAGGCGCTGGATAAGAAAACCCCGCTGCTGCGCTCCATGGAGGCGGTCGACAACGAGGCGGTAAGGCTGCTGCACCTGCTGGGGTTTGAGGATGTGCAGCACGTGACGGGAACGGTCGGCCCGGAACAGGAATATTTCCTCGTGGACAGGGAAATGGCGCTCAAGAGAAAGGACATCGTTTTCTGCGGCAGAACGCTTTTCGGCGCGAAGGCGCCCAAGGGGCAGGAGCTTGAGGACCACTATTTCGGCGCGATTCGTCCCAAGGTGCAGGAGTTCATGGAGGATTTGAACGAAACGCTCTGGAAGCTCGGGATTTACGCCAAGACCGAGCACAACGAAGTCGCTCCCGCGCAGCACGAGCTGGCGCCCGTCTACGCCACCATGAACGTCGCGAGCGACCACAACCAGCTGACCATGGAAGTGATGAAGCGCGTCGCGGAACGCCACGGGCTGCTCTGCCTGCTCAATGAGAAGCCGTTCGCGGGCGTCAACGGCAGCGGCAAGCACAACAACTGGTCGCTGAGCACCGACACGGGCATCAACCTCTTCGCGCCGGGCAAGACGCCGGAGAGAAAGCAGCTCTTCCTGCTGATGGTCGCGGCGGTCGTCGCGGCGGTGGACGAACATCAGGATCTGCTGAGAATGTCCGTCGCGAGCGCGGGCAACGACCACCGTCTGGGCGCGAACGAGGCGCCGCCGGCTATCGTTTCGGTCTATCTGGGCGACGACCTGCAGCTGCAGCTTGAGGCGGCCGCGGAGGGCAGAGACGAACAGAAGCACCGCGAAACCTTCCTCACGGGCGTGCAGCGGCTGCCCGATTTCAAGAAGGACACCTCCGACCGCAACCGCACCTCGCCCATGGCGTTCACGGGCAACAAGTTCGAGTTCAGAATGCTTGGCTCGGAAAACTCCATCGCCGGCACGAACACCGCGCTCAACACCATCTTCGCGGAGGCGCTGAGCAACTTCTCCGACAAGATTGAGAAGGCTGACGACAAGAACGAGGCGGTGCGCGAGATTCTCGCGGACGTGCTGAAAGTCCACGGCAGAATCATTTTCAACGGCAACAACTACTCGCAGGAGTGGGTGGAGGAAGCCGAGCGCAGAGGTCTGCTGAACCTCAAGACGACGACCGACGCCATGCACGCCTTCGCGACAGAGAAAAATATCGCGCTCTTCAAGCGCTTCGGGGTCTACAGCGAGACGGAAGTCATCGCGCGGCGCGATATCGTGCTGCAGAACTACACCAAGATCATCGCGATTGAGGCGACCACGATGATTGACATGGCGAAGAAGGATATCCTCCCCGCCGCCTACGCCTTCGGCAAGGATCTGAGCGCCTACTGCCTCAACAAGAAAGAGCTCGGGCTGCCGCTCGGGACAGAGAGCGAGACGCTGCAGAAAGTCAGCGATTATTCCAACGAAATCGCAGCCAAGACGGAGGAGCTCGAAAACATCATGCTCGGGCTTTACGACGCGGAACATCCCGCCAACTACTGCCGCGACAGCGTGATTCCCGCCATGCAGAGCCTGCGGGCGGTCGCGGACCTGCTCGAGCCGCTGCTTGGGACGAAATACCAGCCCTACCCGACCTACGGGGATCTCCTTTACAGCGTATAACATTTTTCCGCGCGCCGCATTGCGTTTTCGCGATGCGGCTCGTGGTGTACATATATAAGGAAATGAGAGGAGTGCTTGCATGGAACGCAGGGACGGCTGTCTGGTTCTGGAAAACGGGATGGTTTTCCCCGGCACGCGCTTCGGCGCGAGGAAGGACGTTACGGCGGAGGTGGTCTTCGCCACGGGCATGAACGGCTATCTGGAAACACTTACGGACAAAAGCTACTACGGACAGGCGGTGACACAGACTTTTCCCCTGATAGGCAATTACGGGGTGATCCCGGACGATTTCGAGGCGGAGCACCCGGCGCTTTTCGGCTACATCGTCTCGGAGTGCTGCGAGGAGCCTTCCAACTTCCGCAGCGAGGGCAGACTGAGCGACTGGCTTGAGAAGGAGGGGATTCCGGGGCTGCGCGGCGTGGACACGCGTACCCTCACCCGCGTGCTGAGAGAAAACGGGACCATGAACGGCATGATTTGTTCGTCTCCCGAACAGGCGGATTTGGAGGCACTCAAACATTACCGCGTGCGCGGGGCGGTCGCGGCGACAACCGTGCGAAAGCCCATCACCCTCGGCGAGGGCAACACCCGCGCGCGGGTCGCGCTTTTAGACTACGGCATGAAAAGCAACATCGCGCGCTGCCTTGTAAAGCGCGGCTGCGCGGTCACCGTTCTGCCGGCGCAGACGAAAGCGGACGAGATAAAAACTCTTGCGCCCGACGGCATTATGCTCTCAAACGGCGCGGGCGACCCCGCGGACAATACGGATTTAATCGCGAACCTCAAAGACATCGCGCGGCTGGGCATTCCCATCATGGCAATCTGCATGGGGCACCAGCTGCTGGCGCTCGCGCACGGCATCCCGACACGAAAGCTGAAATTCGGCCACCGCGGCGCGAATCAGCCCGTGCTGCGCTTAAGCGACAGCCATCTTTCCATCACCACCCAGAACCACGGCTATCAGGTCGCGTTTGATCCAAACGACAGCCTCTGCGCCAAAACGGCGGTCCTTACCTACCAGAACTTAAACGACGGCACCTGCGAGGGGCTGCGGTATCTGGATACGCCCGCCGTGTCCGTGCAGTTTCACCCGGAGGCTTGCGCGGGGCCAAAAGACACCGATTATATTTTTGACGAATTCATGAGCATGATGGCGAAAGGGGGGTTCTGAGATGCCGCGCGACCCTTCGATTCAGAAAGTTCTTGTCATCGGCTCGGGCCCCATCGTGATAGGACAGGCGGCGGAATTTGACTATTCCGGGACGCAGGCGTGCAGAGCGCTCAAGGAGGACGGCATTGAGGTTGTTTTGGCCAATTCCAACCCCGCGACCATCATGACGGATTCCGCGATGGCGGACCGCATCTACATGGAGCCGCTCACCCTCGAGACCATCAAGCGCGTCTGCCTCAAGGAAAAGCCCGACAGCATTCTTTCAGGGCTTGGCGGGCAGACCGGGCTCAATCTCTGTTCTCAGCTTGCCGCGTGCGGCTTTCTGGAGGAAAACCACATCCGGCTGCTCGGCGCCAACCCCGAAACCATCGCCAAGGCGGAGGACCGCAAGCTCTTTAAGGAGACCATGGACAGTATCGGGCAGCCCTGCGTGCCTTCGGGCATCGCGGAGGACCTCGATTCCGCGCGGGATTTGGCGCGGCAGATAGGCTATCCGGTCATCATCCGCCCCGCCTATACGCTGGGCGGCACGGGCGGGGGCATCGCGGAGACACCCGAGGCGCTCTCAAAAATCGCGGAAACAGGGCTGCGGCTTTCGCCGATTCACCAGATTCTCGTGGAACGCTGTATCGCGGGCTGGAAGGAAATCGAATTCGAGATTGTGCGCGACGCGCAGGGCAACAAGCTCACCGTCTGTTCCATGGAGAACCTCGACCCGGTGGGGATTCACACCGGCGACAGTATCGTGATAGCGCCCGCCGTGACGCTCGCGGACAAGGAATACCAGATGCTGCGTTCCGCCGCGCTCGACATCGCGGAGGCGTTAAAGATTGAGGGCGGCTGCAACTGCCAGTTCGCGCTCAACCCCGATTCCTTCGAATACGCCGTGATTGAGGTCAACCCCCGTGTTTCACGGTCGTCCGCGCTGGCGTCGAAGGCGACGGGCTACCCCATCGCGAAAGTCGCCGCGAAAATCGCTATCGGCTACCGCCTCTGGGAAATCCCCAACAAAGTCACGGGGAAAACCTCCGCCGCGTTTGAGCCGGCGCTCGATTATGTCGCGGTGAAGATGCCCAAATTCCCGTTTGAGAAATTTACCCACGATTCCCGTCGGCTCGGTACCCAGATGAAGGCGACGGGAGAAGTCATGGCCATCGCGCAGAGCTTTGAGGCGGCGCTGCTCAAGGCGATACGCGGCGCGGAGGTCAAGCACAGCGCGCTGCTCATCCGCGACTACCGGCAGGTGGACGACGAAACGCTCAAATCCCATCTGATTCACGCGGACGATATGCGGATTTTCGCGGCGGCGGAGAGTCTGCGGCGCGGCAAGTCGGTCGGGGAGCTCTTTTCGGAGACCAAGATTGACCCGTGGTTCCTGCATAAAATCGAAAAGCTCGTGCGCTGCGAAACGGAGCTGGAGACACAGCCGCTGACTGAGGAGCGCTACGAAAACGCGAAACTTCTGGGCTACCCCGACAAGGCGATACAGGCGATTTCGGGGCAGGAACTCCCCAAAGAGCGCATCCGCCCGGTCTATCGCATGGTCGACACCTGCGCGGGGGAATTTGAGGCGCAGACGCCCTATTTCTACGGCGTCTACCTGCCAAAGGACACCAAGGGCGCCAATGAGGCGGAGCTTTTCCTGGCCGGGCGCGAACACAAAACGGTGGTGGTCTTAGGCAGCGGGCCCATCCGAATCGGGCAGGGGATTGAGTTTGACTACTCCGCGGTGCATTGTGTGACCCAGCTCAAGCGCGAGGGCTATGAGGTCGTCCTCATCAACAACAACCCCGAAACGGTCTCCACGGATTTTGACACCGCCGACAGGCTCTATTTCGAGCCGCTGACGCCGGAGGACGTGCTTTCCGTGCTGGATCTGGAGCGCCCTTGCGGCGTGGTCACGGCGTTCGGCGGGCAGACGGCGATACGGCTCGCGCGGGTGATTGAGGAGCACGGCTACAAGCTCTTGGGGCCCGACGCGGACAGCATTGATCTGGCCGAGGACAGGGAGCGCTTTGACGAACTGCTCGGCGCGCACGGCATTCAGCGCCCGCAGGGGCTCACGGTCACCACGATGGAGGAGGCGCGCGCCGCGACACAGCAGCTTGGCTTCCCCGTACTCGTGCGCCCGTCCTACGTGCTGGGCGGACAGAACATGAACCTCGCCTACGAGCAAAGCGACGTGGAGGCGTTCATGGAGACGATTCTCGCGGGCGGCATCAGAAACCCCGTGCTGATTGACCAGTACATCCGCGGCACGGAGATTGAGGTGGACGCCATCTGCGACGGCACGGACATTCTGATTCCGGGCATCATGGAGCATATCGAGCGCACGGGGGTGCATTCCGGCGACAGCATCGCGGTCTGCCCCGCCATCCACATTGACGACAGCATGCGCGAGAAAATCCTTGAGGCCACGGAGAAAATCTGTCTGGGGCTGCACGCCGTGGGGCTTATCAATCTGCAGTATATCGTGCGCGGGCAGGAGCTTTTCGTGATAGAGGTCAATCCCCGCGCCTCGCGCACTGTGCCGTTCATGAGCAAGTTTACGGGGCTGGCGCTGTGCGACGCCGCCATGCGCGTCTGTCTGGGCGAAAAGCTGCGCGACATGGAATACGGCACGGGCTACTACCGCACGCCGCCCTACACCGCCGTGAAAGTCCCGGTCTTTTCGTTCGAGAAAATCGGCGCGGAGACGCAGCTGGGGCCGGAGATGAAATCCACGGGCGAGGTCATCGGAATCGGCAAGACGCTCTCCGAGGCGCTCTACAAAGGTCTGCGCGCGGCGGGCTACAAGCTGGAGGTTCCCGGGCGCGCGCGCGGCGGCGGGGTGCTGCTGACGGTCTGCGACGCGGACAAATCCGATATTGTGGAGATTGCGGGGAAGTTTTCGAAGCTGGGCTTCAAACTCTACGCGACGAAGGGCACGGCCGCGGCGATTTCCCACGCGGGGCTTTCCGTCACGGTGCTGAAAAAGCTGCACGAGGGCGACACGGAAACCTTCACCCTCATGGAGAACCGCACGATACGCTATATCGTTTCCACCGACGCCAACGCGAGAATGGCGGCGCGCGACGGCGCGAAAATCCGCAGGAAGGCGGTGGAACTGGGGATACCCTGTCTCACCTGCACCGACACGGCGCTCGCGCTGGCGAACTGCCTGCACTGCGGCTATTACGATTCCAATGTGGAGCTGATAAACATGAACAGTCTGAGAAAATCCAAGCGCGTCATTCCCTTTGTGAAAATGCAGGGCTGCGGCAACGACTATATCTACATCGACTGCTTCAAGCAGAAAATTTCCGCGCCGGAGTCGCTCTCGGTGAGCTTTTCGGACCGCCATTTCGGTATCGGCGGGGACGGGCTGGTGCTGATAGAGCGCTCGGAAACGGCGGACGCGAGAATGCGGATGTTTAATTTAGACGGCAGCGAGGGGAATATGTGCGGCAACGCGATTCGCTGTGTCGCGAAATATCTCTACGACAGCGGACTGGTGACTTCCGAAGAGATGTGTATCGAGACCAAGAGCGGCCCGCGGCACCTGCGCGTCATCACCAAGGACGGCCTTGTCAGCGCCGCGGCGGTGGATATGGGGCCGGCGGTCTTTGAATGCGGCAAAATTCCTGTCAAATACGAAGGCGCCGAAATGGTCGCGAAACCGCTGAATGTAAACGGCGAAACCTACGAAGTTACGTGCGTTTCCATGGGCAACCCGCACTGCGTGGTCTTCTGTGACGCGCCGGAAGCGCTGGACCTTCCCCGGATAGGGCCGGATTTTGAACATCACGAGATTTTCCCCGAAGGCGTCAACACCGAGTTTGTTTCCGTCATTGACGAACAGACCCTGCGCATGCGCGTCTGGGAGCGCGGCAGCGGGGAAACGCAGGCCTGCGGCACGGGCGCTTGCGCGAGCGCGGCGGCGGCGGTGCGAAACGGCTTCTGCAAGCGCGACACCGACATCACCGTACACTTAAACGGCGGGGATTTAATCATTCGCGTGACCGACGAAACCGTCATGATGACGGGCGAGGCGGTGCTGGTATTTCGCGGCGAAATCGAGGCGTAAACCTGAAAATCGAAGGAGAATGGCAATATGAAACTCAATACCAACTGGCTGCAGCTGCCGGAAAACTATCTTTTCTCGGAAATCGCGCGGAGGATTCAGGATTTCACGCGCCGGAACCCGGACAGAGAACTGCTGAAACTAAGCATCGGGGACGTCACGCGGCCGCTCGCGCGGGTGATTACGGAGGAGATGAAACGCGCGGCGGAGGACATGGCGCACGCGGAAACCTTCCACGGCTACGGCCCGGAACAGGGCGAGCTTTTCCTGCGCGAGGCGGTTTCCGAATACTACGCGCGGCGCGGCGTGGAGATTGAACCGGACGATATTTTCATCGGCGACGGCGCGAAGAACGATCTGGGCAATCTCTGCGACCTCTTTTCCGACGACAATCTCGCGCTGCTGCCCAACCCCGTCTACCCGGTCTATTTTGACACGAGCGTGATTTCGGGGCGGCGCGTGGCGTTTCTGAGCGGGACAAAGGAGAACGGCTTTCTGCCCATGCCCGACCCGCGCATGAGCGCCGACATCATCTATCTCTGCTCGCCCAACAACCCCACCGGCGCGGTCTACACCAAGGAGCAGCTGAAAGCGTGGGTGGAATACGCGCTGCGAAACGGCGCGGTGATTCTGTTTGACGCGGCGTACGAATCCTATATTCATGACGAGACGCTGCCCAGAACCATCTATGAAATCGAGGGCGCGAAGGCGTGCGCGATTGAGGTCAACTCGCTCTCGAAGATGGCGGGATTCACGGGCGTGCGCTGCGGCTGGACGATTTGCCCCAAGACTTTGAGCGTCGGGGAATTTCCCATCCACAACGCGTGGAAGCGCAGAGCGGCGACGAAATACAACGGCACAAGTTATATCGTTCAGCGCGCGGCGGCGGCGGTCTTCACTGAAGAAGGCCAGCGCGCGGTGCACGAGGATATCGCGTATTACATGGACAACGCAAAAATTCTCAAGGACGCGCTGCAAAAATCCGGCGTTTTCTCCACAGGCGGCGAGAACGCGCCGTATGTCTGGATGGAGTGCCCCGAAAACAAGGGCTCGTGGGAACTCTTTGACACGCTGCTCAACCGCTTCGGCATCGCGGGGACGCCCGGCGCGGGCTTCGGCGATTCCGGGGAGGGCTGGCTGCGGTTCTCTTCCTTCGGCTCCCGCGAGACGGTCCTGAAAGCGGCGAAAATTCTCGAGACACTCGACTGGGAGGCGCTCTGAGCGCGTTCTTTTACTCAAAACACCCCCGGGGAATGACCTCCGGGGGATTTTTTGTTTCCGGGGATTGGTCCCCGCTTTTTTTATGCCCGGGTATATGGCAAAACGCACAAACGGGCTGTTTATTTGGACGCGTTCTTTGTGCAAAAGGGAGAAATTGCGGAAGTG
>CAYZMU010000013.1:9998-30476 GCA_964479595.1 uncultured Ruminococcus sp. | reverse complement strand
GCTCCCCCGAGCGTTTCGGGGGAGCGTTCTTCTTTTAATAAACAAGCAGAGCCTCAAGGTTTTCCGCTCGCGGCGTTCGCATCAGCCGTTCCGCGAAATAATCCGCGCCCGCGAGCGCGTACGCCAAATCCTCATCGCTCTCTCCGAGCGCCATTTTTCGCATCACTTCGCGCAGCTTTTCCGCAAGTTCCGCCACCGTCAGCTCGTCCAGGAAATCCTCCAGCATTTGCGGCGTATCCGGTTTCAGCGCAAGGGAGTGGTCGGGGCAGCCGGTGATATCGGAACACAGCCCGTGCAGCAGCACAATCTCAGTGATGTTTTCCGCGAGCAGGTCGGGCTTCGTCAGGTACTTTTCCGCGTACCGGCGCAGAAGCGTCCGCACTTCGCTTTGGGGAAACTGCGCCAGAATCGCGCTTTCGTGGCGCAGGGAGAGGTAGTAGCGGTAAACCCCGCGCAAATCGCGGTTTTCAACAAAATGTCCGCCCATCAGCGGATAGATGAACGCAATATTCAGGTCTCTCGCGTGGAAACGCGCGTCATAATTTTTACAAAACTCCGCAAAATCGTCCACAAGTGAGGAAAACAGCATCGTGATGTAAGGTTTCATTCCGGCATAAGCGGCCCGAAAGTGCTCCTTTGCGCCTTCGTAGAGACCGATGATTTGCGTTTCCCCGGCGGCAAGGAGTTCAGAGACAGGGCGCGTGCGAAGCGCGTCGAGCGCCATGTTGTCGTCACGCAGCGCGAGCAGCACCACGTCCAGCTGATAGAAAACGGATTTCCAGAAATCCTCCGCCTGCTCTTTTGTGACGGTTGTGCTGCGCCCTTTTGTAAACGCGAACGCCCGCTCCGACACGGCCTTCGCGAGGTCGTCCCGGATTTCGACGGCGCGTTCGTTGGAAATGGAGCCATCCAGTGAAGCCCTTTGCAGAAGTGTTGCCGTGTAGTCCTCCTCGGGCAGTTTTTGGGGGCTTGAGGCTTGCGGCGTTACCGCGATGATTTCCTCAGCCATCGTTTTTCTCCTCTCTCGCACGCGCTCGCGCTTTTTGGGCTGCTTTCGCCGCGAGCGCGTCCTCTTCCTCCCATTTCTCCGCCTCCGCTTCCCACTCGCGCTCCTGCTCCTCGCTCGGTATCAGCAGCTGAGGGTCCCGCCGCAGGCGTTCACGCAACACTTCCAGCGCGTCGGTGTTCGGGACCGCCCCCGCGCGCTCGTAAGCGGCGGTTTCCTCGCCGTCTATCCACACCGCATCCGGGTGCAGGCTTCCCGCCGCCATGTTCTCGTGGAAAAGGTAATCGTCCATTTCGCGTTGCGCCTGCTCCTCTACCGCGCTGAGCCCGCGTTCGCGCAGAATCTCGTCCGCGTCCGGGCGCAGATAGAATTCCGCCGGAAGGTCCTCCTCGTCTTGCTCCTTGCGCAGCTGTTCCCTCCGGTCTATGATTCTGTGCGCGGTCTGATAGAGCACCTCCTGCGCGATTTCTTCCATTTCCTCGACATCGCCTGCGCACGCCGGGGAAATATAAATGATATACATATAATACAAAATGGCGTTGTCCGAAAGCATGACGTCGCTGTCTGATGCCGTGATCTCGCGCAGCTCGCCCTTGATATGAAAGAAGGCCTCTGTCAGTTCCGCAACGCGCAGCGCGTAGGAATCCCCCAACAGGCCCGAGGGCAGAAAGCGGTGAATCAGCCGCGGCGTGATGGAGTCCCCGACCTGTATGAGATCCTCTTCCCGCATGCTCTCCCGCGCCGTCTGTGTGATCATTTTGGCGTCCTCCGCTGTCAATGCCAGCCCATATGTCGTCCATGACGCCTGATTGGTGTTCTGAATCTGATTTTGCTCCTGCTCGACAGCGAGTGCCTCAAACTCGCCGCGCAGCAGCAAAGAATAATCCATAGAACAAACCCTCTTTCATTGTATGCCGACCCCGGACTCAAAATCCGGAATGAAAGTCTCCGAATCCGCGCCGGGTTCCTGAATATAAGCGTAATCCATGCCGATTCGGAGCGCGTACCGCAGCACTTGCTCGTAGGATTTGGCGCTTGTGTGCCGCGAAAGCAGCGGGTCGGAGGCGACACTCGGCATGGGTGTATATTGGTTCAGAATGCTGACCCCGATTTTTCCCCGATAGTGGTTGTGCAGATACCAAAGCACCTGCCTGCATTCCTGCGCGTGTCCGGGCAGCAGCAGATGCCGCACCTGCACGCCGCTTGTGAGCAGCCCGTCCGGGGAAAAACGCTGCGTGCCGCGCTGGCGCACCATCTCCGCGAGTGCCGCTTTCGCGACTTCCGGGTAGTCGGGCGCGTCGGAATACGCCCGCGCCGTTTCCGGGGAAATGTACTTGAAATCCGGCAGATAAACGTCCACCAGCCCGTCGAGCATTTTCAGCGAGGAGACTTTTTCGTAGCCGCCGCTGTTCCAGATAATCGGCAGCGGGAAATTCTCCCGGCGCAGCGCTTCCAGAACAGGGACCAGCGCAAGGGCAAAGTGGCTCGGGGTGACAAGGCTGATACTGTGGACTCCTTGCCGTTCCAGGTTTTCCACAATCCGCAGCAGTTCCTCACAGGAGATTTCTCTGCCGACGTGCCCGCGCGAAAGTTCATAGTTTTGGCAATATATACACCGCAGCGCGCAGCCGCTAAAGAAAATCGCGCCGGTGCCGTTTTTGCCGCTGATGATGGGCTCTTCCCAAAAATGCGGCGCGGCGCGGGCAATCCGGATAGCGCTGAGTTCCCCGCAGCGCCCGCGTTCCCCGAAATTCCTTCTGGCGCGGCAGTTTCTCGGGCAGAGACGGCATTCCGCCGATGTGCTCACGGGGCTTTGCCGTCCGTTGGTACTTGTTTTCGAACCTCCGCTATCGGCAGATGCTTTTCCCGCGCGATGCCGGCGAGATCCTCATATTCCGCTTTTTCACGCGTGACGCCGAACCCTTCCGCCCGTTTGACCCGAACCTCGCCCAAAGGGGTTTGCGCGACGCGTTCCGTCCTCGCCAGCGCGACTCTTTGGCAGGGGAAAATCCGTACCCCGAGGGTCGTTGTGTGTGTAAAGAGCAACTGCTGCATTTCGAAGGTCTGTTCGCGGCGGCACAAAACCGTCAGCAAAACCGCGGGGCGGCCCTTTTTCATGATGATGGACTGTGTAAAGACGTCCAACGCGCCGCTTTCCAGCAGCATCTCACAGGCAAACGCGATATCCTCACCCGTCATGTCGTCCAGATTGCAGCGCAGTTCGCAGAGCTCGTCCGTTTGCGCGGTTTGCGCTGTTTCCCCGAGAAACGCGCGAACGCAGTTGAGCCCCATATCCTCCCGGCTGCCGAGACCGTACCCGATTTTTTGTGTGTTCAGCAGCGGCATGGGCGAAAAATCCTCGGCAAATTCTTTCAGCAGCGCCGCCCCCGTCGGAGTACAGCGCTCGCCGCTCAGATCCCCCGCGAAACTCGGGATTCCGGTGAGCAGGCGGGCGGTCGCTGGCGCGGGCACAGGCATCTCACCATGCGCGCACAGAACCGTGCCGCTTCCCACACAAACACTTGAGGAGAGAATCCGCTCAGGCTGCAGCTGCTCTATCAGCATACAAACCCCGACAATATCCGCGACAGCGTCCCAGGTGCCAATTTCGTGGAAATGGATTTGCTCCACCTCCACCCCGTGCGCCTCACTTTCCGCGCGTGCCAGAGCGCGATAGACCGCGTCCGCTTTCTCCTTCGTCCACTGTGAAACCGGAAGTTCAGAGAGAATTTGCGCAATCTCCCCATATGTCCGATGGCTGTGGTGATGATGGGGGACAGCCCCCTGATGCTCCTCCTCGCCGTCAACGAAAACGTGAACGCGCAGTCCGCGAATGCCCGCACGCTGAGTGTTTCGCGCCTCAATTTGCATATGTTGGGGCAGAACAGCGCGCAGCTTCGTCAAAAACGCCTCTTTGTCCTCGAGCAAGTCCAGCAGCGCACCCATGAGCATATCGCCCGCCGCGCCCATGGTACAGTCCAGATAGAGCGTCCTCATTCCCAGCGCCTCCCCGCGCGAAAATCCGAAACGCCCTTCGCTTCGCGCGAGGGCGCTTTTTCTGTCGCCGCAAGCCCTCCCTGATTCGGGAGGGCTTTTGTACGGCAAATTACCTTCCGTTGAGTTCGTCGAGAATCTTGGGCAGCAGAGCGTCCACCTGGTCGTTCTCCAGCTGGCAGGTTCCCGCGTTTGCGTGACCGCCTCCGCCGTAGCGCAGGCAAAGCTCCCCGATATTGAAATCCGAGGCGCGGTTGATGATGGACTTTCCGATCATGACAGCGGTATTCTGCTTGCGGAATCCCCACGCGACGTGTACGGAAAGTTCTGCCTCCGGCCACATGGCGTAGACCATGAACCGATTGCCCGCGTAAATGGTTTCTTCCTCGCGCAGGTCAATCACACAGACCTTGCCGTCCAGCTTCGTGACGCGCCGCAGCTGCTCCTTGAAAAGTTCCTGCTGCTCAAAATAGAGGTCCACGCGTTCCTTGACATCCGGCAGCTGCAAAACCTCGTCCACCGTGTGATTGGGGCAGAAATCAATCAGCTGCATCATGAGATCATAGTTGGAGATGCGGAAATTGTGGAAACGCCCGAGCCCTGTCCGCGCGTCCATGAGGAAGTTCATCAGAACCCAGCCCTTGGGCTCGAGAATCTCCTCTTTCGTGAAATCCGCGCTGTCGCCTTTGTCCACGGCGGTCATGATTTCTTCTGAAACCCGCTTGAACGTTTTCGCGCCGCCATAGTAATTATACACGACCCTCGCGGCGGAACGCGCGCTGCCGTCGATGAAGTACTTTCCCTCGTAGTCCTCGCGCTTGTTGCGCAGCAGTTCGCTCTCATGGTGGTCAAAGGCAAGTCCCACACGGGGGTCAAAGGGGAGATTCGTTGTGATGTCGTTCTCACTCAGCTCGATTTTGCCGTCCTGCACGTCCTTGGGATGCACAAACTTGATTTCATCAATCAGGTTCAGTTCCTTGAGGAGCATCGCGCAGACCAGACCGTCAAAATCACTTCTGGTAACCAGTCTTTTCATCTGTTTCCTCCGTTTCAGGGCTTCTTCTTCGCGAATTTGCGCAGGGTGTAGCCTTCTTTCACCTGCAGCGTACCGCGGTCAATGGCCAGCGCGTAGTCAGGGATGTCCGCCGTGATGGTCGAACCCGCCGCGGTATAGCATTCCCTTCCCAGACGCACCGGCGCGATGAGATTTGTGTTGCACCCCACAAAAGCGTGGTCGCCAATCTCGCAGCGGGATTTTCTTACGCCGTCAAAGTTTACCGTCACGCAGCCCGCGCCGATATTCACTTCTTTTCCGATGTCGCTGTCGCCCAGATACGCAAGATGCGCGATCATGGTCTTTTCGCCGACGGTCGTGTTCTTGATTTCCACGAAATCCCCTACAGACGCTCCCGAACAGATGTGGCTGCCCGGACGGATGTGCACGAAAGGTCCCATGGTCACATCCGAGTCGATCTGGGATTTGTACGCCTGTACGGAGTTTAGTTTCACGCGGTCGCCGACGACAGTGTTTTCAATCAGGCAATTGGGGCCGATGACGCAGGATTCGCCGATGACCGTATTTCCCTTGAGAATCGTGCCGGGCAAAATCTCCGTGCCGGCGCCGATTTTGACACCGCGCTCGATGATAATGCCGTCCGTGCAGACAAAGCCCACGCCGTTTTCCATGTGTTTGCGCAGCACTTTCTCGCGTGCCGCCGTGTTCAAGTCCAAAAGCCCCTGCCGGTCGTTTGCGCCGAGAACCACGTCCGGATTCCGCGAACAATACGCTCCCGCGCGCAGACCCTCATTCAGCGCGATTTCTATCGTATCGGTTAAATAATATTCGTGCTGGGCGTTGTCGCAGGAGATTTTCCCGAGCAGTTCCAGCAGGGTCTTCGTGCGGAACCAGTAGCAGCCGGAGTTTATCTCCCGAATGCGCTTCTGGGCCTCTGTCGCGTCCTTTTCTTCCACGATACCCGCGATTCCGCTGTCCGTACGCAGAATCCTGCCGTACCCGGAAGGATTGTCCACCCGCGCGGTGATGACCGTGACGGCGTTTCGTTCCGAGATATGGCGCTCAAGCGCTCTGGTGATGGTTTCGCTGTCAATAAACGGCGCGTCCCCGCAGAGCACAATTGTGTTCTCGCTGGTGTCCCCGCGCAGAAAATCCTCCGCCTGCATGACCGCGTGCCCTGTGCCCAGGCGCCGCGCCTGATAGACCGTTTCGCAGCGGTCGTCGAGATAATCGAGAATCTGCTCCGCCTCATAGCCGGTTACCACGCAGACTCTGCCGAGCCCCGCGCCCTCGCAGGCGCCCAGAACCCATTCCAGCATGGGCTCACCCAGAACCTTGAACATCGGCTTGGGAATCGGCGCCTTCATGCGCTTGCCCTGCCCTCCCGCAAGGATTACGGCGTTATTCATGCTCTCATGCCTCCTTGGCGTGCCGCTCGGCGATGGGAACGTAAGTCTCCCAATCCTTCACAGCGCGGTAGGCGGGGCGGATGATCTTGCTGGCACCGAGGAGTTCCTCCAGACGGTGCGCGGACCAGCCCGCGATTCGGGATATGGCGAAAATCGGTGTGAACAGCTCGTTGGGAAGCCCCAGCATTCTGTAGACCAGCCCGGAATAGAAATCCACGTTCGCGCAGACGCCCTTATAGATTCTGCGCTCCTCCCCGATGACTTCCGGCGCGAGGCGCTCCACCAGCGCGTAGAGCGCGTATTCTTCCAGACACCCTTTCTCCTCGGCGAGTTCTTCCACAAAACCGCGCAGAATCGTCGCGCGCGGGTCGCTCTTGGAGTAGACGGCGTGGCCCATGCCATAGATAAGCCCGGAGCGGTCAAACGCCTCTTTGTGCAGCAGCTTGCGCAGATATTCCCTGACCTCGTCCTCGTCCTTCCAGTCTTTCACGCGCTCCTTCATGTCGTCAAACATCTGCACGACCTTGATGTTCGCGCCGCCGTGCTTGGGCCCTTTCAAAGAGCCGAGCGCCGCCGCCATGGTGGAGTAAGTGTCCGTGCCGGAGGACGAGACGACGTGTACCGTGAATGAGGAGTTGTTGCCGCCGCCGTGCTCCGCGTGCAGCACCAGCGCCACATCGAGAATCCGCGCCTCAAGTTCGGTATATTTCTGGTCGGCACGCAGCAGGCTCAGCAGGTTTTCCGACGGGGAAAGCTTGGGGTCGGGCTGGTGCAGGAAGAGACTCTGCTCGTTGTTGTAGTAGCAGTGCGCCTGATAGCCGTAGACCGCGATGGACGGGAACTGCGCGATGAGCTGGATACACTGGCGCAGCACGTTCGGAATGGAAGTCCCGTTGGGGTCGTGGTCGTAGGAATACAGCGCCAGAACGCTCTTTGCGAGGGTGTTCATCATGTCATCGCTGGGGGATTTCATGATGACATCTCTTGAGAACGAGGGCGGCAGTGTCCTGCAGCTGCGCAGAAGTTCGCTGAATTCCGAAAGCTGCTCGCTGGTCGGCAAAGCCCCAAAGAGCAGCAGGTAAACCGTTTCCTCATAGCCGTAGCGCCGCTCGTTAATGAAGCCGCGCACGATATCTTCGATGTGGTAGCCCCGAAAGAGCAGCTGCCCCTTGCCGTCATTGCTCCCGTCGGGCGCGTCCGTGCCCGGGATAATTTCGCTGATGTTCGTAAGCCCCGCGCAGACGCCCTTTCCGTTGATGTCGCGCAGACCTCTTTTGACATCATATTTTGTGTAGAGCTCCGGGTCGATTTTGTAGTTCTCTTTGCAGAGCTCCGCGAGTTCATCTATCTTGCTTTGTCTGGAAAAGCGGTCCCAATTTGCCATTCCCATACTCCTTTCGTTTTTGTATTACGCGCCCGGGCAACATGAAAATTGCGCCGTCGCGTGAATGGATATACCCCCTCTGGTATTATATCATAAAAATTTGATTTTGTCAAGTGTCGGCTGCCGCGAGCGCTCTGGCGAGTTTGGAACGAGGTTCGATTTCAAGGGAGAATTCTCCCGCCAGTTTTTCTGCGTAGGCGTGAAACGCCGCCTCGCTCCCGCTCTTATATTCCAGTTCCAATTCCTTAAAAGTTTCAACGCCCCCGAAAGTGCCTTGGTCCATCGCCAGTTCCGCTTCCATGCCCTCAGTTTGCACCGTCACGGCAAGGCGCTCAAAATCCATCCGCGCGACCGTTTCAAGGGGCAGGTGCGCCAGTTCTTCACAGAGCTGCGCGGGAGCGCCGTTTTCGGGCAGCAGCGCCAGACCTTCCGCAAGATTGTTCGCCTCGCATTGCCATTCCTGCCGCGTGACACAGCCGTTTTCCACGTGCTTTCCCGCTTTCAGGCAGCACATGCCGACACCGTTTTCCCGACGCAGCCGCAGCGCGGTCTCCTTCTGACGCAGCGCACGATCGGGTGTGTCGTAGTATTCCGCCTCCATGTGAAGCCTTTCCTCGCGGACTATTGTCTCACGGTAGAGCGCGCTTGCCGCAACGGCGCGGAAAGTCTCCTCACGCGCCTTCCATTTGTATTCCAGTTCCATGGGAAAGCCTCACTTTCGCTGACGGTAGCTTTGGAAATCGAATTTTACAAGGGAGTTGATAAACGAGAGCATTTCTTCCGTCCCCGCGATAAGTTCCAGCGCGGTCTCACGGTCCAGCGAGAGCAGGAAGTCGGCGGGGTAGCGCGACTCAATGTAGTAATGGTTCAGCTTGCTCGAAAAGGGCAGAAAATCCCTGAAATGCTCGTCCTCCATCATGGCCTGCTTGCACAGCCACGGGAGGTTGTGTCCGTCGTAGAGGCGGGTGCGCTTCCAGAGCAGATAGCCCTTGATGCCCTTCTCGATGCACTGCTGACAGTGAAATGAGATAACATTGTAGCAGCGCTCGTCGTCCGTCAGGAGCTTCGCCGCGCGCAGGTCAATCGCGGCGTAGTAGAGCCAGTCAAAATAGCGTTTGCTGTCGCCCTCGCGGTATCCTCTAGCCATAGAGCACACTCCCCGTTTCCTTGATGGACCACGCGAAAGTTCTCGAATCCGCGGAGAGTGTCTCCCACTCGCTCTGTTTGTAGAGCACCAGATCATAGGGACAGTCACAGTCCACCGCCGTATAGAGAAAACATTCCAGCTCGGAGAGATTGGGTGTGTCGTCACGTACCACGAGCGCCAGCTTGAAACTGATGAGCTCCCCTGTGGCGTGGTTGGTCTTGTGACTGATGAGGTAAATGCGCACGGGCTTGAAAAGCTTCGTAATCTCGTCAGCGGTCGCCTGAATTTCCGGGTAAATCATTTCGCAGCCCTCTTCTCTCAGTCCACGACGCGCGCAATCGCCGCGAACAGGTCATCATAGTTCTCAAAAGCGGGCAGTTCGGGGTGCGCCTGCTTGATGGCGTCCGTGCTGCGGAAAAGAAATCCTGCCTTGCTCGCCTGAATCATGTCCAGATCGTTAAAACTGTCACCGGAAGCGACGGTTTCGAAGCCTATGGACTGCAGCGCCTTGACGGTGGTGAGCTTCGAGCGCGGGCAGCGCATCTTATAGCCCGTAATGGCGCCGTTTTCGGCAACCTCAAGAGAATTGCAGAACAGCGTCGGGTAGCCAAGCTTTGCCATCAGAGGCGCCGCGAACTGTTCAAAGGTGTCACTGATGATAATGACTTGACAAATCGCGCGGAGTTTGTCCAGAAACGCCCGCGCGCCCTCAAGGGGCTCTATTTTTGAGATGGTCTCCCGAATTTCCTTGAGCCCCAGTCCGTGCTGTGAGAGAATCTCAAGGCGGTAGCGCATGAGTTTATCGAAGTCGTGCTCGTCACGCGTGGTTTTCTCAAGCTCCGGAATACAGCTCTCCCTGGCGAAGGCAATCCAGATTTCGGGCACCAGAACGCCCTCCAAATCCAGACAGACAATGGTCATTTGAAACGCTCCTTTCATCCTTTCGGGCTTTCCTGCCCGTGCCTTCATTATACCATATTTTTCCGGAATCGTCAACGCCTCTCAGCACTCCGGTATTCCGCGCTTTCGCGTTCTTTTTTCGCGCCAAACCGTAAAAAATCCAGTGAAACACTTGACAATTGCGAAAGAAGAGTGTATAATAAGGGTTAGGCCAAAATTCCACCCTGATATGGGGCGTTTGCGAAAGGAGGAGGGGCTATGGATGACACCATCCGCAAGATTCTGGAGCTGGACGCTCAGGTGGACGCCCGTCTCCGTGCCGGTACGCTTAAGTGCCGCGAAAAGCTGGAACTCGCCAAGGAACAGTCCGAGGCGCTCGCGCAGGCGCAGGAGCACGGCACCAGAGACGCCATAGACGAATACGAACAGCACACACGGGAGGAATTTGAGGAGAAAACCAAGGCGCTGCGGGAGGAATTTGACGCGACTGCCGCGAAACTGCAGCATCTTTTCGAGGACAGACACGACGAGCTTCTGGAGCAGCTCTTTCAGGACACGTTACGCGAGGCGAGTGAGTGATGAAAGAGCACTACTATGCCGCGTCCGCGGCGATTCGCACTGCCTACGGCCAGCGCCTGACAACTGCCGATTTCCGCGAACTCATCAATTTGCACAGCGTGCCCGAGATTGTCGGCTATCTCAAGGAGACACCGAGATATCGCGAGGTGCTGCGGGAACTCGAGCCCGCTATCACGCACCGCACCTATCTGGAAACCGTGCTGCGGCGCAATGTCTTCTTTCAGGATCTTCACTTCTGCTCGGTTCAGCAGCTGCGGCGCGCGCCGTTCTTTAAGTTTTTTATCTATGAGTACGAGATTCGGGAGCTTTTTAAGGCTATCGGGACAGACCGTGAGAATTATATTTCCGCGATGGACACATGGCTGGATCCGTATCTGCGTTTCTCGCTGAAAGATCTGGCACGGGCGCAGACGCCCGCGGACATCATCGCTGTGGTACGCCACACGAACTATGAACCGATTCTGAGGCGCTATCTGGGTAGAGAGCGCGGCGAGTCCTTCGACTATACCGAATGTGAAATCGCGCTGCGTGCCTGCTATCTGGAAGAAATCATCAAAGAGGCAAAGAGTTCGCTCAAGGGCAGCGATTTGCAGGCTCTGCTGGGGCTGATTGAGGAACAGATTGACCTTATCAATCTTATCAACGCCTTTCGCCTCAAGAGTGTGTTCCACGCCGAGCGTGCCACGCTGCGCCGCATGATGCTGCCTGTGGACGGGAAACTCCCGCGCAGAGTCTGTGAGGAACTCTACGACGCGCCGGATACGGACGCCTTTATGGAAGTGCTGCGATCCACGCGGTACGGCAGAATGATGAACGATATCCGGGACGTCTCCGATTTCACGCGCATGGAACACGCGCTTTCGCTGCTGCGCTACCGCAACGCCCGCAACGCGCTGCACTTTTCCGAGCACGCGGCGGTGAGTCTCTACGCGATTCATCTGCTCAACCAGATAGAACTGCAGAATGTGACGACCGTCATCGAGGGCGTTCGCTATGGACAGTCCCCGTCCTATATCTACAATCTCCTGATTCTGGAGTAGAGGCTTCGTTATGAGGGGGGTGGAAACTTTGTTGAATGGAAAGCTCGAACTGGTCAACATCACGGGCGGGCTTTCGGACTTAAACGCCGCGATTGCTGCCTGCCTGCGCAGCAAAGTCTTTCAGGGCGAGAACGCCGGGAAGCTCATGGGTGTTTCCGACAGCAGGTTTATCGGTAAAAAGGGGAAGAATCTCTACGCCGAGGCGCTGGAGAAACTGCAGGATCTCGATTTGCAGCCCGAAAAGAGCGATGACACGGGGGATATCCCTTTGGACGGGCCTTCCCCGCAGGTGATTGAGAGTGAGGCGCGGCGTGTTTCCGGGCAATTAAACGAGGTCAGGGAGGCTCTGACACAGGCGCGCGAACAGATAAACGAATATGAGAGCGACGCTATTCATCTCAAGTGTCTGCGAAACGCGGATGTCGATCTGGGAGCGCTCGCGCGGGTCAGACATATCAGCTGCCGCTTCGGGCGAATGCCGCTGGAGAGTCTGCAGAAGCTGGAATTTTACACCGACGCGGGGTTTTATTTCCAAAGCTGCCACACCGAGTACGATTATGTCTGGGGGTTCTGTTTTGCGCTGCCCGACCGGCAAAGTGTGGCGGATACCGTGATGAAGGGGCTGCTCTTTGAAAGCTACGACCTTCCCAAGGATTTGGGCGACACACCCGAGCAGGCGCTTGAGGAACTGGATATACGCTTGACGGCGCTCAGAGCGAAGTGCGAGCGTCTGGAGGCGAAATTGCGGCAAATCCGGGAGACCGAATCCGAAAACATCGCTAGGCTGTACGCTTACGCGCAGTATCAGAGCGACTGCTGCGAACTGCTTGAGAAATGTCTGATTCGGCGCGGGAAGTTTAATATCATGGGCTATGTGCCCGTTTCGCGAAAGGCTTACTTTCAGGAGTGCATGGACAAAATCCCGAATCTGAGCGTTACTTATAAATCTCCCTACAAAAGGAGGTGGAAGCCTTGTCTATCGAGAAGCTCGAACTCGTCAGCGTCTCGGGCGAGCTCTCAGAGCTGAACGCGGCGATTACGGCGTGCCTGCGAAGCGGTGTCTTTCATATGGAAAACGCCGCGAAAATGCTGGGTGTCTCTGAGGAGATGTCCGCGGGCAGGAGCGGGGAAAACCCGTATGCCGAGCCGCTCAAGAAACTGCTCGAGCTGGACCTGCGGCAGGTGAAAGTCAATACGCAGGAGGATATCCCTCCCGACGCCTACACCCCGCAGACGATGGAGCGTGAAACGGAACGTATTTCCGAGGAACTGCGCGATGTCGAAGAGGCGCTGAAGCAGGCGCGAAAGCAGGCGGGCGACTACGAGAACGCGGTCATTCACCTCAAACATCTCCAAAGCGCCGATGTCGATTTGGGCGAGCTTTCGCAGGTCAAGCATATCAGCTGCCGCTTCGGACGAATGCCGCAGGAAAGCCTGCAGAAGCTTGAGTTCTATAATCTCTCCGAGCTCTACTTCCAAAGCTGCCACACGGAACACGACTACGTCTGGGGGTTCTGCTTTACGACGCCCGACCGGCAGCTCTTCGCGGACGCCATTCTCAAGGGGCTGCTCTTTGAGAGCTGCGAGCTGCCCAAGGACTTAAGCGGCACGCCGGAACAGGCGCTCGCGGAGCTTCAGATACGCATGACGGAACTGAAAGCGGAATGCGATCGGCTGGAGGCGGAACAAAAGCGCATCTACGAAACGGAATCCGAGAACATCAGCCGGATGTACTGCTTCGCGAAATACCAAAGCGAGGTCTATAAACTGCGCGGGCAGTGCTTGGTCCTGCACGACAAGTTCAATCTGATGGGCTATGTGCCGGTCTCGGAGAAAGCGCGGTTTGAGGAATGTATCGACAAAATCCCGGAACTGAGTGTCAGCTACGAGGCGCCCTACGAAAACGCCGACCCGCCGGTGCGGCTCAAGAACGGCTGGTTTTCGAGGCCTTTCTCCATGTTTGTGGAGATGTACGGCCTGCCGCGCTACCGCGGTTTCAACCCGACTTTCCTGCTGGCGGTCAGCTACACGCTGCTCTTCGGCATCATGTTCGGGGATTTGGGGCAGGGGATTCTCCTCGCTCTTCTGGGTGTCTTTCTGGATAAGAAAAAACATATGCCACTGGGGGCCATCATTACGCGAATTGGCATATCGGGCGCGATTTTCGGCACGCTGTACGGTTCGGTGTTCGGCTTTGAGAATCTGCTGGACCCCGTGTATGAAAGCCTTGGCATCTCCTTTCTGCCCCTGCACGCGATGGAGAACACGAATCTCTTCATCTACGGTGCAGTCGCGCTGGGCGCGGTCATCATCATCATCTCCATGATGGTAAACATTGTGGTGAAGCTGAGGCAGCGCGACTACGAGGAAGGGCTTTTTGGCAACAATGGCATCGCGGGGCTGCTGTTCTTCCTGTCGCTGCTCGTTGTCGTGCTCGGGATGGTCAGCGGCAGCAAGATTCTCCCGACACCGGTTTTAGGAGTTGTCATCACGGTGACGCTTCTGATGATGTTCTTCAAGGAACCGCTCGGGGCGAAACTTGCGCACAAGAGTTATGAAATGCCCGGAATGGTGGATTTCATCGCCTCGAATTTCTTTGAGTGCTTTGAGTATCTTCTGGGCTACGCGACCAACACGCTTTCGTTTATCCGTGTGGGCGGTTTTGTCTTTTCGCACGCGGGGCTTATGAGTGTGGTGATGGTGCTCGCCGACATGGCCGGAAAGGGCGGTTCGCCGCTTGTCATCATTCTCGGAAATCTCTTCGTGATGGGCCTTGAGGGGCTGATTGTTGGGATTCAGGTTCTGCGTCTGGAGTTTTATGAAATCTTTTCGCGCTGCTATGAGGGCGACGGCAAGGCGTTCGTGCCGGTTTCGGTTACGTTTGACGAACTCACTGACGTCAGCCCCGAACCCGCGCACTGAGACTTTCAACATTTGATTAGGAGGTATTCTCATGTCTGGAATTCGAATCGCGGAGCTTCTGCTGCTCCCGCTGCTGATTGTGGCAATGCTGGTACTGCCGGTCTGTGCGGTTATCCGCCGCGGCAAATCGCAAAAATCCGTGCGCAGAGCCTTTCTTGGCAATCTCTGCGCGTTCGGCGCTGTTCTGCTCTGCGCGATAGCGATTCCTATGGGCGGCTTCGTGCACGCCGCCGAAACGACTGCGGCTGTCTCCGGGACCGCCGCGGGGCTCGGGTATCTTGCTGCGGCGCTGGCTGTCGGGCTTGGTTCCATCGGCTGCGGTGTTGCTGTGGGCGGTGCCGCTCCCGCCGCGATCGGGGCGATTGCGGAAGAGCCGAAAGCGTTCGCAAAGGCGCTGATTTTTGTGGCGCTGGGTGAAGGTGTCGCGATTTACGGCCTGCTCATCGCCATCATGATTCTGAACCAGCTCTCCTGATGCGCAGTTATCTTATCAGCGATAACCGGGACACACTTGTGGGGATGCGTCTTGCCGGAATTGAGGGCGTGGTCGTGCATGAGCGCGCGGAAGTGCTCAGCGCGCTGAAGACGGCGATAGAAACAAAAGACACTGCCGTTGTCATCATCACGGAGAAGCTCGCGCGGCTGTGCCCGGACCAGTTGCGGGAAATCAAGGAAAAGGTGCAGGTGCCGCTTTTGGTGACCATTCCGGACCGTCACGGCGGAACGGATTTGACCGCATCCATTTCCAAGTATCTTTCGGAAACAATCGGGATCAGAATCTGAGAGGAGTGGAAAGCTGTGGACGCAGCGCGGAAACTCGACGCATTTCTGAGCGCCGTCAGCGAGGCGGCGGAAAAGGAAGTCGAAACCAAGGAGCAGGAGGCGGAGCGCTCCGCTGAGGAATATCGCGAAAACGCCATGGAAACTGTGAAGGCGCGGAGCGAAAAGGAACTCTCCGACGCGAAGAATAAAATCACCGCGAAGTATAGGAAGGCTTTCGCGCAGGTGGGCTATCGCGGCAAAACCGCGCTGCTCAGCAGCAGGCAGGCGCTGCTGGGGAATCTGTTCTCGCAGCTGCGGGAGAAAATCGTCGGGTTTACCGATTCCCCTGAGTACGTCGAGTGGCTCGGCGGGCTGCTGCGCGAGAACGCCCCGAAAGAGCAGGGTGCGGTGATTCTGGTGCGGGAAAAGGATCTCCCGCTCCAAGAGAAGCTGCGCAGCGCGGCGGGGATTTCCTGCGATTTTCGCGTGGATAAAAGTATCCTTTTAGGCGGGCTTTCCATCCTTTCCGCGGACGGCAGGCGCTGTGAAAACCACACTCTGGACGAAGCGTATGCCTCGCAGTACCGCGATTTTTATCGTCATCACAAGCTGAGCGGGGGGGACGAGTAATGCGCCAGCCTACAATCTACAGTGTCAACGGTCCTGTCATCAAGATTCGCGACACCGACGCCTTCTCCATGATGGAGATGGTTTATGTCGGGAATCGCAGGCTTATCGGGGAAGTTATCGGTCTGACGGATTTGGAGACGACTGTACAGGTTTATGAAAGCACCTCAGGACTGAAAACAGGGGAGCCTGTAGAGCCCACCGGCGCGCCGATGTCCGTGACGCTGGGGCCGGGAATCCTCACGAATATTTTTGACGGGATTGAGAGGCCTCTGCGCGCGCTCCGAGACGCCTCCGGGTCGTTTATCGGCGACGGACTTGCTGTCCCGGTTCTGGACAAGGAGAAACAATACGACGTCACCGTGAAGGTCCGCGTCGGGACGATGATGCAGGCGGGCGAGGTCTACGCCTCCACACCGGAAACCTCCGTCATTCTGCACCTTTGCATGGTTCCGCCCGGGCTTTCCGGGAAGGTCGTTTACGCCGCGAAGAATGGAAAATACAAGGTAGACGACGAGATTATCAGGCTCGAGGACGCACAGGGAACCGTACACAGTCTGACGCTCTGCCAGAAGTGGCCGATTCGGCGCCCCAGACCAGCAGCGAAGCGGCTGTCACCCTCGCGTCCGATGATTACCGGACAGCGCGTGCTCGACACGCTCTTTCCGATTGCCAGAGGCGGCACGGCAGCGATTCCGGGAGGCTTCGGCACCGGCAAAACCATGACCCAGCATCAAATCGCGAAATGGTGCGACGCGGATATCATTGTCTATATCGGCTGCGGCGAGCGCGGAAACGAAATGACGCAGGTGCTGGAGGAATTCACCGCCCTGAGTGACCCCCGAACCGGCAAATCGCTTATGGAGCGCACGGTTTTGATCGCGAACACTTCGAATATGCCGGTTGCGGCGCGTGAGGCGTCCATTTACACGGGGATTACTCTGGCGGAATACTACCGCGACATGGGTTATCACATCGCGATTATGGCGGATTCCACCTCCCGCTGGGCGGAAGCTTTGCGTGAGATCTCGGGGCGTCTGGAGGAGATGCCCGCGGAGGAGGGTTTCCCCGCGTATCTGCCCTCGAGGCTCTCGGAATTTTACGAGCGCACAGGGTCTTACGAGACGCTCTCGGGCCGTGAGGGCAGCGTGACGGTTATCGGCGCGGTTTCTCCGCAGGGTTCGGATTTTTCCGAGCCCGTTACCCAGAACACCAAGCGTTTCGTGCGCTGTTTCTGGGGGCTTGATAAATCCCTCGCCTACGCGCGGCACTATCCCGCCATCAACTGGACCATGAGCTACAGCGAATATATTGACGATCTCGCGAACTTTTACGACACCCAGATTGACCCGAATTTCACCGCTTACCGCGCGGAGATTTCCGCTATCCTCAAGGAGGAGCAGACACTGCTTGATATCGTGCGGCTGATTGGTTCGGATGTGCTGCCGGACGATCAGAAACTCGTGATTGAGATCGCGCGTGTGGTGCGCGTCGGCTTTTTGCAGCAGAACGCCTACCACGCCGAGGACACCTATGTGCCGCTGCCAAAGCAGTTTAAGATGATGGAGCTGATTCTGCACGTCTACCACCGCGCGCAGGATTTGCTCAAGGAGAAAGTTTCGCTCGCGGCGATTTGCGACAGCGGGGTGCTGGAAACCGTCATCAAGGTAAAGTACGACATACCCAACCGCCAGCTGGAGCGCTTCACGGCGCTGACCCAGCAGATAGACGGCATTCTCGACGGTCTGCGCGCGCAAAAAGAGGAGGTGCTCGCATGAGCCTTCAGTATTTTGGGCTGCAGAGTCTGAGCGGCTCCCTGATTGTTCTGGACCACGTGGAAGGCGTGAAATTTGATGAAATCGCAAGAATTACGCTGGAGGACGGCACAGAGCGCACCGGCAGAGTGGTCATGCTCGAGGGCGACAAGGCGATTCTGCAGGTCTTTGAGGGCACGCGCGGGCTTTCCCTGAACAACACGCGCACGACTTTCACGGGCCGGCCGATGGAGATCCCGCTTGCGGAGGAATTGCTCGGCAGAGTCTTCACGGGTGCCGGCAGACCCGCGGACGGTCTGGGGGAGGTAAACCCTGAAAAATTCGGCGACATCAACGGCCAGCCCCTCAACCCCGTCGCCAGAAAATATCCCAGAAACTATATTCAGACGGGCATTTCCGCGATCGACTGCCTCATGACGCTGATTCGCGGACAGAAACTCCCGATTTTCTCCGGCACAGGGCTTTCGCACAACAAACTCGCGGTGCAGATTGTGCAGCAGGCGCGAATCGCGGGCGATGACAACGCGGAGTTCGCGGTGGTGTTCGCCGCTATGGGGATTCAAAACGATGTCGCGGACTACTTCAGGCGCAGTTTCGCCGAAAGCGGTGTTCTTCAGAATGTCGTAATGTTTTTGAACTTGGCAAATGATCCGATCATTGAGCGGATTCTTACCCCTCGCTGCGCGCTGACGGCGGCGGAATATCTCGCTTATGAAAAGCACAAGCACATTCTGGTCGTGATGACGGATATGACCGCTTACGCCGAGGCTTTGCGCGAATTTTCCTCGTCCAAGGGGGAGATTCCGGGCAGAAAGGGCTTCCCGGGCTATCTTTACTCCGATTTGGCGTCCATTTATGAACGCGCGGGCATCATCGAGGGCGTGGAGGGGAGCGTCACGCAGCTGCCCATTCTGACCATGCCGAACGACGATATTACGCACCCGGTTCCGGACCTCACCGGTTACATTACAGAAGGGCAGATTGTGCTGGACAGAGGGCTGGAGCAGAGTGGTGTCTATCCGCCGATTTCGGTACTTCCCTCGCTTTCGCGTCTGATGAAAGACGGCATCGGGGAGGGCTTTACCCGCGCGGATCACGCGGATGTGGCGAACCAGCTTTTCGCCTCGTACGCGCAGGTGCAGGACGCGCGTTCGCTCGCCTCGGTCATCGGGGAAGAAGAACTCTCCGATTTGGATAAACAGTATCTGAAATTCGGTAAATACTTTGAGGAATGCTTCCTGACGCAGGGCGCTGACGAGAACCGCTCCATGGAGCAGACGCTGGACCTCGGCTGGACGCTGCTCTCCATTCTGCCGCAGACCGCGCTCGACCGCGTGGACAACGCGCTGCTGAGGGAGCACTACAACCCCGCCGCGGCGCGCGCGCTCATGAAAGAAGGGGAGCAGGATGGCTGACACGCAGGTCTTCCCGACCAAGGGAAACCTTATGGCGGCAAAGCGCTCTCTCGGGCTCTGCAGGCTGGGCTATGACCTGATGGACCGCAAGCGCAATGTGCTGATGCGGGAACTGATGCAGCTGACGGAACGCGCGAAGGAACTGCGTGATTCCATCGCGGAGACCTATCGTGTCGCCTACGCCAAACTGCAGGAGGCGAATATCACGCTCGGGTTCGTGGAGCGCTTCGCGAACGCGGTTCCGATTGATAATTATACGGAGATCGAAACGAAAGTCGTTATGGGCGTCAGTGTGCCAAAGCTCACGCATCCGCCCGACACGGATATTCCGATTCCGTACGGCTTTCTGGACACGAATATTCAGCTTGACGAGGCGTACGCGGCGTTTTGTAAGGTGCGGGAGATGACGCTGACACTCGCGGAGGTTGACAACGGTGTCGCGCGTCTCGCGACCGCGATTCAGGCGACAGCAAGACGCGCCAACGCGTTAAAAAATGTACTGATCCCGCGCTATACCACGATTATCCGGACCATTTCCGACGCGCTTGAGGACAAGGAGCGCGAGGAATTCACGCGTATGAAGATTATCAAGGCGCAAAAATCGTAAAAAATCGCGTCCCCATTGCGCGGGGGCGCGATTTCTTGTTCAGTCGGATTTCTTGGGCGTATCGGGATTCCCGTGGGAGCCGTTTCGCGGAGGATTCGGCTTTTTCTTCGCCGTGCGGCGGTAGGGATTGTTCTTGGGGGACTGATTCGCGTTCGCCGGGGCAGGGTTCTGCGGTTTCGGCGCGCGGTGCTCAGTGAAATCCGTCTGCCGGGGCGGTTGTTTCGCGGCGGGGGGCTTGGGCTGAGAACGGCGCTGCTCGCCAAATTCCTCGTGGAGCGTTCCGGCATGGGCGGCGGGCGGCTGGGATTTCGTCTTGGGCGCGGATTCCTTCGGCGCGACGGGTTTGCGCGGCGGCTTTTGTTCCTCCGCGTTTTTGGGTTTGGGGCGTTCCGTGCCGCGGTTCGTATTCCGCAAGTCTTCCTTCGTCATCTTGCGCGAGCTGTCCTCCAGCCTTTCCACATCGTCCCGGTTTACTGTAATGGGTATATCCGAGTTTTCGGGTTTGACACGCAGTTTTCCCGTAATCAGGTTGGATTCCATCACGTAAGCGCGGACGGGAGGAGGTCCGGGAAGGATGACCGTGGAGCCGACCTTGGGGGAAAGTTTGATGAGTTCCTCATAGACCGGGCTCTCATAGCGCAGGCAGCACATCAGACGGTTGCAGGCGCCGGAAATCTTCGCGGGATTCAGCGCGAGCCCCTGCTCTTTTGCCATGCGAATGGAGATGGGCTGAAAATTATTTAAGTAGCTTTTGCAGCAAAATTCTCTTCCGCAGATGCCGATGCCTCCGAGCAGTCTTGTCTCGTCGCGGTCTCCGATCTGGCGCAGCTCGATTCGGACGTGAAACGCCTGTGCCAAATCCTTGACCAGCTCACGGAAATCGACCCGCGATTCCG
>CAYZMU010000013.1:0-9898 GCA_964479595.1 uncultured Ruminococcus sp. | reverse complement strand
TGAAACGCCTGTGCCAAATCCTTGACCAGCTCACGGAAATCGACCCGCGATTCCGCCGTGAAGTAAAAGACCAGTTTGAGCGTTTCGACGCCGTCCTCCACATCGACCAGGCGCATGGGAAGCTGGCGCGCCGCGACACGCTCCTCGCAGAGTCTGAGCGCCTCCGCCAGGTAAGCCTGACGCTGCTCGCGGCGTTTCATATCTTCCTCATTCGCTTCTCTCAGCACCGGCAGAATGAATTCGGATTCCGCGCCATCAGGAACGGTGTGGCGCCTCTGTGCGACCAGTGCGCAGTCCTCCCCGTGCACGGTGTCCACCACCACATAGGAGCCCTCCGCGGGCGACAAATCCCCCGGCGCGGCGCTGTACATTTTCCCGCCGCTTTTGAATTTCACACCAATTAGTTCAATCATATTTTACTTCCGTTCGTTCACTGTTTATCAGAGCCGCGCAGAGCGCCGAAGCCGCCAGAACGGGGCTGACATTGCCCTTTAAATCCTCAAGCGCGCGCCTGACAGCGCCATGCATTTTCACCAGCCGCGCGGTTCCCGCTTTCGGAGCGCATGCTGTCTCGGCCGCGGTTTCGCAGAGCCGCTCGTCAAAAAGTTCCAGCGTATCCGCGAACGCCTCGCGCTGTGACGCCGCCGCGCTCAGCAGGCGCAGCAGTTCGTATTCATTTCCGGCTGTCGCGGCGCTCAGAATTTCCTCCGCCGACCGTACAGCAGCGCGCCGCGCGTCATCGGTCAGAAATTCCAGGCACATCCCGATATTTCCGCCGAAACGTCCCACAGCCTCCGAGATATCCTCCTGTGAAAAGCCGCGATCGCGCAGAGCCTGACGGCATTCCTCATCCGACACCGCGAAAACCGCCTTCGCCGTCATGCGCGACAGCAGTGTCGGCAGGAAAATCCCGACCGTTTCCGCCGTAAAGACAAAATTCGTGTGCGCGGGCGGTTCTTCCACGGATTTGAGCAGGGCGTTCTGCGCCTGAACGCGAATCTCGTCCGCGTCAAGGAATAAAAACACCCGCTTCGCGCTTTCCGTAGGCAAAACCTCCGCGTCACGTCTCACCGCGCGGATGGTTTCCACCGAAAAACCGCCAAGCTTTCCGGAATGTTCCACAATTTCAACATCCGGGTGCTTGTCCTCGGCAATCAGAAGGCAGCTGCGGCAGCTGCCACAGGGCGGATTCTCCCCCTGACAGAGCAGCATTGCCGCGTAGTACTTCGCGAGCAGTTTCTTGCCCGTACCATGTGGACCGTGCAGCAGCAGCGCGTGCGGAAAACGTCCGCTCCGGGCAATCTCGTGAAACTCTTCCAGCAGTGCGGCATTGCCGTAAATTTCAGCGAAAGCGTCAGACGCGCTCACAGCTTCTCAAACCGCTCAATATTCGTGACAAACACGGTCGCCCCGCCCACAGGGACTTCCATGGGCATGGCGGGAGCCTGACCTGTCATCGGCCCGAAAGAGGGCGTTGAGGGCACAAACTGCTTTCTGTGGTGGCATTTCTGCTGAACCACGGCGATTACCGCGTCAACCTGCTCGTCCTCCACGCAGATGAGAAAAGTCGTGTTGCCGGAGCTGAGATAGCTGCCTGAGGAGGCGAGTTTTGTGGCACGAAAGCCGTTCTTGGAGAGTGCCTTGGAAACAGCCGCGCTGTCGTCTCCGTTGACAATGGCAAAAATCAATTTCATAAATTTTTCGACCTCGTTTCTGATAGGCTATTTGCGGGGTCACCCCAAGTTATTATACCACAAATTCCGCAAATTTTCAAGAGTGCGCGTGAAATTTTCTGAAAGACGGCAAAGCCTTGACAATCCGCCCCTCGCTGTGGTATAATAAAACGTATCATTTGAAAGGATTGCTGCCTATGCGCATATGCTGCCCGTGTCCGTTCGGGCTTGAAAGCGTGCTGAAATTCGAACTCGCGCGGCTGGACGCTGAGGACATCTCCGCGGAAGACGGGAGGGTCTTCTTTTCGGGCGGATATGACATGGTCGCCTCCGCGAATCTGGAACTGACGGTGGCGGAGCGCGTTCTGGTGGAAATAGGGCGCTTTTCACTGGAAAGGGCGGCCGCTCAAACCGCCTTTGACCCGCTTTTTGAAGGTGTGCGGGCGCTGCCGCTGGAAGAATATATCGGCAAAAACGACGCTTTTCCGGTGAAAGGCTCTTCGTTGGATTCCGATCTGCGCAGCGTCCGAAGCTGTCAGGCGATTGTCAAGAAAGCCGCCGCGCAAAGACTGCTGCACGCGTATGGCACGTCGGCGCTTCCCGAGACGGGGGCTGTGCACAGGCTGCAGTTTCAAATCCGGGGCAACCGCTGCGCGCTGTATCTGGATACCACGGGTGTCGCGCTGCACAAGCGCGGGTGGCGCGCGGTTTCAAACGCCGCACCGATTCGGGAGACGCTCGCGGCGGGCATTCTGGATCTTTCCCATGTGCGCGAAAACACGCTGCTGTGCGACCCGTTTTGCGGCAGCGGGACATTCCTCATAGAGGGTGCGCTTCGGGCAAGGCGCATAGCACCCGGACTGGGGCGGCGCTTCGTCAGCGAGGAGTGGGAGCAGATTCCCAAACGCGTCTGGAACGAGGCGCGTGAGCGCGCGCGGGCTAAAATCAGGCACGACGCCGCGTTTGAGGCGGTGGGCTATGACGCGGACGAGAGGGCCGTCAGCCTGACGCTTGCGAACGCGAAAAAGGCGGGCGTCGCGGACGCCGTGCGCGCGTATCGGCGTGATATCGCGGATTTTCAGCCTCAAAAAGGTCAGAGTGTGGTCTGCAATCCCCCGTACGGTGAGCGAATGCTCGACCTTACCGCCGCGCGAGAGATTTACCGTGTGATGGGGGCGGTTTTCCCTGAGGATATGAGCGTCAGCGTCATTTCGCCCGACAGCGCTTTTGAGCGGCTTTTCGGGCGTGCGGCACGCAAGCGCAGGAAACTTTACAACGGCATGATGGAATGCCGGCTTTATCAATACTGGCAGTAAGGAAAGGAATTTGAACAATGCTTACACCGAATCTTACCGTATCGGAATCCGGAACGCTCCGAATCGGCGGGGCGGACACCGTGGAACTCGCGAAAACCTATGGCACGCCGCTCTATGTGCTGGACGAAAACATGATCCGCCAAAACTGCCGAGGCTACGAGGAGGTCATACGGCGCGATTACGCGGGCAGAGGGCTCATTTGCTACGCGAGCAAGGCGCTTTCCTGCAAGGAACTCTACCGGGTGACGAATTCGGAGGGCCTGGGCGCGGATGTGGTCTCCGGCGGCGAACTTTACACGGCGCTGCAGGCGGGAATGCCGCCGGAAAAGCTGGTGTTTCACGGCAACAGCAAATCCGACGACGAGATGCGCATGGCGGCGGACGCGGGCGTGGGGCGAATTGTTGTGGACCATCTGACCGAGCTCTCGCGCCTGAACGAAATCGCGGGCGAGCTGGGCAAAACGGTCGGGATTCTGCTGCGGGTGAAACCCGGCATTGACGCGCACACGCACAGTTTCATTCAGACGGGCAGAATTGACAGCAAGTTCGGGTTCGCGCTGGAGACCGGGGAGGCGATGGAGGCGGTCAAAGCCGCCATAGCCTGTGAAAACGTGAAACTTCTGGGGCTGCACTGCCATATCGGTTCGCAGATTTTTGAGACCGAGCCCTTTGCGGAGGCGGCGCGTGTGATGATACGCTTTATGGGGCAGATTCGCGAGGAGACGGGCGTGACGCTCACAGACCTCAATCTCGGCGGCGGTCCCGGCATCAAATACGTGGAGTCGGATGACCCCAAGCCCTTCGGCGAGATTATCAGCACCATCTTGGGGGCACTGCGGGAAAGCTGCGCGCGGCTTTCTTTCCCGGAGCCCTTCGTGCTGTTTGAGCCCGGGCGTTCTATTGTCGGCGGCGCGGGGCTGACGCTGTATACCGTGGCGGCGCGCAAGACGATTCCGAATGTCAGGACCTATGTTCTGGTGGACGGCGGAATGTGCGACAACCCCCGCTACGCGCTCTATCAGTCCGAATATGAGGCGATTGTCGCGAACAAGGCGGCGCTTCCCAGAGATGAGAGGGTCACTATCGGCGGCAAATGCTGCGAAAGCGGGGATTTAATCGGGGAAAATATGCCGTTGCAGAACGCTCAGCCCGGGGACATCGTGGCGGTGCTCGCGACGGGAGCGTACAACTACTCCATGGCCTCGAACTACAACCGCAACCCGCGCGCGGCGATTGTCATGGTGAAAGACGGCGAGGCGCGGGTGATTGTGCGGCGCGAAAGCTACGAGGACCTCGTCAGAAACGACCTTTGATTCATAGGACAGGAGGAATGCGCGATGGAAACGCCTGAGGTGGAAGTGCCGGAAACAGAGACGCCGGAAACGTACGAAACAGAAACGGCAGAGCCGGAGACGCTTGAGGCAGAAATGCCGCGGACAGAATCGGCGGAGGCGGGCACGTCCGAAATACAGCCCTCTGAAGTAAAAGCGCTGAAAGCCCCGAAGCCGCGGCTGATCGGTGTCGATATTGTAAAATTGCTTGCCGCGTTTCTGGTCGTATGTATTCACTTTTTCCTCTACAGCGGATTCTACAGCACGCCTATTACCGCCGATTTCGGCCTCGGTGCCATTTACCTGCGCTGGGTAGCCTATTGCTGTATCCCGATTTTTATGATCACCACCGGCTTTCTGATGAAGAACAAGAAACTGAGCGCGAAGTACTATCTGGGCATTGTGCGCGTGATTGTCCTCTATGTCGTCATCAGCATTATCTGCGTGATTTTCAACGCCAAGCATTTCCAGACACAGTACACGGCGTGGGGGATTCTCAAGGGTTTCCTGGAGTTTACAAACGCGCAGTACGCGTGGTATGTGGAGTATTATATCTGCCTTTTCGCGATCATTCCATTTCTCAACAATGCCTACAACGGGCTGAAAAGCCGCGGGCAGAAACTGCTTCTGGTCTGTACCGTGCTGCTCATCACGGTCTTTTCGGAGAGTTTCTATCTGGGATTTACGCAGAATGAGCAGATACGGGCGCTGCCGGGCTTCTTCCTGCGCGGTTACCCGATTGCCTACTATTTTGTCGGGGCTTACATCCGCGACTATCCGCCCAAGCGCACGCTCGCGAACAAGTTCTTCTTCCTCGCGATCTTCTGCCTGTCGCTGTCGTTCCTCGCGTCCTCGACCTACAGCCAGTCTGTTCAGAATACCGCGAACAATTCCGTCATGCTCTCATGGCATTTCAATGACTACGGCTCCTATCCCGTTTTCATCTGCGGGCTTATGCTGTTTCTGCTGTTCTTTGACATCACCTGCAAGAACCAGATTGTCAATAAGATTTTCGCGCTGCTGGCCGGCGCGGCTTTCCCGTGCTATTTGATTTCGTATGTTTTCGACAGCAGCTTCTACACGCCGTTTGTCGCCAAATACGCGGATATGCCCGCAAGAATGCGCCACGCGCCCGAAGTAGTGCTCAAGGTGTTCGTCTGCGCGATGGGCTGCGGGCTGGTTCTGCAGCTGCTCTACAGTCTGGGCGAGGCGCTGGTCAAAAAGATTTACCGCCAATCCCGGGTGAAAAAATCCGAGCCTGATAGGGCGGAATGATTGTTATAAAATAAAAATTTCTGAAAGTACTTGACAAAAACGCCCCGTTGGGATAAAATGAAATAGTAAACCGTTGATGCGGAGGTAAAGCCGCAAATGCCCCCACAGAGAGCCCGGAACGCTGAGAACGGGCGGGAACATTGCCGCAAATGGCCCGCGGAGGGCGCAGTCGGCCGCCGGCCGGGGAAACTGCGACGTTTTGGGCACACGTCAGATGCCGGGGATATCGCTGTATCCCGAGAGCGCACGGTTTCCCGTCTTTTGGGGGGCTGTGAATCAAGGTGGCACCGCGGGTTTTCCGACTCGTCCTTGACTGTGATTCTCAGTTGGGGGCGTTTTTGTTTGCCCTCAAAAGAAAGGGAGGAAGCAACAATGACATTTCAGCCCACGCCGGAAGAGGTCATGGCGTACGCTGAGAAGGGCGAGTACAAAGTCCTGCCCGTAAGCTGTGAACTGTTTTCCGACGCGTACACGCCGATAGAGGTTCTGCGCGTGCTCAAGAACTACTCCACGCACGCCTTTCTTCTGGAATCCGTTTCCCGCCGCGAGACCCACGGGCGCTATACCTTTCTGGGGTTTGAGCCCAAGCAGGAGATTACTTGTGTGGACGGAAAGATCACTGTGGACGGGAAAGAAATCGCCTGCGGTCACCCGGCGGAATACCTGCGCGAGATTCTGAGGGAGAATCAAAGCCCGAAAATCCTGGGGCTTCCGCCGTTTACCGGGGGGCTGGTGGGCTATTTTTCCTATGATTATCTGGGGTATCAGGAGCCCTCCACGCGCACCGCGACAGACGACCCGGATCACTTCCGCGATTTGGACCTCATGCTCTTTGACAAGGTTATCGCGTTTGATCATGTGCGGCAGAAAATCATTCTGATTGCGAATATGCCGCTTTCGGACCCTGAAAACGCGTATCGGCGCGCCACAGAGGAACTGGAGCGCATGGCGGCGCTTTTGGAGAACGGCGAGAAATTCAAAGAGCCCGAGAGCCGTCTGACGGGGGAAATCACCCAGCTCTTTGACAAGGAAAGCTACTGCGAAATGGTCCGCAAGGCGAAACACTATATCCGCGAGGGGGATATTTTCCAGATCGTACTTTCCAACCGCCTGAGCGCGCCGTTTGAGGGCACGCTGCTCAACACGTACAGAGTCCTGCGCACCATCAATCCCTCCCCGTATATGTTCTATTTCTCCGGAACTGATGTTGAAGTCGCGGGAGCGTCACCCGAGACGCTTGTCAAGCTCGAGGGCGATGTTCTGCATACGTTTCCGCTCGCCGGCACGCGACCGAGGGGCAAAACCCCGCGTGAGGACGCCGCGCTGGAGGAGGAACTTCTGCGCGATGAAAAGGAACTCGCCGAGCACAATATGCTGGTGGATTTGGGGCGCAATGATTTGGGGAAAATCAGCCGCTTCGGGACGGTGGAGGTGGAAAAATTCCACTCTATTGAGCGTTATTCGCACGTGATGCACATCGGCTCCACTGTGCGCGGGGAAATCCGACCTGAATGCGATGCCCTTGACGCCGTTGGCGCGGTGCTCCCCGCCGGGACACTCTCCGGCGCGCCAAAAATCCGCGCGTGCCAGCTTATCGGGGAACTCGAGCACGCCAAGCGGGGTATCTACGGCGGCGCCGTCGGCTATCTCTCGTTTCAGGGGGATCTGGACACCTGCATCGCCATCCGCCTTGCCTACCGCAAAAATCAGACCGTTTATGTGCGCAGCGGCGCGGGCATTGTCGCGGATTCCGTGCCCGAGAACGAATATCAGGAGTGCCTGAACAAGGCGGCCGCGGTGATTCGCGCGCTAAAGGAAGCGGAGGCGTTGAATCCATGATTCTGCTGATAGACAACTACGACAGTTTTTCGTATAACCTTTTCCAGTATGTCGGGGAGATGAATCCGGATATCCGCGTGATTCGCAATGACGCGATGACGGTGGATGAGATTGAGGCACTCGCGCCTGAGCGCATGATTCTCTCTCCCGGGCCGGGGCGCCCTGAGGACGCCGGCATGATTATTGAGGCTGTGCAGAAGCTTGGCTCCAAAATCCCGACACTCGGGGTTTGTCTGGGACATCAGGCTATCTGCGCGGCGTTCGGAACGAAAATCGTCCACGCCAAGCAGCTGATGCACGGCAAGCAGTCTGACACTCAGCTCGACACGGACTGTCCTATCTTTCAGGGCTGTCCCGCGCAAATCAAGGTCGCGCGGTATCATTCCCTCGCGGCGGACGAGGGCAGCCTTCCTCAGGTTTTAAAAGTCACCGCGCGGACGCCTGACGGGGAGATTATGGCGGTCGCGCACAGGGAATTTCCCATCTACGGGCTTCAATTCCACCCGGAATCGATTCTGACACCGGAGGGAAAGCATATCCTGCGGAACTTTTTGAGTCCGCAAATCTAAAACAGGGAGGAAACCACAATGATTCGCGAGGCAATTGTAAAAATCGTTGACAAGCAGGACTTAACCTATGATGAGGCATACGCTGTCATGAACGAGATCATGAGCGGCGAAACAACCCCCACACAAAACGCGGCGTTTCTGGCGGCGCTCTCCACAAAGAGCACGAAATCCGAGACCATTGATGAGATTTCCGGCTGTGCGGCGGCTATGCGTGAGCACGCGCTGAAAGTTCCGCATGACTCGGATGTGCTGGAAATTGTCGGCACAGGCGGCGACGGCGCGAACAGCTTCAATATTTCCACAACTTCCGCTTTGGTCGCGGCGGCGGGCGGTGTCAAAGTCGCCAAGCACGGCAACCGCGCGGCGTCCTCCAAGAGCGGCGCGGCGGACTGTCTGGAGGCGCTCGGCGTCAACATCGATTTGGAGCCTGAGAAATGCGCGAAATTGCTGGATACCATTGGTATCTGCTTCTTCTTCGCGCAGAAGTACCACACCTCCATGAAATATGTCGGTGCAATCCGCAAGGAACTCGGTATCCGTACCGTGTTCAATATCCTCGGTCCGCTCGCGAACCCCGCCAATCCGCAGAAAGCGGTGCTCGGGGTGTACGACTCCTCGCTGGTGGAACCCATCGCGCACGTGCTGATAAAGCTCGGCGTGCGGCGGGGCATGGTCGTTTTCGGGACAGACCGTCTGGACGAGATTTCGCTGAGCGCGCCGACACAGGTTTGTGAATTTGAGAACGGGCTGACCAAATCCTACACCATCAAGCCGGAGGATTTCGGGCTCGAGCCCTGCCAGAAATCCGACCTGACAGGCGGCACACCGCAGGAGAACGCCCAGATTACCCGCGATATCTTAAGCGGCACTGACCAAGGTCCCAAGCGCCGCGCCGTCCTGCTCAACGCGGGCGCCGCACTCTATATCGACGGGAAAGCACAGTCCCACGCGGAAGGCGTCAAGCTCGCGGCAGAGCTGATTGACAGCAAGAAGGCGGAGCAGAAACTGCAGGAATTCATCAAAGCCTCCAACGAGGCGTAAGATGGCGGATATTCTGCGGACACTTGCCTCGTGCGCGGCTGAGCGCGTGGAGAGAGCGAAGAAACGCCGTTCCCTGTTCTCTCTGCGCGCGGACGCGGAGGCGCTGCCGAAAGGCGATTTCGCTTTTGAGCGAGCTATAGGGAAAGAGGAGCTCGCGTTTATCTGCGAATGCAAGAAGGCATCGCCGTCCAAGGGAATCATCGCGGAGAATTTTCCCTATCTGCAAATCGCGAAGGACTATGAGCGGGCGGGCGCGGACTGTATCAGCGTTTTGACGGAACCGCGCTATTTTCTGGGCAGCGACAGCTACCTGAGCGAGATCGCCGCGGCCGTGAGGATTCCGTGTCTGCGCAAGGATTTCACGGTTGACCCTTACATGATTTATGAGGCGAAACTTCTGGGCGCGAGCGCGGTTTTGCTCATCTGCGCCATTCTCGATTCCGGGGAACTCAGGGAGTACAGCGCGATTTGCGCGGAACTCGGGCTCTCAGCACTTGTCGAGGCGCATGACGAGGCGGAAATCGCGGAGGCGCTTTCGGCGGACGCGAAAATCATCGGAGTCAACAATCGCAATCTCAAGGATTTTTCGGTGGATACTTCGAAGGCGCTTTCGCTGCGCGAGCAGATCCCGCCTGAGGTGCTGTTTGTGGCGGAGAGCGGGATGCAGACCGCTCAGGATGTAAACGCCGCGAAAGCCGCGGGTGCCGACGCCGTGCTTATCGGTGAGGCGCTGATGCGCGCGGAGGATAAAACCGCGAAACTGCGCGCGTTAAAGGGAATCGAGACATGACAAAGATAAAAATCTGCGGGCTGACAAGAACAGAAGACGCGGTCTGCATGAATGCGCTGCGCCC
>CAYZMU010000012.1:0-32928 GCA_964479595.1 uncultured Ruminococcus sp. | reverse complement strand
GCGTCGAAAATACTTGGATGGAGACGTCCCGGGAAGATAGTTCGATGCCGGCACATTCCTCCATAGCTCAGTTGGTAGAGCGCCTGACTGTTAATCAGGATGTCACTGGTTCGAGTCCAGTTGGGGGAGCCAAAATTCCCGCGGTTCTGAAAAGAGCCGCGGGTTTGTTTTGCGGATAAAACAGAAAAGTCTCGCAAATCGGTAGGTTTCGAACTAAATTTTCAGAGCCGGGCGGAGGCTTAAAATCAGGGGGAACGCCGCAAGCGAGAAAAGCGTGGTCAGAAAAATCCCTTTGGACGCGAGCGCCTCGTTGCCGTGATATTCCGTCGCGAAAAGCGCCGTGGTGTTGGCGGCGGGCATCAGCGCCATCAAAAGCAGCGTGCCCAGCAGCGTTTCCTCTTTCACAAACAGGCTCATGACAGCAAACATCGCTACCGGTAAAATAAACTGTCTTAGAGCGGCGTAGCAGTCGAGTCTTACATCCGTCAAAACCTCTCTCAGGCGCACATCGCTCAGATTCGCGCCGACCACAAGCATGGCAAGCGGCGAGGTGAGCGAGCCCAGACTGTCAAAGGTATCCGCCAGCAGAGCGGGCAGGCGCAGTCTGCAGACAAAAATGACAACGCCTATCGCGGTACACAGCACCGCGGGGGTCAGAAGGAGTTTGCGCCAGTGAATGAGGCGCAGCGAGGACAGAAATCCGCCCTCACCCGACTGCCCTGCGCCCATTAAGACCACGCCGAACGTGTAGATGAGAATATTGAAGACACTGTTGAGAATCGCGGCGTAAAAAAGCCCTTCCGCGCCGTAGACCGCCTCGGCAATGGGGAAGCCCATAAAACCGATGTTGCCGAAGACTGTCATGAAATAGTAGAGCCGGCGGTCCTCTTTGGGGGCGTGAATCAGCCACACGAGCGGCAGCGATAAAAGCATCAGCGCCGCGTAGAACGCAAAGCTTACAAGAAAAAGCCTCCCGACAGACGGCGCGTTCCCGGGCGTTTCCTCGAGCATGAGCATACGGTCGTGGAAGGCGTCAATCATCATGAGCGGGGTCGTGACATAGAGCAGGAGTTTGGTCAGATGCTGCTTGGTGTGGGGGTCCAGAATGCCGATTTTCGCGAGCAGAACCCCGAGCAGAAGCACGAGGAAGAGTTTGGCGATTTGCGTGACGACAATGGAAATGGGCATGATTTACGTTTGCGGGCGCTCGATATAGAGCACACCCAGCGTATTCGGGCCGCAGTGGCAGGAGACCGTGCAGCCCGCGCGCGTTTCATAAATCTCCTCAAAGTGGCCGGCGGCTTTGACAATTTCTTTCGCGCGTTCCACCGCGTCGGCGTCCGCGTCGGGGTGCGTGACGAAAACGCGGTGCGGGTCGATGGTTTCGAGGTTTTCGAGGCGCTCGCTGGCGTACTGCTCCACGCAGCTTAAAAACGTGCCGCGATATTTTTTGGTCACGCCCATCTCGCCGTTTCGGACTTCAATGCAGGGCTTGAGATGGAGCAGATTCGCGCCGAGACGCGCGACCGCGGAACAGCGCCCGCCCTTGTAGAGGTAGTCGAGACGGTCGATGATAAAGGACGCGCGGACAAAGGGGATCACATCACGGGAAAGATAGTCTGCGGCCTCTTTCGCGCTGTGGCCTTTCGCGGCGTATTCCGCGGCGCAGAGCACCACGTGACCGAAACCCGTGGAGAGATTCTGTGAATCCACCACCGCGATGTTTGGATTCTCGTTCGCGGCAATCACGGCGTTCTGATAGCAGGCGGAAAATTTGGAGCCGATGGTGAGGCAGAGAATCTCCGTGTCCGGCTCAAGGGCTTTCGCGAACGCCTCCTCAAAATCCGAAACCGACATCGCGGCGGTTTTGGGGAGTGTTCCGGTCTGCGCCACAGAGCGGAAAATATCCTCAGATGTGATGTCGACCCCATCGCGGTAATCCTTGCCCTCGAGATTGACGTAGAGCGGCAGAATCTGAATATGGAAGCGGTCGAGGAGTTCGGGCGAGAGGTCGCAGGTGCTGTCGGCGATGATTTTGACTGCCATGGCAAATCCTCCTTGAAGTGGTGTAAAACAGCAAGTACCCCCTCATTATACCCCGAAAACGCGTTTTTGTCAAGCGCGGCTTGACAGTGCCCATCCGCGTGTGGTATGATGGGGAGGACCGCCGGACCGAAACGCGAAGTTTTATAGTGAGGGGGAAAAGCAATGGCGGACGACTTTTTCCGGAAGCGTCTCCTTGACCTGAGCGCGCGGGCGGCGCGAACCTGCCGCTACACCTACACCGCCTTTCTGACGGAGGCGGAGCGTGCCGAGGCGGAGGCTGCGCGCGGCGAGATCGGCAGCACGGGGATGTCCTTCTGGGGCGGGCGGGAGGACGCGGAGCGCGTAGTCTGCCGTTTCGGGGATGCCGACGCCTTTGGCTATGATGAGCCCTTCCCGATTGAGACGCTTCGGATTTCCCCGCTCCACCCCAAATACGCCGAGGCGCTCACGCACCGCGATATTCTGGGCGCCGTGACGCACACAGGGATTTCGCGCGGGGAGATTGGGGATATTCTTGTCGGCAAAGAGGAATCCTATTTCTTCTGCAAGACCGAAATAGCACCCTATCTCATTGATAATCTTCTGAAAATCCGGCACACGGATGTGCGCTGCGAGCCCGCGGAGGAAATCCCGCCGGAGAATTTTGAGCGCCGGGAGAGCGGACGGGCGACGGCGTCCTCCGAGCGCGCGGACGGCCTTGTCGCGAAGGTTTTCGGTCTGTCACGCGGGGAGTGCCTCAAGCTCTTTGCCGCGCAGAAAGTCTTTGTCAACGGCGCCTGCGTCACGCGCGCGGACCTGATTCTGAAAGAGAACGACCGCGTGTCCGTGCGCGGATTCGGGAAGTTTCGCTATCTGGGGCAGGACGGGAAAACGCGCAAGGGCAACCTCGTTTTGCTCTACGAAAAATATATCTAATCGGACAATTCGCCAAAGACCCTTCGCAAAAGCCGCGCTGTTTTGTGAAAATTGCCATTTTCCGATGTGCCCGCGCGGATTTCTTGCGCGAAAGCATTGCAATTTTGCGGATTTTGTGGTATACTGAGAGTGGAATTTGATTGAAGGTGGAGTGCGTATGCCCCCGGAACTTTTTCGGGCAGAGATGAAGGCGCTTATCTGCCGCACCTTGCTGCTCGATCTGGCCGCGGTTCTGATTCGCGGGATGTTTCCGGGCGAGACGCTTCCGTTCGCGCTGGGGCTTTTGCTCGGCAGCGCGGTGATGCTCGCGGATTTGCTGCTTTTAAACCGCGCCGTCCGGGCGATGGCGCGGGACGCTGAGGCGGGCGGCACCTCGAGCCAGAGGCGGTTTCAGGGCAATTACCTGCTGCGGATGCTGCTCTTCGGAGCGGTGTTTGCCGCCGCGCTGCTGCTGCCGCGGATTTCCCCGGCCGGCGTCGCGATTCCCATGCTCTACCCGCGGCTCATCTACACGGCGGGCGCGCTCTTTTCGCGTTCCAAAAATGCATCCGGCAAAAGAAAGAGGTGAATCCATCTGCTATGACGGTACCAAAACTCCTGCAGGGTCCGCAAGAACTGAAAGTTTCCGGTCCGAAGGTGATAGCCTCGTTTGAAATCGGCGGGCTGACCATAAGATTCACGGAGACCATCGTGCTGGAGTGGCTTGTGATGGCGCTGATTCTGGGGCTTGCGTTCTTTCTGACGCGCGGGCTGAAAGTCCGCAATGTGTCAAAGCGTCAGGCGGTCGCGGAACTGCTTGTGGGCACCGTGACGAACCTCGTGCGCGACACGATGGGCAAGCGATGGCTTTGGTTCACGCCGTTTGTCGCGACGATCTTCGCGTTCTCGATTTTCGGCAGCCTGATAAGCCTTCTGGGCTTTCGCTCGGTGACCTCGGATTTCTCCGTTCTGCTGACTTGGGCGGCGGTCGTCTTTATCCTGATTACCGTGACCAAGATACGCTACGGCGGCTTCTGGGGCTATCTGAAAGGCTTCTGCGAGCCTATCCCGCTGCTGCTGCCGATTAACATCCTAAGCGAGGTCGCGACACCTTCCGCGATGGCGCTGCGTCACTTCGGCAACATCGCCGGCGGCAGTGTCATCATGGCGCTTGTATACTACGGGCTGGCGAATCTGAGCCGCATTATCGGGCTGGATATCCCGATTCTGACGGTCGGCGTGCCCGCGGTGCTGTCGGTCTATTTTGACCTCTTTTCGGATTTCATGCAGGCGTTCATTTTCATCATGCTGATGATGGTCTTTATCAGCAACGCGGGTCCTGCGGACGACGAAGCCTAGTTTGGGCTTTGCGAAACACTTCTTTGAAAGGAAAGGTATACGATTATGGATATTGGTAACGCGATTGCGCTGGCGGGTTCCGCGATTGGCGCGGGTTTGGCTCTGATTGCGGGTGTGGGCCCCGGTATCGGCGAGGGCTACGCTGTCGGAAAGGCGTGCGAGGCTATCGCGCGGCAGCCGGAGGCTTCCGGTGCCGTGACGAGAACGATGTTTGTCGGGTGCGCCGTGGCGGAGTCCACGGGTATCTACGGTCTGGTTGTCGCGCTGATACTGATGTTCTTAAAGCCGCTTACGAAAATTTGATGAAGTGAGGCTTTGTCAGGATGGAAGAACTGGGATTCTTATCCATTGATCTGGGCACCATTCTCTTTACGCTCGCGAACACGCTGATTCTCTTTCTGGGCGTCAAGGCGTTCCTTTTCAAGCCCGTCAAGAAAATCATCGCGCAGCGTCAGGAGGATACCGACAAGGAACTGCGCGAGCTTGAGGAGGCAAAAAGCCGCGCTCAGGCCGCGGAGGATGAATATACCCAGAAGCTCGCCACGGCGAAGGAAGAATCCGCGGAGATGCTCCGTACCGCGACGAGGCGCGCGCAGCAGCGTTCTGAGGAGATTGTGGCGGAAGCGAAAGCGGACGCGGAGAACATCATGCGCGCGAATACTGAAGAACTCGAGCGCGAACGCCGCAAAGCGGAAGCGGAACTGCGCGGGGAGGTTTCCAATCTGGCGGTCATGGTCGCCGAGAAAGTCGTGGAACGCGAGATTCATCAGGAGGACCACGACAGGCTGATAGAGGAATTTATCGATTCGGTGGGGGGACTTTAAGTGAGTTCGGAAGTTGCCGCCGTTTACGCGAACGCGCTGTTTTCGCTGGCGTATGAACAGGGGGACGAGACGCTGCAGCAGACCAGAGAGGATTTGCGCCAGTGCGCGGTGCTCTTTGAGCTGAACCCGGAACTTTCAAGGCTGCTGTCGCTGCCGACGGTCTCGGTGGAGGAGCGACTTTCCGTCGCAAAGCGCGTTTTCGGCGAGGAAGGGCTGTACACGCGGCTCATCTTTCTGCTTGTGGACCACGGCAGGGTCTCCTATCTCCCCGAAATTGCCGACGCTTTTGACGGGCGGATGCTGGACTATCAGGATACGGTCGAGGTCACGGTGACGACGGCGGTGGCGCTTTCACGCGAGCAGAAAGAACGGCTGCGCAAGGCGCTCTCGCGCAAGCTGGGCAAGACGGTCCGTATGGCGGAGCGGATTGACCGGAGCATTTTAGGCGGCGTCATTGTGCAGTACGGGGACACGCGGATTGACAACAGCGTGAAATATCGTCTGGACGCGCTGCGGGCGCGGCTGGGCTAGCACATCCGATTGGAAGAGGTGCAACATGAATCTGAGACCTGATGAAATTACAGGTATTATCAAAGAACAGCTCAAAAACTATGAAGCCAAGCTGAATCTCGCGGATGTCGGCACTGTGGTCACGGTCGGGGACGGCATCGCGAATGTTCACGGGCTGGACCAGTGCATGTCCGGGGAACTGCTCGAATTTGAGGGCGGCGTTTCGGGCATGGCGCTGAATCTGGAGCATGATTTTGTCGGCGCGGTGCTGCTGGGCTCGGACGCGGACATCAAGGAGGGCTCGTCGGTGCGCCGCACGAAGCGGATTGTCTCCGTGCCCGTGGGCGAGGAACTTTTAGGCCGCGTGGTCAACGCGCTGGGCGAGCCGATTGACGGCAAGGGCGCCATTTCCGCGGCGGAGCAGCGCCCGATTGAGAAAATCGCGCCCGGCATCATCACGAGAAAATCCGTCCACGTTCCGCTGCAGACGGGCATCAAGGCAATTGACTCGATGATTCCGATTGGCAGAGGGCAGCGCGAGCTGATTATCGGCGACCGTCAGACGGGCAAGACGACGATTGCGCTCGACACCATCATGAACCAGAAGCACGAGAACGTCATCTGCATTTATGTCGCGATAGGGCAGAAGCGCTCCACGGTGGCAAATGTCGTGGAAACGCTTGCCAAGGCGGGCGCCATGCCGTATACCATCGTGGTTTCCGCCACGGCGTCGGAACTGGCGCCGCTGCAGTATATCGCACCCTATTCCGGCTGCACCATGGGCGAGTACTTCACCGATCAGGGCAAGGACGTGCTGATTATCTACGACGACCTCTCCAAGCACGCGGTTGCCTACCGCACGCTCTCGCTGCTGCTCAAACGCCCGCCCGGACGCGAGGCGTATCCTGGTGACGTGTTCTATCTGCATTCCAGACTGCTGGAGCGCGCCTGCTGCCTGAATGAGAATTACGGCGGGGGTTCGCTGACGGCGCTGCCGATCATTGAGACACAGGCGGGCGATGTTTCGGCGTATATCCCGACAAACGTCATCTCCATCACGGACGGGCAGATCTTTCTGGAAACCGATTTGTTCAACGCGGGCATCCGCCCCGCCGTAAACCCGGGCATTTCGGTTTCCCGTGTGGGCTCCGCCGCGCAGATACCCGCGATGAAGCAGGTTTCGGGCTCGCTGAAGCTTACCTACTCGCAGTACCGCGAACTGCAGGCGTTTTCGCAGTTCGGTTCGGATCTGGATAAAGACACCAAGGAGCGTCTGGCGAAGGGCGAGCGCGTGGTGGAAGTCCTCAAGCAGGATAAAAGCTCCCCGCTCTCCGCGGCGCATCAGGTCGTGATTCTCTACGCGGTGGTCAACAATCTGCTGCGGGATATCCCTGTCAAGCGCATCGGCGAGTTTGAGGAGGCGCTGCTGCGGGAGATGGACGAGGCGCACAGCGATATTCTGGATTCGATTCGCGATACGGGAAAACTTTCCAAAGAAACCGAATCCTCGCTGCGGTCGGTGATTGCCGATTTCGCGCAGAAGTTTGTCTGAGGAAAGATTGGGGGCGTTTTTTCATGGCTGCTTCCAATATGAAGGCTATCAAGCGCAGAATCAAGAGCGTGGAGAGCACCATGCAGATTACCAAGGCGATGGAGCTGGTCTCCTCGTCCAAGCTGCGCCGCGCCAAGGAGCGCGCGGAACAGTCCGAGCCGTTCTTTGAGCTGCTCTACCAGACCATGAGCGAGATAGCCGCCGAGGCGACGGGGTTTCATTCCATCTACACGGACGAGCCCTCCGACGGGGCGGTTCTGCTGATTGTCATGGCGGGCGACAGAGGGCTCGCGGGCGGTTTCAATATCAATGTCTTTCGGATGGCGGATGAACGCGTGCGCGAACTTGAGCGCGAGGGGCGCGAGGCGGTGCTCATGACGGTCGGGAAGAAGGCGTCGGAGCATTACGCGAAGACGAACCTGCGCGTACTCGGCACTTTTGATAATGTCGGGGAAACCATCACGACCTACACGGCGCTGGATATGGCGGAACATATCATTCAGCTTTTTGACGAGGGCCATCTGGGCGCGGCGGAGATTTTCTTTACGGACATGGTCTCGCCGCTGACGCAGGAGCCGCGGCATATGCGGGCCATTCCGGTGCCGTATCTCGAAAAATCCAGCGGCGTGCAGAGCCTGACAAATTACGAGCCCGACCCGGAACAGGTTTTTGACTCCCTGATACCGCAGTATCTGGCGGGCATTCTCTACTGCGCCATCGTGGACACCTACGCCTCGGAACAGGCGGCGAGGCGGCTGGCGATGGAGAACGCGACGGACAACGCGCAGGAAATGATTGACGATTTGTCGCTCAAGTACAACCGCGCGCGTCAGGCGTCCATCACGCAGGAACTGACGGAGATTGTCAGCGGGGCGAGCGCGCAGAACTAATATGGAAACGAAAGAGAGTTTCAGATATGCAACCGAATGAAGAAAGCAAGCGGGGCGGCGTCGGCAAGATTGTGCAGATTATCGGCGCGGTGGTCGATGTCCGCTTTCAAAAGCACGAACTTCCGCGGCTGCTCAACGCCGTGGAGTGCGAAAACGGCGGAAAAAAGCTCGTTTTGGAAGTGGCGCAGCATATCGGCGACGACGTCGTGCGCTGTATCGCGATGAGCAGCACGGACGGTCTGGTGCGCGGGCTGGACGCCGTCGATACGGGCAGCCCTATCCGTGTGCCGGTCGGGCGGGAAACGCTCGGGCGTGTGTTCAATCTTCTTGGCGAACCCGTGGACGAACTCCCCGCGCCGCAGACGCAGGAGCGCTGGCCGATTCACCGCGAGGCGCCCGCTTATGACGAGCAGGCGGGCACAAACGAGGTGCTCGAAACGGGAATCAAGGTCATAGACTTAATCGCGCCGTATCTGAAAGGCGGAAAAATCGGGCTTTTCGGCGGCGCCGGCGTCGGGAAGACGGTTCTGATTCAGGAACTTATCAACAATGTCGCGAACCAGCACGGCGGCATCTCGGTTTTCACGGGCGTCGGGGAGCGTACCCGCGAGGGCAACGACCTCTACAACGAGATGAAGCAGAGCGGGGTTCTGGAAAAGACCTGTCTGGTTTACGGGCAGATGAACGAACCGCCCGGCGCGAGAATGCGTGTCGCGCTTTCGGGGCTGACGATGGCGGAATACTTCCGCGACGTGGAGGGGCAGGACGTGCTGCTCTTCATTGATAATATTTTCCGTTTCACGCAGGCGGGCTCGGAGGTCTCCGCGCTGCTGGGGCGGATGCCTTCCGCCGTGGGCTATCAGCCGACTCTGGCGACGGAGATGGGGGCGCTGCAGGAGCGTATCACCTCCACCTCAAAGGGCTCCATCACGTCCGTGCAGGCGGTCTACGTCCCCGCGGACGACCTGACAGACCCCGCCCCCGCGACGACTTTCGCGCATCTGGACGCGACGACGGTGCTGTCGCGGTCGATTGCGTCGCTTGGCATTTACCCGGCCGTTGACCCGCTGGAGAGTTCCTCGCGGATTCTTTCCCCGGACATTGTCGGGCCGGAGCACTACCGCGTGGCGCGTCAGGTGCAGACCATTCTTCAGCGCTACACCGAACTTCAGGACATTATCGCCATCATGGGCATGGACGAACTTTCCGACGAGGACAAACTCACGGTGAGCAGAGCGCGCAAGGTGCAGCGTTTCTTAAGCCAGCCGTTTTCCGTGGCGGAGCAGTTCACGGGCATGAAGGGCAAATATGTGCCGATTTCGGAGACGATCCGGGGCTTTCGCGAGATCATTGACGGCGAGCACGACGACCTGCCCGAATCCGCTTTCCTTTTCGCGGGGACGATTGACGACGTTATCGCCAAAGCGAACGCCGAAGGGGGAGATACGCCGTGACGGCTTTCAGACTGCGGATTATCACGCCGGAGAAGATTTTCTTTGAGGGCGAGGTGCAGAAGGTGATTGTGCGCACGAGCGAGGGCGATTTGGGGATACTGGCGAAACACGAGAAATATGTCGCCTCGCTGCCTTCGGGCGCAGTCAGAATCACGCTCCCTGACGGCACACAGCGTATCGCGGCGCTTTCGGGCGGCGCGGTGAAAGTCTCCCCGGAACAGACCGCCATTCTGGCAAACGCCGTGGAATGGGCGGAGGATATTGATGTGGACTGGGCGAAGCGTTCGGAGGAGGACGCGAGAAAGCGCATGGAGGCGAACGAGAGCACGCAGCGCGAGCGCGACCGCGCCGAGGCGAAGCTCAACCGGGCGCTCAACCGTCTGCGCGTTTCTTCCATGATTGACTAGCCGTTTCGCGCAAAGGGGGATTCGCGAATGAAAAAGAAAAAGCGTATCACGGCGATAGGCACGGCGGCGCTGCTGCTTGGCGGCTCTCTGAGTGTGATGCCGCGGAGTTTCGCCGCGGACGACACCAACGACGACTGGCTCCATGTCGAGGGCGACAAAATCGTCGATATGGCGGGCAACGAAGTCTGGATGACGGGCTGCAACTGGTTCGGCTACAATGTCGGCTCGCAGGTTTTCGACGGCGTTTGGTCGCGCAATATGCACGAAATGCTTACAGAAATCGCCGACCACGGTTTCAATCTGCTCCGCGTGCCGATGTCCACGCAATTGCTTTTGGGCTGGCGTGACGGCGAGCCCGACCCGATGGTCAAAGTCAACACCTACACCAATCCCGAGCTGACGCTTGAGGGCGTAGAGGGCGGTACGGTCATGTACAGCTTTGACATCTGGAACAAGGCGGTGGAGTGGTGCAAGGAACTCGGCATCAAAATCATGATAGACATCCACTCCGCGGAGACGGCGTCGGCGGGGCATCAGGTCAATCTTTGGTACACGGACAATTACAGCGCGCAGGACTGGTGCGACGCGCTCTACTGGTTCGCGGACTACTATAAGAACGACGACACCATTCTGGCGATTGACTTGAAGAACGAGCCGCACGGAAAGGCGGACACACCCGACGATATGGCGAAATGGGACGATTCTGAGGACCCGAACAACTGGAAATTTGCCGCGGAAACGGCTGCGTCCTATGTGCTCAAGGCGAATCCGAATCTGCTCGTGATGGTGGAGGGCATTGAGGTCTACCCCAAGGAGGGCTATGACTGGACAGCGCCCTCGATTGACTATACGACCATGACGACGTTCTACTACGGCGCGTGGTGGGGTGCGAATTTCCGCGGGGCACGGGAATACCCGATTGACTTGGGCGAATATCAGTCGCAGCTGGTCTACTCCCCGCACGATTACGGCCCGCTGGTCTGGGAGCAGGATTGGTTCAAGGGCGACTTCACGACCCAGACGCTGCTGGACGACTACTGGTATGATACATGGGCTTATCTCTGCGAGGAACATATCTCGCCGCTGCTCATGGGCGAATGGGGCGGCTTCATTGACGCCGAGCACGACAAGGACGGCAAGAACACCCGCTGGCTGACGCTGCTGCGCGACTACATGATCGAACACCACATTCACCACACCTTCTGGTGCTTCAACGAGAATTCCGGCGACACGGGCGGGCTTGTCTACGACAATTTCGGCACATGGGACACCGACAAATACGCGCTGGTGGAACCCGCGCTCTGGCAGGACGAGGACGGCGTGTTCGTAAGTCTTGACCATCAGCGGCCTTTGGGGTCGAACGGGCAGTCCCTGAGCGATTACTATGACGGTTCTTCCCATGTTACGACTGACAAGCCGTCGCAGACGACTACAACCGCGTCGGCATCCACAACCACATCGACAGAGACCACCGCGTCCGTAACGGGCACGGAAACGACGGCGCCTGCCGCGGGCGGCGTTTTGGTCGGGGACGTCAATCTGAATGACGAGCGGGATATCGCGGACGCTGTGGAACTGAGCCGCTTCCTTGTAGGCGACAGCGCGTTTTCATCCGACGCGCAGGCTCTGACGGCGGACTGTGACGGGGACACTCAGGTGACGCAGACGGATTTAACGGTGCTTTTGCGGTTTCTCGCGGGAATCATTGGCGAGGAATCGCTCGGCAAGCCGCAATAAGAACGCAATGAGGCGGTATCGGAAAGGGGTACTGCCTCATTTTGTACACGAAAGGAGAAAGCTATGAGTCTGGAACAGGTACCGGCGTCGGAACGGATTCACATCGGGTTCTTCGGCGCGCGAAACGCGGGAAAATCGAGCCTCGCCAACGCGGTGACGGGGCAGGACCTCTCCATTGTCTCCGAGACGGCGGGCACGACGACCGACGCCGTCACAAAGAGCATGGAACTTCTGCCGCTGGGGGCGGTGGTGATTACCGACACGGCGGGGTTTGACGATGACGATGAAACGCTCGGCGCGCAGCGCGTCGCGCGGACGAAACGGGAACTCTACCGCACGGATCTTGCGGTTCTGGTGGTCGACGCGGTCAAGGGTTTCGGCGAGACCGAGCGCGAGCTGGTGCGCTGCTTTGAGGCGGAGAAAGTCCCCTATCTCATCGCGCTGAACCAGTGCGACCGCCTTTCCGAACGCGCGGGGACGCTGCCCGCTCACACGCTTTATGTCAGCGCGAAAACGGGGGAGGGCGTCTTCGAACTCAAGGAGGCGCTGGGCAAACTCGCCGATGAAGCGGAAAAAGAGCGCTTCATCATACGGGATTTCTTAAGCCCCGACGACGCCGTGGTGCTTGTCACGCCGATTGACGAATCCGCGCCGAAGGGCAGGCTGATTCTTCCGCAGCAGCAGACGCTGCGCGAGGTGCTGGACGCGAACGCGATGGCCTTTGTGGTGCAGACGGAGCAGCTGGCGCCGACGCTGAAACTTCTCAACAAGCCCCCGCGCATGGTCGTGACGGACAGTCAGGCTTTCGCGGCAGTCGCCGCCGCCACGCCATTGGATGTGCCGCTTACTTCCTTCTCGATTCTGCTGGCGCGCTACAAGGGCTTTCTGGAGACGGCGGTCGAGGGAATCCGGGCACTGCGCGAACTGCCCGAAAACGCGCTGATTCTTGTCGCGGAGGGCTGCACGCACCACCGCCAGTGCAACGACATCGGCACGGTGAAGATTCCGAAGGCGGTGCAGAAGTACGCGGGAAAAGAATTTCGCTTCCGCTACACCTCCGGCGGAACCTTCCCGGAGGATTTGTCGGACGTGTCGCTGGTGATACACTGCGGCGGGTGTATGCGCACACAGCGCGAGATTCAGTGGCGGATGCGCACGGCCTTGGCGCAGGACGTGCCCTTCACAAATTACGGCGTGACGCTTGCCGCCTGCACGGGGATTCTGCCGCGCGCGCTGGCGGGCATTGGCGAAACCTTCCCGGAAAACTAAAACGCTGCCCCGCTCAAAAGTCATTTGGGCGGGGTTTTCGCGCTTGCAAGTTTTGGCGAAATATGGTATAATGGAACTGTATTGAGTCTGAAGGAGGAACGGCTTTGAGCACAACGAGAGAGGAAATCGAGCGGCGGCGCACTTTCGCGATTATTTCCCACCCCGACGCCGGGAAAACAACCCTGACGGAGAAACTTCTGCTCTACGGGGGCGCTATCGCGATGGCGGGCGCGGTCAAGGGCAAGAAAAACGCCAGACACGCGGTTTCGGACTGGATGGAAATCGAGAAACAGCGCGGAATTTCCGTTACTTCTTCCGTCATGCAGTTTGAATATGACGGCTTCTGCATCAACATTTTGGATACTCCGGGCCACGAGGACTTTTCCGAGGACACGTACCGCACACTCATGGCGGCGGACGCGGCGATTATGGTCCTGGACGCCTCAAAAGGTGTGGAAAACCAGACCCGAAAGCTTTTCAAGGTCTGTGTCATGCGCCACATTCCGATTTTTACATTTATCAACAAGATGGATCGTGAGGCGCGGAGCCCTTTTGACTTAATTGAGCAAATTGAAACCGAATTGAACATCAAAACCTACCCCGTCAACTGGCCGATTGGCTGCGGAAAGGATTTTCGCGGGGTGTTTGACCTGGAGACACGGCACATTCTCTCGTTTGAGGGCGAGACGGGCGCGCACACGGTTTCCAAGACCGAGATTTCACCGGATGACGCGCGTCTGGAGGAACTTATCGGGCGCGAGAATCACGAGCAGCTGTCTGAGGACATTGAACTTCTGGACGGCGCGGCGGAAGATTTCGATTTGGAGGCGATACAGGCGGGAAAACTCTCCCCGGTGTTTTTCGGTTCGGCGCTGACGAACTTCGGTGTGGAGCCTTTCCTCAAGCGCTTTCTGGAGCTTACGCCGCCGCCGCTGCCGCGTGAGGCTGAGGGCGGGGTCGTTTCGCCGTTTGACGACGCGTTCACCGCGTTCGTGTTCAAGATTCAGGCGAATATGAACAAGGCGCACCGCGACCGCGTCACGTTTTTGCGAATCTGTTCGGGAAAGTTCAGCCGCGATATGGAAGTCCTGCACGTGCAGAGCGGGAAAAAAATGCGCCTGTCGCAGCCGCAGATGATGATGGCGGAGAACCGCTCCGTGATTGACGAGGCGTACGCGGGCGATATTATCGGGGTTTTTGACCCCGGGATCTTTTCCATCGGCGACACCATCTGCGCGCCCTCGGCGAAGGTGTGCTTTCAGGGAATCCCGACATTTGCGCCGGAGCATTTCGCGCGGGTGCGCCACAAGGACACGATGAAGCGCAAGCAGTTTGTCAAAGGTGTGACGCAAATCGCGCAGGAGGGCGCGATTCAGATCTTCCGCGAGCCCGAAACGGGCATGGAGGAGGTCATTGTCGGGGTCGTGGGCGTGCTGCAGTTCGAGGTCTTTGAGTACCGCATGCGCACGGAATACAATGTGGAAATCATCCGCGAACCTCTAAGCTACCAGTATATCCGATGGATTGCGGGCGTGCCGCGCGAGGAACTCAGCCGGCTCAACATCACCGAGGACACGAAACTGGTGGAGGATTTTCGCGAGCGGTATCTGCTGCTCTTTACGAGCGAGTGGAATATCCGCTGGGCGCTTGAGCGCAACGAGGGCCTGGAACTGCCCGATTTCAGCAACTAAAAAGAGAAAGTCTGGCGAATCTGTCTTGAGCAAAGCCATGGACATGGTAAACGGTCCGCTTGGGGGGAAGATCTTCCGGTACGCGCTGCCGCTGGCGGCGACGGGAATCCTACAGCAGCTCTTTAACGCGGCGGATATCGCGGTCGTGGGGAATTTCACTGGCGATCTGGGTGAAACGGCGACGGCGGCGGTCGGCTGCAACAGCCCGGTGATAGGGCTTCTGGTCAATCTCTTTGTCGGGATCTCGATGGGCAGCAATGTCATCATCGCCCGCTCCATCGGCGCGTCCGACCAAAAAACGCTCTCTGAGACCGTGCACACCTCCGTTCTGACAGCCCTGATAAGCGGTCTGTTGATGACGATTCTGGGCGAGGCGCTGGCGGGGAATATTATCTCGATTCTGAAGGTTCCCGCCGCGGCGTATGAGATGGCGGTGCTGTATCTGCGGGTCTATCTGTTGGGGATGCCCGTGATTCTGCTCTATAATTTTGAGTCCGCGATTTTCAGAAGCTGCGGGGATATCAGAACGCCTCTGATTGTGCTGAGCGCGTCGGGGGTACTCAATGTGGGGCTCAATCTGTACTTTGTGTGCGTGCTTCACATGACCGTGGACGGTGTGGCGCTCGCGACGGTGCTCTCCAATCTCATCAGTTCCGCGGCGCTGTTCGTCTGTCTGCTGCGCACGAATCTGCCCGTCCGTCTCAGCCTTCGGAAGCTGCGCGTTCACGGCCGTGTGCTCGGGGAAATGCTGCGCATCGGCGTTCCCGCCGGCGTACAGGGCATGATTTTCTCCATCGCCAATATTGTGGTGCAGTCGGGCGTGGATTCGCTGGGCACCGCTGTCATGTCCGCCTCCGCGGCGGCGTACAATCTGGAAATCTTCGCGTATTATGTCACGAACGCTTTCGGGCAGACCTGCACCACCTTTGTCGGGCAGAATTTCGGCGCGCGCCGCAACGAGCGCTGCCTACGGAGCTTAAAAATCTGCCTGCTGCAGTCCTTTTGCGTGACCGCCGCGGTCTGCTGTTTCATGCTCGTTTTCGGCAAGCCTCTGCTGTGGCTTATCAATCCCAGCGAGGAAGTTGTGCGAATCGGCTACACGAGAATGTGTTATATCTTTTTCGCCTATATCTTCGGGCTGCTGCAGGAGGCGCTCTCGGGGTACCTGCGGGGTTTTGGCGTTTCGATTTTCCCAGCCGCCTGCTCGGTGGTCGGAATCTGCGGGGTGCGCCTTATCTGGATTGCGTATGTGTTTCCGCTGCGGCCCACTTTTGAGACCATTATGATTGTCTACCCGATTTCGCTGGCGATTACGGCGCTCGCGATTCTGGCGGTAACGGTGATTCTGAAGCCCTCGAAGCGCTACCACGCGCGGGCTGTGACGTCGTAAAGGGGTGTTTTCTATGAGATACGCGCGCTGCGCGGCGCTTGCGGCGGCTTTACTCATTTTGACGGGCTGCGCGCGCGGGGCGGAATCGTCCCTTGAGGAGTCCTCCGCGTTTCCCGCGCCCGTGACGTCGTCGTCTGAGGATTCCGCCTCTGTCACGGTCACGACCACGGCGGCGTCTCCGCGCTATGAGGGCACACAGGCGGAAAACGGGCAGGCGTTTCTCTATATCAGCGACGAAGATTTTCGCGCGGTCTACAACGGCACGGCGGATTCCCCGCTCAGCGCCGGCGCGACCGCCGTCACCATCACGCGGGACGGCTCTTATACCGTTTCCGTGGACGCGGGCGCGAGCGGCTGCGCGTGGGAACTCTCGTCCGACCCCGACAGCGAATATGTTTGCGAGGGGCTCGGTTTCGCGTCGGTTGTGCTGGCGGGCGGAGGGGAAATTGCCCCGAACGCGAGCATAGACGTGGACGAGGTCCGTGTGGACGGGCGGAACTTGGAACTTGCGGCGCGCAATTACACCGCCGAGGACGGCGCGGGGAATCTCAGAGGCGTGCTCTGGAACGCCGCCGTGACGGAATTTCCCGCGGACGCGCACACTTCGCTCGGCGCTGTCAGCGGGGCGTTCGGAGAGGTTTCGCCGATGGTTGTGAATCCTGCGGATTTTGAAAGCTGGCAGAAAGTGGAGGTAAGCTTCACTGTCAGCGGTTTTACAGAGGCACAGACAACCGAACAGACCACCGCTCTGCCTTAGAAAGGATGGAAAATGAGACGCAAAACGGTTCGAATCCTCGCGGTGGCTGTTCCCGCCGCCGTCATTCTCACGGTGATTTTCGCGCTCGTGCTGACAATTCACAGGCGCGGCAGCCGGATTGAGACGCTCGAGAAACTCCTGCAGGCGCAGAATGAGGAGCAAAGCGAAGACTCCGTGCCGCATTTTGAGCCTGTTCCCGTGGACCACAACTATGAACTTCAGGGGAACAAAATCCTGCTCTCTGACGACACCTACGGCGAGATCTGGCTGCCCGTGCTGAGCGATGTGCCGCTCTCCACGCACCCCAACGACCTCCTCACCAAGACGGCAAACGGCAGGATGACCTCGAAAGACGCCTCGGGGAATCTAAACGCTTTGACGGGCATTGATGTTTCCGCGTACAACAACGTCACGGACTGGAACGCCGTCAAGGCGGACGGGGTGGATTTCGTGATGATTCGCGCGGGATTCCGCACCTACGGCAGCGGCCTTTTAAAGCCCGACGAAAAATTCGCGGAACATTATCAGGGCGCGAAGGCGGCGGGGCTGAAAGTCGGGGCGTATTTCTTCTCGCAGGCGGTCACCGAGGACGAGGCGATTGAGGAGGCCGTTTTCACGGCGGAGCGGCTCTACGGGTACGAGCTGGATTTTCCCGTCGCCTATGACTGGGAGATTATCTACGACGACGCGCAGGGCGCGCGCACCGACAGCGTCTCGGTGGACACGCTGACGGACTGTGTGCTCGCCTACTGCCAGAATATCGAGGCGTTCGGCTACCGCCCGATGTATTATCAGAATAAGCGCACTTCGCTGCTAAAGCTCGACACCCCGCGCCTCAAGGACATTCCCTTCTGGCTCGCGGAATACGGCGACGGTCCGACTTTCATCTACGATTACGATATGTGGCAGTTCAGCAGCACAGGGAGAGTCAATGGTATCGAGGGCGACGTGGATATGAACTTAAGCTTTTACGATTATTCCAAGGAAGGCGCTCCGGCGGTCAGCCTGCCTCCGCCTCAGACTACCTCCGCGCCGCCTCAGACCACCTCCGCCCAAACACAGACCGCGACTGCCGCAAATTCGGAAAAAACCGGGCCTGCGGCGGGTTCTGAGTGAATCGGGGGAGTTTTGGGGTTTCATTTCGCGCGGAGAAATTGTGCATATTGCCCAAATTGGAGAGGGTTCTCTTGGTGAATTTTAATGACAAAACGGAAAATGTTGTAAACATCTTGTAATTCTCGAAAAAGTGTGCTATAATAAGGCTGTGACGAAAACAGCGTCACGATTTTGAAGTGAAAGGATGAGTTGATGAGAAAAGTGAAAGTCGCAGCGGCACTTGCCTCTGTGCTGACAGCCGGGCTGTTGAGCGGCGCTCTGAGCCGCCCCGGAAGATTGGCACTTGAGGAATACACCGCGAAGCAAGCCGTCGAAATGCAGCTTGTGAGCGCGCCTGCTGTTACTGCAACTATCGAAGCGACTGCCGTCATCACGACAACAGCGGAATCCCAAGAAACCACAACCCTCTCTGAAACCGCCGCCACCGAAGATGATTCCGCCTCAAAATCCGAATCCACCGCGACGACCACAGCCACCACACAGGAGATTATAGCCGAGACAACCGAGATTCTGACAGCGCCGACGGAAGTTTTGCCGCAGAATCTTTCCATGGACGCCATTTTAGGCGCGACAGAGAACACCACGAAGACAACAGCAGCTGATACGACCGCGGCAGCGGCGTCATCTGAGACGACGACTGCCACAAAGACCGCGGAAAAAGGTCTTCCCATCACCGAGAGTGAATACATCATGCTTTGCAATATTGTGGGGCATGAATACGGTTCGGATTTCGTCAGCGTTGCCGACAAGGCGCTGGTTGTGGAAGTGATTATGAACCGCGTCAATTCCCCGCTGTTCCCGAACACCATCTACGAAGTCCTGACCCAGCCGGGGCAGTTCGACGGGCTTTCGTATCTGGTCCATCTGGGGAAACTCTCCCCGGCGGTGACGGACAGCGTCAAAGAAGCGGTTGACCTCTACTTTGCCGATCCTTCCAAGTTCCAGCACGGTTACTTCTATTTCACGGGCGACGGCGAGCGCAACTATTTCCGCTGAGTACGCGAATCAAAACGGGACGCGATGCCGATCGCGTCCCGTTTTCTTTAGGGGGCTTTGGGGATGCCGATTGATTTGATTCTGACGGGCGGAACGATCTGCAGCCGTGTGGATTCCGACGGCACGCGCCGCAGCTTCGCGGAGGAGGCCTTGACGTCTCTGGAGGCGCGCTACCGCGCGGACAACCCCTATGCCGAGGTGCGCTTTCGTGTTCACCGCCCGCTTGACAAACTGAGCGAGGACCTGACGCCTGACGACTGGTGTCTGCTGCTTCGGGAGATAGCGCGTGTTGACAGCGCGGATTCCGAGGGCATCCTGATAGCGCACGGCACGGACACGCTGGAGCAGACCGCGGCGATGCTTTCCGCGGCGCTCTGCGGGATTTCTCTGCCCGTGCTGCTCGTTTCCGCGACCGCGCCGCTTGACGACCCGCGTTCCAACGGGCACCGCAATTTCGCCGAGGCGGTGCGTCTGATCCGGCGGGGGCTCTGCGGAGGCGTCTGGGCGGTCTTTGAAAACAGCGACGGCGTCGCCTATCTGCATTACGGCTTTGAACTTTCCGCGTGCGCGCACGGCAGTATGTCCTTTGAGAGCCCGCGCATGACGCCTGTCAGCCAGCTGCGGCAGACGGCGGAGAGCGGGGAACTCCCTCCCCGGCGCGGCATGCCGCTCGCTCTCAGCGACATCGGCGAGCCCAAAAATGTGCTGCTGCTGCGGCCTTACAACGGGCTGCGCTACGATACCGTTTCGCTGGAATCCGTGGAGGCAGTGGTTCACACGACCTATCACTCCGAGACGGCGAATTCCGAACGCTATTCCCCTTACGGCATGCAGACACTGATTTCGCGCTGCGCGGAGCGGGGGATTCCGTGTTTTCTGGCGCCGTGTTCCGACGCGCCGGTTTACGGTTCGGGGCATGATCTGGTGCAGGCGGGCGCGATTCCGCTCGCGGGGCTGACACCCGCGTTCGCTTACGGCGCGGTCTGGTTCTGCCTGATGCGCGGGGTCGGCAGGGAGGCCCTGGCGGGGAGAGTCCGCGGTCTGCGTCAGCGGCTGTCGGCGCAGTGTCTGCGCTGCGCGAGATAGCGTTCGCGCACGCGGGAGAGAAACGCCTGTACGGCGGGCGTCTGAAAGTCCATATAAGTCCAGGGAAGTGTCTGCCACGCTTTCCTCGCGTAGAAAAGCGTCATTTCGGCGTAGATGCCGTCTGAGAGCGGGATTCTGTGGGCTGCTTCCTTGGTGGAGGCGAGCGTCAGTCTGCCCCGCCCGACAAAGCCCGGGTCCAGATTGACGGCGCGTTTTCCCGTTCGCTCGGCGATTTCGTGTTCCAAGCTGTTCGTGTAAAGCTTTATTTGCGCGAGTTCGCCCGGGTCTCTGAGCGTCTCGAAACTGAGAATCGCGCGCGAAACCGTGCCGCCCATCTCATCGTCGTAATAACGCGAGAACGCGGAAAAGTCATAAGGCGGGAGGGTGAGATCCGTTTTGCCGAACCGCCGGCACAGCGCCCCGGCGGCCTCTCGCGCGGGAGCGTCTTCGGAAAACAGCACGCAGATGATGAGTTTTTCGCTTGGAAACGGACAAGGTGTTCCCATTTTTTCATCCCCTTTGCAATGATTATACCACACCGGGCCCCGCAAATCAAGCCCGGTTTTCGCCAAGGAGGGCGGCTATGCAGCAGCGGGATTTCAAACTCCACGCGCCTTTCGCGCCGGCGGGGGACCAGCCCCGCGCGATAGAGTCTCTGGTGAAGGGCTATGAGTCCGGCATTCCCGAACAGATTCTGCTCGGCGTGACAGGTTCGGGCAAAACCTTTACGATGGCGAATGTCATCGCGGCGCGGAACAAGCCCACGCTGGTTCTGGCGCACAATAAAATCCTCGCGGCGCAGCTCTGCTCGGAGTTCAAGGAATTCTTCCCCGAGAACGCAGTGGAGTATTTTGTTTCCTATTATGATTATTATCAGCCCGAGGCGTATATTCCGAGCACGGACAGCTATATCGAGAAAGACTCCGCGATTAACGATGAAATTGACCGGCTGCGGCACTCCGCGACCATGGCGCTCGCGGAACGCTCCGACGTCATCATCGTTTCCTCGGTGTCGTGCATTTACTCGCTGGGCTCCCCGGAGGAATACCGCGCTTTGTCGGTTTCCCTGCGACCGGGGATGACGTTTTCGCGGGAAGAACTGCTCGACGAGCTGGTGCGGATTCAGTACGAGCGCAACGACATCGCCTTTGAGCGGGGAACTTTTCGCGTGCGCGGGGACATTGTGGATATCTGCCCCGCCTACACGTCCGAACACGGCATCCGGGTGGAGTTTTTCGGTGACGAAATAGACCGCATCAGCGAGTTTGTGATTCTGACGGGAGAACCGATTGCCACACTCCGGCACGTGGTGATTTTCCCCGCGAGTCATTATGTGGTTTCCGGGAACGCGCTGGAGGACGCCATCGCGGAACTGGAGGACGAACTCGCGGAACGGGTTGCCTATTTCGAGGCGAATCAGCGCTTTCTGGAGGCGGAGCGCATCGCGCAGCGCACGCATTACGACATTGAGATGCTGCGCGAGATCGGAACCTGCAGCGGTGTGGAAAACTATTCCCGTGTGCTCGCGCGGAGGGAAAAGGGTTCGAGACCGTATACGCTTCTGGACCACTTCCCGGAGGATTTTCTGCTGATTGTGGACGAATCGCACGCGACGCTGCCGCAGGTCGGCGGAATGTACGCGGGTGACCGCGCCAGAAAGGAAACGCTTGTGGAGTACGGTTTCCGGCTCCCGAGCGCCTTTGACAACCGACCGCTGACGTATACGGAGTTTACCGCCAAGATTCACGAGGCGCTCTATGTCAGCGCGACACCGGGGAAACTGGAGCGCGAGCGCACAGACCGCGTGGTCGAGCAGGTGATTCGGCCCACTGGTCTGGTGGACCCGAAAGTCACGGTGCGGCCGGTGCAGGGGCAGATTGAGGATTTGCTTTCCGAAATCAACCTGCGCGTGGACCGCTCCGAGCGGGTGCTGATTACGACGCTTACCAAGAAAATGGCGGAGGATCTGACGAGCTTTCTCGCGAATATGAATGTCCGCGTGCGGTATCTGCACCACGACGTGGACACGGTGGAGCGCATGGAGATTGTCAGGGATTTGCGGCTGGGAGAATTTGACGTGTTGGTCGGCATCAATCTGCTGCGCGAGGGTCTCGATATCCCGGAGGTCTCTCTGGTCGCGATTCTCGACGCCGACAAGGAGGGCTTCCTGCGCTCGGAAACGTCCCTGATACAGACGATAGGCAGAGCGGCCCGCAACGCGCGCGGCGAGGTGATTCTCTACGCGGACGAGATTACGGGCAGCATGGAGCGCGCCATCACGGAAACGCAGCGCCGCCGCCAGATGCAGATAGCTTTCAACGAGGAGCACGGGATTGTGCCCAAGACCATCGTGAAGGATGTCCGCGAGGTGCTGGAGATTTCCACGAAGGAAAAGACCGAGCGGGCGGTGAAACAGAAGATGACGCGCGCGCAGCGTGAGGAACTGATTCGCAGCCTGACCGCGCAGATGAAAGAGGCGGCGCGGCTTCTGGAGTTTGAGCACGCGGCGTATCTGCGCGATAAAATCAAGGAACTCAGCGGGAGGAAGGACTAAGGCTTGAAAAAGGGCATACTTTTTGATTTGGACGGCACGCTCTGGGATTCCTCGCGGCAGGTCCTTGAGGCGTGGAATGGCGCGATTCTGGAGGCGGGGCGGACGGAACAGTTTTCGCTTGCGGATATGCGCGGGTTTATGGGGCATACGCTTGAGGATATCGCGCGCATGATGTTCCCCGACCTCGCGCGGAGCGAGCAGCTGCGCCTGATAAACCTCTGCACGAGGGCGGAGCACGCGTATCTGCTCGGGCACCCCGCGCCGCTCTATCCCGATGAGGAGCCAACCCTTCGCGCGCTCGCCAAAGAGTATGAGCTTGGGATTGTCAGCAACTGCCAGGAGGGCTATATCGAGATTTTCCTGAAACAGTGCGGTTTCGCGGATGTCTTTTCCGACTTTGAGTGCGCGGGGCGGACCAAGACGGGGAAAGGGGAGAATATCGCGCTGCTCGCGGCGAGACGGGGAATGGAGCGCTGCGTTTATGTCGGCGACACCGCCTCGGATATGGAGGCGGCGCGGGAGGCGGGCGTGCCGTTTGTTCACGCGGCGTACGGTTTCGGGCAGGTGAGCCGGTGCGCGGCGCGGCTGGAATCTTTGGCACAGCTCTTGGAAATTGCCGCGCGGCTCTTGTAATTGCCGCTTTTGTGTGCTATAATAGGAAGGAGTCTGACGATGAAACACGTTGACCTTGAGGATCTGGACCGATATTTTCAAAAGTCTGAACTGATTCCCGCCATTTGCTATGAGGTGGACACCCAAACGGTTCTGATGCTCGCGTACATGAACAAGGAGAGCCTGAGAAGGACGCTGGAGAGCGGGACGACGTGGTTCTGGAGCCGCAGCAGGCAGGAATACTGGAACAAGGGCGCGACTTCGGGCCACACGCAGAAGGTGGTTTCCATCTTCGCGGACTGCGACGAGGACACGCTGCTGGTCAATGTGCGTCAGACGGGCGCCGCCTGTCACACGGGCGCTTACAGCTGCTTTTTCCGGGAGATTTATAACGCTGAGGAGGAAAGCCAATGACCGTTTACGAGGAGATTTTCGCCGTGATTCAGGCGCGGCGGCAGGCGTACGAACAAGGGACCGCCGAGGAAAATTCCTATACCGCCTATCTGTTTTCGCAGGGTGTGGACAAAATCTGCAAGAAAGTCGGCGAGGAGGCGACCGAGACGGTCATCGCCGCGAAAAACGGCAGCAAGGACGAACTCAAGAACGAGATTAACGATCTGCTCTATCATGTCATGGTGCTTTGCGCGGCGCTGGGGCTGGAATGGAGCGAGGTCGAGGAAGTGCTTGCGGAGCGCAACGAGAAAATCGGCAACCTCAAGACCTTCCACCAAGTGGACAAAAACACCTGAAAGGGGGATTTTACGATGACACTTTCGCAGGCGCAGGCGCGTGTCGCCGAACTGACCGAACAGCTCAATGATTTGGCGCACGCCTATTACGATCTGGACGCGCCGAAGGTTGAGGACTACGAATATGATATGCTGATGGGGGAACTGAAGGGGCTGGAGGCGCAGTTTCCGCAGCTGGTGACGCCGGATTCCCCGACACAGCGGGTACAGGGCGTCGCGTCGGCGTCGTTTGAAAAGGTGACGCACGATGTGCAGATGGCGAGCCTGCAGGATGTCTTTTCCTTTGAGCAGGTCGAGGAGTTCTTAAACCGCGTGAAGGAGGCCGTGAAAGACCCGGTGTTTACGGTGGAGCCGAAAATCGACGGGCTCTCTGTCTCGCTGGAGTATGAAAACGGGCGCTTCACGCGCGGTTCCACACGCGGGGACGGTCATGTCGGGGAAGATGTCACCGCCAATCTCCGTATGATTTCGTCGATTCCCGCGGTGATTCCCGACGCTCCGGCGTACATTGAGGTTCGCGGGGAGGTCTATATGCCCTACGCCTCGTTTGAACGCCTTTCCGCGCGTCAGGAGGCGGCGGGGGAGACGCTCTTTAAGAACCCGCGCAACGCGGCGGCGGGCTCTCTGCGCCAGAAGGACCCGCGTCTCACCGCCGAGCGCGGCCTGGAGATCTTTGTGTTCAATGTTCAGCGCGTGACAGGAGAAAGCTACACGCTGCACTCGCAGTCGATTGACCGTGTAAAGTCGCTCTCTTTGCCCGCGATTCCCTATACGCGCTGCGGGGCGGATATGGGCGAGATTCGCGCCGCCATCGAGAAAATCGGGGCAAGCAGAGGGGAACTGCCCTACGGCATCGACGGCGTGGTGGTAAAGCTTGACAGCCTCGCGGACAGAGAGCGCATGGGCGCCACCGCGAAGTACCCGCGTTGGGCCGTGGCGTATAAATTCCCGCCCGAGGAAAAGCTCACAAAGCTTAAATCCATTGACGTGCAGGTGGGGCGGACGGGCGTTCTGACACCGGTCGCGGTTTTTGAGCCGCTCTTCCTCGCCGGAACCAGCGTCTCCCGCGCGACGCTGCACAACCAGCAGTACATCACGGAGAAGGATATTCGCGTCGGGGACACCATCAAGGTGCGCAAGGCGGGCGACATTATCCCGGAGGTGCTCTGTTCCGTGTCTCACGAGAGCGATTCGGTGCCCTTTACGCTGCCCGACACCTGTCCTGTCTGCGGCGCGGCGACCAAGCAGGACGAAACAGGCGGCGCGTTGCGCTGTACCGACCCCGCCTGTCCCGCGCAGGTTTTCGGAGCCATAGCGCATTTCGCGTCTAAGGGCGCGATGGATATCGAGGGGCTCGGCCCTGAAATCATCCAGCAGCTTCTGGACGCAAAGCTCATCTCTTCCCCCGCGGATATTTATACGCTGACGAAAGAGCAGCTGCTGACCCTTCCGGGCTTCGGCGAGCGTTCCGCTGACAATCTTCTGCGCGCGATCGAGGCCTCCAAGAGCCGTCCGCTCGACCGCGTGGTCGCCGCGCTCGGGATTCGCGGAATCGGCGGGACGGTAGCGCCCGCGCTCTGTGCGCGTTTTGGCACCATGGATGCCATCGCCCACGCCAGCGTTGAGGAGATCACCGAGATTGACGGCTTTGGCGAGACCATGGCGAACGCCGTTCACAGCGCCTTCTCCGAGCCGCGCTTTCTGGAACTGATTGAGAATCTGCGCAAGGGCGGGGTCGAGATGCCGCCCTACGAAAAGCGCGCCGTGAGTGACGCGTTCGCCGGGAAAACCTTCGTGCTGACCGGAACGCTCCCGCATCTGAAACGCGATGAGGCAAAGGCGATGATTGAGGCGCGCGGCGGAAAGGTTTCGGGCTCTGTCTCCAAAAAGACGAGTTTTGTGGTCGCGGGGGAATCCCCGGGCAGCAAGCTTGACAAGGCGCGCGAACTCGGTGTCACAGTCTGGAATGAGGAAGAATTCTTAGAGCAAATGAAATAAAAAAGGCGCCAAGTCTCACGCGGGCTTGGCGCTTTCTTATCGGTTGTCGACGGTTTCGGGACAGAGGTCGTGGCGGCTGAGGCGCTCCCACGCCACCTGTTCCCATCGGGTTCCGGGCTTGCCGTAGTTGGCGTAGGGGTCGATGGAAATCCCGCCGCGCGGCAGAAACTTTCCCCAGACCTCGATGTATTTCGGCTCCAGAAGTCTGATGAGGTCGTCTAAGATGATGTTGACGCAGTCCTCGTGAAAGGCGCCGTGATTGCGGAAACTGAACAGATACAGCTTGAGCGACTTGCTCTCGACCATCTTTTTCGCGGGCACATAGCAGATATAGATGGTCGCGAAATCCGGCTGCCCGGTAATCGGACAGAGGCTTGTAAACTCCGGGCAGTTAAATTTTACAAAATAGTCTCTGTCCGGGTGCTTGTTCTGAAAAGTTTCCAGCAGATTCGGGCTATAGCCGGCGGGGTATGCCGTCTCGCCCTTCCCGAGCAGGGAGAGCCCCTCGCTGTCGCGCGCGCCGTTCATGTTCCGCTCCCTTCACGCAAGGCGGGGTCCGCGACACCGTTTTCCGCGAATGCCCGTGCCCGGTCGCGGCAGGTTCCGCAGCGCCCGCAAGGTGTTTCCCCGCCCTCGTAGCAGCTCCATGTGAGGTGGTAGGGCGCGCCGATTTCGAGGCCTTTCGCGACCACATCCCGCTTGGTAAGGCTTACGAAAGGCGCGCTGAGACGCAGTTTGTTCGCTGTTCCGACCGCGATGGCGTCACCCATCGCCCTGACAAACGCCTCGGAGCAGTCGGGATAGGCGCTGAGCGCGGCATCGTCCGCGTGCGCGCCGTAAACGAGCGTTTCACAGCCGTCGCCGAGCGCGATACTCGCGGCCGCGGAGAGAAAGAGCCCGTTTCGAAACGGCACATACGTGGAAACGGGGCTGCCCTCGGAATCGGCGAGCTGGTCGGCGTAGCTTTCCTTCGGGATTTCCCCTCGCCCCGCCAGCAGCGCGGAATCCGAATTCTCAAAAATCACCGAGAGGTCAAGCTCCCGCAGTTTCACCCCGTAATATGCCGCAACCGCTCTCGCCGCGTCCATTTCGCGCCGGTGCTTTTGCCCGTAGAAAACGCAGAGCGCCTCGGTTTGCTCCGCTCCGCCGCGTTTCACGGCAAGCCCCAGACAGGTCGTGCTGTCAATGCCGCCGCTTAGCAATACCATTGTTTTCATCTCTGTCACTCCCGAATCATATCCCGCAGCGCCGCGTCCTGAGCGAAGGCTCCCCGGAAACAGTGCGTGACGGTGCGCGCGCTTTCATTTCGTATCCCGCGCGCGGTCATGCAGCTGTGAACCGCCGAGATGACCACCCCGACGTCCGGCGTTTGCGCCGCCTCCATGAGGATTTCCGCGATATCCGCGCCGAGGCGTTCCTGAATCTGCAGCCGCTTCGCCGCCATATCGCAAATCCGCGCGATTTTGCTCAGCCCCAGCACCCTTTCCCTGGGCAGATACCCGACATGAACGCGCATATCATACATCAGCGCCATGTGGTGCTCGCAGAAGCTGAAAACCGAAATATCCCGCACCACCACCGCGCCGGTATCCCTCGGCGCGTCAAACGTTTTCGAAAACATCCGCGCGATTTCGTGGTTTGAGAGCGCGATGCCCGCGAAGACTTCCTCGCACATGCCCGCGACCCTCGCGGGTGTCTCCAGAAGCCCCTCGCGTTCGGGGTCCTCTCCCAGCGCCAGCAGAATTCCCCGCACGTGCTCCTCTATCGCCTCTTTGTCGATCATGCCTCACACTCCCCTCGCGTTCGCGCCCCAGATAATCTTGTGCAGCTGCAGCCCGAGCCTGAAATTTCCCATGCCCTCGGCTTTCATGATCTCCACGAGTTCCGCGGGATCGAGCCGCCCGGACACGGGGCTTAAAAAGAGCGGACAGGGCGGGTCAAACGCCCGGGCGACTTCCTTTGCGCGCAGGACATCCGCCTTATCGGCGCAGACGAATTTCACGCAGTCGGATTCGGTCAGCGCCGCGAAGTTTTCTCTGCGCATATATTGCTCCATGCCGCTTGACGGGAGCTTGTAATCCATGGTAAAACTCAGCGTCCCCGGTTTTTCGCCCGAGCTTCTGAATCCGTCAATCAGGACCGCGCCGTTTGTCTCGACTTCCACAAAGAACCCTTTTTGGCACAGCGCCGCGATGAGCCCCGAAATCCCGGGCCGGTCCAAGGGCTCGCCGCCCGTGAGCGTAATGTGCCGCACCCCTTTTCGCGCGGCGTCATCGGCGGCCTGCAGCAGGTCCTCCAAGGTCACCCGCGCGCAGGGGGCGTTTTCGTCCTGTGCCCATTTTGTGTCGCACCATTCGCAGCGCAGAGAACAGCCCTGAAAGCGCAGAAAGAGCGCGAGCGCGCCGGCGCTGCGCCCCTCTCCGTTGACGCTGATAAAACGCTCCGCAAGACGAAACGATTCGTCCATATTATATTTCCTCATAAACCGCGATGTTCTCAGGCGTTTCCTTGCATATTACGCGCAAAACAGGCACACCGCCGGCTTTCAGCTTATCATAAAAATATTTTGCGAGATTTTCGGCGGTCGGGCGAAACGGCAGCGCGACAAGACGGAACTGTTCCGCTTCGAGCGCCGCGACGGTTTCGGGTTTCAAGGTTCCCTCCTCGTAGAGCAGCGCGTGGTCAAGCTGCTCCGCGCAGTCTCGCACAAGCGCCTTGAAATCCCCGAAATCCAGCACCATGCCGCGTTTTTCCCCCTGCTCTGAGAGGGTATCGCTCCCCGCCTGCGCCTCAATCACCCAGCTGTGCCCGTGCAGATTCGCGCATTTTCCATGATAGCCCGCCAGAAAATGCGCGCTGTCAAACCGCGCGGAAGTTTGTATCCGGTACACCTTAAGTGCCGCTTTCGCTCGCCGCGGTACTTCCTGTTGCGGTTGGCAGCGGCGCGAGTGTGGCCCCCGCGGAGGCCTGTGTGCCGGTCTCATCAGAGCCCGTGCCGCTTGTCAGATCCGTGCCGGTCCCCGTCAGGTCCGTCCCGGTTCCGGTGAAGTCTGTCCCCACGCCTTCGCTCGCCTGCTGCGAGAACGTCGTTTTGAGCGTTTCGAGGAAGGACGGGCTGACCGTCAGCGTGTTTTCGTCCTTCTGGTCGCAGAGCACGCTCATGCCGCGCCCGGGCGCCGTCGCGTTCTCAAAGACATAGGTGACGGCGTGACGGTGCTGGGAAAAATCCATCGCTGTGACATTGGTGGTGATGTTATTGATGATGGAGTTGAAGTAGCCGTCGATGTTCGCGGCGATGCGTTTGCCGTCGCACTGATTGAGCAGCGCGGCGACGGAAAAGCCGATGACTGTGCTGCGCTCTTCCTCGCTGTAGAAGTGTGTGCTGGTCAGCAGCGTCTCGAACTGCGTCGAGTCAAGCTGCTGGGAGGTGTCGTCGGGACGCAGTCCGTCGTCGTGAATCGTGACAAGGTAGGTGACGTTCCCGATAAGCCCCATCATCTTCTGAAACCCCGCGCTGTCGAGCTGCACATGATAGTCAATCTCCTGGTCGAGCGTCTTTGCGAGCGCGTTTCTCAAATTATTGATGCCGTTGTTGTCAAGACATTCCCTGACCGTCATGGTGCGTCCCTCGTGGTCGACTTCCATATTGCACGGCACCCCGATACAATATTCCTGCTTGCGCACGGGGTCGAAGTGAAAGAGCATGACTGCGGGGAGCCGCTCCGCGTCGTCGGGCTTTAACACAAAGAGAATGGACTTGATGTCGGCGTCGGAAATGCTCGCGGTCGTCCCGACCATGGGCTTCAGCTCGTATTCCTTGTTCATGAATTTGTCGTAAAAATAGTAGGCGATGCTGCCGATTACAATCAGCGCGATGAGCATGGTAATCAGGAACGGAATCGCTGTCGTGCCTGTGCTGCTTTTCCTGCGTCGGACGGTTTTCGCTGCTGCCATCTTTCTTCTTTCGCGGCGTGCAAAACGCGCCGTGTCTCCTTTCCTTATTCGCTCAGAAACTCCCGCACCAGCGACCGCGCCGGCACCGCGGCGGCGTCCATGGGGCGAATCTCCTCCAGAACGCTCAGCAGCAGCCGCAGCCCGGAGTCGCCGCGCGCCGCTGCCGCGAGCTGCCGCACCGTTTCCAGAATCATCGGGCGGTATACCGCGAGTTCATAGTCCATGAAGGTGTCCAGTTCAAAATCCGCTAAATGCTTGTAGGGCATGATATAGAGGTTCTCCCCGCGGCTGATGCTGCTGAGCATCTCAAACGTCTCCCGCGGCGTTCTGCCTCTGGTGCGCGCGTCCCGCAGCAGTCTCCGCGCGAAGCGGATCATCGACGGGTGCAGCCTTTCGCCGCCGAGCGTGATTCTCGTGCGCACGCTCAGGTAAACACGGTTCGCGCTTTCCTGCGCGCCGCCCGTCACCTGAGGATTGAGCGCGTGGATGCCCTCCATGATGATGAGCTCGTTTTCTTTTCTGCGCAGCCTGACGCCGGATTTGAGCTGGCGCTGCGCGGCAAAATCGAAACGCGGCAGCTCAACTTCCTCGCAGCGCGCGAGCTTGCCGAGCTGGGTGTTGAGCAGGTCCATATCCAGCCGCAGCGGGGACTCATAATCGGGCATACCGAACTGGTCGACAATATCCTGATTGCGCGTGCCGTCCGCGTAGTAGTCGTCCATGCTCAGCGTGTGGGTTTCGTAGCCCGCCGTGTCCAGAATGTGTTCCAGCTTCCGCGCGGTGGTCGTTTTCCCGGAGCCCGACGGCCCCGCTATCAAAGTAATCGGGCGCTCCTTCGCCGTGGAAATGATCTTTTCCGCCAGCTCCTCCAGCCGGTTTTCAAACGCCGCCTCGGTCTCCTCTATAAAGGCATCCGCGCCGTTTTCTATCCGCGCGTTGAGGTCCTCTAGCTCAATCTGTCTCATATTTTTCCTCCCGTCTGTCTGGCCCGCAGCATACGGTAATCTTTTGCCGGGAAATTGAGGACCTTTGAGGAATAGAGTCTTGAAGTAAGTCTGTCGTCATAGTTCTGCTCCATATCCGAGGAACCGATATTCGTGCTGACAATCGTGGGGCTGCAGGCGTTGAGGCGGGTGTTGAGAATGGTGTAGAGCATAGCGTCGTTAAATTCCGTGCGGAATTCCGCCCCGAAATCGTCCAGAATCAGCAAGTCGCATTCCAGAAGTGTCCGCAGCGTCGAGGTCCCGCTGTCTTTGGATTCGCCGAAATGCTCGCGGTGCAGCTGCTCCAGCAGGCTCCCTGTGGAGTCGTAAATCACGCTCACGCCTTTTTGGAGCAGTTTTGCGGCGATGGCTAAGGAGAGATGCGTCTTGCCCACGCCTGTGCCGCCCACCATCAGCACGCTCGGCGATATATCCGGCGCGAAAGTTTCCGCGTAGTTTACGCAGTACTCGTAGTTTTCTATCATTTTGTCGCGCTGCTGGCGCGGCAGGTCCTCGTAGCAGTCCAGACGGAAGTTTTCAAAGCCGCAGAGTTTCAGTCTGGATTCGCGGTTGATGCGTTCGGAGGCGACTTTTCCGATTTCCTTCGTCAGGCATTCGCAGCGCTTCCCGTCCACAAAGCCGCTGTCGCAGCAGAGAGGACAGGTGTAGTGGACATCCAGATAGTCCTCAGGGTAGCCGCCGCTTACCAGAATTGCCCTGAGCATGCGCGCGGCCTCCTCGCTCCTTTCCCGGATGCTCTGCAGCCACTCGCCGCGGCCGGGTTGCGCGCAGCCGCGGATGATGGAAACGCAGACGCTCTGCAGCTGCCGCTCAAGCTCCGCCGTCTGAGGAAGTTTTTCACGGATTTCCTCCGCGCGCTGTTCCTGAGAGAGCCTTGCCTTTCTGCGGCGCTCGTCAATGTGCCGCAGCGCCTCCATGTAAATATCATCGTTTATCATGATTGTTCACTCTGTTACGCGTTTTGAAGAATCGCCTCGAGATCCTCGGTTGTGAAAGAGGCGTTCTCCCGTTTTTTCACTCTCGGGGGCTTTTTGCCGCCCCCCGCGCCGCGCCCGTGCTCCTTATGGAACTGCTGCGCGTCCGCTTTGGCCGCCTCGAGGGTGGTGATGCCCTTCTCGCGCAGCCTCGTCAGAATTTTATGGATATAAGCGATGGAGAGCTTCCCGCCGGTGTGCTCAAGCGAATCCTGATAGGCGAAATCGATAATCTCCATCGGGATTCCCTGCCACGAATCCACCATTTCCTGCTGGCTGTCGGTGGGTCTGCGGTCCATCTCAAACATTTTCATGATCTCTCCCGTGAAGGTCCTGCTTTCCTTCCTGCGCTGCAAATCCCGCTGCACGGCAGTGTGGCTGTTGATTTCACGGTCCGCCCAGTCAATCGCGATTTTCTCGAAATAACGCGGATGGAAGAGCCCTTCGTTCTCGCAGAACGACGCGAGCATGAGCAGCACATCGACAGACAGCCCCAGATACTCGTGCATCCAGATGAAGCTTTTCAGCTCGGTCTGAGTCGGCGTGCGGCCGAGGCAGCGTTCCAGACCCCGTACCATCTGCGCGGTTTCCGGGTCGTTTTCCACGCGCTGCGCGATTTCTGAGGGCGAGAGCGCAAGCCGCGTACTGCTGTGAGGGAGTTCCGCGCCGGGTTTTTGCGGGGCGGTTTCGGGCGCCTTCGAAACTTTCAAAGGCTCCTGTTGCTTTGGGAGAATTTGCGTGTTCTGCCAGAAGACGAGCGCCTCTTCCACCTGCTCGGCTTTGATTCCGCACGCTTCCCCGATTTGTTCGGAAGAAAGCGTTTCGTCCGCGTGGCACAGCACGAACAGGAGCACCTTGAGCTGGTCGTGGCTCGCGAGCCTGAGCAGATTGTCCGCGACCGCCGAGGGCACAAAAAAGCCCTGCCCTCCCCGCAAAAAGACTTCCAAGGCGCTCCCTCCTTCCCTTTCCCTATAGTATACCATAAATTTCGCGAATTGTAAAGGGGCGCGGGTGATTTCAAGAAATCCCTCTGCGGATTCCGTGCCTGTTTTCGTCACATTCCACAAATTCCCCATAAAATCCGGTGTGATTTTCTACACGGATG
>CAYZMU010000011.1:32059-38481 GCA_964479595.1 uncultured Ruminococcus sp. | reverse complement strand
CGGGAGAATCTGGAGGCTATCCCGGATATCCAGCAGAAGGTCGACGCGATGTCCGGCATTCAGGAGAATGTCGAGGCTATCTCGGGTATGCGGGAGAATCTGGAGGCTATCCCGGATATCCAGCAGAAGGTCGACGCGATGTCCGATATTCAGCAGAAGGTCGAGGAGAATGCCGAGGCAATTTCGGGTATGCGGGAGAATCTGGAGGCCATCCCGGATATTCAGCAGAAAGTCGAGGCGATCTCCGAACTGCAGGAGAAGATGGACGCCTTTACCGCGCTGCAGAAAAAGGTCGAGGAACTCGAGAAACAGGCGGCGCTCGCAAAGGAGCAGTCCGCTGCTGCGGAACAGCCCGTCGCGCAAGATTTGTCCGTTGTTGAGGAGCAGTCTTTTGTCGCGACACCGCTTGTGCCGCCGCAGCCCTCTGTCACGGAAAAGCCTGCGGTCGAGGAGCAGAACGCGCCCGCGGAACAGCCCGCCGCGCCGCCGACCGCCTCTTCCGAACAGCCAGCGCCCATAACACAGCCCGCTGTCACGCCGCAGCCCGCTGTCACGGAGCAGAACGCGCCCGCGGAACAACCCGTTGCGCCGCCGCCTTCGCAGACACGTCCCGCGCGGAAACGTCCCGCTGTGAAAAGTCCGTCCGCCGAGTTTGATAACCGTCTCTCGCTCGTGCCTGTGCATACCGGCGCGTATCCCGCGTCCGACCGCGTTTATACCCACGAGGACACCAAGAGACTGCCCGGACCGAAGGAACGCAGCGCCGCTTTGAAAGAATTCACCGTCATCGCCAGCAGAGCTTTCGTAGGCTCGGAAGGCGGAGAGCGCTTTGAGATTCCGGAAGGCGTGCGCAGGGTGGAAACGCAGGCGTTCTGGGATTCTCCGCGTCTGCTGGCGCTGGAGCTGCCCAATTCCCTGACGGAAGTCGAGCCGGACGCTTTCAGCGGCTGCTCGCACTTAACGGACGTCTATTTGGCGGAGGGTTTCCCTGAGCGCAGAGCGATGGAATATTTCCTGTTCCGCCCGGAGGTCAAGCTGCACTGGCCCAAGAAGAACGTCTTCTCCAAGGCAAAAGTGCTGACAGTTGAGGAAGTCATGGAGCGCAGCGACGACGTTCTGACACCCGCCAAAGCGCGGAAACTCACAGTGCAGAGCCACGAGCTGCGCATTCCGGAGGGCATCACGACAATCGGCCCCAAAGTCGCCGTATTTGACCCGCGCAAGGACGAGCCTGAGCACGTGCTGCAGACACTCTATCTGCCGCGTTCGGTCCGCCGTGTGGCCGCACAGGCGTTTGACGGGCTGGAGTCGGTCATGCATATTGTGATTCCCGACGGGCTGGAAATAGTGGACATGAACGCCTTCAAGGGCTGTACCGGGCCTTTCCGTCTGGTGCTGCCGGATACCGTGCGGTATATCGGACCTTTCGCGTTTTCCGACCCGTGCCGGTTTGAGCAGATCCGCCTGCCCAAAACGCTCACATCCATCGGCGAAAACGTCTTCTCTAACTGCGCGGCGCTTGTCAATCTGCGCATTCCGGAGTCGGTGGAAAGCATCGGCGACTGCGCGCTTTCGGGCTGCACAAGTTTGGGGACGCTTTGCCTCTCCAAGAAATTCGAACCCCGTCTGAAGGCCATTCTGGACGGCCCTGTCAAGTGCAATGTGCAGTGGCTTGAGGATTCCGCCGACAGGGAGGAAGGCGCGCTTTCTGAGGTATTCGCGAAGTTTCTGCGCAATGACTATGTTGAGGTGCCGCCGCAGCGGCTCTTTACCGCGGAGATGAGCGCCTCCTGCGCCAACGCCGCGCAGCGTCTGGACATGATGCGTTCGCACCCGTATATCGCGCCGAGAGCGTTTGCCGACATGGCGAATCAGACCAAGTTTGAAATCCCGCTGGGAGTGCTGCGTCTGTGCGACGACACCTTCGGGAGCAATACGCGTCTGCTCACGCTGATTGTCCCCAAGGCGCTCACGGAGTTTGAGTACGGCGCTTTCCGCGGCTGCCAGCGCCTGCGCGATGTGTTCCTGCCCGAGACGTTCGACCGTGATATGGCGGCGGTGCTGTTCATGCAAAGACCGCAGGCGCTGCTGAATTTCGGCACGGCCCGCGCGGTGCGGGTGCGGCAGCTGCTGCACGAGTCCCCGTTCATTCTCTCCGCGAACGACGCGGCGGATTTGGAAATTGAGGACGGCGTCATGCGTGTGCCGGAAGGTTTCGCGGTCGTCGCGTCCTATATGTATCACGGAATCTCCGGAAGGTCGGATTTGCGCGGTTTTGAGACTTCCGGCGACGTGCGGATGATTGGCTCCTACGCGTTCGTGCAGCTGCCGGACTTGGAAGAGGTTGTCTGTGCGGAAGGTCTGCTGGCGGTGGAGTCGGAGGCGTTCGTGGAGTGCGCGAATCTCAGGCGCGTGGTCTTCCCCTCCTCTCTGCAATATCTGGGCGAGCACGCGTTTGTGGGCTGTACGGGTCTGGAAACGATTGTGATGCCGCAGCGGCTGGAGGAAAGCGCGGAGATTTTGCGGCGTGACCTCCCCGGAATCCGGATTGAGTGGAGCCCCGAGACCCCCGAAGTGATAGAAGAGCCTGCTGAGGCAGCCGAAGAGCCAGTTGAAACAGTTGAAGAACCTGTCGAAACAGTTGAAGAGCCTGTTGAAACTGCGGAAGAACCTGCCGAAACGGTTGAGGAACCCGCTGAGGTGGAAGAAGAACCTGCTGAGGTAGCCGAAGAGCCTGTTGAAACGGTTGAAGAACCAGTTGCGGTTGCTGAAGAGCCTGTTGAAGAGACAGAAGAACCTGCCGAAACGGTTGAGGAACCTGCCGAGGCGGTTGAGGAGCCGGTAGAGGCGAAAGAAGAGCCCGCTGAGGAAGGCGAAGAACCCGCTGAGGCGAAAGAAGAGCCCGCTGAGGCGAAAGAAGAGCCCGCTGAGGAAGGCGAAGAACCCGCTGAGGTGGCAGAAGAATCTGTTGAAACTGCAGAGGAACCGGTTGCAGTAACAGAAGAACCTGTCGAAACGGTTGAAGAACCCGTCGCGGTGACGGAAGAGCTCGCAGAAATTGTGGAAGAGCCTGTTGAGACAGTTGAAGAACCGCTTGAAACGGCAGAGGAACCGACCGAGGCGGAAGAAGAGTCCATTGAAACGGTTGAGGAGCCCGTTGCGGCGGCTCAAGAATCCCTTGAGGTAACAGAAGAGCCGATTGAGGCGGAGGAAGAACTTGCTGGGGCGGAAGAAGAGCCCGTTGAAGTAGTGGAAGAACCCACTGAGGTAGCGGAAGAATCTGTTGAGACGCCTGAAGCGCCGGCAAAATCGTTTACGCTGACAGAAGAACCGTTTACGGTGTCGGAGGAAACGGTTGCGGTGACGCAAAAACCTGCTGAGGCGGAGGAAGAGCCGGATCTCTCGCAGATGGACTTGGACGCGCTCGCGGAATCGATTTTCGGCTCTCATCCGAATGAAAAAGCACAGCATGATCTGCAGGAATCCCGCCGTGTGGAGGAACGCATGGGGATTCGTCCGCCGCAGAGCGCGCTATCCGCGGCACTCTTCCCGAATATGCCGAATCCGGAGAAGCAGCCCGAGCCGATTGAGGAAACCGTGCCGGAACCTGTTGAGGCAATTGAGACCGAGCCGATTGAGGAAACCGCGCCGGAACCCGTTGAGGAGAGCGAGCCGGAACCGATTGAGGAAACCGTGCCGGAACCTGTTGAGGCAATTGAGCCCGAGCCGATTGAGGAAACCGTGCCGGAACCTGTTGAGGCAGCCGAGCCCGAACCTGTTGAGGCAATTGAACCCGAACCGATTGAGGAAAGCGAGCCCGAACCGATTGAGGAAACCGAGCCCGAACCGATTGAGGAAACCGAGCCCGAACCCGTTGAGGAAACCGCACCGGAACCCGTTGAGGAAACCAAACCTGAACCCCCAAAGCCGGAAATTCCCGCAAACGGCCGCTTCACGGCAAAAGAATGCCGCCGGCACTATCATGGCGAGCCGGGATTCAGTATCCCGAGCGGCTACACCGTAATTCGCGCGGGCGCCTGCGCGGCTCTGGAAAACCTGGAGGAACTGGTGCTGCCCGATACGGTCAAACGAATTGACAATGCCGCCTTTGCGGATTCCACGGCGCTGCGCAAGGTTTACATTCCGCTTTCTGTGGACGAAATCGCGCAGGACGCCTTTGACGGCTGCGACGCGCTGGAGGAAGTGACTCTGCCGAGGAAATTCGAGGGCGCGGGTCTGTTTGCGGACAGCGTCACGCTGCACTGGCTGCCCGCTGTGGTCGGGGACGGACGGTTTACCGCGAAACTGCGCAGAAAGATCTATCATGATGAGGCGGAACTCGTCATCCCGGAGGGCTACACGGAGATTCGTCCCGGTGCGTGCGCGGGTCTGGACGAGCTGTGCCGCGTGGTTTTCCCGAAGACACTCGTGAAGATTTGCGACGGCGCGTTTGCCGATTGCGCCGCGCTGACGGAGATTACCGTTCCGGCATCTGTCGAGGAGATTGAGGAAGAAGCCTTTGAGGGCTGCACGGCGCTGGAACGCGTTACCCTTCCGAGCTCCTTGGCGGGGAAGGCGGACGCCTGCTTCCCGAACGCGCAAATCACATGGATTTAACTTTTATGAAAAAGGCCGGCACAGACTGCCGGTCTTTTTTGGGCGGTTGCAAATTTCGCGACAATATGGTATAATGGAAGTATCATCGGGAAAGGAATGCTGCACAGAATGGATATTATGCAAAAAGCGCTGCAAGCGCACGAGGAATGGGGCGGGAAGCTCTCGATTCGTTCCCGCGTTCCCATCAAGGATGCCGAGGCGCTCTCGATTGCCTACACACCGGGCGTCGCGCAGCCCTGTCTGGAAATACAGAAGGACCCCGCGCGCTCCTATGACCTGACCGGGCGGCACAATCTGGTGGCGGTGATTACGGACGGGTCGGCTGTTTTGGGACTGGGGGATATCGGCCCGCTCGCGGCGATGCCTGTAATGGAAGGAAAGTGCGCGCTTTTTTCGGAGTTCGGCGGTGTGGACGCGATTCCGCTCTGCGTGGACACCAAGGACCCGGACGCTTTCTGCGAAACGGTAGCGCATATTGCGGGGAGTTTCGGCGGCATCAATCTGGAAGACATCTCCGCGCCGCGCTGCTTTGAAATCGAGCGCCGTCTGAAGGAAACGCTGGACATACCCGTGTTTCACGACGACCAGCACGGAACGGCGGTTGTCGCGTCCGCGGCCATCATGAACGCGTCCAAGCTCTCCGGCAAGCGCCTTTCGGACTTGAAGGTTGTCATCAACGGCGCGGGTGCCGCCGGGGTCGCGATTGCGCAGATGCTGCTTTCCATCGGCGTGCGGGAGATTCTCATGCTCAATTCCAAGGGCATTGTCTGCGCGGGAGATACCTTCTCCTCCCAGGCGCTGACGGAACTGTCGCTGCGCACAAATCAGGGGCACCTGCGCGGGGGACTGGCGGACGCCATGCGCGGCGCGGACGTTTTCATCGGCGTTTCGAAGCCCGGTCTGGTGACGGAAGAAATGGTACGCTCCATGAACGAAAAGCCCTTCATTTTCGCGATGGCGAATCCTACGCCGGAGATCATGCCGGACTTGGCGAAGAAAGCGGGGGCGTTTGTGGTCGGAACGGGGAGAAGTGATTTTCCCAATCAGATTAACAATGTACTGGCGTTCCCGGGGATTTTCAAAGGCGCGCTTTCCGTGCGCGCGTCGAGCATCACGGAGGGCATGAAATACGCCGCCGCTGTGGCCATCGCGGACAGCGTCTCCGCGGACGAACTCTCCCCCGAGGTCGTGATTCCGAATCCCTTTGACCCGAAAGTCGCGGAAAATGTCGCCGCCGCCGTGGCGAACGCGGCTGTTCAGGAAGGGGTCGCGCGTGCTGCGCGTTGAGAGCGTTCCCATGCGGGCGTTTCTGCTGCTGTGCGGCGTGGCGCTCGTGTGTATTTTCATGATTCCCGCAGCGTTCGGGATTGTCAACTCCGGCAATGTCGCGGGCGCGCTCGCGGGAGTCTGCCTCGTGCTTTTCGCCGCCTGCAACCGCCCGTTTTCCGCGTGGCTTGACAGGCTTTGGAGCAAAGGCACGGGGAAGGTTCTGATTGTGAGCGCGGGCGGCATTCTTGTCTGCGGGGGGCTGCTGTGTCTGGGCTTTTCCGCGTTCATGCTGCGTGCCGCGCACAAAAAGCCGCTGGAGACGCCGAAAGCGATCATTGTGCTTGGCTGCAAAGTGCGCGGGGAAACGCCCAGCAGGATGCTTTCGCGCCGTATTGACGCCGCGTACGACGCGCTTTCGCGTTATGAGGATATGATTGCGGTTGTTTCGGGCGGAAAGGGCACTGATGAGGAGATTTCCGAGGCGGCGTGCATGGCGAGGGAACTTCAGAAGCGCGGGATTTCACCGGAACGCATAC
>CAYZMU010000011.1:18512-31959 GCA_964479595.1 uncultured Ruminococcus sp. | reverse complement strand
GCGGCGTGCATGGCGAGGGAACTTCAGAAGCGCGGGATTTCACCGGAACGCATACTTCTTGAGGAACGTTCCGCGACGACTGCCCAGAATCTTAAATTTTCTAAGGAAGTCCTCACGGAGCGAGGGATTTCGCTTGATGATCCCGTTCTTATCGCGACAGACGGCTACCATGAGTGCCGCGCGCAGCTTTTCGCGCGCAGGCAGGGCTTTACGGAAGTCGCCGCCGCGTCCGCGCGCACCTCGTGGTATCTTCTCCCCACCTACGTGGTGCGGGAATGGTTCGGGCTGGCGCACGCGCTGGTGCTGGGAAGCTAGTCCCGGCGGAAAGGAAACGTTATGAAAGCTGTGGTTACGGTTATCGGACATGACACGGTCGGAATTCTGCACAAAGTGAGCGGGGTCTGCGCCGAGTACAACGCGAATATTGTCGAGGTAACGCAGAGCGTGCTGGAGGATTTGTTCGCGATGTTCATGCTGGTGGACATTCAGCGGATAAACAGCGATTTTTCGCAGCTGTCCGAGGCACTCAAGGCGCTCGGCGAATCGCAGGGGCTTTCCATTCACTGTATGCATGAGGATGTTTTCAATTCCATGCATCATATTTAACTTTAGGGGGCGGCGCCATGCTCAATACCTCTGATATACTCGAAACCATCCGCATGATTCAGGATGAATGTCTGGATATTCGCACCATCACCATGGGAATCTCCCTGCTGGACTGCTGCTCGGACAATCTCGATACGGTCTGTACGCGCGTTTACGACAAAATCACGAGGCTTGCGGAGCATCTCGTGCGGACGGGGGAAAAGATTGAGGCGGAATACGGCATTCCGATTATCAACAAGCGCATTTCCGTCACGCCGGCGGCGCTGCTTCTGGGCGCGTCGGGGGGCGGCGACCCTGTAAAACTCGCGAAGGCACTCGAGCGCGCGGCTTTGGCGACGGGCGTCAATTTTATCGGGGGCTTTTCCGCGCTGGTGCATAAGGGTTTCTCAGCGGGCGACCGCGAACTGATAGCGGCGATTCCCCGTGCGCTCGCGGAGACGGGGCATCTCTGCGCCTCCGTCAATGTCGGCTCGACGAAATCCGGAATCAATATGGACGCTGTCGCGCTCATGGGCGAGATCATCAGGCAATCCGCCGAACTCACGGCGGAGGATCAGTGCTTTGGCCCCGCGAAGCTCGTGGTGTTTTGCAACGCGCCGGAGGACAATCCCTTTATGGCAGGCGCGTTTCACGGCGTCGGTGAGCCGGACTGCGAGATTCACGTCGGGGTTTCCGGGCCGGGGGTCGTGCGCGCAGCCATCGCGAAATATCCTGACGCGACGCTCGACGAACTCGCGGATGTCATCAAGCGCACGGCGTTCAAGATTACGAGAATGGGGCAGCTGGTCGGGATTCGCGCCGCTCAGATGCTTCATGTTCCCTTTGGCATTGTGGATTTGTCGCTGGCGCCGACGCCGGCGGTGGGGGACAGTGTCGCGCACATTCTGGAGGGAATGGGGCTCTCCGCCTGCGGCGCGCACGGCACGACCGCGGCACTGGCGCTGCTCAATGACGCGGTAAAAAAGGGCGGCGTGATGGCGTCCTCAAGTGTCGGGGGGCTTTCCGGGGCGTTTATCCCCGTTTCAGAGGACGCGGGGATGATTGACGCGGCAAAATCCGGCGCGCTTTCGATTGAGAAGCTGGAGGCGATGACAGCGGTCTGCTCCGTGGGACTTGATATGATCGTGATTCCCGGTGACACGCCCGCCTCAACGATTTCGGCAATCATCGCGGACGAGGCGGCGATCGGCATGGTCAACAACAAAACGACGGCGGTGCGTCTGATTCCCGCAATCGGCAAGCGCGAGGGCGAAACGCTCAGTTTCGGCGGGCTGTTCGGCGAAGGCCCGGTCATGCGCGTGAACCCGCACAGCGCGGAGAAATTTATCGCGCGCGGCGGGCGAATCCCCGCGCCCATGCACAGTATTCGCAACTGACCGCCAAATGAGGGCGCGGATGAAAACATGAAACATTTGACAATCGGCTTGACGGCGCACGTTGACGCGGGAAAAACCACGCTCGCGCAAAGTCTGCTCTTTCGCGCCGGCGAGATTCGGGATTTGCGCAAGGCACAGAGTCTGGACAGCCACCCCATCGAGCACAGCCGCGGCATCACCATTTTCGCGCATCAGGCGCGTTTTCAGGTCGGCGATTTGGCGGTGGATTTGATGGATACGCCCGGGCACACGGATTTTTCCGCCGAAACCGAGCGCATCCTGCAAATTCTCGATTGCGCGGTGCTGGTCATCAGCGGCACGGACGGCGTACAGAGCCACACGCGGACCATCTGGTCTCTGCTCGAGCGCTATCACATTCCGGTTTTTATTTTTGTCAATAAAATGGACATATCCCAGCACACCCGCGAGGAGATTCTGCTGTGGCTGCGCGAAAAACTCTCCCCGAACTGTGTGCGCTTTGACGGCGAAACCGCGCAGAGGGACGAGGACGCGGCACTTGCCACGGAGGCGCTGATGAACGCTTATCTTGAACACGGCGCGCTTTCGGACAGCGTTCTGAAGGAGGCTGTCGGCGCCCGGGAGATTTTTCCGGTCTGCTTTGGCTCCGCGCGGACGTTCGACGGCGTGGACCGACTCCTCCAATTGATTCAGACATTTTCCGAACCGTTCCGCGCGGGGGAGGCGTTCGGCGCGAATGTGTTCAAGATTTCGCTTGACAATAAGGGGAACCGCCTGACATTTCTCAAGGTGACAGGCGGTGTTTTGCGCTGTCGGGACGAGCTGCGCTACACGGGCGCCGACAGAGAGGAGCATCGCGAGAAAATCACGGGAATCCGCGTTTATACCGGCGCCAAGTACGTTTCCTTCGATGAGGCGGAGGCGGGCTCGGTCTGCGCGGTGACGGGGCTTTCCGAAGCTTACGCGGGGCTCGCCCTCGGGGACGCCTCGCCCAATGAGACCATGTTCTGCGCGCCGCTTCTGCGCTATGAGGTGCTTGTGCCGGAGGGAAAAGACCTCGCCTCCGCGCTGCGCGAACTTCAGGAACTGGAGCGGGAGGATCCGCAGCTGCACGTGACTTGGAACAGGGGCGCGCGGAAAATTTACGCGCAGCTTATGGGGCAGGTGCAGCTGGAAGTTCTGAGCAGCCGGATTTCGGAGCGTTTCGGATGGGAGGCGGCGTTTGACAGCGGCACGGTGACCTATCGCGAGACCATCTGTGAGACCGTGGAGGGCGTGGGACACTACGAGCCGCTGCGCCATTACGCGGAGGTGCATCTGATTCTGATGCCGCTGCCGAGGGGGAGCGGGCTGCAGTTTGAGACGCAGTGTGCTGAGGACACGCTTGACCGCAACTGGCAGCGCCTGATTCTGAGCCATCTGAAGGAGAAGGAGCATCTCGGGGTACTCACGGGCTCGCCGCTGACTGACATCAAATTCATCCTCGCGAGCGGCAAGGCGCATCTCAAGCACACCGAAGGCGGGGATTTCCGTCAGGCGACGTTTCGCGCGGTGCGTCAGGGGCTGCGTTCGGCACAGTCGAGGCTGCTGGAGCCCTATTACGATTTTGAGATGGAACTGCCCGCCGAAGCGCTTGGACGCGCCATGACGGATATTGAGCAGCGTGCGGGGAGCTTTTCCCCGCCCCGGGTTCAGGGCGAGACCGCGCGTCTGGAGGGGCGTGTGCCGGTGGCGGAGTTTCGCGATTACGCGTCGGAATTCGCGCGGTATACCCATGGAAACGGCACCCTCAGCCTGACAAACGGCGGCTTTCATACGTGCCACAATGAGCGTGAGGTCATCGAAAAGCTGGGCTATGACCCGGACGCGGACACGGAAAATCCTGCTGATTCGGTCTTTTGCGTACACGGGGCGGGTCATCTCGTGCCTTGGGATGAGGTATCTCAGCATATGCATCTGCCCGCCGCGCTGACGAACCGGACGGAGTTTGCCGATGAGGAGACCCCGGCTGCGCACGCTCAGCCGTTCGCGGCGAGTGACGAGGAACTGATGGCGATTTACGAGCGCACGTATGGCAAAATCAACCGCAATCCGCGCAACTCCATGCGCCGTGACCGCGCGGAGGAGGCACAAGCCGAGACATCCGCCGAAACCGCGCGCGGCCGCGTTTTTCTGCCGCCGGATTATCTGCTGGTGGACGGCTACAACATCATTTTCGCTTGGGATTCTCTCGCGAAACTGGCGCGGGAAAATCTCGAGGCGGCGCGGACACGCCTGCTTGAGATGATGTGCAATTACCAAGGCTGCCGCGCCTGTCAGGTCGTGGTGGTGTTCGACGCCTACCGTGTCAAAAACGGCAAGTCCAAGACTGAGGACTACGGCGGCATTCAGGTCGTCTACACGGCGGAATCGGAGACCGCCGACACCTACATTGAGCGGACCGCCAAGCAGCTCTGCGAACAGCACCGCGTGCGGGTCGCGACTTCGGACGGGCTGGAGCAGCGCATTGTTCTGGGCAACGGCGCGGCAAGGGTTTCCGCGCGCGAACTCGCTCTGGAAATGCGCGCCGTCAATGAGGAAATCCGCGCGTTTCTTGGCTAAAAAGAGGCTTTCCCGCTGTTTCACGGGAAAGCCTTTTCAAATCAGGAAAACAGAGTATGAGTGTGGAAGTCAAGAAAGCCAGTCCAGCATTTTTCGAATATCCATAAACCCGCAGATGCCGTCGCCGTCCAGGTCCGATTCCTCGATGCCTCTCTTGCTGAGCGTCGGCGTGTCGTTTTCAGCCTTTACGCGGGAGAGCAGGACGCCGTCCGCGAGCGTGATGAGGTTGTCCTGATTGAGGTCGCCCGAGCCCAGACAGATAACGGTGTCCGTCGCCGTCTGAAGCTGCGTGCGGTCGAGGATTCCCGTGACGAACGCCTGCCCGACCCCCGGCATATCCTCGACGTCCTCGCACATGGAGAGCAGATTGAACCAGTTCAGACCGTTCGTGCCGCTCTCGGTGAAGTAGGCCTCGCGCGGTATCAGATGGAGCGAATCGCTTTGGGAGTAGATTTCCTCGCCCGGGTGCGTGGTGCGGTATTCCCTGTCCGTCAGCACCGCCTGAAAACGCGGGTCGCCGTCAAAGACGGAAGCGGGCAGTTCGCCCAGACGCTTGGGGGAAACGACAATGTGCGACGTTTCCTTCTCAAACATCACGGGCGCGGTTTCCTTTTCGTACGCGAACCCGACAATCTGGTCAATATCCCGGTTGAGGTACGCAGCCGCGACCTGTTCCACCGTCTCACACGCGAGGACATATTTTTCCGGTTCATCGGCGGGGTAGAGCGCGATGCCGCCCTCCGGGTTTTGGGCGGGCGCGCTTTCGTACCACACGACATTTTCGCCCGCGATTTGGCTGAGCTTGAGCGCGGCGAGATGTCCCGTCTCAATCACCAGCCCGTGTGTCTGCCCGTTCTCCCAGTTGCCGACCTTGTCCTTCCGGTAGTCGCCCGCGCGCATGGGCGTGTAGCGGGCGGAATTGAGCGTCTGAAACTGCCGTATCACCGTATCCGCCTTGGTCTCATACGCGCCGGGAATATCATAATACAGCTGCGCGCCCTCTTCCCAGATGACCTCATACGCGCAGGGGCACGCGTCCAGCAGATACGCCAGCAGACGCGCCGTTTCCGTCTGGGTATCGACGGTTCCGAACGGGAACAGAACCGAGAATGTGCGGTCCTCATTCGCCTGCAGCGACGCGTTTGACCCAAGACTCAGCGCCTCAGAAAGCGCGCTTGCTATCTGGTCGGGGTTTTTCGCGATGGTTTTGAGCCCGACACTCTCGACCAGCCGCGACAAGTCGTGCTCCTCAAACCGCAGAACGAGCCGCTCGCCCTGCGCGATATGCGTTTCCACTTTATATTTCTCCGTCATGGCGGCGATGTCCTCCCGCATGGTGTCGCGGTATGTCTTTTCGATCTCCGTAAAATCGGTGTGCAGCCGCTCGCCGTTCTGATGCACACCTGTATAGATGATGAAGGGCTTGATGCCCAAGTCTTCATAGACGTCGTCGAGCAGCGTTATGACGTCCCTGACGGACTCGGTGTCGTAGATACGCATACTCAGCTCGGACTTCACGCTCTCCGAATCGCCCACGATGGGGTTCGTGTCCGGATTTTCGGGGTCTCTCGGCAGCGGCGGTATCTGCGTGTGCCCGTTGTCCCGCCAGATTCTCAGCCACAGGTCGTGCGCGGCGTCGTAATCCTGAAGGTAGGGCACCATCGCGTCGGCCTGCTCCGTCGTGACGGAGTAGGCGACCGACCAGTATTCGCCGTAATCGTCCTCGTTCTGCCCGAAAACGGCCGCGCTGTTGACATAGCTGTACTCCGGGTAGAACCGGAAATACTCAAACCGATAGCGCTGTCTGCTCAGCGCGGCGTAAAACCGCGCGGCGTAATCGTACATCTGCGGGGTCTGCAGATAGTCCTCAATGATACAGTACATCCCCCGTCTGACCTTGATCAGCGGCTCCAGGCGCCAGCAAATCCAGTCCGGGAAAATGTCCTCGATGATGGACTGCAGGTTCGGCTTCGCTTTTTCAAACTCCTCTTCTGTCATGTCAAAGCGGATTTCAATCGCGGAACGGGGCTGCTGCAGCCCGAAGGGCCTTGCGACAACCGTCTCCGCTGTCTCCTCATTGCAGAAGACCGCGAAGTTGTCGTCTCCCTGGTCGGTAAAGGTCTCGCCGAGATAGTGAAAGCCGTATATCTCATCGCGCATGGTCGCGAAGGCTCTCTCGTCGGAAAGATAATCCGTTTCGCCCTCTTCTGAAGAGACGATGTAGGAACTGAGCTGACCGCCGTTTTGGTGCAGCATGGAAAAGACCGCGTCCGCGTTTTCGGTGATGACTTCCTCCGAACCGCGAACCGCGAAATCCCCGCTCATCTCGACGGCGTATCCCGTTTCTGTGGGCGCCGCTGTCTCGTCCCACTGCGCCTCAAACGTGACCTCGTCGCCGCCGCTAAAGCGCACGATTTCCTCAATTTCTCTGGTACGCGCCTCCCGCCGCGCCGCGCGGTCTGCCGCGGCCGCCTGTGCCTCGGAGGCGTTTTCGTAGGAAATCTTTACGGGAACGGTGAAGTTTATCGCCGCGCCGGACGCTGAAACAATCGGCAAATCCGCGCAGACAAGGCAGCTGCCGCTTATACAAAACGCCAGAAGGAGCGCGGTGGTTTTCGCTATTTTCCCTGACATATGGTTCTCCTTCATGATGCGAGCGAGTTCCCTTCGTCCACAATCACCGCGACATGGGGGTTGAGGGCGTGGAGTTCGTCCGCGCCGTCGGTGGGCAGATAGTTTATCTCGGATTTCACATCCTCAATCATTTCGCCCAAGAATTTCGGCATCGCCAGCAGCAGCCGGCGCCGCGTCATATTCGTGGTCGGCTCTGTAGTGAAAATGTCCGCTTCCAGATAGAGCCGCCCTCCGCTCAGGTGCGCTTTCACGCGGCTTATCTGCGCCGTCTGCGGGATATTCGGCAGCGTAGCCACCAGACAGTCGCGTTTTTCAAAGTCAAAGTCCGCCAGCACGTCCTCTCGGAGGTCTTCGGGGCATTCCTCCGCGCTCGATATCACGAAGGATTCTTTGGATTCCTCGGGGTCTTCCGCTACGGCGGCAGGCGCCGAAAACGCATAGCATTTGACAGATTTGAAGTAGGGCTGGAACTGATACGAAACCGCGCCGCCCAACGCGTCGTCTTTCTTGGTGGTCGTGGTTGTGGTCTGCGCGGGGGGCACGGTCGTCAAAGCGGTCACGTGCGTCGTGGAGGTCGTCTGAGCGGTCTGAGCCGGCGTGCTGTCATCATAATAGGGCGCTGTCGTTGTATGGACTGTGCCGCCGCGCGGCGGGCGTGTCTGAGAAGGGGACGACAGCCGAGACGATTCCGCGCTTTCCGTCAGGACAGTTCCGGTTGCCCCGGCGGTCGGCTGGGTTTCTTGGCTTGAGGTAAGGTCGGCTGTCGTCAGACAAGCAGAGAGCTCGGTCTGCTCCGCGTCCGTATACGCGGTCGTGGTCTCGGTCTGCGGGAGAGAATCCTGCGGCGTGACAGACTGCGGCTCCTGCATACGAAGGCGCGGATAGAGAAACGCGGCGGAACCTGCCACGAGCAGACAAGCGGCGGCCGCGACAGCCCCTCGATACCAGCGCAGCACGGGTCGCGGTTTCTCATAGGGCTCGGCAGCCTCCTCAATGTATTCAGGCGGCAGCTTGCTGAGCAATTCCATCCATTTGGTGCTTTTCACAGAAATCCCTCCTTTTCCATAAACTTGTGCAGCTTGCTTCGTATGCGTGAGAGCGTGGTCTTGACGTTGCTCTCTGACAGATGTAGTTCATCGGCAATCTCCGAAATCGAGGAAACGAAGTAGTAGCGTTTCATAAAAATAATCCGCTGCTGGCGCGGCAAATCGTCCAGAAACCGCGTCATCGCGTCGAGCATATCGCGTTCGTCCACGCGCTCGGAGATGTCCTCCGCGCTCGGCAGACACTCCGAAAGTTCCTCAATGGCGACACAAGACGCGCCCCCGCCGCGCTTCTGCGCGTGGAGCTCGTCGTATCGTTTCAGCGCGGTGTTTCGCGCGAGAGAAAAGACATATGCCCCGAAATGCTCAGGCTTCGCGGGTGGAATGGACTCCCAAAGCTTCATCATCACGTCGTTGAAGCACTCTTCCGTGTCTTCTTGAGATTTCAGGATATTTTTTATAATCGAACGGCAGGTCCTGCCGTATTGCTGTATCGTTTCCTCAATCGCCGTTTCGTTTCGCGCTTCAAATAACCGGATAATGGTCTGGTCGTCCGTGGCTTTCACCACCTTTATCTATCCGCTCTCACATCTCTTTGTATTCTTCCCTCTACCTATTAAGACCCGTTTTGACCCAGAAAGGTTACACCTTTCACAAAATTTTCAGCGCGGGGGTTTAATCCTCCCCCGCAGCGACCGCGCTCTTTAAGGTGCCGTGGGAGAGCGCCTTGAGATACGCGTTGATGAACGGGTCCAGATCGCCGTCCATGACCGCCTGTACATTCGCGGTCTTGTAGTCGGTGCGGTGGTCTTTTACCTGTGTGTAGGGCATGAAAACATAGGATCGAATCTGGCTGCCCCACTCGATTTTGAGCTGGACGCCCTTGATATCGGAGATTTTGTCGAGATGCTCGCGCTCCTTGATCTCAATCAGCTTCGCGCGGAGCATTTTCATGCAGTAGTCGCGGTTCTGGAACTGGCTGCGCTGTGTCTGACAGGAAACGACAATGCCCGTGGGCAGGTGGGTAAGGCGCACGGCGGAGCTTGTCTTGTTGATGTGCTGCCCGCCCGCGCCGCTGGAGCGGTACACGTCCATTTTCAGGTCCTCCGGGCGGATTTCCACTTCCACGTCGTCGGAAATCTCGGGCATGACCTCCACCGCCGCGAATGAGGTGTGCCTCCTGCCGGCAGCGTCAAAGGGGGAAATCCGGACCAGCCTGTGCACGCCAGCCTCGGATTTGAGGAAGCCGTAGGCGTTGTCGCCCTTCACCATGAAGGACGCGGATTTGACGCCCGCCTCGTCCCCGTCGAGCCAGTCGAGCAAATCCACCGTGAAGCCGTGGCTCTCCGCGTATTTGTTGTACATCCGGTAGAGCATCTGTGCCCAGTCCTGCGCCTCCGTCCCGCCCGCGCCCGCGTGCAGCGTGATGATGGCGTTGGAACTGTCGTATTCCCCGGTGAGGAGTGTCCTGAGTTTCTCCTGCTCGAGCAGTTCCTTGAATTTCTCCGCGTCGGCTAAAATTTCCTCGTTTGAGGAGTCGTCGTGCTCCTCCAGACACAGGTCAATCATCGCGACGGTGTCCTCCAGCAGCGACTGCAGCCGCTCAAAGTTCGCGATTTTGCGTTCAAGCGTATTGCACTTGCGGGAAACCTCCTGCGCCTTTTCGTGGTCGTCCCAGAATCCCTCATATTCCATCTGTGCCTTGAGCTCCGCGAGGTCGCGCTTGCCGCGCTCAATCTGCAGCACCTGCTCCAGTTCGCGCACTTCCGGCTCGGCGTCTATCAGCTCCGTGCGGATGTCGTCCAGTAAAATCATTCGCTTTCCCTTCCTTCCTCCAGAATCCCGAGCGCGCGCAGCCGCCGCAGAAGCCGCGCGACGGGCAGCCCCATGACGTTGTAGAAGTCGCCGTGAATGCCCTCGACAAAGAGCGCTCCCTGACCCTGAATGCCGTAGGATCCCGCCTTGTCATAGGGCTCGTCTGTCGCGGCGTAGCGGGCGATTTCGCTGTCGCTGAGGTGAAAGAACCGTACAATCGTTTCCTCCGAAAAGCTCATGCTGTGCCCGCCAAAGAAGATTGCGACGCCTGTAATCACTTTATGCTCCCTGCCCGAAAGCAGATGGAGCGTTTTGATACAGTCCTCGGTGTCCTTGGGCTTGCCAAGAATCAAATCATCCAGCAAAACGGTGGTGTCCGCGCCAATCACGGCGGCGTCGGGACGCATCTGCGCGACCGCGTGCGCCTTCCTTACCGCCAGAAATTCCGCCGCCTCCTCCGCGGGCAGATCCTGCGGGAGCGTTTCGTCGCAGTTTGCCGCGAGAACCGAAAATCTGACCCCAAAAGTTTTGAGAAGGCTCTGTCTGCGCGGCGAGGCGGACGCGAGAATCAATTCCATGGCTTTCTCCTTTCTCAGGAATCGCCGGCGGATTCCGTAGGCGTGTTCTCCAGCGCCTCCGTGCCGATGGTCATGCCGGTGTCGCGGTCGTGAATGTCCTCCGCTTTGTGATCCCGCAGCACCAATTTCAAAAAGACGGGGCAGAGAATCGAGCTGATGATAATGAGGAAAATGACCGCCACCAGCGGGTCTATCCCGCCATCGCGCACGATAAGCGACTGTCCCGCGGAGTAGACCGCGAGCGCGACTTCTCCTCTGGCGATCATTCCGAAGCCAGCGGCGAGCGATTCGCGGTTATTGAACCCGAAACAGCGCGCCGCCGCCCCGCAGCCGAGAATCTTGCCGACAATGCCCGCCGCGACGAAGCAGAGAATGAAGAGCAGACTCGCCGGGACAAAGCTTGAAAAGTCCGCGCTGATGCCGATGTAGGCGAAAAACATGGGTGTAAAGAACATATAGCCGCTCACAACGACCTTGCGGTCCACAAACTGGCTGTCGCCCAGTCCGCTCAGCAGCAGCCCCGCCATGTACGCGCCGGTAATGGCGGCGATTCCGAAGAGTTCCTCCGCGCAGTAGGCGAAGAGAAAGCACGCCGCAATCGCGAAAATTCCCGTTCTGCGCTTGTGCGGGTAGGTTTTTTCCAGCTTTCGGAACGCCATGCGCATGAGAAAGCCCACACAGACGGTAAAAACGAAGAACCCGATGACGTGCAGCACCGTTTTCAGAATGCCGCCGCCCCCGCTGATTCCCGTCAGAATGCTCAGTGCAACGACGCCGATGACATCATCGATAATCGCAGCGCTCAGAATCGTGGTGCCGATTTTGGTGCGCAGTTTGCCCAGCTCGCGCAGCGTCTCCACGGTAATGCCTACACTCGTCGCGGAGAGAATGCAGCCGATAAACAGCGCGTTCATGAGCAGCGCGCGGTCGTGAATTTTGGAGAAGCCGCCCATGAACAGCAGCGCCACCGCCGTCCCCAGAAGAATGGGCACCACAACTCCCGCCAGCGCCACACAGAAGGCGGCGGGACCGTTGCGCTTCATCTCTTTGAAGTCTGTTTCCAGGCCGCTCGAAAAGAGGATGAACACCGCCCCGATTTCCGAAAAGCTTTTGAGCACGTTCATTTCCTGCGGGGTCGGGTGCAGAATCCCGGGGAAGCTCGTGTGGACGAACAGCGCGGGCCCTATCAGAAGCCCTGCCAGTATCATGCCGACCACCTGTGGCAGCCCGATTCGGCGAAAAAGTATCCCGAGCGCCTTCGTCGCCAGCAGAATCACACCGCAGTCGAGCAAAATGTTGATAACCTGAAAATCATTGTCCATACGCCGCCCCCCTGACACTACAATTTTGCCGTCTCCCCGCCGGCCGGGGAAACGGCACAGAAATTCACGCGAAAAAGTTACTCGTAGAGCGGGTACTTCGCGCAGATTGACGAAACGCCCTCACGGATTCGCTCCGCGTTTTCCTCAAAGCCAGTCGCGCAGAGAGCCATATATTCCGCGATTTGCTCCATATCCTCAGGCATCAGCCCGCGGCTTGTGACAGCGGGCGTGCCGACCCGGATGCCGCTTGTAATCGAGGGCTTTTCAGGGTCGTTGGGGATGGCGTTTTTGTTGACGGTGATGTAGACTTCGTCTAAGCGATGCTCCATTTCCTTGCCGGTGATGTGCATGGGACGCAAATCCACAAGCATGAGGTGATTGTCCGTGCCGCCCGAGACCAGATTGAACCCGCGGCTTAAAAGCCCCTGCGCGAGCGTCTGCGCGTTTGTGAGTACCCGCTGCTGATACGCCTTGAATTCGGGTTTTAACGCCTCGCCCAGACAGACCGCCTTCGCGGCTATGACGTGCATGAGCGGACCGCCCTGTGTGCCGGGAAAGACCGCCTTGTTCATTTTTTTAGCGAGTTCCTCGTCGTTGGTCAGAATCATGCCCCCTCGCGGTCCGCGTAGCGTTTTATGCGTCGTCGTGGTGACGATATCCGCCACCCCGATGGGGGATTCATGCAGCCCCGCCGCGACAAGCCCCGCGATGTGCGCCATGTCCACCATGAACAAAGCCCCGTTTTTGCGCGCGATTTCGGCGATTTCGCGGAAGGGAATGGCGCGCGGATAGGCGGACGCACCCGCGACAATCAGTTTGGGTTTGTATTGCTTCGCGAGTGCCTCGATCTCATCGCAGTCGATAAAGCCGTCCTCATTGAGCCCATAGGAAACGAAGTTAAAATACTTTCCCGAAATATTTACCGGAGAGCCGTGCGTCAGATGACCGCCGTGCGCCAGACTCATCCCCAGCACGGTGTCGCCGGGCTGCAGCAGCGCGAAATAGGCGGCGGTGTTTGCCTGCGCGCCCGAATGCGGCTGGACATTGGCGAATTTCGCCCCGAAAAGTTTCTTCGCGCGTTCAATGGCGAGGTCCTCGACAATGTCGACAAACTCGCAGCCGCCGTAATAGCGCTTTCCGCTGTAGCCTTCCGCGTACTTATTCGTGAGCACGGAGCCCATCGCCGCCATCACGGCGGGGGAGACAATGTTCTCGCTCGCGATGAGTTCCAGATTGCGCCGCTGTCTCGCCAGTTCCTTCCGCATAGCCTCGCCGACTTCAGGGTCGCGCTCGGCTACAAACCCTATGGTATCAATCAAATCCTCATACATCAGTCTTTCTTCCCTTCCCATCAGAATCAGTCTGCCGCGTACACTTTATTATACCATATTTCGCGCGCCTTTGCAAGGCTTTTTGCCGTTTTCTTTCCCGAGCCCGCCCGGGCGCAAAAAAGACCGACTCCGCAGGGAGCCGGTCTCCGCTTTTTCAGTTGC
>CAYZMU010000011.1:0-18412 GCA_964479595.1 uncultured Ruminococcus sp. | reverse complement strand
TTGTTTTCGCCGACCGCCGCAAACACGACGCTCTCATTCGGCGCGCCGCCCGGATAGCTGTCACGCGCAACAGGACCGCCCGTCAGCTTCGAGACGTCACCCGGCTTCGCGTCCGCGTTTACCGTGCCCGTGATGGTGAGGAAAGTGCCTTCCTTATTGATCCAGTACTGGGAATCCGTTGTCCCCGTCGCCCAGATTATCACAACCTGATCATCGGTGATGTTGGTGCTGAACAGCGTGTCCGCGAGGTCGCCCTCCTGAGCGTCCGCGCCGGTCTGGCCGACTTCGCCGAGCGTCACATCATCCACCGTGATAACGGAAGAGTCGTAGTTAATCGCGAAATCCACCGAGGTGATCCCAGAGGCGGGCACACCCGACAAATCCACGTTCACACTGAATTTCGCTCCCGGATCCTGCTCGTCCTTGCCGATGGTCACGCCGATATCCGCGGCGTTCGCAATCATCCCGATGCTGAGAGCCGTCATTGTCATCGCCATGAGACCTGAAAGCATTCTCATCTTTTTCATGGTTTTCATCCTCCAAGATTATGTGTTGGCCATACGCGGCCCCGCAAACACGAGCCCGCGCCGAAGCAAAGAACCCCTTCATCACTTCGCCCACACACCATGTCTCTTATATTATACCCGTTTTCTCCTCAATTCGCAATGACTTTTTGTGCTGCTTTCGCGGCAGTTTATGTCTTTTTGTATCCTCTTTGTCTCGCTCACTTGAGCATGCTCGCGACTTCGCCCGCCAAATCATCTGTTGGCTTTTCGATGCCCTCGCCGCAGACAAAGCGTACGAATCCGGTCACCTCAATCGGGCTGCCGATCTTCTTGCCGCAGGCTTTGACGTACTGCTCCACGGTTTCGCCGCTCTCGCCCTTGACGAACTCCTGAGACAGCAGGCAGTTCTCGCGGTAGAACACCCCGAGCTTGCCCTCCGCAATCTTGGCGCGGACCTGTTCGGGCTTCTTCTGCATGGCGGGGTCGTCCGCCATCTGAGCCAGCACGATTTCCTTTTCCTGCTGCACGGTCTGCGCGGGCACGTCTTCTTTGCTGAGGTAGGTGGCCTTCATGGCGTCCGCCTGAAGCGCGACATCGTTGAGGCACGCGAGAACATCCTCCGCAGCGCCCGCCGCGCTGTTTGCCTGAACCAGAACGCCCTCTTTCTTATTGAAGTGGACGTACTCCTTCACAATGCCCTCAAGACGCGCGAAACGCCGGATCTGCAGATTCTCGCGGAATTTCAGGAAAATCTCGCGCAGTTCCTCATCTACTGTCATTTCGCTGCCATGGAATTTCGCCGCCTTCAGCGCGTCCAGGTCGGCGGGGTTTGTCTCCAGAACCGTCTGTGCCAGCCCCTCGCAGAAACCGACAAATTCCTCGTTCTGCGCGACAAAATCTGTTTCGGAATTGACTTCCACAATCGCGCCGGCGGTGTGTTCGGGGTTCGTCACCGCGATGACGGCGCCCTCCGCCGCGACACGGTCCGCTTTCTTCGCCTGATTGGCAAGCCCCTTCTCGCGCAGGATGATGACCGCCTTTTCCACATCGCCGTCCGCCTCGGTCAGTGCGCGCTTGCAGTCCATCAGTCCGACGCCGGTGGACTTGCGCAGGTCATTGACGTCTTTTGCCGTAAAATTAGCCATTTCTCAAACCTCCTGCTGCGCGGGCGCTTCTTCAGCCGCCGTTTCCTCAGCGGCAGGTTCCTCCGCCGCGTCCATGCCCTGTTTGCCCTCAATGACCGCGTTCGCGATGGTGCCCGCGATGAGCTTTACCGCGCGAATCGCGTCGTCATTGCCCGGAATCACATAATCCACATCGTCCGGGTCACAGTTCGTGTCCACGATGGCGACAATCGGAATGCACAGTTTCTTCGCCTCCGCGACCGCGATGTTCTCCTTGCGCGGGTCGACAATGAAGAGCGCGCCCGGCAGACGGTTCATGTTTTTGATGCCGCCCAGATATTTTTCAAGTTTCTCCGTTTCCAGCGTCAGCTGCGCGACTTCCTTCTTCGGCAGCAGGTTGAATGTGCCGTTCTCTTCCATCTCGTGCAGCTGCGACAGACGCGCGATGCGCTGCTGAATGGTCTTGAAGTTCGTCAGCATACCGCCGAGCCAGCGCGCGTTGACATAGAACGAGCCGGAACGCTGCGCCTCGTCGCGGATGGAATCCGCCGCCTGCTTCTTCGTGCCGACAAAGAGGATGGACTTTCCCTCCGCGGAAAGGTCGCGTACGAAATTGTACGCCTCTTCCAGCTTGCGCACGGTCTTCTGCAGGTCAATAATGTAGATGCCGTTGCGCTCCGTAAAGATGTACGGAGCCATTTTGGGATTCCAGCGCCTGGTCTGATGACCGAAATGCACGCCGGCCTCGAGGAGCTGCTTCATGGATACAACGCTCATAAGATACCTCCTGATTGAATTTGGTTTGACCTCCGAAACGGCGCGGAGTACCCGCGACCCCCCAAACAGGGAGCACCGCGCGGACTGCCGTTTCGTGCGAAGTGCCGTATTATTATACCACATTTCGCCCCGCTTTTCAAGGCGAGTCCATGTAGAATTTCCGACGGCTATCTCATGTAATTTTGGTGATTTTGCACAAAACGAAACGGCGCGTGAAAAATCGCGCGCCGTCAGCCGTTATCTGTTTTTAAGAATCCGCCTCATTGTTGATGACTCTTACATACGAGGAGAAATCTTTTCCGGATTTCGCGTTGGAGACCGTCACGATATTGCTGTCGTAGAGCATTTTCAGAACGAATCCCGCGATGCCGGGGTTGTCCTTGAGCGTGACGACCAGCGGAACCGTGTCGCCGGGCTTTCCCGAAACCATGGTGGTTTCCAGCTTCATGCCGTCTCCCGTGAGCTGCTCCTGCTCCGGCTCGTCGGAATTGACGCAGACATAGCTCGTCGTGGCGGTGCAGGGGATGGTTTCCGCGTTGTAGTTGGCGAAATCCAAGTGGTAGAATTCCAGCGGATAGATGCCGTCTTTCGCGTCCTCGCTGATGGTGAGGTCGAAGATGAGGAATTCCCCGTCAAACACGAAATCCGCCTGCTGGCTGGTGTCCATCCACATGGAGATGTAGCTCTTGTAGGCGGGGGTATAGTCCTGCGACGAGCCCGGATTCTGCGCCGCGGCGGTCGTTTCGACGTAGGGTTCTGTCAGGACCGAGCCGCCGGCTTCCGTGACGGTCGAGCCGCTGGGGTCGGTCTGGTAGACATAGGGGTTGCCGCTTTCGTCGGTAGCGGTTGTGACGGGAGGCGCCGCCGTGTAAAGTTCTGTTTCGGGCTCGCCGCCGGACTGTGTGACGGTGGAACCTTGCGCGTCGGTTTTGTAGACATAGGCGTTGCCGCTCTCGTCCGTGACAGTCGTGACTGCCGGAGCGGTCGAGCCGACGGACGGAACCGAAGGAATCTCGGGGAGATCCGGCTCGTCCACGGGCGTGTCGTTAAAGGTAAGCTCGCCGTGCTGAATCTGGTCGCTGTCGTCCTTGTTTTTGCAGGAAACGGCGGGCAGCGCCAGCACGCAGACAAGCGCGAGGGAAGCGGCTCTTTTCAGGGCATGGTTCATAATCAGAATACTCCTTTCGGCAAAGGCGAAGATGACATCTGGCGGAAAACATTCCTTGAGGATATTATACCGCGTTTCTCAGCAAATGTCAAGTGAAAAGCTTGTGACAATTTCAGACGTCCTTTTTGCGTTCCCCCCGCAGCATTTTGCAGAGCGCGGAGAGCGAGGGCGGATTCCCGCGATAGAGCGCGAGCAGGCGGTAAATCAGCGCGGCGGCGCCTGTCAGAAGCGCCGCGCCAAGCGCCAGAAAGAGCAGGGCGAGCGCGGTGACCCCGCCGGACACCTTCCCCAGAATCAGCCTCCCCGGGAGCACCAGCACGGAGGTGAACGGGAAAAGTTCCAGCCACAGCGCGTCGGAAATCAGCCCTTCGGAATGGGGCGAGAGCGTGAGCAGCAGACTGGCTATCAGAACGATGAGGAAGGTAAGATTCGTCTTGCCCAGATCCTCCGTCTTGGAGGCGAGTGCCCCGCAGACCGCCGCGAGCGCCAGATAGAGCAGCAGCCCCAGCACCGTCACGAGAAGAGCGAGGAAAACGCCCGGAAGCGAGATGTGCGTTCCGCTCCGCATGACCGTGTCTGCTATCTGTGAAGCATCCGCCGTATCCATCACACCCGCGGGCATGACCGCGACGCCTATCAGCGCCCCGAACACGCACCCCATACCCGCGCCCGCAATCCAGATAAGGATCTGCAGCACGGCGGAGGCGGCGCAGGCGAGGAGCTTTCCGCCGATGAGCGGGAAGGGCGTCACCGCCGTGAGCATGGTCTCCATCAGTTTGCTGTTCTTCTCAAGCAGCACGCTGTTTGCCATGCTCTGCCCGTAAAAAACAACCGTCGTGTACAGGAACAGGAGCATCAGATAGGGCAGCAGCGTTTCCGCGGCATTTTCCCCCGCGGATGGTTCGCCGCTAGATTCCGTGTCGGGCTCCAGCAGCCGCGTCTGTGTCTCAATGGGCGCGGTGAGCAGCGCGGCGGTTTCCTCTGAGAGCTGAGCCTTTCGCGCGAGCATGGCGGGGAAAATGTCCCGCGCGAACGAATCCGCGAAAATGCTCGCGTCCAGTCTGGAAAGCTCGGAACGCTCCGGCAGCAGCGCGGTGAGCAGATAGGCGTCCCCGTCACGTGTGACGCGCAAAATGAGCGTCTTGTCCGGGTCATAGTCCGCCAGTGCCGAAACCGCGCCGTTCAGATTCTCAAAGCGCTCATACGTGATTTCCGCGTAGCGCCCGGATGCCGTCGAAACCGGGGTGTCCGTTTGCCCGGGCGTTTCGTCGCAGAGGAGAACGGTTCGCAGCTGCGCGGATTCACTTTCCTTGGGCGCGAGGCTCCGTATGGAGACGACAAAAAGCACCGGGATGCCAATCAGCAGCGCCGCGCTCACGATGATGGTGGAGAGCAGCCAGCTCTTCGTGCCGCACATCTGGCGAAACGTGAAGGCAAAGACTTTCGCGGTCTGGTTTCGTCTCATGCCGCTTTGCCCCCTTTCGCGCCGGCGCACCGCTCACGCAGCATTCTCAGGAGTCTGCGGGGGCTCGGGACGGTACCGCGGTACAGAATCATCATATGATAGACCGTTCCCGCGAGCCACGCAAGCAGCAGGATGGACACAAACTGCAGCGCGAGCCCGAGCGCGAAGATCCCCGTGCCGATTTTGCCGCAGATGTAGCTGGGCAGAGCCGTGAAAACGGAAGTCGCGGGGAAGAGCGAGCAGAAGATATTTGCCGCCGCGCTGTCCGCCATGGGGATGAAAAAGCCCGCCGTGTAGCCCGCGAGGAGCAGAACGACCACAATCACGCTCGCCTGCTGGGTGTCCTCAGGCTTGGAACAGCATGCCCCGGCGATAGCGCTGAGAAACGCGATGAGGAAATAGGCGAGCAGGAGAGACAGGATGCAGAGCGGAATATTCCGCGCCCGCAGAAGCGGATCTAGCGAGGAGCCGCCCAGCGCGTTTTCCGCCGCCTCGCGCAGAAAGCTCAAATCCCCAGGAATCGCCAGAGACAGCAAATAGGAGAGCACGAGGCCGAGTGCGAAAAGCCCCGTGCCCGCGAACACAAAGCAGGTGACAGCGAGGATTTTGCCCGTGAGCAGCGCCTTGGGGTCCGCCCCGCACAGCAGCGTTTCCACAAGCTTGGACGCCTTCTCCTCCATGCAGCTTTGGAAGATGTAGCTCATGGCGACCGAGCAGAGCAGCAAAACCGCCGCGCTGTAAACCATGCTGACCGCCGTGTGTGTGTTCGTGTTCGCGCTGTTTTCCGAGCCGCCGAGGCGGGAGACGTCCGTGCGCACCGGCGCGCTCAGGGTCTCCATCTGCTGTGCCGTGACACCGTGCGCGCGCAGCAGCGTGTCGCGCAGCGCCTCCTCCAGCGCGCCGCAGAGCGTTTCCAGATCCTGCCGCGTGTAGTCGCTTTCCGCCCCGAAAAGCCCCGTGATCTGATACGAGGAAGTCTCCTTTGAAACGCTCAGTACCGCCGCCGCGGCGTCTTTTTCCTGTGCCAGCCGCGTTTGCACATCCGCGTCGCTCAGGTCCGTCTCCCGGATTTCGAGCGCCTCAAAGCGCCTGTCCGCTTTGACGGCGTCTGTGTCAAGCGCGATGTTTTGCTCGTTTCGGATGTAGAGGGTGCGGACAGGGGAGATCTCGGAAGGGGGGCTCTCCCCGAAAATCAGCTTCAGGAGCGGAAAAACCAGTAAAGAAATCAGCGCCATCACGACCAAAAAGATTCGTACGGAGCGCGTCTTGTAGTGCTGTGCCATGGTATAGCGGAAAACGGTCCGCACCTGGGCGGCATACCTAGTCTTCATGCGCGTCCCCCACCGTTTCCACAAAGATTTCGTGCAGACTGGGCTCGCGCAGGTCAAAGGAGACCAGCGGAACATCCCGCGCCACCAGGCGCCTGAGCAGTTCGTCCGCCTGTGTCTGTCCCGTCACCTCGCAGCGGTACGAGAACCCGACCGAGGAGAGAATCCTGACGCCGGCTTCCTCCAGAAAAGGCTTCAGTTCCGTGTCCGCCTTGAGGAAGAGGCGGGTTCTGCCCCTGCTTTTCTTGATTTGGGCGAGATTGCCCTGCAGCACGCTTTTGCCGGCGCTGAGAATGGTCAGGTCGGTGCAGAATTCCTCAATCGTCGCCATCTGGTGGCTCGACATGATGAGATATTTGCCCTTTTCAATCTCCTCGCGCACCACGCTCTTGAAAAGGTCGGTGTTGACGGGGTCGAGCCCGGAGAAAGGCTCGTCAAGAACGAGTAAATCCGGGTCGCTCAGGAGTGCCGCGATGAATTGTATCTTCTGCTGGTTGCCCTTGGAAAGTTCGTCCGCCTTCCGCGCTTTCTTCCCTTTCCCCGACAGATATTCCTCCGCTTCCAGACGCCGCGCCCAGTAGGTGACGCGCTCCTTCGCCTGCGCCTTGGAAAGCCCGCGCAGCGCGGCAAAGTAGAGCAACTGGTCCGCGACGGTGTTCTTGGGGTACAGTCCGCGTTCCTCGGCGAGATAGCCCACGTTGCAGCTCTCGCGCGTCAGGGGGCGGCCGTTCCACGTGACGCTTCCGCCGTCGCTGGAAAGCATCCCGAGTATCATGCGGATAGACGTGGTTTTTCCCGCGCCGTTTGTCCCGAGCAGCGCGTAAACCCCCGGCTCTTTGATTTCAAAACTTAAATGATCCACAACGGTCTTTTCACCGTAGCTTTTGCACAGTTCCGAGACAGCCAAACCCATATCGAATCCTTTCCCTTGCAGACGGAAGGTCAGAGCGCGCCCGCGGGGTGCGCACTCCTATCTTACACCCTTTCGCGCAATTTGTCAAGCCGTATAGATTAAGATTTTGACTCAATTGCCATGGCAGAAGGCGGTTTTTCACGCAAAACGGCGGGAAATCCCGGCTTTCATCCATAGAGAGTCGCTTTTGCGGGGAAAAATTGTGCAAAACAGCGAAATCCGGCAAAAGGCTTGACAAACCGCCGCGTTTGTGGCATAATATAGATTGGATTAGAGTGTGCCGCCGCGTGCTTTGCGCGGCGCGGTCAGAGACATCACGCGAGAAAGAGAGAAGCGAAAAGAAAGGAACGTCTGAAATGCCGATTACGCTGCTCCTGCCGGTGCTTGCCGCCGGCGGGACGGAGAAACTTGCCGAAAAACTTACTCAAATGATGGGCGGTCTGCCCCCGCTGCTGGTGATTTTCATCATCTCCATGATTCCCATTCTGGAACTGCGCGGGGGGCTTATCGCCGCCACGCTGCTGAATGTTCCCATGTGGACCGCCGTGGGCGTCTGCATTCTCGGCAACTTGGTGCCTATTCCCTTTATCCTGCTCTTCATCACGAAGATTCTTGACTGGATGAAGGGCTGCAAGATCGGTTGGATGCGCAGGATGGCGCTCTGGCTGGAGGCGCGGGCGCTGGGCGAGAAATCGCAGAAAATACGAAAATACGAATTTTGGGGGCTGGTGCTCTTTGTGGGCATTCCGCTTCCGGGGACAGGCGCGTGGACGGGCTCGCTGATTGCGGCGCTGCTGCATATTCCGCTGAAAAAGGCCGTTCCCGCGATTCTGCTCGGGCTGATTCTGGCGACTGTCATCATGTGTCTGGTTTCCTACGGCGGCTTAAACGCGCTGATAGGTCTGTTCTCTTAATCATTCGGGGGAGGGGAGGACTTTGACTGTTCGCGAGCAAACAGAGGCTTTTGAGGAAATGACGCAAAGTCCTCTCGCCTGCCACGCCAAGGAAGCAAGGCGCGCGAGACCCGAGGAACCCTGTCCGTACCGCACGGAGTTTCAGCGCGACAGAGACCGCATTCTGCACGCGGCGAGCTTCCGGCGCTTAAAACACAAGACACAGGTTTTTCTTTCGCCTGTGGGGGACCACTACCGCACGCGCCTCACACACACGCTGGAGGTCGCGCAGATTGCGAGAACCATGGCGAGGGCGCTGCGCCTGAATGAGGATCTGACCGAGGCCATCGCGCTGGGGCACGATCTGGGGCACTCCGCGTTCGGGCACGCGGGAGAGGCGGCGCTCGACAAGGTCTGTCCGTACGGTTACAAGCATTATATTCAAAGCGTGCGGGTTGTGCATTATATTGAGAAGGACGGCAGAGGGCTCAACCTCACTTGGCAGGTCCTCAACGGCATCGCCTGCCATACGAACCGTATCGCGGCGACGCGCGAGGGAAATCTGGTGCGTCTCGCGGACAAAATCGCCTACATCAACCACGATATCGACGACGCCATCCGGGCTGGCATTCTGCGCGAGAGCGACCTGCCCAAAGCCTGCACGGACGTGCTTGGCAGCAGCAAAAGCGCGCGCATTACCACTATGATAGGCTCGGTGATCGAACACGGCGCGGAGAGCATGGATATGACGCCGGAGATTCGTCAGGCGCATGACGCGCTGCTCGCGTTTCTTTTTGAAAATGTTTATACCAATTCCGCCGCGAAAGCGGAGGATTCCAAGGCGCAGGATCTTCTTATCCGGCTCTACCAGTACTTCGCGGAGCACCCGCTCAGTCTGCCGGAGGAATACAGGCGCATCGCCGCGAGATTCTCAATCGACCGCGCGGTCTGCGATTATATCGCGGGCATGAGTGACGACTACGCCATCGCGGAGTATCAGCGGCTTTTCGTGCCGCGCTCATGGGGCGCGCGCTGAGGGAGCATTTGACAAGGGGGCGGTTTTGTGGCGGGAACGTACGGGAACGATTTTGAGCGGTTTCTGGAGCAGCTGAAGTTCGCCAATCCCATTGAGGACGTCATGCGGGAATATGTCCCGCTCACGCGCTCCGGTTCGGATTATATCTGCCTGTGCCCGTTCCATTCCGAAAAGACCCCGTCCTGTCATGTTTACACCAAGGGCGAAGACCCCCATTTTTACTGCTACGGCTGCCACGCGGGCGGCGATGTGGTAAACTTTGTCCGGCTGATTGAAAATATCGGGTTCATGGACGCGGTCGCCATTCTGGCAAAGCGCGCGGGCATGACCGTCCCGCCCCGCGAGGGCGATTTTGACGCGAAAGCCGCGAAACAGCGCGAAAGACTGCTGCAGCTCAATCTCGCCGCCGCGCGCTACTACGCCGCCGAACTGCGCGGAAGCGACAAGCGCGGCATAGCGTACCTCAAAAACCGCGGACTCTCCCCGCAGATTGTCGCGAAATACGGCCTGGGCTATTCGAGCGGAGGTTCGGGGGGGCTGGTGGCGGCGATGCGCGCGCAGGGCTTTACGGAGGACGAGCTGTACGTCTCAAATCTCTGCGGACGGGGCAGCGACGGCAGGCTTTACGAACGCTTTCGCGGGCGCGTCATCTTCCCCATTATAGACGTGCGCGGGAGTGTCATTGCCTTTGGGGGGCGCACCTTGGAAAAGGACGGCGTTCCGAAGTATCTCAATTCCTCCGACACGCCGGTCTTTCAGAAAGGCAACACCCTGTTTTCGCTCAATTTCGCCAGAAAGTCCCGCTCCAAGCAGATGATTCTGGCGGAGGGCTATATGGATGTCATCGCGGTCCATCAAGGCGGCTTTGAAAACGTCGTCGCCTCCCTCGGCACGTCGCTCACGCCCGCGCAGTGCCGTCTGATTCGTCAGAGCGCGGAGGAGGTCATTCTCTCCTATGACAGCGACGAGGCCGGGCAGAAAGCGACGGTGCGGGCGGTCAACCTGCTGCGGCAGGCGGGGCTGAAAGCGCGTGTGCTGAAAATGGAGGGCGCGAAAGACCCGGATGAGTTCCTGAAAAAATACGGCAGCGACCGCTTCCGGCTGCTGCTCAACGAATCGCGCGACGCGGTGAGTTTTCTGCTGGACAACTGCAAGGAGCAGGCGGACTTGACGCAGGAAGGCGGCGCCGCGGACGCGCTGCGGCGGTCGGTTTCGGTTCTGGCGGAGATGGACAGCGATTTGGAGCGCGAGCTCTACTACCCGAAAATTACGCGGGAATACGGCGTCTCCAGAGAGGCGCTTGCGGCCGCGGTCAGCCAGCAGCTCGGGAAGAAGGGCAAACAGTCGCAATGGCGCGAAAGAAAAGATGTCACCGCCGCGCCGTTTCGGCCAAACCCCGTCAATCCGCAGGCGGCGGCAAATCATGGCGCCGCGCGCGCGGAGGAGCAGATTCTCTGCTATCTGTTCCGGCGTCCCGAGGCGCTTGGAAAAATACGGGAAAAGATCGCCCCGGAGCAGTTCGTGACGGAGTTTCACCGCAGAGTCTACGCCTTTCTCTGTGAGAAGGCGAGTGGGGGCGCCGCGTGTTCGCTTTCGCTCTGCGGGGAGGCGTTCTCGCCGGAGGAAATGTCGTATCTGCACGAACTCGTCATGCGCTACGAGAAAGTGGAGATCAGCGAGCAGGTCGCGCTTGACTGCGTGGAGAAACTGCTGCGGCTGGGACAGCAAACACAGGACTACGGCAGTCTGGACGATGAGGAATTCGCGAAAAGCTTTGAGCAGAAGGCAAGAGAGAAACGCAACTGAGAAGCGAAACCCGACGCGCGGTTTCGCGCCGCCCACGGAAACGGAGGAATCAAAATGGCTGAGGAAGAAAAGAGACTCGATCAACTTTTGGAACGCGCCAAGACCGCCGGCAGAGTGAATATCACGGAGATTCAGGATATTTCCGACCGCCTTGATGTGGACCCTGAGCGCATCATGGAACGCTGCTCGGCGCTGCAGATTGAGATGATTGACGATGACCCCGATGATCCCACCGTCGCGGCACTGGCGAATGACGAGATTTCCAGCGATGACTCTGTGAAAATTTATCTCAAGGAGATAGGGCGGGTTCCGCTGCTCACATCTGAGGAGGAAAAGGAGCTTGCCAAGCGGCTCGCGGCAAACCCGCATGACGAGGAGGCGCGCCAGCGTCTCACAGAGGCGAATCTGCGCCTCGTGGTGAGTATCACCAAGAAATACGTGGGGCGCGGAATGCAGTTTCTGGATCTGATTCAGGAAGGCAATATGGGGCTTCTGAAGGCTGTCGATAAATTTGATTATACCAAGGGATTTAAGTTTTCCACGTACGCGACATGGTGGATTCGGCAGGCGATTACGCGCGCGCTGGCGGATCAGGCGCGCACCATCCGTATTCCCGTGCATATGGTTGAAAGTATTACCAAAGTGAAGAAGATCTCCAGCCAGATTCTCCATGAGACAGGGCAGGAGGCGAGCCCTGAGGCCATCGCGGAGCGCCTCTCCCTTCCGACCGACAAGGTTCTGGAGATCATGCGCATCGCGCAGGACCCCGTTTCTCTGGAGACGCCCGTGGGCGAGGAGGAGGACAGCCATCTGGGCGATTTTATCCCCGACGATCAGGCGCCCTCCCCGGACGAGGCGGCTTCCAACGCGATGCTCAAGGAACAGCTCAACGAGGTGCTTTCCACGCTGACCGACCGCGAGGCGACGGTGATGAGAATGCGCTACGGGCTCGACAACGGGCGGCAGCAGACGCTCGAGGACGTCGGGAAAGCGCTCGGCGTGACCAGAGAGCGCATCCGGCAGATTGAGGCGAAAGCGCTGCGCAAGCTCAAGCACTACAGCCGCAGCAAGAAACTTCAGGGCTATATTGACTGAGTCACGCCCCGGAAAGGAAATGGACGAGTGATGCGGGATAGCGAGGAACTCGGCAGCGAAGAAAACGAGGAAAAACAGTCCCCCCAAGAGGCGCCCGACGGCGAGACGCCTGAAGGCTCAGAGGAGGAACTGACGCCGTATGAGCGAAGGCGGCAGGCGGAGCGCGAGGAATGGCGCAGAAAGGCGCAGGCGCAGGAGCGTGCCGACGAGGCGCTCGAGCAGGAGCGGGAGGAATACGCCAAGACCCTTGAGGAGGGCAAAATCGCGCTGATTCAGCTCAAGCAGGGCGTGCGCTCGGAGGACGACGAATATTTTGCCCCGAAGGATGAGACCAAGCACTACACCTTCCGCCAGAAAGTCGGGAACTGGTTCTACCACGCGCGGTGGTGGCTTGTTATCGCGGTTTTTATCGTCGGGGTCGCGGGTTTCCTGATTTATGACGCTGTGACGGCGCCGAGACCGGATATGGGCATTATGACGCTTTCCGACCAGACTGTGCTCACGGTGGAAGCTGAAAAGATTATTACGTGGGCGGAGCAGTTCTGTCCGGATGTCAATGAAAACGGCGAACAGCTGATTCAGTCCGTTATCATACCCGTGTCCGAAAAGAATATGGAAAAGACTGGGAACGGTCCGGTGGCGTATCAGTCGCAGCTTCTGATGGAGTTTCAGTCCGCGATGTGTATGCTGGTCATCACAGACGAGCCCGCCGAGGCGTATTTAACCCCGAAAGAGATGTTTGTGGATTTGGAAGCGCTCTATCCGGATTGTGAGTTTGTGGACGGTTTCCGCCTGCGACTCGACAAAACGGATTTTGCCGAACAGGCGGGGCTTTCCGAGCCGCTGAGTGAGGGAACGTACATGGCGCTGCGTGTTGCGCTGGACAATATGGCGTCGCTGGAGGAAATGCAGGAGGCGCAGGATGTGGCGAAAACGGAGCTGGACGGGATTGTCGCGGCGCTGAGCGAGGGGGGAGCACAGGATGCCTCGTGAGAAAGCGAAGGGACAGCGGGTCGAGAGCCAGCCGGAGCAGCCCCAAAGCGGGATTTTCGAGCCCAAATCCTTCGATCCCGCGCAGGCTCCGCCTTCCGGTGCGCGGCGGGCGGCTTGGCTGCTGATTGGCTGCGGTATTGCGCTGGCCGCGGTTTTGGTGTGGCTTTTGCTGCGCAATCCTTTCCTGAAGCCCGTGCGGCGGTATTTCAAGGGTTTGCGCCGTCAGGACGCGGCCGTCATGTGCGAGGCATTCCCCGCGTGGCTTGTGGATTCGAGCCAAAATACGGATGTGAGTATTTATGATACCTGTGTGGCGGCGGCCGCCAATACCAAACTGTCCTATGGCACTGACTATTCCGTCCGAATCTCCCTCGCGGAGAAAACCGAGGTGGAGGAGAGCTACCTGGAACGTCTCGCCTCGGGAATCGCCAAGCAGTACGGGCAGGAGACGGAGATTTCCAAAGGTCTGCGCGTGACGCTCGCGGTGTCATACCGCAGCGATGGCGCGGAGTACGCCCGGACTGAATATGCCCGAATTTATAAAATCAACGGCAGATGGGTGCTGCTGGACGTTCCGACCACAGAGCCATAAATCGGGAGTGCAAAAAACTGCGCATCTGACGGCTTTCCCGGATAACTCCCTTGACAAGTCTGAACATTTGTGCTATCATGATTGTATAAGGAGCCGCGTCACGCGGTGAAGAATGTTCGGACGGGGGAGTCGTAATGAAAACCGTTACAATGGAGCGCGTTTATGTGAAAGTCACCTCGGATTTTGACACGACGGGATATATGCAGCCGAGGAAAATCATCTGGGCGGACGGACGGGAATTTCGCATCGAAGCCGTGCGGGATTTTCGCCCCGAAGGCGGCGCGCGTGCCGGCACAGACCGCTATACCGTTGTCGTGCGCGGGCAGGAAAGGTACCTGTTCTTTGAAAAGGCGGACCGCTGCCAGACCTGCAGAGTCGGCAGGTGGTATGTGGAGAGTCTGAAGCTTGAAACGGGTGACGGGCAGTGGAAAAAATCTACGCGGCAATCGACTTAAAGTCGTTCTATGCCTCCGCGGAGTGCGCCGACAGAGGGCTTGACCCGCTGACGACCAACCTTGTCGTGGCGGACGAGACCCGTACGGATAAGACGATTTGTCTCGCCGTCACGCCTTCGCTCAAGGCGTACGGCATTTCCGGGCGCCCCAGACTTTATGAGGTCGTCAGGGCCGTGGAAAAGCTCAACGAGGCGCGTTTCTCAAGTGCGCTCGCTCTGGGCGTCCTGCCGAAAGACGAGCACGGCGGCAGCCGGTTTGCCTCGGTTTCTTTTGACGCGCAGGCGCTCGAAAACGACCCGGCGCTGGAGATAGGCTTTCTGGTCGCGCCGCCGCGTATGCGCCTTTATGAGGAAATCAGCACCGAAATCTTCTCCATTTATATGCGCTATATTTCGGCGGAGGATATCCACGTCTATTCCGTGGATGAGTGTTTCCTCGATTTGACGAATTATTTAACTACATACCATATGACCGCCTACGAGCTTGTGATGACCATGGTCCGGGAAGTGCTGCACGAGACCGGCATCACCGCGACGGCGGGTATCGGGACGAATCTGTATCTCGCGAAGGTCGCGATGGACATTGTGGCAAAGCACGTGCCGGCGGGGAAGGACGGTGTGCGTGTCGCGAGTCTGGACGAGCAGAGCTACCGCGAACTGCTGTGGTGCCATAAGCCGATTACGGACTTCTGGAGCGTCGGCGGAGGCCTCGCGAAGCGTCTGGCGGCGCTCGGCTGCGAGACCATGGGCGACGTGGCCAGGCTCAGTGTCCGGAACGAGGATGTGCTGTATGACGCGCTCGGAGTCAACGCGGAACTGCTTATCGACCACGCGTGGGGCTGGGAGCCCGTTCAAATCGCCGATATCAAGGCCTATCGCCCGCGTGGCAGCTCGATTTCCTCGGGTCAGGTGCTCAAGGAGCCCTACACGGCGGAACTGGGAGCGCTCATTGTACGGGAGATGGCGGAACAGCTTGCGCTGGAGCTTACCGGGAAAAGGCTTGTAACCAAAAAGCTGACGCTGACCGTGGGCTATGACCGCGCGTCTGTCGAGCCCATGGCGGGCGCGAAAAACGCAAAAACCGGCGTCTACCGCGTGGTTTCAACCGGGCGGATTTATACCGGGGAGCTGACGAGAGACCACTATGGCAGAATGATACCGAAACACGCGCACGGCACGGGCAATCTCAGCCGCGCCACTTCCTCGCCGCGGCATATTGTGGACGCCATGACGCGGCTTTATGACCGAATCATTGACCGCGACCTGCTGATACGCCGCGTGAATGTCTGCGCGTGCGATGTCGCGCCGGAGGACGAGACCCCTGCCCCTGTGCAGCTCGGTTTGTTCGGGGACAGCGGCGAATCCCGGCAGACACAGCCCGCGCCGGGGAAGCGGGAAGAAAAGGAGCGGCGGCTTCGCGGGGCGGAGATGGCGCTGCGGGAAAAATACGGCAGGAATGTGGTTTTAAAGGGCATGAATCTTATGCGCGGCGGCACCGCGATAGAACGCGGCGGGCAAATCGGCGGACACAGGGCGGGGGAGGACAGCTATGACGCTGGGCATTCAGGAAAATGAGCCGGACGCGCGGCAGGTCTACGCGGACATCATCCATCTGCCTCGCTGGCGGTCTCTGAAGCACGGACGTATGCCTGTGCGCGAGCGCGCGGCGCGGTTCTCCGCTTTTTCGGCGCTTGAGGGCTACGAGGAAATGATTGAGGCAAAGGAGAACGAGCGGCGGGATTCCGAAGATTTCTAATCCGCCCGAATCCTGTTTAGCGCTCTTGTATTTTTGCCGAAAGTGTGCTATACTGAACCAAAGGGCTACGGACCTTTATGAAACGAAAAGGGGGTTTTCTTATGCGTGGGGTTCATCTGCGCAAAATGCTTGCCGCGACAGCGGCGGCGGCGGTGGGCTGTCTTGCCGTGACGGCGTCTCTGCCGCGTGACGCGCGGGCACTGGTCACGGATCCCGCCGGGGACTACGACAACTTCGCGAAGGCGCTGCAGTATTCGCTCTATTTCTATGACGGAAATATGTGCGGGCCTCAGGTCGACGAAAACAGCGGTTTTGCGTGGCGCGCGGATTGTCATACGTATGACGCCGCCGTGCCGCTGCAGCCCATGGACGCCGATTCTGTCGGCACAAATCTCTCCGCGGAGTTCATCGAGCAGAATTACGACATTCTCAACACCGGCACGGAAGAGGGCACCTGCGACGTTTCGGGAGGCTTCCATGACGCGGGAGACCACGTGAAATTCGGTCTGCCGGAGGCGTACGCGGGCACGACGCTCTCGTGGGGCTACTATGAATTTCCCGACGCCTATGAGGAGACGGGGCAGACAGAACACATAGAGACCATTCTGCGCTATTTCTGCGATTATTTTATGCGCTGCACCTTCCGTGACGCGAACGGCAATGTGGTCGCCTTCTGCTATCAGGTCGGGGACGGCGACATTGACCACGCCTACTGGCAGCTGCCGCAAAATGACACAATGGCGCGTCCCGCGTGGTTCGCCACGCCTGACAATCCGACCACCTGCAATGTCACGAACACCGCCGCGTGTCTTGCGATTAACTACCTCAATTTCAAGGACAGCGACCCGGAGTACGCGGAGCAATGTCTGGATTACGCCAAGGCGCTTTTCGCGTTCGCCGACACCAACGACAAGGCGATTGCCGACACCGAGCAGGGTCCGAAAGGGTACTACGGATCTTCAAAATGGGAGGATGACTACTGCTTCGCCGCCTGCTGGCTCTATCTGATTACGCAGGACAAGGCCTATCTGGACAAGGCGCTCCCGCTGGTCGACTACTACGCGGCGCCCTCCTATGTCTACTGCTGGAACGATATGTGGAACGGCGTGGACATCCTTTTAGGGGTTATCTCGGATACCTACAAGAGCGACACAACTTTTACCGAGGATGAAAACCCGAACGGACTGAGCGATCTGGCGGTGGAATTTCTCAAGATCCAGAACAAGACCAAGTACGAAAAGGTTGAGTTCTGGGCGGGTGCCGCCTCGGCCATCCACGCGTATATGGACGGCAAAGTCGGTCAAATCACGCCGCAGGGCTATTTCTGGCTCAATACATGGGGCTCCTGCCGCTACAACACCGCCGCGCAGTTCTGCGCGCTGGTTTACGACAAGTACCATGCGGACACGGAAATCTATGACGCCTACACGTATCTTGAAAACGGCACGGACAGCGAGCGCTTCCTCTTCTCCGATTGGGCGAAGGGACAGATGGAATACATTCTGGGCAACAATGACATCACCTATCTGGAAAAGGACGACGGCTCGCACGGACCGCGCAGCTTCCTCGTGGGGTTTGACGAGAATTCCGCCGCGTATCCGCACCACCGCGCCGCCTCCGGGCTTACCAAGTGCGAGGACACCGACCAGCAGCTCTATGTGCTTTTCGGCGCGCTCTGCGGTGGTCCGGATTCCTCAGACGCGCACAAGGACTTGACAGCGGATTATATTTACAACGAGGTTACGATTGATTATAACGCCGCCTGTCCCGGCGCGGCAGCGGGGCTTTACCTGAGGTATCAGGATGACTACGAACAGGCTGTCACTCCCGATTTCCCGCCTGAGGATGACGGCGGCAGAGGTTCGTCGTCCGGCGGCGACGATTCCGGCGGATCCAAAGGCACATGGGTGGAGGCTTGCGGCATCGACGACCTCAACGCGGACGGAGCGGGCGTGACGAAGGTCTCGCTGATGGTCAAGTCCACGGAATCGAAACCGCCGCAGAACATGACGGTCCGCTACTACATCGACACCTCGGAGATTGCCGATTTCAGCAAGGTGGAGGCCTCGATTCTCTACGACCAGGTCTCAGCGGAAGCGCCGCCGAATGCCTGTGTCATCAGCGCGCCGCAGAAATGGGAAAAGGACCCGAAGTACGCTTATGTGGAGCTGAGCTGGGGCGATTACAATTTCGTAAACTGCGGCAAGAAACTCCAGTTCAAGGTCGGTTTCTACTACGGCGACACATGGGATCCGACCAACGACCCGAGTTACCGCGACCTGGCCATGTTCGAAGAGGACGACGCGTTCTTCGGCACGGGCAACGAGGTCCGCACCGATTACATCTGCGTGTACGAGGACGGCACGCTGATTGGCGGCATTGAGCCTGACGGCACCACGGTCGACACCACGCCGCCCGCCACCGAGACCACCACTTCAGGCAGCGGCTCCACGACCACAACGACGACTACAACTATAACCACGACAACCACAACATCTGCCGCGGA